>NZ_JBFBFJ010000004.1:0-367658 GCF_040684155.1 Nocardioides sp. NPDC092400 | reverse complement strand
GCCAGGATCAAACTCTCCGTTGAAAAACAACACCACCACCAGACACAAAGCCCGACGGCGGAAAAAGAGATGCCCCTGACAGGAGAAACTGACATCTTTGGACCCCCAAAGGGGCCCAGCCAGAATCATTGTCAAAGAAACCATCAACCAACCAACCCCACAAAAGAGGAAGATCAGTCGACGGGGCATAACAAACTAATTCGTCGACTATGACACACTGTTGAGTTCTCAAGAATCACACGCACACCGCGGACAGCGATCCCTCACTGCCCTCCGGGGCTCGCACACCCTAGACACCCAAGACCCACACCAACAAACCGGTGCAGCCCCCGAACCACCAGGACCATGCTGTGGTCAACCCGGGGCCGGAAGCCCGACCAGACCGGCCTTGCTCCCCGCCGCTCCCTGGCGACAGAGAAAACATTAGACGGCTTCCCGGTGAAGTGCCAAATCGGGCGGCCACCCACCCACGGCGGCGCTCCTGACGGGGGTCTCAGCCGGCCGTCCCGCGCGCGACCGTGGCGTCGTGCTCGATCCCCATGAGCGCGAAGACCCGCGCCGGCAGCGTGCCGTCGGCCGCCACCAGGGTCAGCAGCCCGCCGGCCCGGAGCGCCGCGCCCTGCGCGGCGACCAGCGCGCCGATCCCGGCGCTGGGCAGGAAGTCGACGTCGTCGACGTCGACCCACACGACCTGGCCCCGGTGGCCGGCGACGAAGTCGGCGAGCCGCTCCTGGAGCACCGCGACGATGTCCTCGTCGACGGAGCCGGCGACGCGCAGCACGTCGCCCTGGGTCTCGAACGAGAGGCTCCTACCGTCCACGGACCGCAGCGTAGGAGTGTGTGGGCCCGTGCGCACCCGTTGTCCGCAGTGCGGCGAGCCGCTCAAGCCGAGTCCCGCTCGGCGCCGAGCTCGCGCCGCACCGGCAGCCGGGGGACGCCGCCGAGCCGGCCCGCGTGCCGGACCCGGTCAGCGTGGCGGCCCAGCGCCTCCCACAACGCCGCGTGCGCAGCCCACGGGAGCGGGTCGTCGGCGACGTACCAGCTCGTGCCGAAGGAGACCCACACCGGCGTCCACTCCTGCGCGCAGTCCCAGGCGCCGCGCCGGGCCTCGACCAGCCGGCGCCGGACCTGGAAGGCCATCCGCGGTCCGTCCGCCGCGATCGGCGCGGTCGCCACCGGCCAGACCCACAGGTCGAGCGCCATCAGGTCCAGCTCGAGCTCGCGCAGGACCGTCGGGTCGACGAGCACGGTCGCGACGTTCTCGTGCGGACGCCTCATGCCCGAGACGCTAGACCGGGGACACGACGGCCGCCACCACCCCGCGAGGTGGACAGAGGACGCGGAACGCGCTGCGGTCGGTGGGTACCGACGCCGCATGACCAACTACCCCCGTCTCGCCATCGTGACCGGCGCCGACTCCGGCATCGGCCGCGCCACCGCAGAGCTCCTCGCCACCGAGGGGTACGACGTCGGGCTGACCAGCCACGAGGACGTGGAGGGCGCCCGGGAGACCGCGCGAGCGATCGAGCAGCGCGGCCAGCGCGCCTTCGTCGAGCCCTTCGACGCCTCCGATCCCGGTGCGGGCGCCGTCGTCGACCGGCTCGTCGAGCAGCTCGGCGGGCTCGGCGTGCTCGTCAACGTCGCCGGTACCGGCCACAGCAGCCGGGTGCTCGACACGGACCTCGACACCTGGCGCCACGTGCTGGCCACCGACCTCGACGGCCCGTTCCTGACCTGCCGCGCCGCGGCGAGGCACATCGTCGACGCCGGCCACCCGGGGCGCATCGTCAACGTGACCAGCGTGCACGAGCACGTCCCGCGGCTCGGTGCCGCGGCGTACTGCGCCGCCAAGGCCGGGCTCGGCGCCCTGACCGAGGTGCTCGCGCTCGAGCTCGGCGAGCACGGCATCACGGTCAACTCCGTCGCCCCCGGCGAGATCTCCACCGAGATGACCGGCATGGACACCGAGGAGGCCTACCACCAGGAGCGCCCCGGCAACCCGCTCGGGCGACCGGGGCACGTCAACGAGGTCGCTTCGGTGATCGCGTTCCTGGCCTCGCCGCGTGCCGCCTACGTCACGGGCAGCAGCTACGTGGTGGACGGCGGCCTCTCGCTGATGGCCGCGCACGGGCACGACGAGGCGGGCGCCGGCTGGCGCGAGCTGTGACCCTCCACCGACCACCGTCGTGACGGGGCTCACCCTCCGGGATGGTCTTGTCGACTTTGCCCAGCCGAGCCGAATGCGGCCGAGAGACGACGGGGAAGGGAGGGGTCAGCAACCATCCCGATCGGAAGGAAGCACTCCCCCATGATCACTGAGACCCAGGCGCGCGACGTCATCGGTTCGACCGCCTACGGCTCCGACGGCGAGAAGATCGGCAAGGTCGGTCAGCTCTTCCTCGACGACCAGACCGGTCGCCCGGAGTTCGTGACCGTCAACACCGGCCTGTTCGGCATGAAGGAGACCTTCGTACCGGTCCAGGACGCCGAGCTCTCCGGCAGCGACCTGCGGCTGCCGTACACCAAGGACAAGATCAAGGACGCGCCGAACGTCGACCTCGACGCCGGCCACCTCGACCAGTCCGAGGAGGAGCGGCTCTACGCCCACTACGGCCTCGGGAGCGGCACCTCGGGCGTGGCCGGCACGTACGGCGACGCCGGCACGACGTACGACGACAGTGCGACGACCCGCAACGACGGCGTCCTCGGTGTCTCCGGCACGTCCGGCACCGGCACCACCGGCACCGGCACCACCGGCACGGCGGGCACGGCGCCCGCCGGCCACGACACCTCGGGACCGAACACCGACGACGCCATGACGCGGTCCGAGGAGCGCCTCGAGGTGGGCACCACCAGCCAGGAGGCGGGCCGCGCACGGCTGCGCAAGTACGTCACCACCGAGACCGAGACGCGCACCGTCCCGGTGACCAAGGAGCGTGCGGTCGTGGAGACCGAGCCGGTCACCGGCGGCAACGTCGACGAGGCCCTCGACGGGCCGGCCATCTCCGAGGAGGAGCACGAGGTCGTCCTGCACGAGGAGCGCGCGGTCGTGGACAAGACCGCTGAGCCGGTCGAGCGGGTGCGCCTCGGCACCGAGACCGTCGTCGACGAGCAGACGGTCACCGAGGACGTCCGCAAGGAGCACATCGAGGTCGAGGGCGACGTGGACGACCGCCGCGTCTGACGCTCCCCCGGTCCATCGACGGCCGCCCGCACCCCCCGGGTGCGGGCGGCCGTCCGCGTCGTGGGCGCCCCGGCGTCGTGGGCGTGCCCGCCCGGGTGTCAGCGGCTCGGCACCTCCGGCTCGGCGAGCTCGGCACCGAGCCGGTGCACGACGTACCCGCACGCGGGATCGAGGACCCGGACCCTCAGGTCGTGCCCGCCGCCGGCGGCCGGGACGACCTGGGCCAGGCAGCTGCAACGCACCAGGGCCATGCGGCGCAGGCTAGGCCGCCCCGGCCCGCCCTCGCCGGAGAACCGGGCAAGGTGTGAGCGGCGCCTCCCGGCCCCCGGCACGGCAAACGGCCACCCGCACCGCGCTGGTGCGCGGTCCGGGTGGCCGTCGGCCGGGTGCCGGGCGGCGGCGGTCTAGCCGGGCGGAGGGGCGCTCCGGCGGTCCTCGACCTCGATCCCCTCGTCGCCCTCGACCTCGACGTGCTCGCGGCGCAGCTCGGTCTGGAGCGTGTGCTCGTCGACGACGGTGTGCTTGCGCACGATCACCCGCTCGCGCACGACCAGCTTCTTGGTCACGACGAGCACCTCCTCGAAGACCGGGATCGAGACCGCACCGTCCTCGAGCGTCTCGACCTCCCCGCTGTCACCCTTGAGGGCCGGGACGCGCTCGGAGGTGTCGGCGTGCTCGACGCTGCGGCTCACCGTCTCCTCGACAGGGTAGGTCTCGACGTGCTTGCGCACGTGGACGCGGCCGGACTCGTGCTGCTCGGTGCCGACGACCGAGCGCTCCTCGTGGCGCACCACCGAGGCGTCGTCGGGCTCGACCGCCCCGCTCGTCCCCGGGAGGTCGACGGGGGTCGTGGGATCGAGCGGGTCGGGCTCGTGGCCGGGCTGGTGGCTCATCGGTGCTCCTCCGCGGTGATGCCGCCTTGGTGCGTGCGCACCTTGCGACGCGTCCTGACGACCTCGACCTCCGAGCTGTGCCGGTGGCTTTCACCCAGCCGTCCGCCGAGCCAGCCGCCGAGCAGCATGCACAGCAGCGCGAGGACCCCGGTGACGATCGCGGCCGTGCCGAGGGCGTCGGAGCTGAACCAGTCGGGCAGGCCCACGCGCTCGCGGACGTCGGCGTCGTCGCCGGCGAGGGCCGCCAGGCCGGCCAGCAGGGCGGCCAGCACGACGAGCCACAGGGCGGCGAGCAGGCCGTGGAGCGGGCCGCGGGCGCGCGCCACGCGGGCGGCGACCCAGCCGCCGACGAGGCACGCGAGGAACAGGACGACGAGACCGGCGACGAGACCGCCGATCGACAGGTCGGAGCCGTCGACGCCGCGCTGGAAGCCGATGGTGCCGATCGTGCCGACCAGCGCCGACAGCAGCACCAGGGTGCCCAGCGCGGCGAGCGCACCGGCCAGGGTCGCGGGCACGTCCAGGGTGCGCCGTCGCGAGGCGCCGACCACGTCACCGTGCTCGGTGTCCGCGCGGAAGACCACCTGCTCCTCGGCGGGGCGGGGGATGGAGGGCCGGCCGGGACCGCCGGCGGCTGGGGGATGGGCGTCGGTCATCGTCGCTCCTGTCTCGGAACCGGGGAGTACCCCGCCCGAGCCCGGTCATACGGCCGCCCGGCCGCTCAGGCGCTCAGTCGCGGCGCTCGCGCGGGAGACGCAGCACGAAGCTCTGGTCCTCCACCGAGTACGTCGCGGAGCCGCCGTGCGCCTCGGCCAGCGCGCGCACGATGTAGAGCCCCAGCCCGGTGCCGCCGGTGGTGGTGCCGAACCGCTCGAAGAGGCGGTCCCGGGACTCGGCGGGCACGCCCGCGCCGGAGTCGCGGACCGCGATCACGACGCTGTCGCCGTCGGCGCGGGCACTGACCACGACCGGGGGCCGCCCGTGGGTCAGCGCGTTGACGACGAGGTTGTCGACCATCTGCACCAGGCGCCCGGCGTCGGCGACGACGACGAGACCCGGGTCGAGGTCGAGCAGGACGTCGCCGCCCGGCCGGCTGCCGCGAGCGGCGGTCGCGACCGAGCGCAGCGGCTCGTCGAGGGGCACCGGCGCGAGGGTGAGACCGAGGCTGCGGGCGTCGGCGCGCGAGGCGGTGAGCAGGTCGTCGAGCAGCCGGCGCAGCTGGTCGGCGGTGCGCCGCATGCCCTCGGCGAAGTCCTGGCGCTCGCCGTCGGTCAGGTCCGCGTGGTGGCGGGCCAGCGTCTCCGCCGTCGCCGCGAGGACGCCGACGGGCGAGCGCAGCTCGTGGGCGGTGACCGCGAGGAACTCCGCCTGGTCGGCGGCGGAGCGCCGCAGCCGCTCGTTGGCCTGCTGCTGCAGCTCGAGGATGCGCCGGCGCTCGGTGGAGTCGCGGGTGACCTTGGCGAAGCCCACCAGGTCGCCGTCGGCGTCGTGGACGGCCGAGATCGTCACGTGCGCCCAGAACCGGCTGCCGTCCTTGCGCAGCCGCCAGCCCTCCTCCTCGTAGCGGCCCTCGCGCCGGGCGATGGCCAGCTCGTGCTCGGGATGCCGCTCGGCCTGCTTGTCCGGCGGGTAGAAGACCCGGAAGTGCCGTCCGACGATGTCGTCGGCGGAGTAGCCCTTGCTGCGCTGGGCGCCGGCGTTCCAGCTGGCCACGTGGCCCTCGGGGTCGAGCATGAAGATCGCGTAGTCCTGCACGGCCTCGACCAGGAGCCGGAAGCGCTGCTCGGTCTCGTGCAGCTCCGCCTCGGCCAGCCGCTGCTCGGTGACGTCCTGGGCCTGCAGCAGGAAGTAGAGCGGGCGGTCCTGGGCGTCGAGGACCGCGGAGATCGTGGCGTGGAGGCGACGGCCCGGGTCGTCGGCGAGCCCGTGCTCGATCTGGACCGCGCCACCGCTCTCGCGCAGCAGCTGCAGGGCCTCGAGGACCCGTTTGTGGTCGTGGGCGAGGTCGGGGTACGGCGTGCCGACGAGTGCGTCGGCGTCCTCCCCCAGCACCTGGACGAAGTGGCGGTTGACCCGCACGACCCGACCGTCCAGGGTCATCGTCGCCATCCCGATCGCGGCGTCGTCGAAGATCTCGCGGAACCGCTCGAGGTGCTCGGCGAGCACCGGGTCGAGCTCGGGCGGCGGACCGTCCTCCACCGCGGCGGGGGCCGGCTCGGACGGGGGCCCGGGCGCGGCGACGTCCACCAGCCGGTCCACGAGCTCCTCCAGCGGCACGGACTTCTCCACGAAGTCGGTCGCGCCCAGCCGCCGGGTGTGCTCGGCCAGGCCGGCCTGGTCGAAGCCGCTGAACATCACCACCCGCGTGGTCGGGGAGGCGTCCAGCACGAGCGGCAGCGCGCCGAGCCCGTCGCGACCGGGCATGGAGACGTCGAGCAGCATCAGCGCCGGGCGGTGCGCGCGGGCGAGCTCCACTGCGTCGTACCCGTCCGCCCCCTCGCCCACGACCTCGAGCCGACCGGACAGCCGCAGCCGGGTCTTGACCAGCAGCCGCACCTCGGGGGCGTCGTCGACGACGACGATCGTGGGGAGACCGGGCATGCGCCGGAACCTACTGCACCCCGGTCCGGTGAGGACGGTCGCGGACGGCGGGTACCGGGGGCACGACCCCTGACCCTCCTGGGAAGGAGACCCCCGTGCGCGGACTCATCGGACTGCTGGTGGTGGTGTGGCTGGTGATCGGCGCGGCCGCCGCCTGGCAGCGCGGCTACTTCGGCGACGACCGGGACGCCAGCTGCAGCACGGTCGGCGACACCGTCCTCACCGTCGTCGCCGGCCCGCTCAACTACGTCGGCGTCAACCCCAAGGTCGACTGCAAGGTCCCCGACGCGCCCCAGCCCTCGGAGTAGGTCACCGGGCGGTCCACAGCGGCCCGGGTCCCACCGGCGGATTCGGAACCTCCGCTGCGCAGGTGGGGGCCGGGGCGACATGATGGTCCGTCGGAGGTGGGTGCGTGGCGCAGGCGGGTGGACCACCGGAGCACGTGTTCCGGTGGGTGGCCGAGACGACGACCGACGGCCTGTGCTTCCTCGACGCCGGCGGCACCATCACCTACGTCAACGACGCCGTCGCGACGGCCGTCGGCCGGGCGCCGCACGAGCTGCTCGGCGCGCCGGTGCGCGACCTGTTCACCGTGCGCCCGGGCGGGCCGGGCGGGCCGGGCGAGGCGGAGCACCCCCACAAGGGCACCGACGAGCACGCCGGCGACAACGTCGAGGCCGTGCTCGTGCGCGCCGACGGGACCCGGGTCCCCGCCCTCGTGACGTCGGTGCGCCTGCCCGACGAGGCCGGTGAGCAGTGGCGCTGGCTGGTGCGGGTCACGCCGTACGCCGGGCGGCAGGGGCTGCTGGAGCAGCTGCGGGCGCGGGAGCGCTCGCTCGCCGACGCCCAGGAGATCGCCCGCCTGGGCAGCTGGAGCTGGGACCCGGCCGCCGACGTGGCGGAGTGGTCCACCGAGATGTTCCGGATCACGGGCCGCGACCCGCTGCAGTGGACCCCGACCCTCGACTCGTTCCTCGACTCCCTCCACCCCGACGACCGGGAGGCGGTGGCGTCCGCACTGGCCTCGGTCGTGGCGGGCGGCGAGAGCTTCGAGGTCGACGCGCGCCTGGTGCGGCCCGACGGGCAGGTCCGCTGGATCCGCGCGCTGGGCCGGGGCCGTGGCCTGTCGACCGGCGGCCGCGCGCTGCGGGGCACCGTCCAGGACGTGACCGCCCTCAAGGTGGCCGACGCCGAGGCCGCCGAGGCCGGCCAGCGGCTGCGGCTGCTGCAGGAGGTCGCCCTCGCCGCCAACCGGGCCACCACCCTGCGCGAGGCCCTCGAGATCGCCGCGCGGGCGCTCCCGGCGCACGGCAGCGGCTGGCAGCCGCTCGCGGTGCACGTGCCCGCCGCCGGCCGGCTCGTGCCCCTCGCGACCTTCGACGGCGCGGTCGCGGCCGACCTCGCCCTGGTCGAGCGCGCGCGACGCACCCGGGAGATCACGACCGCCCCGGCGCCGGGCCTCGCCGGCACGCACAGCCTGGTGGTGCTGCCGGTCCTCGAGGCCGAGGAGGTGCTCTGCCTGGTCTCCCTCGTGGCCGACGAGGCGCCCCCGGAGGAGACCTCCTACCAGCTGCTGCGGCAGGTCGCGATCCAGCTCGGGCTCGTCGCCGAGCGCGAGCGGCACGCCACCGAGCTGGCCGAGGCCCGCGACCAGGCGATGGAGGCCTCGCGGCTGAAGTCGGAGTTCCTGGCCACGATGAGCCACGAGATCCGCACGCCGATGAACGGCGTGATCGGCCTGACCGACCTGCTGCGGCGCACTGCGCTCGACGACCAGCAGCAGCGTCTCGTCGACGGGCTGCGCGACGCCGGCCTGACGCTGATGGCGATCATCAACGACATCCTCGACCTGTCGAAGATCGAGGCCGGCAAGCTGGAGCTGGAGACCGCGGACTTCGACCTGCGCGGCGTGCTCGACCAGACCGCGGGCGTGCTGGCCGGACCGGCCCACGAGAAGGGCCTGGAGCTGGTCGTCGCCTGTGCCGCCGACGTCCCCCGGGTGCTGCGCGGCGACGCCGTGCGGCTGGGCCAGGTGGTCGCCAACCTGGCCTCGAACGCCGTGAAGTTCACCGACCGGGGCGAGGTGGTCATCAGCGCCGAGCTGGTCGAGGAGACCCCGGTCGAGGCGGTGGTGCGGGTGACCGTGCGCGACACGGGCGTCGGCATCGACCCCCGCGGGCGTGCCCGGCTCTTCGACGCCTTCACCCAGGCCGACCCCTCCACCACGCGTCGGCACGGCGGCACCGGGCTCGGCCTGGCGATCTCCCGGCAGCTGGTCCACGCCCTGGGCGGGGAGATCTCCGTGGAGAGCGAGCCCGGCCGGGGCAGCGCCTTCGCGTTCACCGCGCGCCTGGACCGCGCCGACGCTCCCCGCCACGCCGCGCCGGCCGGGTCCGAACCGGCTCCGCTCGCCGGCCGGCGCGTGCTCGTCGTCGACGACAACGCGACGAACCGCGCGGTGCTGGTCGAGCAGCTGGCCTCCTGGGGCGTCGACGCGGTCGCGGTCGCCTCCGGGACCGAGGCCGCGCTGACCCTGCGCGAGGCGACCCGCAGCGGCCGCCCGTACGACGTGGCGGTGCTGGACCTGCTGATGCCCGAGGAGGACGGCCTCGAGCTCGCGCGGCGGCTCCGCGCCGACGCGCACGTCGCCGAGCCCCGGCTCCTCCTGCTCTCCTCCGACCAGGCCGTCGGGGGCGGGGACGCCCGGGCGGCCGGCTTCGACGCGACGCTGGCCAAGCCGGTGCGCCACGACGACCTGCGCGAGGTGATCGCCTCCGTGGTCGGTCCCGGTCCGGGCACCGTCGACCGGCCGGCCGCGGGGCCGGCCGACGAGCTCGGCGTCCGGGTGCTGGTCGTGGAGGACAACCCGGTCAACCAGCTCGTCGCCACCGGCATCCTGGAGAGCCGGGGGTACGCCGCGGACGTCGCCTCGGACGGGATCGAGGCCGTCGAGCGCCTGCGCGGCGAGCACGGGTACGCCGCGGTGCTGATGGACTGCCGGATGCCGCAGATGGACGGCTTCGAGGCCACCCGCACCATCCGTCGCACCGAGCCGGCCGGCCGGCGCCTGCCGGTCATCGCGATGACCGCCTCGGCCCTCGAGGGCGAGCGCGAGCGGTGCCTGGCCGCCGGCATGGACGACTTCCTCACCAAGCCGGTCGACCCCGGTGAGCTCGACGCCGTGCTCCGGCGCTGGACCGGCCCGCAGGCGGCGCCGGACCGGCCGGCCGACGGGGCGCTCGACGACCACGCGGGCCGGTCGCGCCCGACCGGCGCCGTGCTGGACCCCGCCCGGGTCCGGATGCTCGACGAGCTGAAGAAGGACGGCGTGAGCTTCTTCGTCCGCACGGCCACCTCGTTCCTGGGCCGGATCGACGAGCAGGTCGCCGCGATCCACGACGCCGTCCGGTGCGGGGACGCCAACCGCACGTTCACCTCCACCCACCTGGTCAAGGGCAGCGCGCTGAACCTGGGCCTGACCCGGGTCGCCGAGGTGGCCCAGCGGATGGAGGACCACGCCGAGCAGGGCAGCGCGGCCGGCATGGACGGGCTGCTCGCGGACCTCGACCGCGAGATCACCGCGGCGGTGGGCGCCCTGCGGGACGCGGTCGGCACCTAGTGGGTGCGCCGGGACCGCAGCCGGTCCTCCCCCCGGTGCTGCCGCGGTTCGAGGTCGTCGCCCGGCGGCGACCCGTCGAGCTGGTCCGGCCCTTCGCGTCGACCTCGGGCGCACCCGGCGGGCCGGTCGCGCCGTACGTCGCCGTCGAGGGCCCTGACGTCGGCCCGGACGCCGGCCCGCTCACCCTGGCCGGCGACGGGCTGCGGGTGGTCGCGTCCTACGACGGCACGGCGCGGCTGGAGGTCACCGCCGCGGGCCGGACGACCCGGCACCGGTCGCGGCGGCACGGCCGCGCGGGCGCGCCCGTCGAGCGCCTCGGGCTGGCGCTGACCGGCACGCACGTGACGCTGCTGGCCCGGGAGGCCCGCAGCTGGGTCGCGCGCTGCCGCGTCGACCTCGCCGGGCGGGTCGACACCCGCGACGAGCGGCGGGTGGCCACCCTCGAGGCCGCCGGCGGCACGTTCGGCTCCTTCGGCCAGCTCGGGCTGCGCGACCTGCGCGTGGTCACGACGGCCGACGGCGCGGCGTACCGCCCGGGCGGGCTGGTGCACCTCACCGCCACCTCGGCCGGCCCCGGGTTCTTCGACACCGCGCACACCTCGGTGTGGACCCTGGACCCGGTGACGCTCGACCTCGAGCACGCGGCCGACCTCTTCTTCCGCCGCCCGGACCGGCCCGGGGTGCTGGGCGACCACGCCACGCACCTGGTCCGCGACGGGGACCGGTGGCTGGTCGCCACGAGCACGTGGGGCGACTTCGACCGCCGCCGGCGCACCCGCGTCACGCTCGCGGAGACGACGACCGACCTCCTGCGGGGCACGCACGTGCTCGACACCCGCGAGCTGCCGCTGCCGACCGACGGCCTGCGCTCCGTGGCGGTGTGGGACCCGCACCTGGTCCGCACCGACGACGGCTGGCTCGTCGGCTTCGTGTCGGCGCGGCGGTACTTCGAGTTCCACCCCGCCCTCGCCGGCGGCCCCGACCTCGACGGGCTGCGCCTGCTGGCCGCCGACCCCGCGCCGCGCGAGTGCGAGGGCACGACGCTGCTCCGCCTCGACGGCCGGTGGCGGGTGCTGGCCAGCGACAAGGACCAGCGCACGTGGCCGGTGCACGACCTGGCGCTGCGCCGCACCGGCCGCCTCGACGCGCCGTACCCCTCGAACATCCCGTGGCCCACGCTCGTGCCGCTGGCCGACGCCGCGGGCGGCGGGTGGCTGGCGGTGACCTTCGACGGCACCCGGGCCGGCGGCCGGCTCGCCGGCTACGGCACCCACGGCGACGTGGTCGTGATGCGCGCGCCGGTCAGTCGGTGACGCGCAGCAGCGGTCGCACCGCGTTGCGGGCGCTGTGGATCCGTGACTTCACCGTGCCCAGCGGGACGTCGAGCACCCGGGCGATCTCGGCGTAGTCCAGCTCCTGGACGTCGCGCAGCACCAGCGGCTCCACCAGCTCGGGGTGCTCGGCTCCCACGACCTCCAGGGCGTCGAGCAGGTCCAGCCGGCTGCCCGCGATGACGCTCGTGGTGCGCGGGTCCGCGGCCACGGGGAGCTCGTCGGTGAGCCGTTCGGCCGCGCGGCGGCGCAGCGTCCGGTACGTCGAGCGGGCGCTGTTCGACGCCACGACGTGCAGCCAGGTGGTGAACCGGCTGCGCCCGCCGAAGGACCCGATCCTCGTCGCGACGAGCAGCAGCGCGTCCTGCGCCGCCTCCTCGGCGTCCTCGGGGAAGAGCAGCATGCGCCCGCAGATCCGCCGCACCCGCGGCTGGACCGCGGCCAGCAGGTCCTCGAGCGCCTCGCGGTCACCCGCGGCGGCCCGCAGGGCCAGGGCGTCGAGCTCGTCGGGGGTGGGCTCGGTGCCGGGGTCGTGGCTCACGGTCTGGGACGATACGACGCATGCCCCTGCCCGAGCGCCTCGGCCGACTCCGGCGCGTCGAGCGGCTGGGCGTCGGCGGCTTCGCGACGGTCTGGCTCTACCACGACGCCGAGCTGGACTCCGACGTCGCGGTGAAGGCGCTGGCCGAGAACTGGGCGCAGCGGCTCGACGTCCGCGAGCGGTTCCTCGAGGAGGCGCGGATCCTCCGGCGCGCCGACAGCGACCACGTGGTCCGCGTCCACGACATCGGCGAGGCCGACGGGACGCCGTACTTCGTGATGACGTACGCCGACCTCGGCTCCCTGGCCACCCTGCTCGAGCCGGGCCGCCCGCTGCCGCCCGGCCGGGTCCTCGACCTGGTCGAGCAGGCCGCCGACGGGCTGGGCGTGCTCCACGACCTCGGCGTCGTGCACCGCGACGTCAAGCCGCAGAACCTGCTGCTGCGCAGCGGCGGCAGCGCCGGCGACCGGCTCCTCGTGGCCGACCTCGGCGTGGCCAAGGCGATGCTGCACGCCAGCGGGCTGACCCAGGTGGTGGGCACGCCGGCGTACATGGCGCCCGAGCAGGCCCTGGGCACCGGGGTCGACCGCCGCGCCGACGTCCACGCGCTCGCGGCCGTCGCCTACCAGATGCTCACCGGCGAGCTGGCCCGGACCGGCTCGGTCAGCTCGCTGGCCCACGCCGGGCTCCCGGTCGCGCCGTCCGCCCTCGCCGACCTGCCGCCCGCCGCCGACGCGGTGCTGCTCGCCGCGCTCGACCCCGCCCCGGAGCGGCGGCCCGCCGACGCGGCGACGTTCGTCGCCCGGCTGCGGCGGTCGCTGGCCGGCGACGCGACCGTGCTGCACACCACGGCCGGTCCGGCCGGGCCCGCGGCCGCCGCCGCGAACCGCCGCAGGTCCGGCAGTGCGACGGCGCTGCTCGCCCTCGTCGTCTTCGTCGCGACGTTCGCGGCGGCGTACGCCCTGGTGCGGCTGCTCGACTGAGGGGCCCTAGGCTGGGTGTGACCCGCGCCACCCCTGCGGGTCAGCACACCCGTCGCCGCACCACCCCCGCGGCCGAGCAGAGAGCAGGCACACCCATGTCAGCGACCCCCCGCACCGCCGGGACCACCCCTCCACGCAGCGCCGCCGTCGATGTCTTCGAGCTCGGCGCCGAGCACGAGCAGGTCGTCTTCTGCAACGACCCGGCCACCGGTCTCCGCGCGATCGTCGCGATCCACTCCACCGCCCTCGGCCCGGCGCTGGGCGGCACCCGCTTCCACCCCTACGCCTCGACCGACGACGCGATCGCCGACGTGCTCGACCTCTCCCGCGGCATGTCCTACAAGGCCGCGCTGGCCGGGCTCGACCTCGGTGGCGGCAAGGCCGTGATCATCGGCGACCCCGCCACCACGAAGTCCGAGGCCCTGCTGCGCGCCTACGGCCGGTTCGTCCAGTCCCTGGCCGGGCGCTACTACACCGCCTGCGACGTCGGCACCTACAGCGAGGACATGGACCACGTCGCGCGGGAGTGCTCCTTCGTCACCGGGCGGACGCTCGCCCACGGCGGCGCGGGCGACAGCTCGGTGCTCACGGCGTACGGCGTGTTCCAGGGCATGCGCGCCGCGGCGGAGCACGCCTGGGGCAGCACCTCACTGGAGGGCCGCACCGTCGGGGTGGCCGGGGTCGGCAAGGTCGGGCGCCACCTCGTGCGCCACCTGGTCTCCGACGGCGCGCGCGTCGTCGTCACCGACGTCCACGCGCCCGCGGTCGAGCGGGTGCTCGCCGAGCACGCAGCCGGGACCGGGCCCGCTCCGGTGCGTGCCGTGGGGTCGACGGCCGAGCTGCTCGCCGAGCCGCTCGACGTCTACGCGCCGTGCGCGCTGGGCCGCGCGCTCACCGACGACGTCGTCGACGTGCTCTCGGCCCGGGTCGTGTGCGGCGCCGCGAACAACCAGCTCGCCCACCCGGGGGTGGACAAGGCGCTGCTGGACCGCGGCATCGTCTACGCGCCCGACTACTGCGTGAACGCCGGCGGCCTGGTCCAGGTCGCCGACGAGCTCGAGGGCTTCTCCTTCGACCGTGCCGAGCAGCGCGCGGCACGCATCTACGACACCACCCGCGCCGTCCTGGAGACGGCGGCCGCGGAGGGGGTCTCCCCCGCGGTCGCCGCGGACCGGCTCGCCGAGCGCCGCATGCGCGACGTCGGCCGACTGCGAGGCATCTGGCTGGGTCGCTGACCCGCCCGGAACAGCCTCGTCACGCATCGACCCGGTCGTCCGGCCCCTGGGACAGGGGCCGGCCGGCCGGGTCAGTGGTCAGTCGCGCCGGGGCTCGACGACGTCGGCCCACTTCTCGAGGATCTCCGGATCCACCTCGGCCTCCTGGTGGTCGGTCTCCCCGCCGTGCAGCTCCTGCGCCAGCTTCCCGAAGTCCGTCTCGTGAGTCCGGTACTTCAGGTCGCGGGCGACCTTCGTCTGCTTAGCCTTCGCTCGGCCGCGCCCCATAGGGTCAGCCCCCTCGCAACTTGGCCGGGGCACAGTGGCACCCGGGCTGTCCTCAGAAATTCTCCGTGGCGCCAACGCTACCTGTTGCGTGGTTGTTCCCGCACGTCCGGGTAGGAAGTCGCTGCGCGCGTCGCCGTCGGGGCGCGCCCCGGTGGCTACCAGCCGGGGTGCTGGCCGGTCAGGTGCACGCTGCCACCGGCCTGTGACGCGGTGTGGCCGGCCGTTCCGGCCTCCCGGACCTCCCCGGCGACCCAGGCACGGACGCCGTGCCCGGCGAGCACCCGCACGGCCTCGTCCACGTCCGCGGCGGGCAGCAGGGCGACCATGCCGACCCCGCAGTTGAGCGTGGCCTCCAGGTCCGCCTGCGGCACGTCGCCGACCCGGCGGACCAGGTCGAAGACCGGCTGCGGGGTCCACGTCCCGCGGTCGATCGTGGCGGTCAGCTCCACCGGCAACACCCGCTCGAGGTTCGCGGCCAGGCCACCGCCGGTGACGTGCGACATCGCGTGCACGCCGGTGCGGTCGGCCAGCTCGAGGCAGGCCTTGGCGTAGATCCGGGTCGGGGTGAGCAGCTCCTCGCCGAGGGACCGGCCGAGCTCGGGCACGTTGCGGTCCAGCGACCAGCCGGCGCCGCCGTCCTCCGGCGAGCCGAGCAGGACGTGGCGGACCAGGGAGTAGCCGTTGGAGTGCAGGCCGCTGGCCGCCATGGCCAGCACCACGTCACCGGGGCGGACCCGCCCCGGGCCCAGTAGCCGGTCGGCCTCCACGACCCCCGTGGTGGCGCCCGCGACGTCGTACTCGTCCGGGGCGAGCAGGCCGGGGTGCTCGGCGGTCTCGCCGCCCACGAGCGCGCAGCCGGCCACCTGGCACGCCTCGGCGATGCCCTTGACGATCGCGGCGATCCGCTCCGGGACGACCCGGCCGGTGGCGATGTAGTCGGTCATGAACAGCGGCTCGGCGCCGCACACGACGAGGTCGTCGACGACCATGCCGACCAGGTCGAAGCCGATGGTGTCGTGCACGTCCATCGCCTGGGCGATCGCGACCTTGGTGCCGACGCCGTCGGTCGACGTGGCGAGCAGCGGCCGGGTGTAGCGGGTCAGCGCGGAGGCGTCGAAGAGGCCCGCGAACCCGCCGAGCCCGCCGATGACCTCGGGCCGGGTGGCCTTGGCGACCCAGCCCTTCATCAGCTCGATGGCGGTGTCGGCCGCCTCGATGTCGACGCCGGCCTCGGCGTAGGCGTTCTTCCGCTGCGGGACGGGGGGCTGGGCGTCGGTCACCGGGCTGATCCTCAGGGGTTGTTGAGCACGGGCAGCGCCTTGCCCATGGTGGGGGACTTCAAGGTGGCCTCGAGCAGGTGCTTCCCGAGCAGCGACTCGTCGGGCAGCTCGACGGGGTACTCGCCGGTGAAGCACGCCTGGCACAGCGCCTGCGCCGGCTGGCCGGTGGCCTCGACCATGCCCTCGAGGGAGATGTAGCCGAGGCTGTCGGCACCCACGCTCGCGGCGATCTCGTCGACCTCGAGGCCGTTGGCGATCAGCTCGGCGCGGGTGGCGAAGTCGATGCCGTAGAAGCACGGCCACTTCACCGGCGGGCTGGAGATCCGCACGTGCACCTCGAGCGCGCCGGCCTCGCGGAGCATCCGCACCTGCGCGCGCTGGGTGTTGCCGCGGACGATCGAGTCGTCGACCACGACGATGCGCTTGCCGCGGATCATGTGCTCCAGCGCGTTGAGCTTGAGCCGGATGCCGAGCTGGCGCAGCGTCTGGCTGGGCTGGATGAACGTGCGCCCGACGTAGGCGTTCTTGACGAAGCCCTGGCCGAAGGGGATGCCGCTCTCCTGGGCGTAGCCGGACGCCGCGGGCGTGCCCGACTCGGGCACCGGCATGACCAGGTCGGCCTCGACCGGGAACTCCCGGGCCAGGCGCCGACCCATCTCGACGCGCGCCTCGTGGACGTTGCGGCCGCTGATGGTGGCGTCGGGGCGGGCGAGGTAGACGTACTCGAAGACGCAGCCCTTGCGCTCGGGCTCGGCGAACCGGTGCGAGCGCAGGCCCTGGTCGTCGATGACGAGCATCTCGCCGGGCTCGACCTCGCGCACCACGCTGGCGCCGATGGTCGCCAGCGCGGCGTCCTCCGAGGCGACCACCCAGCCGCGGTCGAGGCGGCCCAGGACGAGCGGGCGGATGCCCTGCGGGTCGCGCGCGGCGTACAGCGTGTTCTCGTTCATCCACACGAAGCAGAAGGCGCCGCGCAGCGTGGGCAGCACCTCCAGGGCGCGCTGCTCGAGGGTGCTGTCGGGGTGGTGGGCGAGCAGGGCGGTCACCAGGCTGGTGTCGTTGGTGACCTCGCCGGCCGGGCGCGTGTGCAGCTCCAGCTCGTCGTCGGGCCCGGGCAGGTCGTCGACCATGCCGCGCAGCTCGTGGGTGTTGATCAGGTTGCCGTTGTGGCCCAGCGCGATCGAGCCGTCGGCCGTCGGGCGGAACGTCGGCTGCGCGTTCTCCCACGTGCTCGCGCCGGTCGTGGAGTAGCGCGAGTGGCCGATCGCGACGTGGCCCTTGAGGGAGTCCAGCGTGGTCTCGTCGAAGACCTGCGAAACCAGGCCCATGTCCTTGTAGACCAGGATCTGGCGGCCGTTGCTGACCGCGATCCCGGCGGACTCCTGGCCGCGGTGCTGGAGCGCGTAGAGACCGAAGTACGTCAGCTTCGCGACGTCCTCGCCCGGGGCCCAGACCCCGAAGACGCCGCAGGCGTCCTGCGGTCCGGCCTCCTGCGGGTCCAGCGCGGTCGTCAGCCGGCCGTCTCCGCCCCTGCGCGAGCTGCCAGTGCTGCTGAGGTAGGGCACGGCCCGATCGTAGCGGCGCGGCGCGGCACCGCCCGATTCCCGGCCGGTCCCGACCGATCGGCGGACGCATGCCACCGGGGCTGCGTATCGTGGCGGTGCTCACTGCGCCCCACCCGCCAGCTCCGCGCCGCCCCCTCCCCTCGACTGGAGCCCGATGACGAACCCCGCGACCGCCGCCACCCGGCCGGGTCCCTCGGGGTTGTCGCCGGAGGCCCAGGAGTCGCTGCAGCTGATCGCGGAGGGCATCACGGCGGTCGCCGGGTTCGGCGTGGCCGCGATCGGGCTCGTGCGCGACGAGCACCTGGAGATGGTGGCGGTCGCCGGCAGCCCGCAGGCCCGCGGGGAGCTCACCGGCCGTCGTACCCCCCTGCACCTGCTGACCACCGAGCTCGAGGTCGCCGACGACTGGGGCCTGCTGAAGTTCGTCCCCCACGAGCGGCTCCGCTCCGACGTCGAGACCTGGGCGTGGGTGCCGCAGATCGAGGTGTCCGACGACGCCGAGGCCTGGCACCCGCTCGACATGCTCACCGCCCCCCTGCTCGACGACGACGGCGCCATGCGCGGCCTGGTCTCCATCGACGTCCCCGACGACGGTCGCCGCCCCGGCCCGACCCGCCGCCGGCTCCTGGAGCGGTACGCCGCGCAGGCCTCGCGCGCGGTGCTGCGCGAGCTGGAGCGCGAGGAGCTCGCCGAGCAGGTCCGGCTCGCCGAGACGGCCCGCAAGGTGGTCCGCCGCGCGTCGCGGCAGCGCTCGCTGGCCCGCATCCTCGACGAGTCCAGCGAGGCCCTCGTCGAGGGGTTCCGCGCCCTGGGGATGTGGATCCAGACCTTCGACGAGGACGGCCTCGGCAGCGGCACGGTCCACGCCCTCGACGGGACCGAGGTGGAGCTGTCCGCCGGCATCGTCGAGATCGCCGAGCGCTCGGCCCGGCTCGCCTGGGCCGCCCAGCGCACGGTCGTGGTGGCGCGCGGCCGGCTGGAGGACGGCCTGAGCGAGGACGAGCGCGAGCAGGTGGTCGACCTGCTCGACAGCATCGACGTCGGCTCGATCCTCTTCGTGCCCCTCGGCGTCGGTCCCGAGTGCCTCGGCAACCTGGTGCTCACCCGGCCGCACGGCGGTGCGTGGTGGTCCGACACCGAGGCCGACGCGGCCCTCGACATCGGCCGCGACCTCGGCACCGCGATCCTGAACCTCCGCGCCTTCGAGCGCGAGCACCGGCTGGTCCAGGAGCTCCAGGCGCTCGACCAGTACAAGGGCCAGCTGATCGCCACCGTCGCCCACGAGCTGAAGAACCCGCTGACGTCGATCGTCGGCTACCTGGAGATGCTCGAGGGCGAGGGGCTCGCCCAGGGCGTCGAGCAGGCGCTCTCGGCGATGGACCGCGGCGCCCGCCGGATGGTCCGGGTGATCGACGACCTGCTGCTGCTCTCCAAGGTCGGCGACCCCGCGAACCCGGTCATCCCGCGCCCGGTCGACCTGCGCACCGTCGCCGCGGACGCGGTCGACCTCACCGCGGTCGCCGCGCGGCAGCGCGACCTCGAGGTGCGCATCGACGCGCCGCCGTACCCCGTCCTGGCCAGCGGCGACCCCGACGAGCTCGACCGTGTCCTGTCGAACCTGGTCAGCAATGCCGTGAAGTACACCGAGCCCGGTCGCTCGGTCACCGTCGCCCTGGCCCGGGACGGCGACGAGGTGGTCGTCGAGTGCCGCGACGAGGGCTTCGGGATCAGCGCGGAGGACCAGGAGCGGCTGTTCACCGAGTTCTTCCGCTCGACCAACCCGGTCGCGGTCGCGCAGCCCGGCACGGGGCTCGGCCTGGCGATCGTCGCCCGGATCGTCGAGCGGCACGGCGGCCGGATCGAGGTCGAGTCCGAGCTCGGCCGGGGCAGCACGTTCCGCGTGCGGCTCCCCGCGGCCTGAGCTCAGCGCATCGCGCGGGCGCCCTTCTCGATCGCCTCGCGGATGCGGACGTAGGTGCCGCACCGGCAGATGTTGCGGATCGAGTCGAGGTCCTTCTCCGAGATCTCCCGGCCCTCGCGGCGCACCTTCTTGACCAGCGCGACGGCCGCCATGATCTGGCCGGGCTGGCAGTAGCCGCACTGCGCGACGTCCAGCTCGAGCCACGCCTCCTGCATCGGGTGCAGGTCCCGGCCCTTGGCCCCCACGGTGGCGGGGAGGCCCTCGATGGTGGTGACCTTGTCGGTCCTCCCCAGGTCGCCGACCCGGACCGAGCACGGGTTGAACGCCTTGCCGTTGATGTGGCTGGTGCACGCCTTGCACACGTTGATGCCGCAGCCGTACTTCGGGCCGGTGACGCCGAGGAGGTCGCGGAGCACCCACAGGACTCGGACGTCGTCGTGGACGTCCACGGTGACGGGCTTGCCGTTCAGGATGAAGGTCTGCTTGGGCACGGCGAGCTCCTCAGTAGGTCTTCTTGAGGCCGTTGGTCGGCGAGGGCGGCATCGAGGGGACGTAGGACTTCGGCTTGAACCGCACCTGCCCGTGGTTGATCGGGAAGCGGGTCGGCAGGGTGCCGGTCGCCCGGGCGTACGCGCAGGCGACGGCGGCCGCCGACGAGCCGACCGCGGCCTCGCCCACGCCGCCGGGGGTGTCGGAGCCGGACTCGACGATGTGGACCTCGACGCCCTCGGGCGGGACGTTCCACTGCCGCGTGTAGAAGTAGTTGTCCCAGCTGCCCTCGAGGAAGCGTCCGTCGCGCAGGTGGTTGCTCGCGCTGAGCGTCATGGCCAGGCCGTCCATGAACCCGCCCTGCATCTGGGCCTCGACACCGCGCGGGTTGATGACCAGGCCGCAGTCGACGGCGATGACCGCCTTGGTGACGCGCGGGCCGGTGTAGGTCTCCTTGCCGAGGTCGCGGTCGACGGTCCGCGGGCGGCAGTCGATCTCGACGAGGACGGCGGTGGCGCCCTTGTACTCCTTGTGCAGCGCGACGCCCTGGGCCGTGCCCGCCGGCATCCTGCGCCCCCAGCGCCCCTCCTGCTTGACCTTCTCCAGCACCGCCCGGACCCGCTTGTTCTTCACGTGGTCCAGCCGGAACTGCACCGGGTCCTTGCCGGCCCGCTGCGCCAGCTGGTCGATGGTCAGCTCGGCGGCGACGCAGACGTCCGGGGAGTAGATGTTGCGCATCGAGCCGGTGGAGAACTTGTCCTCGAACTCCAGCGGCTCGTTGAGCAGCTGGGTGACGACGCCGAAGTTGTACGGGAGCTCCTGGGTCAGGCTGAAGATCGTCTCCGCGAAGCCCAGCCCGCCGAGCCCCGTGGGCAGCTCGTCGGCCAGCGAGGTGATCATCTCGCCGAGGCCGTGGCTGAAGTCGGTCGTGACGCTGGTGTGCCGCTGCTCAAAGCTGAGCACCTGGCCGGCGAGCACGGTCGCCCGGACGCGCGACGTCGCCATCGGGTGCAGCCGGCCCTGCCGGGGCTCGTCGACGCGGTGCCACATCAGCTTGACCGGCACCCCCATCGCCTTCGACACCTTCGCGGCCTCGATCGCGTGGTCGCCGAAGAGCTTGTGGCCGAAGGACCCGCCGCCGGTGACGACGTTGACCTTCACCTGGTCGGGCCGCAGGCCGGTGGCCGCGGCGATGTTCCCCTGGGCGACGATCGGCGCCTTGAGGCCGGCCCAGACCTCGGCGCGGTCCTTGCGGACGTCGGCGATCGCGGCGTACGGCTCGAGGGCCGCGCTGGACCGGAACATGAACTCGAAGCGGGTGTCCACCTGCTCGGCCAGCAGCGGCACCTCCGGCACGACCATCGGCAGCTCCTGGGCCTTGAGCTTGGCCAGGATCGTCTGGTCGGACTCGCCGCTGACCGTGCCGGGGTTCCAGTCGACCTCCAGGGCGCGCACGCCGTCGATGCACTGGCCGAACGTCCGCGCCCGGACCGCGACGCCGGTGTCGACCATCGCCACGTGGGTGACGCCGGGCATCCGGCGC
The DNA here is from genome assembly GCF_040684155.1 of Nocardioides sp. NPDC092400. Lineage (NCBI taxonomy): Bacteria > Bacillati > Actinomycetota > Actinomycetes > Propionibacteriales > Nocardioidaceae > Nocardioides > Nocardioides sp. NPDC092400. Next base: position 346,206 of record NZ_JBFBFJ010000004.1, on the reverse strand, counting down.
ACCTGCGCGGCGTTGCGGACGCGCCGCGGCGAGCCCTGGTGCTCCGGCGGGCGGCAGACCATCGTCGGCAGCGCACCGGGGACGTCGAGGTCGGTGGTGAACTTCTTCCGTCCGGTGACCGCGTCGCGGGCATCGGTGCGGTTCCGCGGCGTGCCGATGACCTGGTAGTCGGCCTTCGACTTCAGCAGCACCTCGACCGCCTCGACGACCTGGCTGGCCGCGGACGTCGCGAGGTCGCCGTACGTCACCGTGTTGCCCAGGGCGTCGCTGACCACGCCGCCGGTCGTGGTGAGCCGGTCGACGGTGGTGCCGAGCTGGACCGCCGCCGCGTCGAGCAGCCGGCGGCGGGCGACGGCGGCGGCCACCCGGATCGGCGTGAAGGTGGAGAACGTCGTGTTGGAGCCGCCGGTGAGCTGGTTGAACAGCAGCTCGGGGCGGGCCGGGGCGAGGGTCACCCGGACCTTCTCCACGGGCAGGTCGAGCTCGTCGGCGAGGATCATCGCCGTCGAGGTGACGATGCCCTGGCCGACCTCCATCCGCGGGAGCGCGAAGGACGCGGTGCCGTCCTGGTTGATCGTCACCGTGACCAGGTTGGCCGTCGGGAGCGCCGCGTCGGTCTGGAGGTCCTCGAGGTCGTAGAGCTCGGGCACCTGCGGGGGCGACGGGATCGCCGCGCCGGCGGGCGTGCGCGCCAGGCCGAGGTCGGCGGCCACCACCAGCGTCGTGCCGGCCATCACCCAGCCGAGGAAGCCGCGGCGCCCGAGCTCGGCTCGTGGTCCGCCGTTCCCGGCCTGGGGGTCGTGCTCGAGCGCGGTCATGCGTGGTCCTTCCCGAGAGGTCGCGAGACTTTACAACTGCGGCTCGCCTGTCGAACTGTGGCACGGGTGACCGCCGCCACACCATGCCTTCGTCGCCCACGATCCTCCGGATGGGTCTGTGCACTCCGCACACCCGGCCTCGGCGGCTACTGGGCGAGCCCCGCCCGGTGGGCGCGGAGCGCGAGCGCCAGCTCGACCGGCGGCACGACGTCGACGAGGTCGCGGCCGGTCAGCGCGGAGACGCGGCGGAGCCGGTTGAGGACGGTGTTCCGGTGGCAGTGCACCCGGGTCGCGGTGTGGGTGGCCGAGCCGCCCGTCGCGACCCACGCCTCCAGGGTCTCCAGCAGCGGGTCCGCCTCGCCGGGCGCGAGGGCCAGGAGCGGGCCGAGCCAGACCGCGACCAGCCGGCCGGCCACCTCCGGGGCGGTGAGCAGCAGCGCCTCGGGCAGCCGCTCGTCGAACGTCGCGAGCCCGGCGCCGCCGTCGAGGGTCCGCAGCGCGATCGAGGCCTGCCGGAAGCCGGTGGCGACGCGCGCCAGCCCGCGGACCACGACGGAGGCACCCAGCGCGCCGCCGACACCGCGGAGCACGTCGTGCACCTGCGCCGCGCCACCCGCACCGACCAGCACCAGCCCGACCACGCCGCCCGTGCGGCGTACCCAGCAGGAGCGGAGCGGCGCCAGCGCGGCGAGCAGCCGGTCGGTGTCCGGCCCGGTGCCGGTCACGACGAGCAGGTCGTCGCCCACCGGCAGGTCGAGGATGCGCGCTGCCTCGTGGGCGAAGCGGGGGTCCTGGGCCCGCCCGTGGAGCAGCCCCTCCCACAGCTCGGCGCGCAGCTGCTCGTCGGCGCGGACCGCGGCGCGCTCGGTGGCGTGGTACGCCGCGGCGACCTGCGCCGAGGTCTGGTCGACCACCTCCCACAGGCGGGTGCCGACGTCCCGCACCTCCGCCCCCGGCAGCGCCTCGCCGACGTGCTCGACGAGGTCCTCCCAGATCAGCCGGCCGCCGAGCCGGAAGGACCGCAGCACGTCGTCGAGGGGCAGGCCCTGCTCGCTGCGCCGGCGCCCGGTCACCCGCGCCGCGTCGTACGCCGGGTCCTCGGCGGGGTCGCGTGCGGGGTCGGCCCCGGGCTCGCCGAGCAGCTCCAGCACCCGGTCGACGTTGTCGCGGCAGGACCGCCGCAGGTCCTCGTGCGGGACCAGGCCGGACGTGCGGTAGCCGGGGTTGGCCGCCTCGATCGTCGCGACCAGGCGATCGGTGAGGGCCTCCACCCGCGCCCGCCGGTGCTCGGCGAGGACGGCGCGGGTGTCGGCGATCACACCTCCAGGGTGCCCAACCGGGCCAGGAGCAGCGTCTCCGCGAGCACGACCCGCTCGAACTCGGCGAGGTGGAGGCCCTCGTTGGCGCCGTGCGCGCGGGTGTCGGGGTCCTCCACGCCGGTGACCAGGACGCTCGCCCGCGGGAACGCCTCGAGGAACTCGGCGATGAAGGGGATCGAGCCGCCGACGCCCATGTCGACCGGCGCCGTGCCGTCCCAGGCCTCGGTGAACGCCTCGCGCGCCGCGTCGTACGCCGGGCCGGTGGCGTCGATCTGGGTGGCCTCGCCGGTGTCGACGATCGTCACGTTCAGCTCCGCGCCCCACGGGACGTTCGCCTCGAGGTGCTCGCGGAGGCGGGCGACGGCGTTCTCGGTCGTGTCGCCGGGAGCGATCCGGAGGCTGATCTTGGCGCGGGCCGCGGGGACCAGCGTGTTGCTGGCGCCCTCCACCTTGGGCGCGTCCAGGCCGGTGATGGACAGGGCGGGCTTGGTCCAGAGGCGCTCGACGACCGAGCCGGTGCCGATCCACTGCACGCCCGCGACGGCGCCGGACTCGGCGCGCAGCCGCTCCTCGGGGTACTCCACGTCGGCCGCCGGGCCGCTGTGCAGGCCGGCGATCGCGACGTCGCCCGCGTCGTCGTGGAGGCTGGCGATGACGCGGGAGAGCGCGATGAGCGAGTCGGGCACGAGCCCGCCCCACATGCCGGAGTGCACCGCGTGGGTGAGCGTGCGGACCTCGACGTCGGCGCGCACCAGGCCGCGGAGGCTGGTGGTGAGCGCGGGCTCGCCGATGTCCCAGTTGCCGGAGTCGGCGATGACGATGACGTCGGAGCGCAGCCGCTCCTGGTGCTCGCGCAGGAGCGCCGGCAGCGACTCCGAGCCGACCTCCTCCTCGCCCTCGATGAACATCGTGACGCTCACCGGCAGGTCGTCGCCGAAGACGCGCAGCGCACCCAGGTGGGCGGCGATGCCGGCCTTGTCGTCCGCCGCGCCGCGTGCGTAGAGCCGGCCGTCGCGCTCGGTCGGCTCGAACGGCGGGGAGTCCCAGTCGGCGTGGTCGTTCTCCGGCTGGACGTCGTGGTGGGCGTAGAGCAGCACCGTCGGCGCGCCCTCCGGCCCGGGCTTGTGGGCGATCACCGCGGGGGCGCCGCCCTCGGCGGTGACGATGTCGACGGTCGGGAACCCCTCGGCGCGGAACAGCTCGGCGACCGCCTCGGCGCTGCGCTGCACCTCGCCCGCACGGGCCGGGTCGGCGCTCACGGACTCGATCCGGACGAGGTCCTCGAGGTCGGTCCTCAGCCCGGGCAGGACCTCGGTGACCTTGGCGCGGAGCTCGTCGGAGGAAGGGCGGTTCGTCATGCCGCCCACGCTAGGTCAAGGCACGGTCCGGTGCAGCGGCAGGTACGGCGACAGGTCGGCCCGCTCCCCGCTCGCCCGGACCCGGCCGGCCGCCTCGGCCTCGTGCCAGGTCAGCTGCCCGGTCGCCAGCGCGATGATCGTCGCGGCATCGGTCTCGACGACCGCCGGCGGGGTGCCGCGGGTGTGCCGCACCCCCGGCACGACCTGGACCGCGGCGTACGGCGGCACGCGCACCTCGACGGAGTGGCCGGGCGCGCGGGTCTCCAGCAGCGCGAGGTAGTGCTTGACGAGCAGCCGCAGGTCGCCCTTCTCGCCCTTCCCGGCGGCGTCGGCACGGACCCGCCCGAGGGCGGCGGAGACGTCGGCGGGGTCGGCGGGGCGCAGGCGTGCGGGCACGGACCGAGGATAGTTTCCGCAGCCGACGGGCTTGCCCGGGCCGGGGAGGATGGGTCCGTGCCGGAGGGGGACAGCGTCTTCAAGCTCGCGCGGCGGCTGGACCGCCCGCTGAAGGGGCGCACGGTCACCCGCAGCGACCTGCGCGTCCCGCGGCTCGCGACGCGCGACCTGGCCGGCCGCGTCGTCCTCGAGCACGCGACGCACGGCAAGCACCTGCTGACCCGGTTCAGCGGCGGGGCCACCCTGCACACCCACCTGCTGATGGACGGCTCCTGGTCGGTCACCGGCCCGGGCAAGCAGCTCCCCCGACGGCTGATGCCCGACGTGCGGATCGTGCTCGCCACCAACGCCGGCCACACGGCGTACGGCCTGAGGCTGCACGAGATGGAGCTCGTCGAGACCTCCCGCGAGCACGAGCTGGTGGGCCACCTCGGCCCCGACCCGCTGCGCGAGGACTGGGACGCCGAGGAGGCGGTACGCCGCCTGGCCGCCGAGCCCGCCGTGCCGCTCGTCTCGGCGCTGCTCGACCAGCGCAAGGTCGCCGGGTGGGGCAACCTGTGGGCCAACGAGCTGGCCTTCCTCCTCGGCCGCAGCCCGTGGACCCCGGTGGGCGAGGTCGACGTCGAGCGGCTGGTCGGCCTGGGCGCCAAGGCGCTGCGGCACTCCGCGACCGTCGAGGGCGCCTACCAGGTCACCACCGGCATCGGCCGCAAGGGCGAGTCGCACTGGGTCTCAGGCCGGGCCGGGCGGCCGTGCCTGCGGTGCGGCACGACCGTCGAGGTGGTCCCCGAGCTCCCCAACGACCCCGCCAACCGGCGTACCTGGTGGTGCCCGCACTGCCAGCCCGGCCCCGGCCCGGAGACCCGCGTGGCGACCTCGGTGGCGTCCGCCTAGAGCAGGACGACCGCGCCCGGCTCGGCGTCACGCAGCAGCCCCAGCACCGCCGCGGCGGTGCGGTCCACGTCGAGGTCGCGCGGACCGGGGACCAGCACCGGGTCGGCCAGCAGGTCCCGCCCCAGGGCGAGCGCCGCCCGGGCGCCCAGGCCGGTGGTGACGAGCAGGTCGGCCCCGCCGAGGTCGCGCGCACGACCGGCGACCAGCGCGGCGTCGGTCCCGCCGACCGACGGGTCCGCCTGCAGCGACCACCCCGACACCCGGCGCTGCCGGACAGCGGCGGCCGTCGCCTCCGCGGAGGCGGCGTCGGGATCCACCACCAGCACGCCGGAGCCGGAGCGGGCCAGCCGCAGGCACACCTCGTGCCCGACGCCGGCCCCGCCGCCCACGACGACGCCCAGCCTCCACCGCAGCAGCATCCGCCCAGGCTAGGCGCGGGTCGGCAAAGTCGGCGCCGGAACCCTTGTGGACCCACGCGGCGCAGTCCTAGGTTGACCGCCTCGCGCGCCGCCGGCGCGCCCGTCTCTCGGGAGATCCCCTGTGAGCAGAAACCGCACCACCCGCCGTGTGGCGGGCCCCCTGGCCGGCCTCGCCGGCGCGGCCGTGCTCGCGGCCGCCACCCTGCCCGGCTCCACCGCCACCGCGTCCCCCGACGCGCCGGCCCAGCAGTCCGCCCGCCAGACCGCCGCGAAGACCGCCCCGAAGGCCTCCCCCGAGGACCGGGTGGCCGCGCTGGTGAAGTCCGTGGACGGGCCCGGCGTGCGCAAGCACCTCGTCGCCCTCGAGCGGATCGGCGACAAGCACGGCAGCCGCGCGTCGGGCACCCCCGGCTACCGCGCGTCGAAGAACTACGTCGTCAACCAGCTGCGGAAGGCCGGCTACCACCCGCAGGTCCAGTCCTTCGACTTCTCCTACTTCGAGGTCACCGCCCCGCCGGTGCTGCAGCGCACCGCCCCGGAGCCGGCGACGTTCGTGGAGGGCACCGACTTCGACATCCTGGAGTACTCCGGGTCGGGTGACGTGACCGGGACCGTCGAGGGCGTCGACCTCGCCCTGGACGACATCGAGAACTCCACCAGCGGCTGCGAGGCCGCCGACTTCGCCGGCTTCACCGCCGGGAACATCGCGCTGGTCCGCCGTGGCACCTGCGACTTCTCCGTCAAGGTCGTCAACGCCCAGGACGCCGGCGCCAGCGCCGTCGTGCTGATGAACCAGGGCAACGGCGAGGACCGCAGCGGACCCTTCATCGGCACCCTGGGCGGCCCGGTCGGCACCGTGCCGGCCGTCACCACCACCTTCGCGCTCGGCCGCGACCTCGAGGGCGACACCGTCCGGGTCTCCACCTCCACCGAGTCCGAGACCCGCACCACCTGGAACGTCACCGCCGAGACCCAGCGCGGCCGCCAGGGGAACGTCGTGATGGCCGGCGCCCACCTCGACAGCGTCGTCGAGGGCAACGGCATCAACGACAACGGCACCGGCAGCGCCGCGCTGCTCCACGTCGCCGAGAAGCTGGCCCAGAAGATCAAGGCCCCTCGGAACCAGGTGCGGTTCGCCTGGTGGGGCGCGGAGGAGTCGGGCCTCCTCGGCGCGGAGCACTACGTCAGCGAGCTCGCCACGGAGAACCCGCGCGCGCTGCGCGACATCGCCCTCTACCTCAACTTCGACATGGTGGGCTCCCCGAACTACGCCCTGTTCGTCTACGACGGCGACAACTCCGCCTTCCCGGCCGGCGACGACGCCGCGGAGGCCCCGAAGGGGTCGGCGCAGATCGAGCGGGCCTTCCGGACGTTCTTCCGCAGCCGTGACCTGGCCACCCGGCCGACCGCCTTCGACGGCCGCAGCGACTACGGCCCGTTCATCGCCGAGGGCATCCCCGCGGGCGGCCTGTTCACCGGCGCCGAGGGCATCAAGACCAAGGCCGAGGCGCGGCTGTTCGGCGGCAAGGCCGGCGTCGCGTACGACGAGTGCTACCACCAGGCGTGCGACGACCTGTCGAACGTCAGCATGAAGGCGGTGCGGATCAACACCAAGGCGATCGCCTCGCTGGTCGGCACCTACGCGTTCAGCACGAAGTCGGTCAACGGCCGGGCCACCGGCCACGACCGGCGCAACGCCACCACCCCGCTCGCGCACGACCACGGGCACGGGGCCGGGACGGTGACCGCCACCCGCTGAGCACCGTCCGCGCACGACCTGGACGGGCGGGCGCCGGGCCCCGCGCTCAGCCCAGCCCGTCCAGGACCCCGACGACCTCGGCCCAGGCCGGGCCCTCGGGGTCGATGACGACGAAGTGGTCGCCGTCGACGGCCACCAGCTCGGCCCGCGCACCGGCGGCGGTCGCGGCGGCGACGTACTCCTCGGACTGGTTGACGGGGACGACGTCGTCGTCGCGGCCGTGCACGCACCACACCGGCACGTCGAGGGGCAGCTGCTGCTGAGGGTCGTACGCCGCCTCCACCGCGTCGGGGTCGGCCGGGATGCCGAGCAGGTCGGGCACCGCCGTCTGGCCGACCCCCTCCCGGACCGCCCGGCGCAGGTCGAGCACGCCGGCCTGGGAGACCACGCCGGTGAGCTCGACGCCACCGGCCCACCGCGGGTCGCGGGTCCGCGAGGCGGCCCACGCGGCGAGGTGGCCGCCCGCGGAGTGCCCGACGGCCACGACCGTCGTCAGGTCCAGCCCCAGGTCGGCGTCGCCCAGCACGTCGATCGCGGCGGCCACGTCGTCGAAGGTCTCGGGTGCTCCCCCGCCCCCGCCGGTCCCCGGGCCGACCCGGCGGTACTCGATGTTCCAGGCCGCCCAGCCGCGTGCGGCCAGGTCGTCGGCCAGCGGGGTGCCGAGGGAGAAGTCGTACTGGGCGCGCCAGAAGCCGCCGTGCACCACGACCACCACCCCGCGCGGGTCGCCCGCGGGCAGGTGCAGCTCGCCCACCTGCGAGGCGTCGTCGCCGTAGGCGATGCGTCGCCTCGTCGGTGCTCCGGTCACGGGTCCGTCCTTCCTCGGTGGCTCGCCGCCACAGGCGGCCAGGGTGCCGATACCCAAGCCCGAGAGCAGCAGCCGTCGACCGACCCGCACCGGCCTCACTCGAAGCGCCCCTGCCGGCCGCGCTTGGTCTCCCCGCGCCGCTTCTTCTCGACGATCCGCCGCTCCTTCGAGCCGCGGGTGGGGCGGGTGGGGCGCCGGGTCGGCGGGGGCGGGGCGCAGGCGTCACGGAGCACGGAGGCCATTCGTTCCCGCGCCGCCCTCCGATTGGCCAGCTGGGTGCGGTGCTCGCTCGCGGCGATCGTCAGCACGCCGCCGACGAGGCGCCCCGCCAGCCGTGCGAGCACCCGCTCGCGCAGGTGCTCGGGGAGCGACGGCGACCCGGCGACGTCGTAGGACAGCTCGACCCGGCTGTCGGCGGTGTTGACGCCCTGCCCACCGGGGCCCGACGAGCGGGAGAACCGCTCCGAGAGCTCGGCGTCCGGGACGGTCCACCGCCCGGTGACCACCAGGTCGTCGGGCACGTCGCCGGACCGGCGATCAGGCCAGCGCGGCGGGCAGCGTCGCCATCCAGGCCGACCGCAGCTCCAGCAGCGGCACCTCGAAGGCGCCCTCGCCGGCAGCCTCGACGACGAGCGCGTCGCCGCCGGTGGTCCCCAGCTCGGTGAGCGGCACGCCGTGGCGCGCGGCGAGGTCGCGCAGGCGGTCGGCGTCGCCGGCCGGCACGGTGACCACGACGCGGGCGGCCGACTCGGCGAACAGCCCGACGAACGCGTCGCCGGGGACCGTCACGCGGGCACCGACCATGTTCCGCATCGCGGCCTCGGCGAGGGTCTGCGCGAGCCCGCCGTCGGCGACGTCGTGCGCGCTGGTGAGCAGCCCGACGCCCTCGTGCAGCAGGGCCGCGAGCGCCTTCTCGGCAGCGAGGTCGACCCGCGGCGGGAGCCCGCCGAGGTGGCCGTGCACGACGTTCGCCCACTCCGAGCCGGAGAGCTCCTCGCGGGTCTCGCCGAGCAGGAAGACGCTCTCGCCCCGCGCCGACCACGCCGACGGGGTGCGCCGGGTGACGTCCTCGACGACACCGAGCACCGCCACGACGGGGGTCGGCAGGATCGCCGTCTCGCCGGTCTGGTTGTAGAGGCTGACGTTGCCGCCGGTGACCGGGATGCCGAGCTCGGCACACCCGTCCTTGAGCCCGCGGCAGGCCTCGGCGAACTGCCACATGACCGCCGGGTCCTCCGGCGAGCCGAAGTTGAGGCAGTCGGAGATCGCGAGCGGCACGGCGCCGCCGGTCGCCACGTTGCGGTAGGACTCGGCCAGCGCGAGCTGCGCGCCGGCGTACGGGTCCAGCTTGGCGAAGCGTCCGTTGCAGTCGGTCGAGACGGCGACGCCGAGGTTGCTCTCCTCGTCGACGCGCACCATGCCGCTGTCGGAGGGCTGGGCGAGCACGGTGTTGCCGCGGACGTAGCGGTCGTACTGGTCGGTGATCCACGACTTGTCGCAGAGGTTCGGGCTGGCGACCAGGCGCAGCAGCGTCTCGCGGAGCTCCTGGCCGGTCGCCGGGCGCGGGAGGTCCTCGGCGCGGTCGGCCTGGAGCCCGTCCTGCCACGAGGGGCGGGCGAGGGGACGCTGGTAGGTCGGGCCCTCGTGCGCGACCGAGCGCGGCGGCACGTCGACGACGCGCTGGCCGTGCCAGTCGACGTGGAGGCGACCGGTGTCGGTGACCTCGCCGATGACGGTGGCGTCAACCTCCCACTTCGCGCAGATCGCGAGGAACGCCTCGACGTCGTCCGGCTCGACGACCGCCATCATCCGCTCCTGCGACTCGCTCATGAGGATCTCCTCCGGCGAGAGCGTGGAGTCGCGCAGCGGCACGAGGTCGAGGTCGACGTGCATGCCGCCGTCGCCCGCGGAGGCCAGCTCGGAGGTCGCGCAGGACAGCCCGGCGCCGCCGAGGTCCTGGATGCCGGCGACGAGGCCGGCGGCGAAGATCTCGAGCGTGCACTCGATGAGGAGCTTCTCCATGAACGGGTCGCCCACCTGGACGGCCGGCCGCTTCGCCGGGCCGGAGCCCCCGTCCTCGGACTCCGTGAAGGTCTCGCTCGCGAGCACGCTCACGCCGCCGATGCCGTCGCCGCCGGTCCGCGCGCCGTACAGCACGACCTTGTTGCCGACGCCGCTCGCCTTGGCCAGGTGCAGGTCCTCGTGGCGGAGCACGCCGACGCAGAGCGCGTTGACCAGCGGGTTGCCGAGGTAGGTGGGGTCGAAGACCGCCTCCCCGCCGATGTTGGGCAGGCCCAGGCAGTTGCCGTAGCCGCCGACCCCAGCGACGATCCCGGGCAGGACCCGCTGGGTGTCGTCGGCGTCCAGCGGACCGAACCGGAGCGGGTCCATCACCGCGACCGGACGGGCGCCCATGGCGAGGATGTCGCGGACGATGCCGCCGACGCCGGTCGCCGCGCCCTGGTAGGGCTCGACGTACGACGGGTGGTTGTGGCTCTCGACCTTGAACGTCACCGCGTAGCCCTGGCCGATGTCGATGACGCCGGCGTTCTCGCCGATGCCGGCGAGGGTCTTGCCCAGCGGGGTCTCCTGCGGCAGCTCGGAGAACTGCTTGAGGTGGACCTTGGAGGACTTGTAGGAGCAGTGCTCGCTCCACATGACCGAGTACATCGCCAGCTCCGAGCTCGTCGGACGGCGACCGAGGATCTCGCGGATCCGGTCGTACTCGTCGGCCTTGAGACCGAGATCGGCCCAGGGCTGGTCGCGGGCGGGGTCCTCGGCAGCAGCGGCCACGGTGTCCAGCACGGCGGCCAATCTACCGGCGCCGGGGCGGGCCGCCGTCCGCGGGCTCAGCGGAGGAGACCGTCGGCCAGCACCTCGAGCATGGGACGCACCTCGGCGGGCTCGAGCCCGCCCTGGTCGGCGACGGTCGCGACCCCGCCGACCAGGCGCGCGACCTGCAGGGCGGTGACGTCCTCACGCAGCGCACCGGCGGCGCGGAGCTCCTCGAGCACCCGGTCGACCGCCGAGCGCAGGACCTCGCACTTGGTGCGGATCGGGGACCGCTCGTCGCCCATCGCGCCGGTGAGCTTGGCCGGCCCGCCCTTGTGGACGCTGATCAGCGCGACGTACTCCTCGAACCAGGTCAGCAGCAGGGCGCGGTCGTCGCCGCGGACCGCCAGCGCGCGGCCCACGGCCTCCTCGACGGTGGCGACCCAGCTCTGCATGACCGCGTCCACGAGGGCGTCCCGGCTCGGGAAGTGCCGGTAGAGGGTGCCCGGCCCGACGCCGGCGCGCTTGGCCACGTGGTCGAGCGAGGCGTCGTACCCCTGCTCGCGGAACACCTCGCGCGCGACCTCGACGATCCGGTCGTAGTTGCGCTTCGCGTCGGCGCGCACGGGTCCTCCTGGCGGGGGCTTGCTAAACGGAGACGGTCTCCGTATTGTCGTGGAAGGAAGCGGAGTCATCCTCCGGATCAACGGTACCTCGGTCCTCCGGGCCAGAACAGGACCTCCTCCATGTCGTCCACCACCACCTCCACCACCCAGCCCGTCGACCAGCCCGTCGACCAGCCCGTCGACCAGCCCGTCGACCAGCCCGTCGACCAGCCCGTCGACCAGCCCGTCGACCAGCGCGTCGGCCTGCCCGTCGACCTGCCCGAGAACGCGGGCCGCGCCGCCGCGGCCATCGCGCTGGTGCTCACCGCCCAGCTGATGCTCATCCTCGACACCACCGTCGTGAACGTCGCCCTGCCGCACATCGGCGACGACCTCGCCTTCGGCCCGGCGTCGCTGTCGTGGGTGCTCAACGCCTACACCCTCGCCTTCGGCGGGCTCCTGCTGCTCGGCGGCCGGCTCGGGGACGTCCTGGGCCGCCGCCGGATGTTCGAGTCCGGGCTCGCCGTCTTCACCGCCGCCTCGCTCCTCGGCGGGCTCGCCACCGACCCCGCCGTGCTCGTCGGCGCCCGCGCGCTCCAGGGCGTCGGAGCCGCGCTGGCGGCCCCCAGCGTCCTGGCCCTGCTGACCACGAGCGCCCCCGACGAGGCGGCGCGCAACCGCGCCCTCGCGCTCTTCGGCGCGGTCACCTCCGGCGGGATGTCGGTCGGGCTCCTGCTCGGCGGCTTCCTCACCGACGTGGGCTCCTGGCGCTGGACGCTCTTCATCAACATCCCGATCGGCCTCGCCGTGCTCGCCCTCACCCGCCGCTACCTCGACGAGACCGCACGCCGCCCCGGCCGCTTCGACGTGCTCGGCGCCGTCCTCGCCACCACGGGCGCCGTCGCGGTCGTGTGGTCGCTCATCGGCGCCCCCGAGCACGGCTGGACGTCGGGCCGCACGATCGGCGGCCTCGTCGCGGGCGTCGGGGCGCTGGTGGCGCTCGTGCTCACCGAGCAGCGCGTCGCGCACCCGATCCTGCGGCTCGAGCTGCTCCGCGAGCGGCGACGCGTCGGGGCCCTCGGCGTGATGATGCCGGTCTTCGGCGCCCAGCTGGCGCTGTTCTTCCTCGTCCCGCAGCTGGTCGAGGGCGAGCTGGGCTACAGCCCGGTGATGACCGGCGTGGCGTTCCTGCCCCTGAGCCTGTCGATCTTCGCGATGTCCCGGGTCAGCCCGCGACTGCTCGTCCGCCTCGGCGCGCGCCCGATGATGGTCCTCGGCACCCTGGGGCTGGCCGGCTCCTTCGCCTGGCTCAGCACCGTCTCGGCCGGCGACTCCTACGCCGCGTCCCTGCTGGGGCCGCTGGTGCTCAACGGGCTGAGCGCCGGGCTGGTCTTCATGCCGGTCACCTCGACCGTCCTCGGCGGAGTCGCGCCGGAGCACGCGGGCGCCGCCTCGGGGCTGCTGCAGACCAGCCAGCAGCTGGGCGGCGCGGTCGGGTTCGCGGTCGTCGCGTCGGTGTACGCCGCCGGCGCGGTGCCCGGCGAGGTGCTGCCCGGCGCCGACACGGCGTTCCTCACCGCCGCCGGGTTCGGCCTGCTGGCGGCGGGGGCCGCGCTGGCGCTGGTGCGGCGCGCACGCGCCTGAGACCGCAGACCTCGCGGGACCTCGCGGGCCCGTCGGGCGCCTCCTCCGGGTGGCGACCGGCGGGCCCGAAGTACACCCGTGTAGTTCCTTCGAACGCCTGTGACGGGTGTGACTGCTGTGGTTATGGTGAGGCGCCTTCCCCGACCTTGGAGCCTGCCACCATGCGCCGCCGTACCTCTGCCGTCCTCTCCGCCGCCCTCGCGGGCGCCGTCCTCCTCGGAGCGCCGACCGCCCGAGCCGAGGAGCCCTCCGCCGCCACCCAGCGCACGGACCAGTCCTCGGGGCAGGTCGCGGGACAGGTCGCGGCGAGGAAGGCGAACGTCGTGACGCCCGGTGACTTCACCGGCTACGGCTTCGACCAGTGCCTGGCCCCCGAGCAGTGGAAGATGAACCGCTGGCTCAAGCACTCGCCGTTCCTGGCGGTCGGCATCTACATCGCCGGCGACTCCCGTGCCTGCCGCTCCCAGCCGAACCTCACCCCGGCCTGGGTGACCAAGCAGCTGGCCAAGGGCTGGCGCCTGCTGCCGATCACGCTCGGCCCGCAGGCGTCCTGCCAGCCGCGGTTCCCGCGCTACGACGACGACGTGAAGATCAGCGCCAAGCCCGGCGACAACGGCCGCTACTTCCAGGCGCGCCAGCAGGGCAGCGCCGAGGCGGACTCCTCGGTGGCCGCGGCCACCGCGCTGGGCATGGCCAAGGGCAGCACGCTCTGGTACGACCTCGAGGGCTACGACAACGCCAACACCCACTGCCGCGAGTCCGCCCTGGCGTTCCTCTCCGCGTGGACCGACCGGCTCCACGAGCTCGGCTGGGTCTCCGGCGTCTACTCCAGCGCCGGCTCGGGCATCAAGGCGCTCGACGACGCCCGGGTGAACCGGCCGGGCGCCTACACGATGCCCGACGCCATCTGGATCGCCCGGTGGGACGGCGTCGCCAACACCTCCACCTCGTACGTCCGCGACGACGGTTGGCGGCCGGGCGGCCGCGTGAAGCAGTACCGCGGCGGCCACGACGAGACCTGGGGCGGGGTCCGGATCAACATCGACAGCAACTTCCTCGAGCTCGGCCGCGGCTCGGTCGCGCCGGCCGAGAAGCACTGCGGCGGTGTGCGGGTCTCCTACCCGACCTACGCCGCGCTGCGTCCGGCCACGGGCAGCCAGAAGGCCTCGGACCCCGGCCAGGTCAAGGCACTTCAGTGCCTGCTCAAGGAGAAGGGCGGGTACGCCGGCGCCGTCGACGGCAGCCTGAACGCGCGCACGCTCGCGAGCATCCGCTCCTGGCAGACCGGCCACGGGTTCGCCGCCAAGGACCGGTTCACCAAGGCCAACTGGATGTCTCTCCACGCCGCCGGCAGCACGCCGGTCCTCAAGCGCGGCTCGGCCGGCGCCGACGTACGCCGCGTGCAGCGCGCGCTCAACGCGGCCAGCCCCCAGGCCAAGGTGGTCGTGACCGGCGTCTTCGACGCCCGTACCGACGCCGCCGTCCGCGCCTGGCAGAAGAAGGTCGACCTCACCGTCTCCGGCGTCGTCAACCCCGAGTCCTGGGCGGCGCTGCGCTCCGGCGTGCGCTGAGGCTGGTCGGCCGACATTTCATCTCCCACCGGCCGCTGCCTCGGGTCAGCCGCTGGCGGGCGGGCCGACGAGCAGCGCGAGGCCGGTGAGGGCGAGGACCGCGACGACGGCAGCGACCAGGCCGCGAGCCGGGTTGCGCAGCACCCAGGCGACGGGCCGCTCGACGCCGGCCGGGGTCGTCCCGGCCGAGCGCAGCCGCCAGGAGTCGGCGAGCATGCCGTGGCGGGCGGCGTACCGCTCGAACCACAGCGTCAGGAACGGCGGCACCGAGGAGGCCAGGCCCCCGACGAGCCGGCCCACGGACCAGCGCTGGTCGACGGCCACCACGACGGTGGTCACGCAGTAGGCGACGAACACGACGCCGTGCAGCATCCCGAAGACCCGGACGCCGAGCTCGGTGGTCTCGGTGACGTACTTGAGGAACATGCCGGCCAGCAGGCCGGCCCAGGTGACCGCCTCGGCGGTGGCGACGGTGCGGAAGAGGCGGTTCGGCGAGCCGATCACGCGAAGACCTCCGCGGCCAGCGTGGCGAGGGAGAAGAAGCCCAGTCCGTCGGTGCCGGTCCCGCACAGCTCCTCCACGGAGTGCTCGGGGTGGGGCATCAGGCCGACGACGTTGCCGCGCTCGTTGCGGATCCCGGCGATGTCGCGCAGGGAGCCGTTCGGGTTCTCGCCGAGGTAGCGGGCCACGACCTGGCCCTCGCCCTCGAGGCGGTCGAGCGTCTCGGTGTCGGCGACGAAGGAGCCCTCGCCGTTCTTGAGCGCGATGACCACCTCCTGGCCCTCGGTGTACGCCGCGGTCCAGGGCGTGCCGGTGTCCTCGATGCGCAGGCGCTGGTCGAGGCAGAGGAACTTCTGCCGCTGGTTGCGGATCAGCGCACCGGGCAGCAGGTGGGACTCGCACAGCACCTGGAAGCCGTTGCAGATGCCCAGCACCGGCATGCCGCGACCGGCGGCCTCGACCACCTCGGTCATGACCGGGGAGAAGCGGGAGATGGCGCCGCAGCGCAGGTAGTCGCCGTAGGAGAAGCCGCCCGGCAGGATGACCGCGTCGACCCCCTGCAGGTCGTGGTCGCCGTGCCACAGCGCCACGGCCTCGTGACCACCGAGGCGGACGGCGCGCTGGGCGTCGACGTCGTCGAGGGAGCCCGGGAAGGTGACGACGCCGACCTTCATGCGTCCTGCTCCACCCGCACCGCGAAGTTCTCGATGACCGGGTTGGACAGCAGGGTCTCGGCCATCCGGGTCACGTCGGCGAGCACCGCCTCGGTGACGTCCCCCTCGATCTCGAGCTCGAACCGCTTGCCCTGACGGACGTCGGCGACCCCGGCGAAGCCCAGCCGGGGCAGCGCTCCGAGGACCGCCTTGCCCTGCGGGTCGAGGATCTCGGGCTTGGGCATGACGTCGACGACGACTCGAGGCATGTCTCCAGTCTAGGTGCGGCGGGCACAGTGGAGGACATGAGCATCCCCACTGGAACGCCCATGGGCGGCTCGGGCGCCGGGCGGTCCCCGCTCGGGCTGGAGTTCCCGCAGTCCCTGGCCGTCTACGACGACTACGCCGGCGCCCAGAAGGCCGTCGACTTCCTGGCCGACCGGAAGTTCCCGGTCGAGCAGTGCATGATCGTCGGGACCGACCTCAAGCGCCTCGAGCGGATCACCGGACGCCTCACCACCGGCAAGGTCGCCCTCGGCGGCCTGCTGTCCGGCGCCTGGTTCGGCCTGTTCATCGGCCTGCTCTTCAGCATCTTCACCGAGGAGGGCCTGCTGGCGATCCTGCTCTCGACCGTGCTCTTCGGTGCGCTGTTCGGGCTGATCTGGGCGCTGGCCGGGTACGCCGCGACCCGCGGGCGCCGCGACTTCTCCTCGGTCACCCAGGTGGTCGCCACCCGCTACGAGGTGCTCGTCGAGCACAAGGTGGCCGCCCACGCCCGCGAGCTGCTGGGCGAGATGCCCGGTGGGCGGCCGAACCCGTTCGCCTGAGCC
Source organism: Nocardioides sp. NPDC092400 (assembly GCF_040684155.1). Lineage (NCBI taxonomy): Bacteria > Bacillati > Actinomycetota > Actinomycetes > Propionibacteriales > Nocardioidaceae > Nocardioides > Nocardioides sp. NPDC092400. Next base: position 329,859 of record NZ_JBFBFJ010000004.1, on the reverse strand, counting down.
GCGGGTGGCCGACGCGGTGCGGCGGGGGCGCCGGATTCCCCGGCCCCCCGGGGAAACCGGCACTTCTCGGGCGTTGCAACCCCTGAGAAGTGCCGGTTTCCCCTGAGGAGCCGGGCCGGACCAGCATCGTGCCTCAACGGTTGATGACGCTGCGCCCGAACGTCAGTCCGAGCCCGAGCACGACCAGGTAGATCGGGGCGAGCAGGGCCGGCACGCCGGGGACGCCGAGCCCGAGGACCATCGCGGTGGTCTGCAGGACCGGCAGCAGGCTGACGACGCCGATCCAGCGGGAGACGGTCCGCTCACGCAGGCCCATCCAGGCGATCCCGGCAGCCGCGACGACGACGCCGAGCCAGCCGATCCAGGAGCCGAAGTCGTTGAGCATGAAGTACGTCGTCAGGCCGGCCTGGTCGAACGAGCCGCCCTCGGTGCCGTCGGGCAGGTAGAGCCCGAGCGCGCCCTTCCAGCCGTAGCCGTAGGTCAGGCCGGCCGCGGACGAGACCAGTCCCAGCGTGACGAGCGAAGCGGCCGTCGAGGCAGGCACCCGCGGCTCGACGCGTCGCCTCCACTGGGCCGCGAGCAGCAGGAGCATGGCGACGGCTGCGTACCCGAGCACCAGCGAGAGCCGGTAGACCATCGGGTCGAGGGTGTCGAAGAAGCCGTCGGTGAAGCGGACCTCGGTGGGGACGTCGTTGCGCCCGTCGAGGACCAGGGTGGCGACGAAGCCGAGAGTGCCGGCCGCGGTGGCGGCCAGCGGCCAGCGGCCGCGGGTCGAGGTGGTGGCACGGTCGGCGGTGCCAGGGAGAGGGGCGGTGGTGGTCATCGTGTCCTCCGGGACGGTGGGGCCGGTCGCGGTCGACCGGCTGGTGAGGACGACGGTGGCCCTCCCTGTGTCCCGGGCACGAGGGACACCGACCTCCTGATCCGGGGACGCCAGTTCGGGCAGCATGAGCGCCGTGACCGTCCCGGACCGCGCGCTCCGCGCCCTCGCCGCCGTCCTGGCGGTGGTCGCGGTCACCTCCTGCGCGCTGGTCCGCCCCCTGCAGGCCTGGTGGGACGACGGCACCCGGGCCGGAGCCGCCGGCGACCTCGCCCTGGGCACGGTCTGGCCGGTCGTCGGCGCGCTCGTCGTGCGGGCCCGCCCGCGCAACCCGGTCGGCTGGCTGCTGCTGGTGCCGGCACTGATCGGCCCCTACCAGGTGCTGGCGGTCTACGCCGGGCACGTCGCGGGCGTCGGGGTGCTCGGCGGGTTCGCCGCCTGGGTGGCGATCTGGGGTTTCGCGCCGTACTTCTTCACCCTCCCGCTGCTTCCCCACGTCTTCCCCGACGGCCGCCCGCCGAGCCCGCGTTGGCGCCCGGTCGTGCTGGGCGTGGCGGTGGTCGCGACGGTCACGACGGTGGCGCGGATGCTGTCCCCGATCGACGCCGACATCGTCCCCGGCCTGATGAACCCGCTCGGGATCGAGCGGGCCACCTGGCTGCGCCACGTCACCCAGACCGGCGCCTCGCTGCTGTTCCTCGTCGGCATCCCGCTGGCGGTCGTCTCTCTCGCCGTTCGGATCCGCCGCGCCCGCGACGTCGAACGCACCCAGCTGCAGTGGCTGTTCCTCGGCGGGCTGCTCCTCGTGGTGGCCGTGCTGATCCCCTTCGGCTCGCTCGACGCGTGGAACGGCGTCGTGGGGCTCTCCGCCCTCCCGGTGGCGATCGGCGTCGCGATGCTGCGCCACCGGCTCTTCGACGTCGAGCTGACGCTCAACCGCACGCTTGTCTTCGGCCTGCTCACCGGCGCCGTCGTCGCGGTGTACGTGCTCCTCGTGTACGGCGTGCAGGCGGTCGCTCCCGACTCGACCTGGAGCGTCGCGCTCGTCGCCCTCTCCGCCCTCGCCGCAGCGGCCGGCCGGGAACGGGTGCAGGAGCTGGTGGACCGCCGGCTCTTCGGGCACCGGCACAACCCGTACGCCGTGGTGTCGCGCGTCGGGCGCCACGTCGCCGCCGCCTCCCAGCCGGTCGACGCGCTGCAGGGGCTGGTCGACGGGCTGCGCGACGCGCTGCGGCTGCCGTCGGTGGCCTTCACCAGCGATGAGGTGTCGGTCGCCTCGGGCACCCCGCTCCACGGCAGCCGCGTCGTCCCGTGCACCGCCCTCGGCGCCCGGGTCGGCGAGCTCCACGTCGGGCTGCGCACCGCGGGCGAGCGCTGGTCCCCCGAGCAGGAGGCCGCGGTCGAGGAGGTCGCGGCCCGCGCCGGCACCCTGGCGTACGCCGCCGGGCTGGTCGCCGACGTGGCCCGCTCCCGGGGCCGGATCGTGGCCGCGCGCGAGGAGGAGCGCCGACGGCTGCGCGCCGACCTGCACGACGGGGTCGCCCCGAACCTCGCCGGCACCGCCCTGCAGCTGGAGTCCCTGGCCAAGCGGCTGGCCCGCGACGACCAGCCGGCGCTCGCCGAGCGCGTGACCCAGCTGGGCGACGGTCTGCGCGGCACCGTCACCGAGCTCCGCGCCCTCGTCCACGGCCTGCGCCCGCCGGTGCTCGACCAGCGCGGCCTGGCCGGGGCGCTGCGCGACCTCGTGGTCGGCCACGAGGACGTGCCGCGCTGCACCGCCGAGGTCGGCGACCTCGGTGCGCCGCACGCCGCGGTCGAGGTGGCGGCGTACGCGATCGCGTCCGAGGCGTTCAGCAACGCGCTGCGGCACGCGGTCGCCGGCACGGTGCGGCTACGGGCCGCGGTCCGCGGCCGGGACCTCGTCGTCGAGGTCGTCGACGACGGCGTCGGGCTCCCGGCCCGTCCGCGAGCCGGGGTCGGCACCGTCAGCATGCGCGAGCGGGCGGCCGAGGTGGGCGGCCGGCTCGAGGTCGGCCCGACGCCCGGCGGCGGCACCACGGTCCGCGCCACCCTGCCCCTGGAGGTCCCGTGAGCACCGACCCGTCCCGTCCGTCCTCCGCCGTGCGGGTGCTGGTCGTCGACGACCACCCCGTCTTCCGGGCCGGGATGGTGACCGTCCTCGACGACCTGCCGGGCATCGAGGTGGTCGCCCAGGCCGCCGACGGCGAGGAGGCGGTCGCGCTGGCCGGCGAGCACGCGCCGGACGTGGTGCTGATGGACCTGCGGATGCCCGGCGTCGGCGGGCTGGAGGCGACCGCGCGGATCCGGGTCGAGCACCCCGACGTCGCGGTGGTCGTGCTGACCATGGACTCCGACGACGACTCGGTCTTCGCGGCGCTGCGGGCCGGGGCCCGGGGCTACCTGCTCAAGGAGGCCGAGGTCGACGACATCGAGCGGGCGGTCGTGGGCGCCGCCCGCGGCGAGGCCGTCTTCGGCTCGGGCATCGCCGGCCGGGTGCTGGCGTACTTCTCCGGCGCGCGGCCGACGGTCTCGGCGTTCCCCCAGCTGACCCCCCGCGAGCACGAGGTCCTCGAGCTGATCGCGCAGGGGCTCGACAACACCACGATCGCGCGCCGGCTGTTCCTGTCCGACAAGACCGTCCGCAACCGGGTCAGCGACGTGCTGGGCAAGCTGCACGCCCGGTCCCGCGCCGAGATGGTGGCGCTGGCGCGGGACGCGGGGCTGGGCGGGCAGCCCGGCTAGCCGCGCCGGGTGTTCTGGACGACCACGATCACCAGCGCGACGCCGAGGCCGGCGAGGATCGGTCCGAAGACGCCCGACCCGGCGACCCACCACAGCGCCCCGGAGACGACGAGGAACGCCGCGAGCAGGTAGAGCAGCACCCTCACCGGGCGGACCTCACGCCAGCTCGCGCTTGAGGATCTTGCCGGTCGCGGTCATCGGCAGGGCGTCGACGACCTCGACGAGGCGGGGGTACTTGTACGCCGCGAGCTGCTCCTTGGACCACGCCACGAGCTCCTCGGGGGTGACCGACGCGCCCTCGTTCAGGATGACGAACGCCTTGATCTCCTCGCCGTGGCTCTCGTGCGGCACACCGATGACCGCGGCGAGCGAGACCGCCTCGTGGGTCATCAGGACCTCCTCGATCTCGCGCGGGTACACGTTGAAGCCGCCGCGGATGATCATGTCCTTGGACCGGTCGACGATGTAGTACCAGCCGTCCTCGTCCTTGCGCGCGAGGTCGCCGGAGCGGAACCACCCGTCGTGGATCGCCTCGTCGGTCGCCTCGGGCCGGCCGTGGTAGCCCTTCATGATGTTGTGGCCCTTGATCGCGATCTCGCCGACCGCGTCGGGGCCCGGCTCGTCGATCTCCTCCCACGACTCGGGCTTGAGCAGCGTCATCTCCACGCCGGGCACCGGCACGCCGATCGAGCCGACGCGCGGCGGCTGGCCGTGCGGGGAGAACGACGCCACCGGTGAGGTCTCCGAGAGGCCGTAGCCCTCGAGGATGGTGACGCCGAAGCGCTTCTCGAAGTCCTTGTGCACCTCGACCGGCAGCGCGGAGCCGCCGGCGGCCGCGACGCGCAGGTTCTCGGCGATGGAGCCGACGTCGACGCCCTCCTCGAGCGCGCCGAGCAGGCCCCAGTACATCGTCGGGACGCCGGCGAAGAAGGTGACCTTCTCCTTGAGCATCAGCCCGAGCGCGGCCTGCGCCTCGAAGCGCGGCAGCATCACGACGGTGCCGCCGTAGGCGAACGCGCCGTTCTGGATGACGGTCTGGCCGAAGGAGTGGAACAGCGGCAGCACGCACAGGTAGGTGTCGGGCTTGCTCGCGTCGGCGCCGAACAGCTGCTCCCCGAGCAGCGCGTTGTCGCGCATGTTGCGGTGCCGCAGCTCCGCGCCCTTGGGCTGGCCGGTCGTGCCGGAGGTGTAGAGGATGACCGCGGTGTCGTCCTCGTCGGTCTCCACCGAGGTGAACTCGCCGGGCTGGCCGCCCATCGCCTGCGCCATCGTCTCGGTGCCCTCGATCGGGCTGGCCGCGGCGAGGTCGGCGGTGATCACGAAGAAGTGCTCGCAGCCCGCGGCCTCGCCGAAGCCGGCGTACCCCTCCTTGGCCATGGGCAGGTCGGGGGTGCCCTCGAAGCAGAAGTAGGCCTTCGCGTCGGAGTCCTCGAGGTGGTAGGCGACCTCGCGCCCCTTGAGCAGCACGTTGAGCGGGACCACGGTCGCGCCGGCCTTGAGGATGCCGTAGTAGACGACCGAGAAGTACGGCAGGTTGGGGCAGCTCAGCGCGACCTTGTCGCCGGGGCGGATCCCGCGGGAGACCAGCAGGTTGGCCACCATGTTGGCGAACGAGTCGACGGCGGCATAGGTCAGCCGGGTCTCACCGAGGACGACCGCGTCCCGGTCGGGGTACTGCTGGGCGCTGGTCTCGAGCAGGGACGAGAGGTTGTACGACGACACTTGTGGCCTCCATCACGACGGTCCGGACGGGCCCAACCTACTCACTGGTCACGAAGGATCCGAGCCCGGCCGGTGCCGCGCGCCGAGGATGCGCGCGGCGCGGCGCAGGTCGGACCGGACGGCGCCCGGGGAGACCAGCTGCAGCGCCCGCGCGAGCGGGCCCGCGAGCCCTCGCCCGCGCAGCCGCATCGACACCGAGACGACGCAGCCGCTGCCCGGGGCCGGCGCCAGCTCCAGGGTCAGGTCGGCCTCGAAGCCGCGCCAGGTGCCGGTCTCGGACCAGCGCAGCGGCCGCACCAGTTCGGTGGTGCGCATCCGCGGGCGGAGCCCCGGGAGCGTGACGTCGGTCCAGGTCTGGCCGACCCCGACCTCCCCGACCACGTCCTCGACCCGCGCCAGGCTCGACTGCCACTCCGCCCGGTTGGCCGGGTCGGCGAGGTAGTCGATCACCACCTCCGGCGGCACCGGGAAGTGGACCGAGCCGCTCACGGCAGCGCCACCGGAGTCACCAGGTCTCGCCGGTGAGCCGCTCGTAGGCCTCGACGTAGCGGGCACGGGTCCGCTCGACGACCTCGGGCGGGAGCGGCGGCGGCGCCTCGCCGGACGCCTTGTCCCAGCCGGACTCCGGGGAGGTCAGCCAGTTGCGGACCACCTGCTTGTCGTACGACGGCTGGGTCCGGCCCGGCTGCCACTCCGCGAGCGGCCAGAACCGCGAGGAGTCCGGGGTCAGCACCTCGTCGCCGAGCACCGTGGTGCCGTCGGGCCGGTCGCCGAACTCCAGCTTGGTGTCGGCCAGGATGATCCCCTGCTCCCGCGCGACGGCCTCGGCGCGGGCGTAGACCTCCAGCGTCAGGTCCCGCAGCCGGGCGGCGCCGCCGGGGCCGACGACGGCCGCGACCGCCTCGAGGTCGACGTTCTCGTCGTGGTCGCCGAACGCCGCCTTCGTCGCCGGGGTGAAGATCGGCTCGGGCAGCCGCGAGCCGTCCTCGAGACCGTCGGGCAGGGGGTTGCCGCAGACCGCGCCGGTCGCGCGGTAGTCGGCCAGGCCGGAGCCGGTGAGGTAGCCCCGCGCGACGCACTCGACCGGGAACATCGAGAGCTTCTCGCACACCACCGCGCGGCCACGGACCTGCGCGGGCACGTCGGTGGAGATCACGTGGTGCGGCACGATGTCGGCGAGCCGGTCGAACCACCACAGCGACATCCGGGTGAGGATCTCGCCCTTGTCGGGGATCGTCGCGTCGAGGATGAAGTCGTAGGCCGAGATGCGGTCGCTCGCGACCATGAGCAGCGCGCCGGCGTACGGGCCCTCGGTCAGCTCGTAGAGGTCGCGCACCTTGCCGGAGTGGAGGTGCGTCGCGCCCTCGATGGTCGGGGCTGCGGGGATCTCGACGTCTGCCACGTGCCCAGGCTAGTGCGGTGGCACAGTGGGTCCATGGCAGAGTCCGCCGCCGCCGTCCACGCCCGCGTCCTGGAGCACGCCGCCGACGCGCGGCTGCCGATGCCGCCCTCGGGCGAGTGGGACAGCTTCCCCTGGGAGGTGCGCGAGGGCCGGGTCGCACCGCGGGCCCTGCGACCACCCTCCCCCGACCCGCTGCGCGAGGGCGAGGACCCTGCCCGGCCCTGCTCGTCGTGCGCGGGCTTCGACCCCGCCCGGGTGGTGTGGGAGGACGAGCACTGGGTGCTCACCCACCGCGGCGCGCCGTCGGGGCTGCCGCTGGTGCTCCTGCTGCACGCCCGCGAGCACCTGGACCTCGGCGACCTCGACGACGACCTCGCCTCCGAGCTGGGCCGGATCACCAACCGCCTGGTGCGCATCGTCGGCGCCCTGGAGAACATCGGGCGCGTGCACGTGGACCGCTGGGGCGACGGCGGCTCGCACCTGCACCAGTGGTTCTTCGCACGCACGGCCGGCCTCACCGGCGTGCTGGGCTCCCACGCCGCGGAGTGGGACGAGATCCTCCCGCCCGGCCCGGAGGACGTCTGGCGCGCCGACCTGCACGCCGTCGCCGTCAAGCTGGCCAACTGGGGCGGCACGGCGCGAGCCTGACCCGCCCCGCCCCCCGCCCAGCCGGCCGATCAGCCGGCCGTGCGGGCCGCCCGGCGCCAGGGGGCGGGTCGCCCGTGGAGCCACCACTCCATCCGGCGGGTCATCCACGGGAGGGCGACGTACGTCATCACCGGCGTCATCACGAGGACGACGGCGAGCACGCGAAGCGGGAGCCAGACCCCGCCCAGGACCGGGGCGGCCAGCCAGTTGACCAGCACGCTGAGCGGGTAGAACACCAGGAAGATCACCGAGGCCTGCTTCCAGCGCGGCGGCGCGGCCGGCACCGCGCGCAGGTCCTCGACGTCGCGGGTGGTCGGGTCGTCGAACCACCCCTCGATGCCGGTACGGCGCTCCACGCGCGAGTCGACCACGCCGAGGCCGGCGGCCGAGGAGCGCCACCACTGCCGCTGCGGGGAGTGCTCCCACGCCTGCAGCGCGGCGCCGTCGGCGAACCGGTAGAGCATGTGCCAGGTGCTCGAGCCGGTCTCCGGCCGCACCCAGCCGGCGCCGAGGAAGCCGGGGAACTGCTGGGCCAGCGCGGTGCCCGCCTGCAGCCAGCTCAGCATCTCCGCGTCGTGCCCGGGGTCGAGCGTGCGGGTGATGGAGACGGTCACGGGCGCGGTCATGCCCGCATGGTCCGGCCACGAGCACCGCGCCACCAAACCGCGCGACCGGACCGCGCGACCGGACCGCGCGACCGGACCACGCGGCGAACTCGGCGCCACCCGCGCTGAGTAGGCCCGGCACCGACGGGGCAACGGGTCCCGGTGAGCGAGGAGGGGACCAGCGCCGACCAGCGGCCGGAGGAGCGTCTCGACGACGACTACACCCCCGACCCGCGGCGCTGGAGGATCCTCGGCGTCACCCTCGTCGTCGGCTTCATGTCGCTGCTCGACGTGACGATCGTGAACGTCGCCATCCCCTCCATGCAGGAGGGGCTGGGCACCTCCGCCGGCACGATCCAGTGGGTCGTGTCCGGCTACGCGCTGGCCTTCGGGCTCACGCTGGTCGCCGGCGGCCGGCTGGGCGACGCCTACGGCCGCCGCCGGCTGATGCTGATCGGCCTGACCGGCTTCATCCTCTCCAGCGCCGCGGTCGGCCTGGCGCCGAACACCGCGACCGTGATCGCCGCTCGGCTCGCGCAGGGCGCGACCGCCGGGCTGCTCACCCCGCAGAACTCCGGCCTGATCCAACAGCTCTTCCGGGGTCCCGAGCGCGGCCGCGCGTTCGGCGCCTTCGGCTTCACCGTCTCCCTCTCCTCGGCCCTGGGGCCGGTGCTGGGCGGCGCGATCATCGCGCTGGCCGGCGAGGAGGAGGGCTGGCGCTGGCTCTTCCTGGTCAACGTCCCCATCGGGCTGGCCGCCCTGGTCGCGATCGCCGTGATCGTCCCGGGCCCCGACCGTCGGGACGACAGCGGCACGTGGATCGACGTGCCGGGCGCACTGCTGCTCGGCGGTGCGGTGCTGTGCGTGCTCTTCCCGCTCGTGAGCCTGGAGAGCGGCGCCCTGCTGCCGCTGGTGCTGCTCGCCGGCGCCCCGGCGTTCGGCTGGGCCTTCGTGCGGTGGGAGGCCCGGCTGCGACGCCAGGGCCGGCCGCCGCTGCTCGACGTCGGCCTGCTGCGCACGCTGCCCGGCTACAGCACCGGGATGGCGATCGGCACCCTCTACTTCACGGGGTTCACCGGCATCTTCCTGGTGCTCTCGGTCCACCTGCAGGGCGAGCTCGGCCTCTCGCCGCTGGCGGCCGGCGCGCTGACCACGCCGTTCGCCGCCGGCGCCGCGGTCACCGCACCCCTCGCGGGCCGGCTGGTGTCGCGGGCCGGGCGCACGCTGACCGTCGTCGCGCTCGTCACGATGATGACCGGCACCGCGCTCACCGCATGGCTCGCGCCCGGCTTCGACGACGGGCGGATCTGGATGGCGCTGGTCCCGTGCCTGCTGCTCGCGGGCCTCGGCGGCGGCGGCGTCATCTCGCCGAACTTCACCCTCACCCTCGCCGAGGTGCCGCCCCGGATGGGCGGCGCCGCCGGCGCGGCGCTGCAGACCGGCCAGCGGATCGGGTCCTCGCTGGGCGCGGCGCTGCTGATGACGACGTACGGCATCGCGATGGGCCCGTTCGGCGGCGAGGGCGCGCTCCGGGCGGCCCTGCTCGCCTCGCTGGCGGTGCTGTCCCTGGCGCTCGCCGCCGCGGTCTGGTCACGCCGGCACGAGTGAGGTCGAATGGGTCATGGCCTCCGAGACCTTCCTCCCCGACCCCCCGGCCGGCCCCGCCGTCGACGCGATGCTCGAGGCCGACCGCACCAGCCACGGCTTCGTCATGAACCTCACCCGCGTGTGGGCGCACCAGCCGCGGGTCTTCGACGCGTACGCCGCGCTGGCCACCTCCTCGGCCGAGGCGGCCGGGCTGTCGGTCCGTGACCGCGGCGTGCTGGTCACCGCGCTCGCCAGCACGATCGGCGACGCCTACTGCTCGATCGCCTGGGGCGGCAGGCTCGCCGCCGAGGCCGGCGACCCGTCCCTCCCGGTCGCGGTGCTGACCGGCAGCGACGCCGGGCTCGACGACCGGGAGCGCGCGCTGGCCGCCTGGGCCCGGCTGGTGGCCCGCGACCCGTCCGCGACGACGCAGGCCGACGTTGACCGGCTCCGCGAGGCGGGGCTCGACGACGCCCAGGTCGTGGCGGCGACGGTGTACGTCGCGGCGCGCCTGGCGTTCTCGACCGTCAACGGCGCTCTGGGCGCCAGGCCGGACGGCGACCTGCGGTCGGTCGCGCCCGCGGAGGTGCTCGAGACCGTCACCTGGGGCCGGCCCATCGAGCCGCCGGGAGCCGGCTGACCGGACGAGCGGTGCTCAGTCGGCCGCGGCGAGCGCGCCGAGGACCTGCTCCTTGCGCGGGGCACCGGCGGCGCGACTGACCTCCCGGCCGGACCGGTCGAGGACCAGCGTGGTGGGGGTGCGCAGCACGTCGAGGTCCCGCACGAGCGCGAGGTGGTGCTCGGCGTCGACCTCGACGTGGACCACCCCCGGCACCAGCTCGGCGACCTCGGCCAGCGTGCGCCGGGTGGCCCGGCACGGGGCGCAGAACGCGGTCGAGAACTGCACCAGGGTGGCCCGCTCCCCCGGCGCCGCGTCCGGCACCGCCGCCGCGACGCGCGACCAGGCGGTCGGCTCCGCCGTGCCCGACTCCTGCATCCTCGCCCTCCCTCGCGCGAACCGTCCGTCGACCACCGCTCGCCAGCCGCCGACGGCCAGGGCGAGCAGCACAGCGCCGAGCAGCACCCAGGTCCCGGTGGTCACGGCCGGCTCAACCCCCGCGCGGGCCGCGTTGTTCCTGCGGCCCGGCCCGCAGCCGGGCGTTCGCCGCGCGGAGGCGGCGTACCTCCTCCTCCAGCGCCAGCACCCGTGCGATGCCCGCGAGGTTGAGGCCGTCGGCGAGCAGGTCGCGGATGCGGTGCAGCCGGTCGATGTCGGCGCGGCTGTAGAGGCGGGTGCCGCCGGGGGTCCGGTCGGGGTCGAGGAGCCCGCGCCGCTCGTAGACGCGCAAGTTCTGGACCTGCATCGAGACCATCTCCGCCGCCACCGAGATCGCGAAGACCCCCCGCTCGTGCGTCTGCCGCCGCCCACCTGCCACGGGGTTGATTCTGCCGTGAACGTGGAATATAAGAAACCTGTAACTGTTGATACAGGTACGACGAGCCCGCACCACCCGGTCCGGGCCCGCCGACGACACAGATCCTGAGGAGGAGACCCCATGTTGCTGCGCACCACCGACCCGTTCCGCGACTTCGACCGCCTCACCCAGCAGCTGCTGGGGACCACCAACCGCCCGGCGGTCATGCCGATGGACGCCTGGCGCGAGGGTGACCGGTTCGTCATCGAGTTCGACCTGCCGGGCGTCGCCCGCGACAGCATCGACCTCGACGTCGAGCGCAACGTCCTGACCGTCCGCGCCGAGCGCGTGGCCGGCAACGGCGACTGGCAGATGCTGGCCAGCGAGCGCACCCGCGGCTCGTTCAGCCGCCAGCTGGTCCTCGGCGACAACCTCGACCTCGACCGCATCGAGGCGTCCTACGACGCCGGCGTGCTGCGGCTGGTCGTGCCGGTCGCGGAGAAGGCCAAGCCGCGCAAGATCGAGATCGGCTCCACCTCCCCCGAGGCGCAGCCGGCCGCGATCGAGGGCTGACGCCCGACGCGCGGAACGACAGCAGGGGCCCGGACACCGCTCGGTGTCCGGGCCTCTGTGTGTTCCTGACGTGTACCTGCGGTGTCGCTGGTGTCAGCAGCCGAGGCCGCCCTCGAAGCCCTCCGGCACCTGGCCTCGTGCGGCGTCGTCGGTGTAGTCCCAGACGTACTCGGGATACTCCCCCGACGTGGCCATCTCGAACAGGACCGGCCACGACCGGGCGCTCCCGAGGACGTCGACGGCGACCTGGGCACGCCCGTCGTCGCCCACCCGCCTCGCGTCCCGGAGCTCGCGCAGCCAGGCGCAGGCGACCTGGCCGGTGACCTCGGCGCCGAGCTGGTAGGGGTCGGCCTGGTCCGAGGTGATCGGCGGCGTCTCCTCCCCGAACGTCCGCTCCTGGCCGCTCGCCGCCGCGATGCCGTCGAGGATCTCCTCGATCGCCGCCTCCCGCTCGCCGGACGTCACGAACTCCGCGGGCAGCGCGGCCTCGAAGTCCGCCCTTCCGACCAGCCGGAGCCGGCCGAGGAGCGCCTCGAAGGCGTCCCGGTCCATCCCGCTGCCGCGCACCTCGAGGGTGTGACCGCGCTCCACCGGGCGGATCACGGTGTGGTCGTCCGGGCTGTAGGGCCACAGCTGGCCGGTCAGCCCGAGCACCTCGACCGGCTCCCCGTCGGCGGGCGGGTCGACGATGTGGCGGCGGTCCTCGAGATAGGTCTGGTACGCCGCGGCCGGGCGCCAGCTGACCTCGACGGAGGCGGAGCCCTTCTCGTAGGCCACCTCGCCGTCGCCGTCGCCGTCGCCGCCCTCGCCCTCGTAGACGTAGGTCGCCGTCCAGCCGGGGGCGTCGAGCACCGCCCGGAAGGGCGCCTCGGCCGCGGCCGACGGGCTGCCCGCGGGGGCGGCGGGTCGGGGCGCGGCGCCGTCCCCTCCGGTCCACCAGAGGGTGCCGGCGGCGACGGTCGCGACGGCGGCCGCCGCGGCGACCGGCACCAGCCACCTCGTGCGGCGCGGTGGGGTGCTCGGAGCCGGTGCGGTCGGTCGGTCGGTGACGGCGGTGCGCATGATCTCCTCCAGGAGCTCGGCCCGCCCGGCCGCGAGCGGCAGCCGCGCGACCGCGGCGTCGGTGAGGGGGGCGCCGGCGTGGTCGTCGTCGCTGCTCATCTACGGCTCCTTCCGGGTGAGCTGGGGTGTGCTGGGGAGATGTCCGGCGGGCGGCGGATCGTTGCCGGTGTCCTCGGGCAGCAGCGCCCGCAGGCGGCCCCGGGCCCGGGAGAGCCGGGGCCGGACGACGACCGTCGTGACCCCGAGGACGTCGGCGATCTCACGGGGCTCGAGCCCCTCCCACAGGTGGAGCTCGAGCACCTCCTGGTCGCGCGCGCTCAGCCGGCGCATCGCCGCGGTGACGTCGGCGCGGTGGACGACGGCGTCGCTGCCGTCGGGGACCACCGACGCCAGCTCGCGGCGGAGCCGGTCGCCCAACGCGCTGCGTCGCCCGTCGCCGCGCCGGTGGTTCGCCAGGACGCGGCGGGCCACGCCGTACAACCAGGGCCGGGTCTCCGGCTCGGGCGGCACGTGCGCCAGCCGTCGCCAGGCGACGAGGAAGGTGTCCGCGGTGACGTCGGCGGCGTCCTCGGGTCGCTCGACCCGGCGCAGCGCGAAGCCGAGGACCGCGTCGAAGTGGGCGGCGTACAGCCGCCGGAAGGTGTCCTCGCGGCCCTCGCTCATGCCTGGCTCATGTCCGGCGCGGGCGGGATCGTTGCAGGAGGCCGGTCCCGCCTCTGGCGGGATGTCCAGCACGCCCGCCGACCCGCCCCGGGCGACCGGTCTAGAGGATCTCGCCGGGGGCGTACGCCGCGGCGTCGGGGTGCCGCTCGGTCACGGCCGCGACGCGGCGCACGACCTCCTGGACCTGGGCGACCGCGGCGCCGGTGAAGGTGATCGGCTCGGCGACCAGCGAGGCCAGCTGGTCGGCCGACAGCCCGAGGCGGGGGTCGGCGGCGAGGCGGGCGAACACGTCGTTCTCGGCCTGACCGCGGCGCATGTCGAGGGCGGTGCCGACCGCGGCCTCCTTGATCGCCTCGTGACCGACCTCGCGGCCGACGCCGTTGCGGACCGCGGCCATGAGGACCTTCGTGGTGGCGAGGAACGGCAGGTACCGGTCGAGCTCGCGCTGCACGACGGCCGGGAAGGCACCGAACTCGTCGAGCACGGTGAGGAAGGTCTGGAAGAGGCCGTCCACGGCGAAGAACGCGTCCGGCAGCGCGACCCGGCGCACCACCGAGTCCGAGACGTCGCCCTCGTTCCACTGGTCGCCGGCGAGCTCGCCGATCATCGACAGGTAGCCGCGGGTGACGACCGCCAGGCCGTTGACCCGCTCGCAGGAGCGGCTGTTCATCTTGTGCGGCATCGCCGAGGAGCCGACCTGGCCCTCCTTGAAGCCCTCGGTGACCAGCTCGTTGCCGGCCATCAAGCGGACGGTGGTCGCGAGGTTGGAGGGGCCGGCCACGAGCTGGACGAGGGCGGAGAGGACGTCGAAGTCCAGCGACCGCGGGTAGACCTGGCCGACGCTGGTCAGCACCCGGTCGAAGCCGAGGTGGGCCGCGACGCGCTGCTCGAGCTCGGCCAGCCGCGCCTCGTCGCCGTCGAGCAGGTCGAGCATGTCCTGGGCGGTGCCCATCGGGCCCTTGATGCCCCGCAGCGGGTAGCGGCCCAGCAGGTCCTCGACCCGCTCCAGCGCCACCAGCATCTCGTCGGCCACCGTGGCGAACCGCTTGCCCAGGGTGGTCGCCTGGGCCGCCACGTTGTGGCTGCGGCCGGCCATCACGGTCAGCTGGTGCTCCGAGGCGAGCCGCCCGAGCCGGGCGAGCGCCGCGACCGCGCGGTCGCGCACGAGGGCCAGGGACTGGCGGACCTGGAGCTGCTCGACGTTCTCGGTCAGGTCGCGGGAGGTCATCCCCTTGTGCACGTGCTCGTGGCCGGCCAGCGCGCAGAACTCCTCGATGCGCGCCTTCACGTCGTGCCGCGTGACCCGCTCCCGCGCGGCGATCGAGGCGAGGTCCACCCGGTCGACGACCGCCTCGTAGGCCTCGACCACCCCGTCGGGCACCTCGATCCCGAGGTCGCGCTGGGCCTTGAGGACGGCGATCCACAGCTGCCGCTCGAGGACCACCTTGTGCTCCGGCGACCAGATGCCGGCGAGGTCGGGGGCGGCGTACCGCGTGGCCAGGACGTTCGGGACGGTCACGCGGCGGATTCTCCCACGCCGAAGTCGGGTCCCGACTCAGCCGGTGACGGAGGCGCCCTCGACGACGCCGAGCGGCTCGGCGGCGATGTCGGAGCGGCGCTGCATGCCGGGGAAGGAGATCTCCTCGGCGGCGGCGTACGCCGCGGCGCGGGCGGCGGCCACGTCGGCGCCGGTGGCACGGACCGCGAGGACGCGTCCGCCGGCGGTGACCAGCCCGTCGGGGCCGAGCGCCGTGCCGGCGTGGACGACGTCGACGTCGGCCCGCGCGTCGGCGGCCTCGACGCCGGTGACGGGGTCGCCCTTCGAGGAGGACTCGGGGTAGCCGGCGGAGGCGAGGACGACGCTGACCGCGGCCTCGTCGCGGAAGCGCGGCGCGTCGACGTCGCCGAGCCGGCCCTCCGCGGCGGCGAGCAGCAGCTCGCCGAGCGAGGAGTCGAGCAGCGCGAGCACCGGCTGCACGTCGGGGTCGCCGAAGCGGACGTTGAACTCGATGACCCGCGGGCCGGCGGCGGTCAGCGCGAGGCCGACGTAGAGGCAGCCGCGGAACGGCGTGCCGCGGCGCGCCATCTCGTCGAGGGTGGGCTGGACGACGGTGGCGACGACGACCTCGGCGAGGTCCGGCGGCGCCCACGGCAGCGGGGAGTAGGAGCCCATGCCGCCGGTGTTGGGGCCGCGGCCGCCGTCGTGGATGCGCTTGAAGTCCTGGGCCGGCTGCAGGGGGTGGGTGCTCGTGCCGTCGCAGATCGCGAAGAGCGAGACCTCCGGGCCGTCGAGGAACTCCTCCACCACGACCGTGCCGCAGGTCGCGGCGTGCGCGAGGGCCTCGTCGCGGTCGGTGGTCACCACGACGCCCTTGCCTGCGGCGAGCGCGTCGTCCTTGACGACGTACGGCGCGCCGGCCAGGTCGATCGCCTCGCCGACCTCCGCCGGGGTCGAGCACACCCACGACCGCGCGGTGGGCACGCCGGCCGCGGCCATGACCTCCTTGGCGAACGCCTTGGAGCCCTCCAGCCGGGCCGCCGCGCGGGACGGCCCGAAGCAGGCGATCCCGGCGTCGGTCACCGCGTCCGCGACGCCCGCGACCAGCGGCGCCTCGGGGCCGACGACGACCAGGTCCACCTCGAGGCGGGTCGCCAGGGCGGCGACGGCCGCCGGGTCGGCGGGGTCGACCTCGTGCAGCGCGGCGACCGCGCCGATGCCCGGGTTGCCCGGCGCCGCGTGGACCTCGGTGACCGCGGGGTCGCGGGACAGCGCGAGCGCGAGCGCGTGCTCGCGGCCGCCGGTGCCGACGACGAGCGCCCTCACGGGTTGACGACGACCGTCTGCTCGCGGCCCGGGCCCACCCCGACGCCCCAGATCTTCGTGCCCGACAGCGCCTCGAGCGCCCGCACGTAGCGCTGGGCGTTGACCGGCAGGTCCTCGAAGGTGCGGCAGCCGGAGATGTCGGAGCCCCAGCCGTCGAAGTACTCGTAGACCGGCGTGGCGTGGTGGAACTCGGTCTGCGTCATCGGCATCTCGTCGTGCCGCACGCCGTCGACCTCGTAGGCCACGCAGACCGGGATCCGGTCCCAGGCGCCGAGGATGTCGAGCTTGGTGAGGAACAGGTCGGTGAGGCCGTTGACGCGCGAGGCGTAGCGGGCGACGACCGAGTCGTACCAGCCGCAGCGGCGGGTGCGGCCGGTCGAGACGCCGATCTCGCCGCCGAGGCGCTGGAGCTGCTGGCCGTCCTCGTCGAACAGCTCGGTCGGGAACGGCCCGGACCCCACGCGGGTCGTGTAGGCCTTGATCACGCCGATGACCCGGTCGATGCGGGTGGGGCCGACACCGGCGCCCACGCAGACGCCGCCGGCGACGGGGTTCGAGGACGTCACGAACGGATAGGTGCCGTGGTCGACGTCGAGCATCGTGGCCTGGGCGCCCTCGAAGAGGACCGTCTCGCCCCGGTCGAGCGCCTGGTTGAGCAGCAGCGAGGTGTCGGCGACCATCGGCCGCAGCCGGTCGACGTACGCCGTCAGCTCCTCGACGACCGCGTCGACCTCGATGGCCCGGCGGTTGTAGATCTTGGTGAGCAGGTGGTTGCGGACGTCGAGGGCCGCCTCGACCTTCTGCCGCAGGATCTTCTCGTCGAACAGGTCCGCGATCCGCACGCCGTACCGGTTGACCTTGTCGGAGTACGCCGGGCCGATGCCGCGCCCGGTCGTGCCGATCTGGTTCTTGCCGAGGAAGCGCTCGGTGACCTTGTCGATCGTGGAGTGGTAGGAGGCGATGACGTGGGCGTTCGCGCTCACGACCAGGCCGCCGATCTCCACGCCCCGCTCGAGCAGCCCGTCGAGCTCGCGGAACAGCGCCTCGGGCGAGACGACCACGCCGTTGGCGATGACCGAGGTCGCGCCGGGGGTCAGGATGCCGCTGGGCAGCAGGTGGGTGGCGTACTTCTCGCCGTCGATCACGATGGTGTGACCGGCGTTGTGACCACCGCTGGTGCGGACGACGTAGTCGATGGGGTCGGTGGTGGCCAGCTGGTCGGTGGCCTTGCCCTTGCCCTCGTCTCCCCACTGGGCTCCGAGCACGACGATCGCGGGCATAGGTGACTCCTCACAAGCAGTGGCTCACACGTCGAACCACAATGGAAAAGGCCCCGGTCAGCAAGGGCTGGGCCGGGGCTCTTGCGACGACACGCTAGCAAGTTCGCAGCCGGGTCGGGACCGGTGACCGCGTCCGGGGACGCGGCGAGGGTGTCGGCGCTAGGGTCGCGGCGATGGATCCCCTCCTCGTGATCACCAACAGCGACGCCGGCACCGCGGACGAGCAGCAGCTCGAGCGGGCGCTGGCCGTCCTGCGCGAGCGCACGTCGGTCGAGGTCTGCGCCACCTCCGACCCCGGTGAGCTCGACGGGGTGCTGCACCGCGCGGGCTCCCGGCGCATCGTCGTGGCCGGCGGCGACGGCAGCATGCACGCCGTCGTCGCGGCGCTGCACCGGCGCCGCGAGCTCCAGGACGCGGTCCTCGGGCTGCTGCCGCTGGGCACCGGCAACGACTTCGCCCGTGGCAACGACATCCCGCTGGACGTCGAGGAGGCCGCCAAGGTCGTCCTGCACGGCCGGCCGCGGCGGATGGACCTGATCCTCGACGAGGTCGGCGAGATCGTCGTCAACAGCGTCCACGCCGGCGCCGGGGCGCAGGCCAGCCGCCGCGCGGACCGCTGGAAGGACCGGCTGCACGGGATCGGCGTCGGCAAGGTCAACCTCGGCAAGCTCGGCTACCCGATCGGCGCCCTGCTCGCGGCGGTCAAGCCGCCTTTCATCCGGCTGCGGGTCGAGGTGGACGGCGAGGTGGTCGTCGACTACGACCAGCCGGTCCTCATGGTCGCCGTCGGCAACGGCTCGAACGTCGGCGGGGGCACCGAGCTCACGCCCGAGGCCGACGCCCGCGACGGCCTGATGGACGTGATGGTCGCCCGCTCCGTCGGGTCGCTGGGCCGGGTCGGCTACCTCGCCTCCCTCATGCGCGGCACGCACCACCGGCGCGACGACGTGGTCTACCTGCGCGCCAAGCAGGTCACCATCGACGGCGAGCAGTTCTACTGCTCGGCCGACGGCGAGGTGTACGGCCCCGAGCGGCGCCGCACGTGGCGGCTCGAGCCGGGCGCCTACTCGCTGGTGCTCCCCTAGCCGTCCCCCGCCCGGCTACAGCCAGCCGCGGCGTACCGCCTCGGCGCCGGCCTGGAACCGGGTGTCGGCGCCGAGCTCGCCGAGCAGGTCCGCGACACGGCGGCGCACGGTCCGCAGGCTGACGCCCAGGCGGCGGGCGATCTGCTCGTCCTGGGCGCCCTCGGCCAGCTGCTGGAGCAGGAAGCGGCGGACGTCGGGGCGGGCGTCCCCGCGCTCCAGGCCCGGCACCGGCAGCGCGCGCTCCCACATCGACTCGAACCACAACGTGAGCGCCTCGACCAGCCCGGCCTCGCGGACGAGCGTCCGGGGCTGGTCGGCGAAGCCCAGCGGCTCCGGCACCATCGCGTGGGTCGAGCCGATGATGCACATCCGGGTCGGCAGGTGCGGGAGCACACGTACGTCCTCCCCGGCCGCCGCGCGCCGGGCAAGCACCTCCCGGGCGTCGGTGAGGGCGCGGACGGGGTAGATCGCGCGCGACCGCCGTCCCTGGGCGACCACCCGCCCCACGAGGTCGATCATCTCGCCCTCGTCGGCCTGGCGGAACTGGTCGGGGCGCAGCCACCGGATGTCGCCGCGGCTGCGCTCGATCAGCGACCGGAGCAGGCCGCCCGCCTGGCCGCCGCTGCTGACCTCGCCGTCGATGGGCCGGACCTCCTCGACCTCGCCCGGGTCGGCCCCGGCCCCCCGGCCGGCGAGCAGCGGCACCGCCGCCGCGAGGTCGGAGAGGCGGGAGTGGGCGCGGGCGGCCGTCGCGGCGGTCTCGGTCAGCACCTGCACGATCGCCTCGGCCGGACTGGCGACGAAGACCCGGCCGTCCTCGATCCGGACGATGCCGTGCTCGACCAGCGGCTGCAGGTCGCGGACCAGCTCCTCGGGCTCGCGCATCACCGCCGCGGCGACGGATACCAGCTCCCGCCCGGACTGCGCGCGGACCCGGTCGTAGAAGTGGTCGTCGTCGTCGCCGAGGCCGAGGACGCTCAGGAGGCTCGACGACCGGGGGCTGGGCACGGTCGCAGGCTAGTGGCAACTTCCGGCCAGCGACAGGCTCTGGCCAGGATGCCCTGGGGTCGCCGGGCATGCTTGTCCCCACGTCGACCACGAGGTCGGCCCGCCGGACTCGGGGGAGGCGGCGGGCGACCCGGCCCCCCGTCGGGGGACGTGGGAGCCGGTCGACGTTCCCGGGAGGGCGTCGGGACCGCCGCAGGGGACGGTTCCGGCGCCCTTCTCCTCCGGCGGTAGCGTTGCCCCTCGTCCGACCCCGAGACGAGCAGCAGGAGCAACCAGTGGCGCGAGGCGGCAACCGGCCCGAGAACGGCTCCGGGGAGCCCGTCGACTGGGTCACCCGCGCGGCCGACGACACCGTCCGGCACGCCGGCGGTGGCGACCGCCTGATCACGTGCGCCTCGGGCGCCAGCCCGTCGGGCCCGATCCACCTGGGCAACCTCCGCGAGTTCCTCACCCCGCACCTGGTCGCCGAGGAGATCCGCCGTCGCGGCATCCCGGTGCGCCACCTGCACAGCTGGGACGACTTCGATCGCTTCCGCAAGGTCCCCGCGGGCGTGCCGGCCTCGTGGGCCGAGCACATCGGCCGCCCCCTCTCGGCCGTGCCGGACCCCTGGGAGTGCCACGAGTCGTGGGCCGAGCACTTCAAGGCGCCGCTGCGCACCGCCCTCGCCGAGATGGGCGTGGAGATGGAGGAGGTCTCGCAGACCGAGCGCTACCGCGCCGGGGCCTACACCGAGCAGGTGCTGCACGCGATCCGCCACCGCGACACCATCGAGGAGGTGCTCGCCAAGCACCGCACCAAGAAGGCCGAGCCGGTCGCGGAGAACGACCAGGAGGCCGAGGCGCTGGCCGACTCCGTCGCCGAGGAGGACGAGACCGCGGGCAGCGGCTCCCTGGCGCGCTTCCCCTACAAGCCCTACTGCCGCGAGTGCGGCCGCGACACCGTCGCCGTGACGGCGTACGACGACGAGACCACCGACCTCTCCTACACGTGCGCGTCCTGCGGGTTCACCGGCGTGACGAACGTGGCGACCCAGCACGAGGGCAAGCTCGTCTGGAAGGTGGACTGGCCGATGCGCTGGTCGGTCGAGGGCGTCGACTTCGAGCCCGGCGGCCTCGACCACTCCACGCCGGGGTCGTCCTACACAGTCGGCAAGGAGCTGGTGAAGCGCGTCTTCGACTTCCGCGCCCCCTCCTACGTCGCCTACGCCTTCGTCGGCTTCGCCGGCATGCAGAAGATGTCGTCCTCGGCGGGCGGCGTGCCGACCGCCGCCGACGCCCTCAAGGTGCTCGAGGCCCCGATCCTGCGTTGGCTCTACGCCCGTCGCCAGCCCAAGCAGGCCTTCAACATCGACTTCGGCGCCGAGGTCGTGCGCCTGTACGACGAGTGGGACTCCCTCGGCCGCAAGGCCGCCGACCCCGCCAAGCGCGACGCGCAGGTGCTGGCCTTCGAGCGCGCCTCCGCGACCGCGGCCGCCGGCACGCTGCCCACCCCGCGCGTCGTCGTGCCCTTCCGCCTGCTGTCCTCGGTCGCCGACGTCACCGCCGGCAGCGCCGAGCTGGTCAGCGGGATCGTCGCCCGCGCCGGGCACGCCCACGACTCGGTCGAGGACCTCCAGCCGCGGCTGGACCGCGCGATGACGTGGACCGCGGAGTTCGTGCCCGCCGAGGACCGCACCACCGTCCGCGACGAGCCGGACGCCGAGCGGCTCGCCCGGCTCTCCGAGGAGGAGCAGCGCTGGCTGGCCGAGCTGCTCGACCGGCTCCCCGCCGAGCTGGACGTCGACGGCACTACCGCGCTGGTCTACGGCGTCCCGAAGCTCGCCCGGGGCCTCGCCCTGGACGACGCGCCGACCGACGAGGTCAAGGCGGACCAGAAGGCCTTCTTCCGGCTGCTCTACGAGCTCCTCGTCGACGCCGAGCGCGGGCCCCGCCTGCCGACGCTGTTCCTCGCGCTGGGCCCGGACCGCATCCGCCACCTCCTCACCGCGCCACGCTGAGCCGCGGGCGGCTCGGCTAGCCGACGAGGAACGCGGCGGGCAGGCCGAGCAGCGCGACGCACCCGCTCGCGGCCAGGGCGAGGACGACGAGCGGCCGGCCGGTGCGCCGCAGGGCGGCCGGGTCGAGCGAGCAGCCGAGCGCGAACATGGCGGTGGCCAGTGCCGCCGCCTGCACCTGCCCGGCCGCGCCGAGCACCACCGCGGGCAGCGGCACGAGCGCGCGCAGGAGCACCAGGCCCACGAAGGCGAGCACGAACGCCGGCACGAGCGGCGGGCGGTGCACGGGGTGGTGCTCGGCGTGGCCGGGGTGGTCGGGGTGGTGGTCGGCGTGGTCGGGGTGCGGCTCGCGCCGGGTGCGCAGGGCGACGACCGCCAGCACCGGCGCCAGCAGCAGGACCCGGCCGAGCTTGACCGCGACCGCGACCTGGAGCGCCGCACCCCCGGCGAGCCCGCCGGCGACGACCACCTGCCCGACCTCGTGCACCGAGGCGCCCGCCCAGGCACCGGTGCCCTCCGCGGACAGGCCCAGCGCGGCTCCGACGAGCGGCACGGCGAGCATGGCGGCGCTGCCGCAGACCACGACGAGCGCGACCACCCGGGCGACGTCCTCGGCCCGGCTGCGGCGCACGCCGTCGAGCGCGGCGACGGCCGCGGCCCCGCAGATGGAGAACCCGCAGGCGACGAGGAGGCCCTGCTCGGGAGGCACGCCGAGCAGGCGGGCGACCAGCAGGGTCGCCGAGATCCCCAGCACGACGACCCCGAGGACGACCGCCAGGACCGGCCAGCCCAGCGCCAGCACCTCGCCGAGCACCAGCTGCAGGCCGAGGAGCGCCACCCCGACGCGCAGCACGCCGCGGGCCGCCGCGGCGAGCCCTGGGCGGACCGCGGCGGGCAGCCGGCCCGACGCGGCCGCGGCGAAGCCCAGCACCACGGCGACGAGCGTCGCACCGAGGGGCGGGACCAGCGCGTGCACCGCCAGGGCGGCGGCGCCGGCGGTGCCGGCGAGCGCCAGCCCGGGCAGGCGGGCCGCCGGGGCGGGGAGGGTCGGGTGCACCTCCCCAGCCTCCGGCCCGTGAGCCTCGCGCGGTAGCCGTCGATCGGGCCTCCACCCATGCGGTCTTGATATGAGCAGGGCAGCACTCATATCGTCAGGGCATGAGCACTCCGGTCGACCTCGCCGGGCTCGACCTGCTGGTCCGCGTGGCCGAGACCGGCTCGGTCGGTGCCGCCGCCCGACAGGTCGGGATGGCGCAGCCGAACGCGAGCCGGCTCCTCGGGAAGCTCGAGCGCCAGCTCGACCTGGCGCTCGTCGTCCGCACCACCGCGGGGTCCCGGCTCACCACCGAGGGCGAGGTCGTCGTGGCCTGGGCCCGGGAGGCGCTGGCGGGCGTGGAGCGGGTCGTGCTGGGGGCCCGTTCCCTGGCGGCCCAGCGCAAGGCCCACCTGACGGTCGCGAGCAGCCTGACGGTGGCCGAGCACCTCGCGCCCCGCTGGCTGGCCCGGTTCCGCCGCGAGCACCCGGACCTGCACGTCAGCCTCGACGTCGGCAACTCCCACCACGTGCTCGAGCGGGTGGTCTCCGGCCGGGTGCCGGTCGGGTTCGTGGAGTCACCGACCGTGCCGCGGACGGTCGCCTCCACGACGGTGGCGCGGGACCGATTGCTCGTGGTGGTCGGGCCGACCCACCCGTGGGCCCGGCGGCGTACCCAGGTGTCGGCCGCGGAGCTCGTGGCCTCGGACCTGGTGCTGCGGGAGGCGGGGTCGGGGACGCGGGAGACGCTCGTGCGGGCGCTCGACCTGGCCGGCCACGCCCTCGGGGAGCAGCGGCTGGAGCTGGCCAGCACCGCGGCGGTCAAGGCGGCCGCTGCCGAGGGCGGTGCGCCCGCCGTGCTCAGCGAGCTGGCGGTGGCCGCCGAGCTCGCGACCGGCCAGCTGGTCGACGTGCCGGTCGCCGACCTCGACCTCGGCCGGTCGCTGCGGGCGGTCTGGCTGCCCGAGCGGCGGCCGGAGGGACCGGCCGCCGCACTGGTCAGGCTGGCCCGGGCGTCGGCCCCGGCGGCGACCCGGGCCGCGAGCCGGGCTCAGGCGTCGCCGAGCAGCTCGCGGTAGGCGGTCGGGGAGGAGTCGCGCAGGAAGTCGCGGCACCGCTCCCACTCGTCGGTCTCACCGATCGCCCGGGCGGCCTTCGCGAGGAGCGCGAGGCAGGTGAGGAAGCCGCGGTTGGGCTCGTGCTCCCACGGCACCGGCCCGTGGCCCTTCCACCCGTTGCGCCGCAGCATGTCGAGGCTGCGGTGGTAGCCGACCCGCGCGTAGGCGTAGACGGTCACCGGGTCGGCGTCCGCCGCGACGGCCTCCTCGGCCAGCGCGGCCCAGGCGACCGGCGACGCCGGGAAGCGGCGTACCACCTCGGTCGGCGCCTCGCCCCCGCCGAGGGCGTCGCTCGCGGGGTCCACCGGGAGGTGGGTGGGCGGGGGGCCCGCCATCAGGTCGCGTCCGATCGGAGTGGTCATGGGAAGCATTGTCCACGGCGACGTGTTCACTTCCCCCGTGACCTCGACCGCCGCCGCGTCCTCGCCCCCGACCGCCTCCGGGAAGGACCCGTGGCCGGCGCTCCTCGCCCTCTGCCTGGGCTTCTTCATGATCCTCGTCGACTCCACCATCGTGTCGGTGGCGACGCCGGCGATCATCGAGGACCTCGACGCCGACGTGAACGCCGTGGTCTGGGTGACCAGCGCCTACCTGCTCGCCTACGCCGTGCCGGTGCTGATCACCGGTCGGCTGGGCGACCGGTTCGGGCCCCGGCGGATGTACCTGGCCGGGCTGACCGTGTTCACCCTCGCCTCGCTGTGGTGCGGCCTGACCGGGTCGATCGAGGGCCTGGTCGCCGCCCGCGTGGTGCAGGGCCTGGGCGCGGCGATGATCACGCCGCAGACGATGGCGATCATCACCCGCATCTTCCCCGCGCAGCGGCGCGGCAAGGCGATGGCCCTGTGGGGCGCCACCGCCGGCGTGGCCACACTGGTCGGACCGATCCTCGGCGGCGTGCTGGTCGACGCCCTCGGGTGGGAGTGGATCTTCTTCATCAACGTGCCGGTCGGCATCGTCGGGTTCGTGCTGGCGCTGCGGCTCGTGCCGGTCCTGCAGACCAACAGCCACCGCTTCGACTGGCTCGGCGTCGTGCTCAGCGGTGCCGGCATGTTCCTGCTCGTCTTCGGCGTCCAGGAGGGCCACGAGCTCGAGTGGAGCGCCCTGGTGTGGTCGATGATCGTCGGCGGGGTCGTGGTGCTCGCGCTCTTCGTCGGGTGGCAGGCGCGCAACCGCGCCGAGCCGCTGGTCCCGCTCGGCCTGTTCCGCGACCGAAACTTCTCGCTGGCCAACGTCGCGATCAGCGCGATGGGCTTCGCGATCACCGCGATGGCGATCCCGATCATGCTGTGGGCCCAGGTCGTCCGCGGCCTCAGCCCGACGCGCGCCGCGCTGCTGCTCGTGCCGATGGCGGTCATGACCATCGTCCTCGCCCGGCCGGTCGGCGGGCTGACCGACCGGGTCCACCCGCGGCTGCTGACCGGCTTCGGGTTCAGCGCGATCATCGTCTCCCTGGTCTGGCTGGCCCTCGCCCTGCAGCCCGACGGGTCGATCTTCTGGATCGTGCCGCCGATGGTCCTGCTCGGGATCGGCAACGCGTTCGTGTGGGCGCCCAACTCCGCCACGGCCACCCGCAACCTCCCGGTGCAGCAGGCCGGCGCCGGCTCCGGGGTCTACAACGCCACGCGCCAGGTCGGCGCCGTGCTCGGCTCCGCCGCGATCGCCGTCCTCATGGACGCCCGGCTCGCGGCCGAGGGGCTCCCCTCGTACGGCGGCGGCGAGGCCGGCGCGTCCGGCGTCGGCGAGCTCCCCGCCCAGGTGGCGCAGTCCTTCAGCGACGCCATGGGCGCCTCGCTGCTCCTGCCACCCGCCGTCCTGGTCCTGGGCCTGCTCGCCGTGCTGTTCTTCGAGCGGCCCCGCCACGCCGGCTTCGGTGGCGGCGCGGCCGCGGCGGCCGTGCCTGCCGCTGCTGCGGACTGACCTCCGAGCGGCCGGCGGCCGGCTGTTCATCAAGGGATGCAGCCGAGCCGCCGCGGACGACCATTCGCCTGCACACCTTGACGAAGCAGCACGACGCCGGCCCCCGAGGGGAGACCGGCGCCGTGCGGCGTGCAGGAAGTGGCGGTCAGCCGAGCGACTTGCCCGCGGAGCGGAGGTGCTCGCAGGCCTCGACGACGCGGGCGGCCATGCCGGCCTCGGCGGCCTTGCCCCAAGCACGCGGGTCGTAGGCCTTCTTGTTGCCGACCTCGCCGTCGACCTTGAGGACGCCGTCGTAGTTGCTGAACATGTGCGCCGCCACGGGGCGGGTGAAGGCGTACTGGGTGTCGGTGTCGACGTTCATCTTGACCACGCCGTAGTCGACGGCCGCGGCGATCTCCTCGGCCGAGGAGCCGGAGCCGCCGTGGAAGACCAGGTGGAACGGCTTCGCGCCGGCCTCGAGGCCGAACTCGGAGACGACCGCCTCCTGGGCCTCCTTGAGCACCTCCGGGCGGAGCTTGACGTTGCCCGGCTTGTAGACGCCGTGCACGTTGCCGAAGGTCAGGGCGGTCATGTAGTAGCCGCGCTCGCCGTAGCCCAGCGCCTTGGCGGTGGCGATCGCGTCGGCCGGGGTGGAGTAGAGCTTGTCGTTGATCTCGTGGGCGACGCCGTCCTCCTCGCCGCCGACGACGCCGACCTCGATCTCGAGGATGATCTTCGCCGCGATGCACTTCTCGAGCAGCTCGGAGGCGATGGAGAGGTTCTCCTCCAGCGGCACCGCGGAGCCGTCCCACATGTGCGACTGGAACAGCGGCGCCTCGCCGCGCTCGACCCGCTCGCGGGAGAGGTCGAGCAGCGGCCGGACGAAGCCGTCGAGCTTGTCCTGCGGGCAGTGGTCGGTGTGCAGCGCGATGTTGACCGGGTAGTTCCTGGCGACCTCCGCGGCGTACTGCGCGAAGGCGACCGAGCCGCTCACCATGTCCTTGACCGAGGGGCCGGAGAGGTACTCCGCACCGCCGGTGGAGACCTGGATGATGCCGTCGGAACCGGCGTCGGCGAAGCCCTTGAGGGCGGCGTTCAGCGTCTGCGAGGACGACACGTTGATGGCCGGGAACGCGTAGGCGTTCTGCTTGGCCGCGTCGAGCATCTCGGCGTACTTCTCGGGGGTCACGATGGGCACTGCGGGCTCCTCCAGGGGACGGACTGGGACTCGGGCGGGCACGTGCGGGCGCGGGGCCAGGATTCTGCTCGCACCCTAGTGGCTACCTGCGGGGCATGCTCCGTCGCACCTCGCTCCGTCGGACCCGCCGCGCGAGCACCCTCCCGGTGCCCGCGGACCACGCGTGGGCGGTCGTGGCGTGCGGCCTCGCGGGCTCCCGGTGGTACGTCGACGCCGGCCCGCTCGTCGTCCGCGGGCTCATCGACCGGCTGGCCGGCGGGGCCGGGCGCCGCTGGTCGGTGCCGGACCGGCCGCTGCTCGTGCGCGGCGACACGGTCGGCTTCTGGCGGGTCTGGGAGGTCGAGGACGACCCCGGGTCGGGCACGCACCGACTGGTCCTCGTCGCCGACCTGCGCTCCCCGGGGCGGGTCACCCTCACGACCACGGTCACCGCCGAGGACGCGACCGCCTGCCGGGTCGAGCAGGACGTCCGCCTCGACCCCGACGGGATCGTCGGCGCGGCGTACCTCCTCGCCGACCTGCCGGCCCGGGAGACCGTGACCGAGCTGGTCCACCGCCGCGTCGTGCGCGACGTCCTCCAGGGGCGCTGAGCGGGGTGCCGGCAGCCCTGACCGGCCGGTACGTCGCCGTGGTCGGCCCGGCCGACACCGCGACCGCCGAGCAGCTGTCCGCCGCGACCGAGGTCGGCCGGCTGCTGGCCGAGGCAGGCGCGACCGTGCTGACCGGCGGGCTGGGCGGCGTGATGCGGGCCGCCGCGGCCGGTGCCCGGGAGGCCGGCGGAACGGCGATCGGCCTGCTGCCGGGGACCGATCGTGCCGACGGGTCCCCCGAGCACGCCTTCCTGCTGCCGACCGGCCTGGGCGAGCTGCGCAACGGGCTGCTCCTGCGGGCCGCCGACGCGGTCGTGGCGGTCGGGTGCAGCTGGGGCACGCTCAGCGAGATCGCGCTCGCGCGGCGCACCGGCGTGCCGCTCGTGCTGGTCGACCCCTGGGACCTGCCCGCCGACGTCGGCCCGACGGCGCCCGACGCGGCGGCGGCGGTCGCGACGGCGACGCGGCTCCTCGCCGGGTGAGTCAGCCGACCCGCTCGAGGAACCCCAGCACCCGGTCGACCAGCAGCCCCGCCGCCGCCTCGTCGTACGTCGCGAGGCTGCTGTCGGCGAACAGGTGCACGTCACCGGGGTAGGTGAACAGCTCGACCTCGGTGACCCCCTCGGCGCCGAAGTCCCGGGCCGCCGCGAGGTCGCCGTCCCCGGCGAAGAACGGGTCGTCGGTCATGCCGTGCACCTGGACCGGCACCCCCTCCGGCCACGAGCCGAACTCCGACGGCGGCACGAAGGACTCCATCAGCACCGCCCCGCGCACGCCGGGACGGGTCTGCGCGACCAGCTGCGCCGGCAGCACACCGAGGGAGAACCCCGCGGTGACCAGCGCCTCGGGGAGGCCGGCCACCGCCTCGCGACCCCGCTCGAGCACCGTGGAGAAGCCGAGGCCCTGCGCGTGCGCGACACCCTCCTCGACGGTGTCGAAGAGCCGGCCCTCGAACAGGTCCGGGGTGTGCACGGTGTGTCCCGCCTCCCGGAGACGGTCCGCGAAGGCGCGGACGCCCCGGGTCAGCCCGAGCGCGTGGTGGAAGCAGACGACGTCGACCATGCCGGCCATCGTGGACCCGGCCACCGACAGCCGTCGAGCCCCTCGCGCGCTCAGCCGCGCCAGGCGGCGTCGCCGGAGAGGTCGGCGTGCGCGCGGACCCAGGCGTGCATGGCGATCGCGGCCGCCGCGCTGGCGTTGATCGAGCGGGTCGAGCCGAACTGCGCGATGGAGAAGGTCCCGTCGCAGGCCTCGCGCGCCGCCTCGCTCAGCCCGGGGCCCTCCTGCCCGAAGAGGAAGCACACGCGTCGCGGCACCTCCATCGTCTCCAGGTGCGCCGAACCGGGGAGGTTGTCGATGCCCAGCAGCGGGACCGCCCCGCCCGGCCGCTCGCCGAGGTACGCCGCGAGGTCGGTGACGGTGGGGTGGTGCCGCACGTGCTGGTAGCGGTCGGTGACCATCGCGCCGCGCCGGTTCCAGCGGCGGTTGCCGACGATGTGGACCTCCGCGGCGAGGAAGGCGTTCGCCGAGCGCACGATCGCGCCGATGTTGAAGTCGTGCTGCCAGTTCTCGATCGCCACGTGGAAGTCGTGGCGGCGGGTGTCCAGGTCGGCCACGATCGCCTCGAGCGTCCAGTAGCGGTAGCGGTCCACGACGTTGCGGCGGTCCCCCTCGGCGAGCAGCGCGGCGTCGTACTGCTCCCCCGTCGGCCACGGCCCCTCCCAGGGGCCGACACCCACCTCGGCCGGGCCGTGCGGCATCGGGTCGTACGGCGCGCGGCGGTCGTCCTGCATGGCCGCGACCCTAGGCGGGCGCCGCCCCCGTCGCGGAAGGCGGCCGGTAGGCTGTGGAGGTGAGCGCGCTCGCGGGAAGCCTGGGCTTCCCCTCGCCGATGATGCTCGGCCTCGACTTCCTGGACCCGCAGTGGCTCCTCCAGCAGTTCGGTGCCGAGCTCTTCTGGCTCAGCCTCCTGATCGTCTTCGTCGAATGCGGGCTGTTCTTCCCGTTCCTCCCCGGCGACAGCCTCCTCTTCGCGCTCGGCATCTTCATCGCCACGGGGCAGATCGACCTCTTCCCCGGCTCCCGGCTCGTCGAGCTGGCCATCGCGATGTCGCTGATGGTCCTGGCGGCCTGGCTGGGCAACGTGACCGGCTACGAGATCGGCCGGCGGATCGGGCCTCGGCTGCGCGAGCGCGACGGCCGGGTGCTCAAGCAGAAGTACTTCGACCAGACCGAGGCGTTCTTCGACCGCCACGGCAACAAGGCGCTGGTGATCGGCCGCTTCGTGGCCTTCGTGCGGACCTACATCACCGTGGTCGCCGGCATCACCGGGATGCCGCGGCGGCGCTTCTACACCTGGAGCCTGGTCGGCGGCGTCTCGTGGGTCGTCGTGGTCACCAGCCTGGGGTACTTCCTGGGCCACACCGTGCCCTGGCTGGAGAGCAACATCGACCTGATCTTCCTGGTGATCCTGGCCTTCACCGCGGTCCCGCTGGCCTACGAGTGGTGGCGCCACCGCCGCACCGACAGCCCGCTGGCGGACGACAACGACCACGACGGCCGCCCCGACCGCGACATCACCGGCGCCTCGGTCCCGCCCCACCGCGACAGCGTCTGACCCGCCGGTCCGCCGGGGCCGGCGGGACCGGGCGGCCGGCCGGCCTCAGGCGGTCCGGCGCTCGTGCCGGATGGCGCGGACGCGCAGCACCAGCCACCAGCAGGCGCCGAGCACGACCGCGGCGATGACGACCCACTGGAAGACGCCGACGTACTGCTCGACCCGGTGCCACTGCTCGCCGAGCCAGTAGCCGGCCAGCACGAAGGTGACGTTCCAGATCGCCGATCCCGCCAGCGTGAGCAGCAGGAACTGCCCGAACGGCATCCGCTCCAGGCCGGCGGGCACCGAGATCAGGCTGCGGAAGATCGGGATCATCCGGCCGAAGAACACCGCCTTGCGCCCGTGCCGGGCGAACCACTGCTCGGTCTTCTCCAGGTCCGTGACCTTCACCAGCGGCAGCCGCTCCCAGACCCAGTACATCCGCTGCCGGCCGATCAGCACGCCGACCAGGTAGAGCACCACCGCGCCGAGGACCGAGCCCGCCGTCGTCCAGCCGATCGCCTCCGCGAGCGTGAAGGTGCCCTGGCTGGCGGTGAACCCGGCCAGCGGGAGGATCACCTCGCTCGGCAGCGGGGGGAAGAGGTTCTCCAGGGCGATGGCCAACCCCGCGCCGGGGGCGCCGAGCCGCTCCATCAGGTCGACGGCCCAGCCCGCGACGCCGCCCAGCTCCTCGGTCTCCGTGGCCGCGGCGAGGACCACGGCGGCGGCGCTCATGCGGAGGCGCGCGCGGCGTCGAGGTCGGCCTTGGTCAGCACCGCACGGACCTCGAGGCCGAGGTCGGCCAGGGGCTGCTCGCCCTCGGGGCTCCGGTCGATCGCGCAGACGACGACCTCCACGACCGCGCCGGCCTCGCGCAGGGCGACCGTGGCGTCCCGGACGGCGCCGCCGGTGGTGATGACGTCCTCGACCAGGGTGACCCGCCGGCCGGAGACGTCGGGTCCCTCGGCGAGCTTGCAGGTGCCGTACTCCTTGGCCTTCTTGCGCACGAACAGCGCCGGGGTCCCGGTCATGCCGCTGACCGACGTCGCGAGCGGCACGCCGCCGAGCTCGAGGCCGCCCACCAGCTCGGTGTCGTGCGGCAGCAGCTGGACCATCTCGCGGGCGACGCGCTGGAGGAGGATCGGGTCGGCCTCGAAGAGGTACTTGTCGAAGTACTCCGGCGCGACCTGGCCCGAGCGGAGCGTGAACGTCCCGGTCAGGCGGCAGCAGGCGTCGATGTCGGCGGCGAGCGAGTCGTCGGTGGTGGTCACGGGCGCCATTCTCACGTACGGCGCCAGCCGGGCCGCCTGCGTACCCTGGCCGACGTGCTCGCTCCCCGGACGGCCGCCCGCCTCCACGGCATCCCGCCGACGATCTTCACCGAGATGTCGGCGCTCGCGCTGCGGACCGGCTCGGTGAACCTCGGCCAGGGCTTCCCCGACGCCGACGGGCCGCCGGCGGTCGTCGAGGAGGCGGTCGCCGCGCTGCGCGGCGGCCACAACCAGTACGCCCCCGGGCCCGGTGTGCCGGCGCTGCGGCAGGCCGTCGCCCGCCACCAGCACCGGCACTACGGCCTCGAGCTGGACCCCGACTCCGAGGTGGTGGTGACGACCGGCGCGACCGAGGGGATCGCCGCCGCGCTGCTCGGCCTGGTGGACCCCGGGGACGAGGTGGTCGTGCTGGAGCCGTACTACGACTCCTACACCGCGATGATCCAGGTGGCCGGCGGGGTGCGCCGGCCGGTGACGCTGCGCGCGCCGGACTTCCGGCTGGACGCCGACGAGCTGCGCGCCGCCGTCGGCCCGCGGACGAAGCTGATCCTGCTCAACTCCCCGCACAACCCGACCGGCACCGTGCTGACCCGCGAGGAGCTGGCCGAGGTGGCGGCCGTGGCGATCGAGCACGACCTGGTCGTGGTGACCGACGAGGTCTACGAGCACCTGACCTTCGGTCACGAGCACGTGCCGCTCGCGACCCTCCCGGGCATGCGGGAGCGGACGCTGACCCTCTCCAGCGCCGGCAAGTCCTACTCCTTCACCGGGTGGAAGGTCGGCTGGGCGACCGGCCCGCGCGAGCTGGTCGGCGCGCTGCTCGGCGCCAAGCAGTGGTTGACCTTCACCTCCGGCTCGCCGCTGCAGCCGGCGGTGGCGCGGGCGCTCGACGAGGAGCCGGAGTGGCCGCGCGAGCTGGCCCGCGACCTGCGCTCGCGCCGGGACCTGCTCTGCGCGGGACTGGCCGAGGTGGGGATGGACGTCCGGGTGCCGGAGGGCACCTACTTCGCGATCGCCGACGTGGCGGCGTACGGCTGGGCCGACGGGCGGGAGTTCTGCCTCGCGCTGCCCGAGCGGGCCGGGGTGGTGGCGATCCCGGCCGTCGCCTTCCACGACGACGTCGAGGCGGGTCGGCACCTGGTGCGGTGGGCCTTCTGCAAGGAGACCGCCGTCATCGAGGACGGCCTCGCGCGGCTGCGCGAGGCCGACCTCTCCGCTCCCTCGGCCGGCTGACCCGGCGAGGGCTCAGCCCCAGGGCTGGGTGGTGCCCGTCGGCAGCTCCTGCTGCGGGCCACCGCGGCGGGCGAACCAGTCGCCGGCGCCGCCGGTGAAGAGCAGGACGACGACCGCGACGGATGCGATGAGCGGGACCGCGGAGACCAGCGAGAAGATCCCGACCAGGCTCAGCAGCGCGCTCAGGACGGCGCTGATCACCAGCAGCACCCGGGCGACGTTCGAGCGGCGCAGGGTGAGCACGGCCAGCGCGCAGGCGACCAGGCACCAGACCAGCAGCGCCGCCAGGATGACCACGAAGAGGGTGGCCAGCTGGTCGGCGCTGGGCACGTCGGTGCCGTCGAAGGCGGGGTCGCCCTCGATCTCGCGGCGGATGTCCTCGGAGAAGGACTCGCGGGCGACGATGAGCGCGATGGTGGCGATGCCGAACAGCAGCGCGCCCAGGCCGGCGCAGACCAGCGTGGTGATCGCCGCCGCGGTCACGGTCGAGGGGCGCTTGTCGGGGTCCCGCGGCGCGGTGCCGTGCCCCGGGCCGCCGTAGGGCTGTCCGCCGTACGGCTGACCGCCGTACGGCTGGCCGCCGTAGGGCTGGCCCGGCTGGCCGCCGTACGGGCCGGCGCCGGGCGCCTGCTGGCCGTACGGGTCGGCGGGCGGCTGCTGGGCGGAGGGGTCGTGCGGCGGCTGCTGGCCGTAGGGGTTCTCGCTCGGCGGGGGCGGACCGTAGGGGGAGTCGCTCATGGGGCCACTCTCCCAGACGGCGTGGCCCCGGACGCGGGTCAGCGCGCGGCGAAGAACGCCCGGACGTCGGGTCGGCCGAGCAGCACGATCGCCGCCACGCAGACCCCGAACGGCAGGACCGCCACGGGGCTGCCGAGCACCACGCTGAGCAGGCACAGCGCCGCCGCCAGCGCCGCGGAGACCAGCAGGGCGGTGCGCGCCCAGCGGGCGCCGCGCCAGGCGAACGCCGCCACGACCGCGGCGGCGAGCGACCAGAGGACCACCACCACGCCGGTGACGACGACGGAGTCCCGGACCGCCGAGCGCGACAGGTCGCTCTCGCTGAGCTCGGGGCTGCGGCTCAGCTGGTCCAGGACGAGGTCCGGCGCCGCGAGCATGACCAGCACCGCCATGCCCATCCCGACCGCCGCGAGACCGCTCCCGGCCCAGGTGAGCGCGCACGCCCAGACGAGGTTCGCCGGCCGGGTGTCGTGCGGGGGCGGGGCGTAGCCCAGCCGCGCGGGGTGCTGCGGCTCGTGCGGCCGCTGGGGAGCGGTCTGCTGCTGCGGTCCCCCGGGAGCCGTGCCGAAGCCCTGCCAGGCGCGGGGCTCAGCGGACCCGCTGCCCGAGGTGCCACCCGGGCCGGGCGTCGTCCCGGGAGCCTGCTGCGCGGGCTCGCGGGGCGGCTCGGGCATCGGCGGGGGCCAGCCCGCGCCCGACGCGCCCGAGCGGCCGGACCCCTCCTGGCGGGCCTGCTGGCCCGGCCGCTCCGGCCGCTCGGGAGGCTGGGTCCCGTCGAACCAGGAGCGGGTCGGCTGCATCCAGAGCACGACGACCGCGGCCGCCACGATGGAGGACACGAAGCCGCCGGCCGCCATGCCGGTGAGGAAGAGCGGCAGCGCGAGGACCGACAGCGCGAGCCGGGCCCCGCGCGAGCGCTGCAGCACGAAGTACCCGAGCACGGCCGCCGCGGCCGCGCAGGCCCCGGCCGTCATGGCGAGCACCCGGAGCAGGTCGAGGACCTCGGAGGTGTCCAGGCCCAGGCCGTCGCCCGGCGGGACGGCCAGGAAGTCCTCGACGGACTCGCGGGTCTCGAGACTGGTGAGCCCCGAGACCCGCTCGAAGACCGAGAGCACGACGAACACCGAGCCGCCCATGATCATCCAGGCCGACAGCGTGGCCTGGCGCGGACGGGCAGGTGTGTCGCTCATGCCCTCATTCAACCGGGTCAGTGCGCGCGGAGCTCCAGCCCCTCGCCGCCG
Organism: Nocardioides sp. NPDC092400; assembly: GCF_040684155.1. Classification (NCBI taxonomy): domain Bacteria; kingdom Bacillati; phylum Actinomycetota; class Actinomycetes; order Propionibacteriales; family Nocardioidaceae; genus Nocardioides; species Nocardioides sp. NPDC092400. Next base: position 295,494 of record NZ_JBFBFJ010000004.1, on the reverse strand, counting down.
ACGTCGACCGAGACCGCGCCGCCGTCGACGACCTCGCCGCTGATCAACAGCTTCGCGAGCGGGTCGCCGATCGCCGACTGGATGAGCCGGCGCAGCGGGCGGGCGCCGTACGCCGGGTCCCAGCCCTTCTCGGCCAGCCACGCCTTCGCGGCCTCGGAGACCTCGATCGAGATCCGCCGCACCGCCAGCCGCTGCCCGAGCAGCCCGAGCTGGATGTCGACGATCCGGGTGAGGTCGGCCAGCGAGAGGGCGTCGAAGGTGACGATCTCGTCGAGCCGGTTGAGGAACTCGGGCTTGAACGAGGAGCGGACCACCGCCATCACCGACTCGCGCTTCTTCTCAGGGTCCAGCGTGGGGTCGACCAGGTAGGTCGAGCCCAGGTTGCTGGTGAGGATCAGCAGCGTGTTGCGGAAGTCGACGGTGCGGCCCTGCCCGTCGGTGAGTCGGCCGTCGTCGAGCACCTGCAGGAGGATGTCGAAGACCTCCGGGTGGGCCTTCTCGACCTCGTCGAGGAGCACCACGGAGTACGGCCGGCGACGCACCGCCTCGGTCAGCTGGCCGCCCTCGTCGTAGCCGACGTAGCCGGGAGGCGCACCGACCAGGCGCGAGACCGCGTGCTTCTCGGAGTACTCGCTCATGTCGATGCGGACGATCGCCCGCTCGTCGTCGAAGAGGAAGTCGGCCAGCGCCTTGGCCAGCTCGGTCTTGCCGGTGCCGGTGGGGCCGAGGAAGAGGAACGACCCGGTCGGGCGGTTCGGGTCGGCGATGCCGGCCCGCGAGCGGCGTACGGCGTCGCTCACCGCGGTCACCGCCTCGCGCTGGCCGATCAGCCGCTCGCCGATGACCTCCTCCATCCGCAGCAGCTTGGCGGTCTCGCCCTCGAGCATCCGCCCGGTCGGGATGCCGGTCCAGGCCTCCACGACCTCCGCGATCTGCTCGGCGCCGACCTCCTCGCCGACCAGCGGCTCGAGAGCGCTCTTCTCGGCCGACGCGGCCGCCTCGATCTGCTTCTCCAGCTCGGGGATCCGGCCGTACTGGATCTCGCTGGCACCGGCGAGGTCGCCGTCGCGGAGCAGCTTCTCGGCCTCGATCCGCAGCTGGTCGAGCTGGCGGCGCAGCTCGCCCTCGCCCTCGAGGGACTGCTTCTCCGCCTCCCACCGCGCCTCCAGCGCGCGCAGCTCCTCCTCGCGGTCGGCGCGGTCGGCGCGCAGCCGCTCGAGGCGCTCGAGGGAGGCCTCGTCGGACTCCTTGGCGAGCGCGAACTCCTCCATCTTCAGCCGGTCCAGGCGGCGGCGGAGCTCGTCGATCTCCTCAGGGGAGGACTCGATCTCCATCCGCAGCCGGCTCGCGGCCTCGTCGACGAGGTCGATGGCCTTGTCGGGCAGCTGGCGCCCGGTGATGTAGCGGTCGCTGAGGGTCGCGGCGGCGACGAGCGCGGCGTCGGTGATCCGCACGCCGTGGTGCGCCTCGTACTTCTCCTGGATGCCGCGCAGGATCTGCACGGTGTCCTCGACGCTGGGCTCCCCCACGAACACCTGCTGGAAGCGGCGCTCGAGGGCGGGGTCCTTCTCGATCCGCTCGCGGTACTCGTCGAGCGTCGTCGCGCCGATCATGTGCAGCTCGCCGCGGGCGAGCATCGGCTTGAGCATGTTGCCGGCGTCCATCGCCGAGTCGCCGCCGGCGCCCGCGCCGACGACGGTGTGCAGCTCGTCGATGAATGTGATGACCTGGCCGCCGGCGTCACTGATCTCCTCGAGGACGGCCTTGAGGCGCTCCTCGAACTCGCCGCGGTACTTCGCGCCGGCGACCATCGCCGCCAGGTCCAGGCTCAGCACCCGCCGGCCCTTGAGGGAGTCCGGCACGTCGCCGGCGACGACGCGCTGGGCGAGGCCTTCGACGACGGCGGTCTTGCCGACACCGGGCTCGCCGATGAGGACCGGGTTGTTCTTGGTGCGTCGCGAGAGCACCTGCACGACGCGGCGGATCTCGGAGTCGCGGCCGATGACCGGGTCGAGCCGGCCCTCCTCGGCGGCCCGGGTGAGGTCGACGGAGTACTTCTCGAGCGCCTCGTAGGTCGACTCGGCGTCCTCGCTGGTGACCCGGCGGTTGCCGCGGACGGCGGTCAGCGACTCGCGCAGCCCGTCGGAGGTCAGCCCGGCGTCGGTCAGCACGGTGCGCGCGCTGCTCTCGACGGTGGCCAGCGAGATCAGCAGGTGCTCGCTGGCGACGTACTCGTCCTTCATCGACGACGCGAGGTCGAGCGCGCCGGCGAGCACGCGGGTCAGCGCCGGCGAGGCGCTGGGCTGCTGGACGGTCGCCCCGGAGGCCTTCGGCAGGCGGTCCCGCTCGGCCGCGGCCGTGCGGACCAGGGAGGCGACGTCGACGCCGGCCTTGGCGACCAGGTTGGCGGCGGTGCCGTTCTCCTGGAGGAGCAGGGCCACCAGCAGGTGGACCGGCTCGGTGTGGCTGTTGCCGGCCGTGGTGGCGGAGAGCTGCGCGGCCTCGATGGCCTCGCGGCTGCGGGTCGTGAACTTCTCAGCGCCGAACTGGCTCATGCATGTCTCCTGTGACGTGGTGGACCAGGGTGGTCCAGGGTGGTCGTACTTCGTGCAACGCACCAGGAGTTGAGTCTGTTCCACTCAACTTCACGATGTTCCTGCAGGTCGGAGCCGTGCGGCGGCTGCAGCCCCTCGCCCCTGCCTACCGGGGCGCACCCTCGGGCGCCAGGGCAGGAGTACCCCTGCACCGACCCCTGACCCGCCACCCCCGGTCGCGGGCCCCCTGACCCGATCGGGCCATTTCCACCCCAACCACGCGACCGGGGCGGGACGCGCGTCCTAGCGTCCCTCCGGGAGCCCCGGCCTGGCCGGGGCGGGGGAGGAAACACATGACGGCCTTCACGGCCGCGAGCGGGGCGGGCCTGCTCGCGCACGGCGTGCACTGGCTCATCGTGCTCGGCGGCACCGCCGGGATGCTGGCGCTGGTGCTCCCGGCCGCGCTCGACCGGCTCGCCCCGCGCCTCGCGCCGCGGCTCAGCCCGCCGCCGGCGGCGCCGCGCGACGAGCACGAGCGGCGGGTGCACGAGGTCCGGGTCCGGCTGCTGGCCGGAGCGCCCAGCGGCGTGCCCACCGGCACGCCGTTCTTTCCCGCCGACGCCCGCGCCGACACCCTCGCCGACACCGGCGACCGGCCCGGCCCGTCGTCCGCCGCCTGCCTCACCCTCCCGCTCGCACTCGTGGCCGGCACCGCGGCCGCCGGGGTGCACGCGGCCGTGGGCGCGGCCCACCTGGGCGACCAGCCGGCGCTCGGCGGCTTCTTCCTGCTCTGCGCGCTCGGCCAGCTCGGCTGGGCGGCGCTCGCGCCGGCCGGCACCGGCCCCGCGCTGCTCCGCGCGGCAGCGGTCGGGAACGCCGCCCTCGTCCTGGTCTGGGCGGTCTCGCGCACGGTCGGCCTGCCCGACCTCGGGCCGCTCGCCGGCGGCACCGAGCCGGTGGGGACCTGGGACCTGCTCGCCGCCGGCTGGGAGGTCGTCGTGGTCCTCGCCTGCGGGCGGCTGCTGGCCGCCGCTCCCCTGGCCGCGGGCACCCGCGTCCCCGGCTGGCGGGACTGGCACCCGGCCGCCCGCCGCTTCCTGGTCGGCTCGGCGCTGGTCCTGGCGCTCACGTCCCTGGCGGGGGTGCCCGCATGATCGAGTCCTGGGTCGTCGGCCTGGTCTGCAACGCGGTGATCATGCTCGCCTACCTGCTGATCAGCGTCGCGATCGTCGTGCCGCTGTGGCGCAGCCACCAGCTGCGGTCCAACCCGCTGGGTGCCGCGACGGCCGCGATCTTCCTCTCCTGCGCCGTGCACCACGGCGCGCACTCGGTGCACATGCTGATGCCCGAGCTCGGCGTCGACCTCGCCGCGGGGTACGCCATGCGCACCGCCTGGGGCTGGCCGCTGGCGATCTCCGACGTCGTCGGCGCACTGGTCGGTGTCTGGTACTGGTCGCTGCGCCGGACCTACGCGAGCCTGATGCAGGGGGCCCAGCTCTTCGAGGACCTCCGCCGCCGCGAGCAGCAGGCGCTCGAGCTCAACGACACGGTCCTGCAGGGCATGGTCGTGGCGAAGATGGCGCTCGACCTCGACGACCCGGCCAAGGCCCACGCCGCGCTCGACACCTCCATCGACTCCGCCAGCCGGATCATCACCGGGCTGCTGGGCAGCGAGCACTTCGACGTCGGCATGACCCGCAGCGCGCCCGCCGCCGTCACCCCTGCCGAGCCCGTCCACGGAAGGCCGACCCCATGAGCGCCGTACCCGCCCCCGACGCCCCGCGCGTGGTGGTCATCGACGACACCGCCGACCTGCGCGAGCTGCTGCGGCTCGCGCTGGTCCGCGGCGGGTTCGACGTCGTCGCCGAGGCCGGGGACGGCCTCGCCGGCATCGAGGCGGTCCGCGAGGGACGCCCCGACGTCGTGCTCCTCGACCTCTCCATGCCGGTCATGGACGGGCTCGAGGCGCTGCCGACCATCCGCCGGCTCGCGCCGCGGGCCGCGATCGTGGTGCTCTCCGGCTTCGGCGCCACCCAGATGTCGGCGCGGGCCATGGCGGCCGGCGCGGACGGCTACGTGCAGAAGGGCGCCTCGCTCACCTCGATCCTCGACTACGTCCGCGACGTGGTGGCCGGAGGGCTGGTGCGGGCGCCGCGATCCCTGTCGGTGGTCCCGGAGCCGCCGCCGCTCGCCCCGGAGGAACCGGACCAGATGACCCCAGACGGACCACCCGCGCGCGACGGGGGCGACACCCTGACGCGCGCGGACGCCCGGCGCCGGCCGACCGTGCACGCGCCGGACACCAGCGAGCCGGCGCACCCGCCGGTCGGACCGCACGTCTCGTCCTGGGAGGCGCTCGGCATGGCGCCGTACGGCGTGCTCGAGCTGGCCGACGAGCCGCTCTTCCGCGTCGTCTACGCCAACACCGTCGCCCAGCGGCTGCTCGTGGAGCGCTGCACGCCCGGCACGCCGCTCTCGCTGGCCGCGCCGGAGCTGGCCGGGCTGGTGGCGTTCCACCGGCTCGAGAACGACGCGTCCTTCGAGGTCGTCCTGCCCGGCGGGGCCGTCCGCGCGACGCTGCGCCGCACCGGCTGGTCGGTGCTGGTCTACCTCGACTCCACCGCCGAGGACGTCGGCCTCCTGCGCCGGGCGATCGCCACGACCGCGCACGAGATCCGCGGGCCGGTCGCGGTGATCTGCGGGATCGCCGAGACCATGGGCGGGCCGGAGCTCGACACCGAGCAGCGCGACCGGCTGATGGGCTCGGTCGCCCGGCAGGCCCGGATGCTCGACAGCATCACCGCCGACCTGCTGACCGCCGCGCAGATCCAGCGCGGCACCCTCCGCATCGACCTGCAGACCGTCGACCCGCGCTCAGTCGTCGAGTCGGTCGTCGCGGACCGCTACGACGTCACCGTCCGCGTCGACGACCCGCCCGGTGCGCGCCGACCCGCTGCGGTTGGAGCAGATGCTCACCAACCTGCTCGGCAACGCCCACAAGTACGGCGCCGCGCCGTACACCGTGCACGTCCGGCCGGACGGCGACCTGGTCTCCATCGACGTGGTCGACGCCGGCGACGGGGTGCCCGAGGAGTTCCGCGCCTCGCTGTTCCGGGAGTTCGCCCGGGCCCACGGGACGGTCGCGACCGGCACCGGCCTGGGACTGCACGTGGTGCGCACGCTCGCCGAGGCGCAGAGCGGCCGCGCGTCGTACGCGCCCGGCCCCTACGGCGGGTCGGTGTTCACGATCAGCCTGCGCGCCTGCTGAGGCGCGTCCGGCCCCTGGTCAGCGGCCGCGGCGCCAGACGACGACGGCGGCGGAGGGGTCCGGCGAGCGGAGCACCGGCAGCTTGTTGGCCGGGGCGTCGGTACGCCGCGCGGTCAGCGCCTGGCGCAGCGCGTCGCGGGTGGCGTCGAGCTCGGCGTGCAGCTCCTCGGTGCGCGAGCGCAGCGCGAGGACCTGGTTCTGCAGCTCCATGATCCGCCGCACCCCCTCGATGCCGATCCCGGCGGAGGTGAGCTCGGCGATCTCGCGCAGCCGCTCGATGTCGCGGTGGGAGTAGCGCCGCCCGCCGCCACCGGTGCGGCCCGGCGTGATCAGGCCGAGCCGCTCGTAGGTGCGCAGGGTCTGCGGGTGCAGACCGGTCAGCTCGGCGGCGACGCTGATGACGTAGACGGCTGCATCGGGACCCGGCACGAACGGCGGGGGTGTCGACGCAGCCATCTCAGGCCCCCTCGAACAGCCCGGCCCGCAGCGGCTTGCCGGCCATCGCCTCGCGGTAGGCCTCGACCGCCTCGCGCGCCTTCGCGTCGAGCACCGCCGGCACCTGCACCTCGACGGTCGCGAGCAGGTCGCCCGTCGTGCCGTCCGGCTTGGGCGCCCCCTTGCCGCGGACGCGGAAGGTGCGGCCGTTCGGCGTGCCCGGGGGCAGCCGGAGGGTGACCGGGGCACCGGTGAGGGTCGGGATCTTCACCTCGGCCCCCAGCGCGGCCTCGTCGAAGGAGACCGGCACGTCGAGGGTGAGGTTGGCGTCCTTGCGGCCGAAGATGCGGTGCGGGGAGACCTTGACGTCGACGTACAGGTCGCCGGCCGGGCCGCCGGCCTCGCCGGCCGCACCCTTGCCGCGCAGCCGGATCCGCTGGCCGTCCTTGACCCCCGCCGGGATGCGCGCCTGGATGGTGCGCGCCGAAGTGCCGCGTCCGCTGCCGTGGCAGGTCGGGCACGCCTCGTCGTACACCAGCTGGCGCCCGCCGCAGCGCGGGCAGGTCTCGTTGATGCTGAACGCACCGCCGGCCGAGCCGACGACGTACCCGGCGCCCTCGCACTCGGGGCAGACCTTGGGCTTGGTGCCGGGCTTGCCGCCGGTGCCGGAGCAGGTCGGGCACGGCGCGTCGGAGGACAGCCGCAGGGACACGGTCACGCCCTCGATCGCCTCGGTGAAGCCGATCGTCGCCGTGGTCTCGATGTCGGCGCCCTTCTGCGGGCGCCGGGTCTGCTGGGTGCGGCGGCCGGCGCCGAACAGGTCGCCGAACATGTCGCCGAACCCGCCGCCGCCCCCGGCCCGCTCGCGCAGCAGGTCCTCGAGGTTGATGCCGCCCGGGCCGCCCGCGCCACCACCACCGAAGCCGCCCCCGCCGAAGCCGCCACGGAAGCCGCCGGAGCCGTAGAGCGAGCGCATCTCGTCGTACTTCTTGCGCTTCTCGGGGTCGCCGACGACGTCGTACGCCTCGGCCACCGCCTTGAACTTCTCGTGCTTGGCGGTGTCACCGGGGTTGGAGTCGGGGTGGTTGGCGCGCGCGAGCCTGCGGTAGGCCTTCTTGACCTCCTCGGCCGTGGCGTCCTTCTTCACGCCGAGCTCGGCGTAGAAGTCCTTCTGGGCCCAGTCGGCCCGGAAGCCGTCATCGGTGCTCACGCGCACCTCCCTCCCTCATCTGTGCTGGTCCTACTGGGCCGGGTCGGCGACCAGGACCTGGGCCGCGCGGACGACCCGGTCTCCGATCCGGTAGCCGGCCTTGGCGATCACCTTGCAGGTGGTCACCTCGACGTCCGGGTCCTCGCCGACGTGGCTGAGCGCCTCGTGCAGGCTCGGGTCGAACGCGTCGCCGGGGGTGCCGAACTTGGCCAGCCCCAGCTTCTCGACCGTCCGCTCGAGCTGCTCGGCGACGGTCTTGAACCCGCCCTCGAGCTCAGCGTGCTCGCGCGCCCGGTCGATGGTGTCGAGCACCTCGATGATCGGGGTGAGCGCGGCGTACGTCGCGTTCTCCCGGATCAGCTCGCGGTCCCGCTCGACGCGGCGCTTGTAGTTGACGAACTCGGCCTGCAGGCGCTGCAGGTCGGCCGTCCGCTCGGCGAGGTCCATCCGGGTGACGGTGAGCTCGTCCTGCGCCGGGTCGGACGCGGGCGCGCCCGCCGCGTCGGCGGGCCCGCCCTGGACGTCCTCGGGCGACAGGTCCGGGCCGGGCGCGGCGGGGGTCTCGGCGACCCCTGCCTCGTCCACGTGGCCCGCGGCGTCGCCGGTGACCGGGTCGACCGGGTCGTCGGTCATCGGCGGGCCGCCCACGTCCTCCGATCGAGCGTCCTCGGGCTGTGCCGGCTCGTGGGCGCCGCTCACTTGGTCTCGCCCTCGGTGCCCTCGTCGACGACCTCGGCGTCGACGATGTCGTCGTCGGCGTCACCGGTCGCGCCGGCGGTGCCACCGGCGGCGGAGGCGTCGGCCTCGGCCGCGGCGTACATCGCCGCACCCATCTTCTGGCTGGACTCGCCGAGCTTGGTGACGCCGGCCTGGATCTCCTCGGCCGAGGCCTCGGTGTTCTCCAGGATCGCCTTGAGGGCGTCGGTGTCGGCCTGGACCTCGGTCTTGACCTCGTCCGGGATCTTCTCGCCGTTGTCGGCCAAGAACTTCTCGGTCGTGTAGACGAGCTGGTCGGCCTGGTTGCGGGCGTCCACCGCGGCACGACGCTTGGCGTCCTCCTCGGCGTACTGCTCGGCCTCGCGGACCATCCGGTCGATGTCGTCCTTGCTCAGCGCGGAGCCGCCGGAGATCGTCATCGACTGCTCCTTGCCGGAGGCCTGGTCCTTGGCGGTGACGTGGACGATGCCGTTGGCGTCGATGTCGAAGGTGACCTCGATCTTCGGCACGCCGCGCGGGGCCGGCGGCAGGCCGGTCAGCTCGAAGTTGCCGAGCGGCTGGTTCTGCGACCACATCTGGCGCTCGCCCTGGGCCACCTTGATCTCGACCGACGGCTGGTTGTCGTCGGCGGTCGTGAAGATCTCCGAGCGCTTGGTCGGGATGGTGGTGTTGCGCTCGATCAGCGTGGTCATCACGCCGCCCTTGGTCTCGATGCCGAGGGAGAGCGGGGTGACGTCGAGCAGCAGGACGTCCTTGACCTCGCCCTTGAGGACACCGGCCTGGAGCGCGGCGCCGAGCGCCACGACCTCGTCGGGGTTGACGCCCTTGTTGGGCTCCTTGCCGCCGAGCAGCTCCTTGACGACGTCGGTCACGGCCGGCATGCGGGTCGAGCCGCCGACGAGGACCACGTGGTCGATCTCGCTGACCTTGACGCCACCGTCCTTGAGCACCTGCTGGAAGGGCGCCTTGGTGCGCTCGAGCAGGTCGGCGGTGAGCTTCTGGAACTCGCTGCGGGTCAGCCGCTCCTCGAAGTGCAGCGGGCCGGACTCGCCGTGGGTGATGTAGGGCAGGTGGATCGTGGTCTCCGAGGAGGAGGACAGCTCGATCTTCGCCTTCTCCGCGGCCTCCTGCAGGCGCTGCTTGGCGATCTTGTCGGCGGCCAGGTCCACGCCGTTGGCGTTCTTGAACTTGGTGACCATCCAGTCGACGACGCGGGAGTCCCAGTCGTCACCGCCGAGGTGGTTGTCGCCGGAGGTCGCCTTGACCTCGACGACGCCCTCACCGATCTCCAGCAGCGAGACGTCGAACGTGCCGCCACCGAGGTCGAAGACGAGGATCAGCTGGTCGTCGCCCTTGTCCAGGCCGTAGGCCAGCGCGGCCGCAGTGGGCTCGTTGACGATCCGCTGGACGTTGAGGCCCGCGATCTCGCCGGCCTCCTTGGTGGCCTGGCGCTGGGAGTCGGAGAAGTACGCCGGGACCGTGATGACCGCGTCGGTGACCGTCTCGCCGAGGTAGGCCTCCGCGTCCCGCTTCAGCTTCTGCAGCACGAACGCGCTGATCTGCTGCGGGGTGAAGTCCTTGTCGTCGATCTTCTGCTTCCAGTCGGTGCCCATGTGGCGCTTGACCGACCGGATCGTCCGGTCGACGTTGGTGACGGCCTGCCGCTTGGCGACCTCACCGACGAGGACCTCGCCGGACTTGGCGAACGCGACGACCGACGGGGTGGTCCGGGCGCCTTCCGCGTTCGCGATGACGGTGGGCTCGCCGCCCTCCAGGACCGACACGACGCTGTTCGTCGTGCCGAGGTCGATGCCGACCGCACGTGCCATGGGATGCAACCTCCACTTGCTCGGGTGTACTGCTGGGTGTCGGGGGGACCGGCGCACGGGCGCCGCAGGTCCGGGTCCGAGTCTGACAGACGACTTGAGCCCGTCCAACTCAACTTTGCTCACTGGGCACAACGGAGGAACCGGCCGGGTTGTTCCCGACGGCGACGAGCCGGGCGACCAGCGCCGCGGTCGCCGGGACGGCCTCGGCGCCCGGGCGGTGCGCGAGCCCGACGTGGCGCCGGCCGAGCACGGGGAGGTCGAGGACCTGCACCCCGGGGTGGCGGTACGCCGCGAGCGCGGACTCCGGGAGCACGGTGACGCCGAGCCCGCGGGCGACGAGGTTCTGCACCACCACGTAGTCGTCGGTGGTGTGCCGGATGGTGGGGGTGAAGCCGGCGGCCTCGCAGCAGTCGACCAGGTGGGTCCGGCAGCGCACGCAGCCGCCGATCCAGTCCGCCGCGGCGAGGGTCGCCAGCCCCCGGCGGCCCGGTCCGGGGTGGCCGGGCGGGACGACCAGGCGCACCGGCTCGTCGAGCAGCGGCCGCCAGGCCAGCGTCCCGAGGCCGGTCGGCGGGCCGTCGTACCCGAAGACGAGGGCGAGGTCGGCGTCGCCGGCGACGACGGCGGCCAGCGCCTCGGGCGGCTCGGCCTCCTCCAGCCCGACCTCGATCTCGGGGTGCGCGGCGGCCAGGGCGCCCACCGCGTCGGGGACGAGCGTCGCGGCGGCCGAGGGGAAGGCGACCAGGCGCACGCGCCCGGCGCGCAGCTGGTGCAGCGCCGCGAGCTCCTCGTCGGCCGCGTGCAGCTCGGCGGCCACCACGTCGGCGCGGCGCAGCAGCGCCCGACCCGCCTCGGTCGGGGTCACCCCCGCCGGGCCGCGCAGCAGCAGCGGACCCCCGGCCTCGCGCTCGAGCCGGGCGAGGTGCTGGCTCACCGCGGGCTGGGTCCAGCCCAGCTCGCGGGCGGCCGCGCTGATCGAGCCGGCCCGGGCGACGTCGCGCAGGAGCAGGAGGCGGCGGGGGTCGAGGGCCATAGGGAGAACTTATGCCCGTTCCTAGGAGAGCGGGGATTCCCTTGGGTCCTCCGGGCCCCCACGCTGGGACGCATGCAGACCATCGGACTCGTCGGCGGCATGTCCTGGCACTCGACCGCCACCTACTACCGGCTGATCAACGAGGAGGTCGCCGTGCGCCTCGGCGGCCACGCCTCCGCCCGCATCTCGCTGCAGTCGCTGGACTTCGCGGAGGTCCGCGACTGCCAGGTCCGGGGCGACTGGGCCGGCTCCGCGGCGCTGCTCGCCGACGCCGCGCGCCGCTGCGAGGCCGGCGGCGCCGACCTCGTCGGGCTGTGCACCAACCTCATGCACAAGAACTTCCCCGCCATGGAGTCCGCCGTCTCCGTCCCGGCGATCCACATCGCCGACGCCGTCGCGGCCGTCGCGCGGCGGGAGGGGTGGACGACGCTCGGCCTGCTCGGCACCCGCTGGGTGATGGAGGAGACCTTCTACGCCGACCGGCTCGCCACGCAGGGCATCGCCGTGGTCGTCCCCGAGGAGGACGAGCGGGCGATGGTCGACCGGGTCGTCTTCGACGAGCTGACCCAGGGCGTCCTCCGCGACGAGTCCCGGGCGGCGTACGTCGAGGTGATGGCGGGCCTGCGCGCCCGCGGGGCCGACGCGGTGGTGCTGGCCTGCACCGAGATCGGCCTGCTCGTCAGCCCGGAGCAGGCACCGCTCCCCGTCGTCGACTCCGCCGTCGCCCACGCCTCGCTGCTGGTCGACCTCGCGCTCGAGCCGCAGCCGACGCCCGCGTAGGGCACCATCGGGGGATGCGCCGGCCCCTGATCGCCTCGCTCGGGCTGGCGCTGTGCCTGCTGCCGGCCTGCAGCGGCGCCGACGACCCGTCGGCGGACCCGTCCGGCGCTCCCTCATCGTCGCCCGCACCGACCAGCACGACCAGCACGACCACGACCACGGCCGCGCCCACGGCCGCGCCCACACCCGCCACGGCCGACCCAGCAACGCCCGGCGCGGGTCCCCCGGCCGTGCGCCGGGTCTCCCCCGACGACGTGCGCCTCGCGACCGCGGTGGCGGCGGTCGAGCACCTGGCGGGCACGGTGGGCCCACGGCCGGGCACGTCGCCGGCGTACCGCCGCGCGGCCCGGTGGGTCGGCACCCGCTTGACGTCCCTCGGCTGGTCGGTGGAGCGCCAGGCGTTCCCGACGCCCGCGGGCGTCTCCTGGGGCGTGCCGGTCCGCGGCGGCCGGTCGACGAACGTGGTCGCGACCCGCGGCGACGTCCGCCCCGGCCGACCCTGGCTGCTGGTCGGCGCCCACCTCGACACCGTGCCGCAGGCGCCCGGCGCGGAGGACAACGCCTCGGGCGTCGGCGTCCTGCTGGCCGTCGCCGAGGCGCTGGCGGAGCGGCGGACGCGGCTGCCGGTGGTGCTGGTCGCGTTCGGGTCCGAGGAGCCGCGCGGGCCCGGCGACGACGACCACCACTACGGCTCCCGGGCGTACGTCGCCGGGCTGACGACCGCGGAGCGGGGCAGCCTGAACGGCATGGTCTCCCTCGACCGGGTCGGCGTGGGGTCGGTGCTCCCGGTGGGGAGCGCGGGCGCCGGCGACCAGGTCCAGCGCCAGCTGCTCGCGGCGGCCGGGCGGGCCGGCGTCCCGACGGTCAGCGACCTGGAGCAGCGGTCGAGCGACCACTGGTCCTTCGTGCGGGCCGGGCTCCCGGGGGCACGGCTGGGGAGCACGTCGTACGCGGCGTACCACTCGGCCGACGACGTGCCCGCGGTCGTGTCCCGCGACCAGCTGCGGCGGACGGCGCGGACCGTCCTGGCCTGGCTGCGCTGACGCCGGTCAGCGCGCGAAGGGGCCGGTGCTCGTCGACCAGACGTCGTCGAGGATCCCCGCCGCGCGGTCGCCGGTGACGAACCGGGGCGCGAAGTCCGTGGTCGCCATCGCGTACGGCACCAGCCGCAGCGCCTCGAGCTCCGCACCCCACAGCGTCGCCTCGAGCACGACGCCCTCGCGGACCTCCTCGTCGGGGAAGTCCATGTCGAAGACGAAGTTGCCCAGCGAGTGCACGACCGGCACCCCCGCCACCGCGTCCACGCCCTGCACCCAGTGCGGGTGCCCGCCCACCACCAGGTCCGCGCCGGCGGCGACGAGGCGCCGGGCGACCGTGCGCTGCACGGGCACGGGCTCGTGGGTGTACTGCGTGCCCCAGTGCGGCAGGACCACGACCACGTCGGCCCGCTCCTGCGCCCGCGCGACCGTGCGCTCGACGTGGCGGACGTCGGCCTCCACCAGCGGACCCGTCCGCGGCGGCATCCGCACGCCCAGCGCACCGGGACTCGTGGGCGTCGCCTGCGGGGTCTCCCCGATCGCGTTGAACCCGACGAAGGCGAGCCGCACGTCGCCCACGCGCCGGTACGCCGGCCGGCTGGCCGCCGCCCGGTCCGGCCCCGCCCCGAACACCCCGACCGGGCTGCGGCGCAACGTGCGGACCGTGTCGAGCAGGGCCCCGGTGCCGTGGTCGCCGGCGTGGTTGTTGGCCAGCGAGAGGACGTCGAAGCCGGCCCGGCGCAGCGGCCGCAGCAGGGCCGGCGTCGCGCCGAACGAGTCGCCGCCCTGGGTCGGTGCCCCGGCGAGGCTCAGCGTGCTCTCGAGGTTGCCGACGGTGACGTCGGCGCTCCGCAGGCGGCGCGCGGTCGGGGCGAGCGCTCCCCAGGGGTCAGGGACCCCGCGGACCAGCATCACGTCGCCCACCACGGTCAGGCCGACCGCCCGCGGGTCGTCGCGGACCGGGTCGCGGCCGGCCACCAACGCCGCGACCACCGTCGGCCGGACGTCCGCGAGCGGCACGACCGCCAGCGTGCCCGGGTCGCCCTCGACCGCCCGCAGGCGCTGCTCGACGCGACCGGTCGTCACCACCCGCCGGCCGCGCCACCGGGTCACCTCGCCGGCGGCCAGCCGCGCCGCCGTACCCCTCGACAGGCGCAGCTGCGGCTCGGTCGCGTGGCCGACCACCACGAGCCGCCGCTCCTGCTCCGGCCGCCGGTCCTCGTCCGGGTCGGGCGCCGTCACCGGGGACGACCCCGGCTCGGCCGCCTCCCGCGGCTGCGACGCCTCGCCGGTGCACCCGGTCAGCAGGAGCACCGCCCCGACCAGACCCGCACCCCAGCGCCTCATCGGGCCACGCTAGCGGCGACGTGCAACGCGCTGTCCAGTGATCTGGCGCGCTGTTGGGGCGTCCACCGCGCCGTCGGAGTGTCTACCGCGCCGTCGGGACGACTACCGCGCCGGTGGAACGGCGCGGCAGACGTCCGGACAGCGCGTTGCAAGCAGCAAGCCGCGGCCCCGGTCAGCCGACCAGGCGCAGCGCCAGGTCGACGAGGGAGACGTGCGGCAGGCGGGCGGCCTCGTCGGGGGTGAACCAGCGGGCCTCGTCGGTGGTGCCGTCGACCTCGGGGGTGAGCTCGCCGCCGACGACCCGGGCGGAGAAGAGCACGCGGACGGCCTTCATCGGGCGGTCGGTGTCGACGTGGCGGCGGGTGGCGGGGATGACGTAGGTGTCGACGGTGAGCAGCCGGTCGAGCTCGACGTCGTACCCGGTCTCCTCGCGGACCTCGCGCACCGCACCCTCCTCGACGGTCTCGTCGAGCTCGACACCGCCGCCGGGGAGCGTCCACCGGCCGCCGTCGGAGGCCTCGTTCCACAGCGCGAGCAGGATCCGGCCCTCGTCGTCGGTGATCACGGCGTACGACGCCAGGCGGGTGTCGTAGGAGGTGTAGGGGACGGGCTCGGGAGTGCTCACGTGAGCATTCTCGCTTCCCGGCCCAGGCCGGAAGGATTTGGACCCGCCTGGTCTTGTCGATCCACATGACCGTTCCGACCATCACCCTGAACAACCAGACGACGATCCCGCAGCTCGGCTTCGGCGTGTACCAGGTGCCGCCGGAGGAGACGGCGGCCGCGGTGGGCACGGCGCTGGAGATCGGCTACCGGCACATCGACACCGCGCAGATGTACCAGAACGAGGCGGGTGTCGGCGAGGCGATCAAGGCCGCCGGCATCGCCCGCGACGAGCTGTGGATCACCAGCAAGCTCAACAACGGCTTCCACCGCCCCGACGACGCCCGCCGGGCCTTCGACGAGACGCTGGACAAGCTCGGCCTCGACACGATCGACCTCTTCCTCATCCACTGGCCGCTGCCGACGCTGTACGACGGCGACTACGTCTCGACCTGGCGCACGCTGGCCGAGTTCGTCGAGCAGGGCCGCGCCCGGGCCGTCGGCGTCTCGAACTTCCAGCCGGCCCACCTCGACCGGATCGTCGAGGAGACCGGCGTCGTGCCGGCGGTCAACCAGATCGAGGTGCACCCCTACTTCTGCAACGAGGAGGCGCGCGCCGCCTCGATCCGCCACGGCGTCGAGGTCGAGGCGTGGTCGCCGATCGCGCAGGGCGCGGTCCTCGACGACGAGGTCATCGGCCGGATCGCGGCGACGTACGGCAAGACGCCCGCGCAGGTGACCCTGCGCTGGCACATCGAGCGCGGCGACATCATCTTCCCGAAGTCGGTGACCGAGCAGCGGATCCGGGAGAACTTCGACATCTTCGACTTCTCGCTCACCGTCGACGAGGTCGCGGAGATCAGCGCGCTCGACCGCGGGGAGGACGGCCGCACCGGCCCGAACCCCGACACGTTCGACTACGTCCCGTCCTGACGGGCCGGTCCTGACGGGCGCCCCCGGCAGCGGCACCGCCGCCGGGGGGCCCTCACTCGGAGGGCTGCAGCGCCACGTCGAGGGTGCGGGTGCGCTCGGTCTCGTTGGTCCGGGCGCCGCGGACGACGACGACCGGGCAGGCCGCGTGCCGGACCAGCTGGTCGGTCGTCGAGCCGAGGGTCAGGCCGCGGAACCCACCGCGGCCGCGGGCGGAGACGACGACCAGGTCGGCGTGCTGCGAGGCCTCGAGCAGGGAGTTCCCCGCGGGGCCGCAGTAGGCCTCGTAGGAGATCTCCACGCCCTCGCCCCGGGCGGCGAGCACGTCCGCGACGTCGCCGCGGAGGTCGTCGAGCACGGCGGCCTCGAAGTCGGCGCGCGGCGGCACGTACCCGAAGGTCTGCGTCTTCGGGCGCGGTGCGGTGGACATCGTCCAGGCGCGCAGCAGCGTGATCGAGCCGCCCACCGCGCGGGCGTGGTCCAGCGCCCACTCCAGCGCGTGCAGCGCGGGCTCGGAGCCGTCGTTGCCGACGACGATGCGGGGGCCGGAAGAGGTCTGCGCGGTCTCGGTCATGCCTCGCAGACTAGTCGCCGGACTCCAGCGCCCGGCCCCACTGCTCCAGCAGCCCGGCGAGCTGCGCGCGCTCCTCGGCACTGAAGCCCGCGAGCAGCCGGTGCTCGTTGGCGACGTGCTCGGTGAAGGCCCGGTCGATGAGCGCGCGGCCGGCGTCGGTCAGCGCGACGACCCGTCCCCTGCCGTCCTGGCGGTCGACCCGCCGGGTGACCCAGCCCTGCTGCTCGCAGCGGTCGACCCGCTTGGTGACCGCGCCCGAGCTGACCATCGTCGAGGCGGCGAGCACCCCCGGCGCCAGCTCGTACGGCGCGCCGGCGCGCCGCAGCGCGGCGAGGACGTCGAACTCGCCCTCCCCCAGCCCGTGCCGCGCGTAGACGGCGACCAGCTCCTCGGTCAGCCGGCCCGCGAGCCGGTGCAGCCGGGCGACGACCCCCAGGGGCGCGACGTCCAGGTCGGGCCGCTCGGCCCGCCACTGGGCGATGACCGTGCCGACGAAGTCCGGGTCCTCCACGGCTTGGAATATATCTGACTCGGAAGATACTTTGTCTTCCGTGGAAACTATCTCGTGGCGCACCGTCGCCCTCACCGCGGTCGCGCCGGTCGTCTGGGGGACGACGTACCTCACGACCGAGGAGCTGCTCCCGCCCGACCGCCCGCTCTTCGCCGCCCTGGCCCGCGCCCTCCCCGCCGGCCTGCTCCTCCTGGCGTGGCGCCGGCGGCTGCCCACCGGCGTCTGGTGGTGGCGGTCGGTCGTGCTCGGGCTGTGCAACATCGGGCTGTTCTTCCCCCTGCTCTTCCTCGCGGCGTACTCGCTGCCCGGCGGGCTGGCGGCGACCCTCCAGGCGACGCTCCCCCTCGCCGTCCTGGGCATCGCCTACGTCGCGCTCGGCGAGCGGGCGTCCGGGGCGCGGGTGGTGGCGGCCCTGGTCGGGCTGGCCGGCGTCGGGCTGCTGGTGCTGCAGAACCCCGGCGGCGTCGACCCGGTCGGCCTCGCCGCGGCGGCGGCGTCGGTGGTGGCCTCCGCCGTCGGCCTGGTGCTGGTCAAGCGCTGGCCGGCGCCGGTCGACATGCTGACCCTGGTCTCCTGGCAGCTGGTCGTCGGCGGGCTCGCGCTGCTGCCGGTGGCCCTGCTCGTCGAGGGACCGCCGCCCGCGGTCGACCTCCCGGCACTCGCGGGCTACCTGTGGCTCGGCGGGGCCGGGACCGTGCTGGCCTACGTCTGCTGGTTCCGCGGGGTCGCCCGGATGCCGGCGGGCGCGGTGGCGATCGTCGGGCTGCTCAACCCGGTGGTCGGCACCGGCCTCGGCGTGCTGGTCGCCGGCGAGGCGTTCGGCCCGGTCCAGGCGCTCGGCGTGCTGCTCGTGCTCGGTGGGGTGGTCGCCGGCCAGCGGCGACCGCGGGTCGTGCAGGATCGGGCGGATGGCGAGGCTGCTGGCGAGGCGGAGGTCGAGCGGGCGCGCGCCGAGCACCGGCGGGAGCGGCTTCCGGCTGCGTGACGTCGCGGTCGCGGCGTACGGCCCGACGGTCGTCAACGCGACCGGCCACGGCGCGGTCATGCCGGTGCTGGCCCTGCGGGCCCGCGAGCTCGGCGCCGACGTCAGCACCGCCGCGACCGTCGTCGCCCTCCTCGGCGTCGGCATGCTGCTGGCCTCCCTGCCGGCCGGGGCGCTGGTGGCCCGGATCGGGGAGCGCCGGACGCTGGTGGCGGCCGGCATGGTCGACGCGGTCGTCATGGTGGCCGCCGCACTGAGCTCCTCGGTGCTCGTCCTGGGGATCGCGGTGACGCTGAGCGGGATGACCTGGACGGCGTTCCTGCTCGCCCGGCAGGGGTTCATGATCGACGCCGTCCCGCTCGCCCACCGCGCTCGCGCGCTGGCGGCGCTCGGCGGGGCGCACCGGGTGGGCCTGCTGGTCGGGCCGCTGCTCGGCGCCGTGCTCATCCACCTCGCCGACCTGCGCGCCACCTTCGTGCTCGCCGCCGGGCTCTCGGTGGTCGCCGGCCTGATGGCGCTGCTCATGCCCGACCTCGGCGCCGCCGGGCGGGACCAGCAGCAGGCGGCCGGCGGTCACCTCGGCGTGTGGGCGGTGCTGCGGGCGCACCGCCGGACCCTGCTGACCCTCGGCACCGCCGTGGTCGTGATCGGCGCCTCCCGGTCGGTCCGCAACGGCCTGCTCCCGCTGTGGGCGGACCACGTCGGCATCCCGGCCTCGACCACCTCGGTGATCTTCGGCGTCGCCGCCGCCGTGGACATCGCGTTCTTCTACCCCGGCGGCTGGCTGATGGACACCCGCGGCCGGACCGTCGTGGCGGTGCCGGTCGTGCTGAGCGTGGCGGTCGCGGCGCTGCTGCTGCCGCTGGCGCACTCGGTCGCCGCGGTGACCGCGGTCGTCGCGCTCATCGCGGTCGGCAACGGGCTCGGCTCGGGCATCGTGATGACGCTCGGCGCGGACGCCGCGCCGGCGGTCGGACGCTCCCAGTTCCTCGGCGGCTGGCGGCTGTGCGGCGACCTGGGCAACACCGGCGGCCCGCTGCTGGTGGCCGGCGTCGCGGCCGTCGCGCCGCTCGCCGCGGCGTCGATCGCCGTGGGCGTCCTCGGCCTGGTCGGCACCGCCTGGGTCGGCTGGTGGGTGCGCGAGGCCGACCGCGCGGCGCGGCCGGGACCGACCCTGCCGGCCCGAGGGGTCAGCCGATCGTGACCTTCACGGGGTTGGACTCCAGCCCGCTGCTGGTGTCGACGACGCGGAACTCGTTCTCGCCGAGCTGGCCGGTCTGGATGTAGGTCGTGAACGTCTCGTTGCTCACCGACACCGTCACCGGGAAGTCCACCCACGCCCCGCCGGCCATCCGCTGCACCTGCAGGATCGCGCCCTCGCCGCCGGGGTAGACCCCGGTGAGGTCGATCTGCTGCATGGGGGTCACGCTGGTCTGGCCCGAGGACAGGGTGATCTCGCCCTCCTCCGGCTCCTCGGAGGTCTCCTCCGCCGACGGCTCGTCGTCCGCGCTGCCCTCCTGACCGGGGGCCAGGGTGACCAACGGGTCGCTGGGCTCCTCGGTCGGCTCCGGCTTGGGCAGGTAGAACGACTGCCCGTCCGAGGAGCCGCCCCCTTCGCTGCTGTCGCCGCCGAGCCCGAGCACGCTGACCGCGCCGAGCGCCACGCCGCCGAGCACCAGGCCGACCACCAGTCCCACGCCCACCAGCGCGAGCAGGCCGGTCAGCACGGGTCGGTCGGCGCGCTCGGGGCGCTCGTCGCTCAGCTCGTCGGGGGCCACGGGGACATTGTCGGGGACGGCACCTGATCGGCCAACCGCGCGACCACGGGGCGGCCCCGGTGCGCCATGCTGCGCCGAGGTGCTCGAGCTGCGCCGTGCCGGGCTCAGCGCGGCTCGAGCACCACGACGGGGATCTCGCGGTCGGTCCAGCGCTGGTAGCGGTCGAAGTCGGCGTACAGCTCGACCAGCCGCGGCCAGAGCGCGGCCCGCTCGTCGGGGTCGGCGACCCGGGCCCGCACGCGACGTACCCGCTCCCCCCGCAGGGCGACCACGGTGTCGGGCTGGGCCAGCAGGTTGCGGTACCACTGGGGGTGCTTGGGCAGTCCGCCCTGGGAGGCGACGACCACCAGGTCCGGCCCGTCCTCGAGGTAGAGCAGCGGGGTGGTGAACCGACTGCCGGACCTCCGCCCCACGTGGTCGAGCAGCAGCGTCGGCACGGGCCTGCGCCAGCCGGCGCCGACGCGCCACCTGCTGCCGACGCGGCCGTTGGTCGCGCGGAAGGCCGCGACCTGGACCTGCGCGACCCGCTTGAGCACCTTCGGGACGAGCGGGGAGTCCAGGCCGGCCGGCTTCTCGTCGGGGAGGCCCATGGCAGGGGAGCCTAGGCGCGCTTCCAGACGATCTGCTCGTGCAGTCGTCGGCTGCGCCAGCCCTCGGGCGTGCGGACCATCGAGTGGTGGTAGATCCCGCCGAACTCCACGACCCGCTCGGTGCCGTCCTCGCCGGTCACCGGCATCGGGTTGTGGAAGTACGCCGCCACCTCGGCCTCGTCGCCGGCCAGGTCGACGTCGACCTGGCCGAGGGTGTGCATCCGCCGGGGGAAGAACGCCGGCAGCACCTCGGCCAGCCAGGGCTTGACCGCGTCGTACCCGTCGGCGATCCCCCCGGACTCGGTGTAGTCGATCCGCGCGTCGGGGGTGAAGACCGTGTCGAGCCGGTCGAAGTCGCCGGTGTCGATCGCTCGGGTGTAGCGGGTCAGCACCGCGGCGATCTCGGTGCGGTCGACGAGCTCGTCCAGGTCCACGGGACGACCCTGGCACAGAAATGGAACACGTTCTACTGTTCGCGACATGCGATTCACCTACGCCGAGGCCATGACCCGGGTGGAGTACTACGCGCCCCTCGCGCAGGCGGCGGAGGCGGCCGGCTACACGAGCATGACCGTGGCCGACAGCCTGGTCTACCCCGAGGAGTCCGACTCCACCTACCCCTACACCGACACCGGCGACCGCGAGTTCCTGGAGGACAAGGACTTCATCGAGACGATGGTGCTCTGCGCCCACGTCTTCGCGCAGACCACCACGCTGCGCCTGACCCCCTTCGTCCTCAAGCTGCCGGTGCGGCCGCCGGTGCTGGTCGCCAAGCAGGCCTCCTCCCTGGCCTACCTCTCAGGCAACCGGCTCGGGCTGGGCGTCGGGCTCTCGCCGTGGCCGGAGGACTTCATGGCGATGGGGGTGCCGTGGGAGCGCCGCGGCAAGCGGATGGACGAGTGCCTCGACATCGTCCGCGGGCTCACCAGCGGGGGCTACTTCTCCTACAGCGGCCAGTTCTACGACGTCGCCCCGCTCAAGCAGAGCCCGGTCCCGACCGAGCGGGTGCCGCTGCTGGTCGGCGGGCACGCCGACGCCGCGCTGCGGCGGGCGGTGCGCAAGGGCGACGGTTGGATGCACGCCGGCGGCGACGGCGAGGAGCTGGACCGGCTGCTCGCCCGGCTCACCGAGATCCGCCAGGAGGAGGGCGACACCCGCGACGACTTCGAGGTCCACGTCATCTCCTACGACGCCTACACCCCCGACGGCATCAAGCGCCTCGAGGACAAGGGCGTCACCGACTGCATCGTCGGGTTCCGCGTGCCCTACATCGTCGGCCCCGACACCGAGCCGCTGGAGAAGAAGGTCGCCGCGCTGGAGCGGTTCGGCGAGAGCGTCATCGCGAAGGTGAACCCGTGAGCGGCTCCCTGGGCCTGACCAAGCCGCTGCAGGACGCCATCGCCGAGGCCGAGGAGCTGATCGCGAACGCGCCGTTCATCCGCACCGAGCAGGACCGGCTCGAGGGCTACGACTACCTCGCCGGGCGGATCCGGATGGCGATGCAGACGGCCTTCGACTACGACCTCGAGCGTCCGCTCTTCGTCAACCCGACCCACCAGTTCTCCCGGCAGGGCCTGGACAACCCCGACGCGATCTACTTCAACGCCTACCTGCGCGAGGGGGTCGAGTACGTCGTGCGCGGCCGCCGCGGCACGAGCGCCGACCTGTCCTTCCAGGTGATGGGAGGGGCCTACACCGCCACCAGCGCGGCGACGTCGATGCTCGCCTTCGACGACCGCGAGCTAGACATCGCCGAGGACGGCACCTTCGAGTTCACCTACACCGCCGAGCCCGGCGCCAAGACGCTCATCGTCCGCGAGGTCTTCAACGACTGGGACACCGAGGAGCGCGGCGTGCTCTGGATCGAGCGGCCCGACACCCTGGGCCGGCCGGCGAAGCCGCTGTCGCAGGCCACGCTCGCCAAGAAGTACGAGGTCGCCGCCCGGGCGCTGACCAGCTCGATCCAGACGTGGTTCGCCTTCCCCCACTTCTTCCAGTACGAGGAGCCGGTCAACACCCTGACCGCGCCGCGGTCGACCCCCGGCGGGCTCGCCTCGCAGCGGTCCTCGATCGGCCACTACGAGCTCGACGAGGACCAGGCCCTGGTCATCACCGTGCCCGAGTGCACCGACTGCGCCTACCAGGCGGTGCAGATCGGCTCGGACTGGTACGTCTCCACCGACTACGAGACCCACCAGACCTCGCTGACCAAGGCCCAGGCCGTCACCGACCCCGACGGGAGGATGCGGTTCGTCGTCTCCGAGCGGGACCCGGGCATCGCCAACTGGCTCGAGACCACCGGGCACCGCACCGGCGCGATGATGCTGCGCTGGCAGCGCCTCAAGCGCGACCTCGGCCCCGAGGACGGCCCCACCGTCGAGGTCGTGCCGTTCGACTCCGTGCGCGACCACCTCCCGCACCCCGCTCCCGTGACCCCCGAGGAGTACGCCGCGCGGATCGCCGCCCGGACCCGCTCCGTGGCCCGAAGGATGATCAGTTGAGCCCGCAGACCGCCACCGCCCACGTCGAGACCGACGCCGACGTCGAGGCCCGCTACCGGCCGCTCCCGCTCCTGGAGGGCAAGGTGCTCGTGCTCTCGGGCGTCGGCCCGGGCCTGGGCCGGGCCTTCGGCGAGGAGGCCGCCCGGATGGGCGCCGACCTCGTCCTGGTCAGCCGCACCGAGCGACGCCTGGAGAAGATGGCCGAGACCGTCCGCTCGCTGGGTCGCCGGGCGCTCGTCGTACCCACCGACATCACCGACGAGCCCTCGCGCGTCGCGCTGGTCGAGCGGGCCCTGGAGGAGTTCGGCCGGGTCGACTGCCTGATCAACAACGCGTTCGGCATCCCACCCATGGACCCGCTCACGAGCCTCGACCTCGACGGCCTCCGCGCCGCCAACGAGACCAACGTCTTCGCACCGCTGCGGCTGTCGGCGCTGTTCGCCGACGCCCTGGCGGCGACCCACGGCTCGGTGCTGATGGTCAACTCCTGCGTGCTCTACCAGTCCCAGGAGGAGTTCGCCGGCTACAAGCTGTCCAAGGGCGCGCTCGAGCACCTGTCGTCCTCGCTGGCCACCGAGCTGGGTCCCCGCGGGATCCGGGTCAACAGCGTGGCGCCGTCCTACATCTACGAGGACGTCAACAAGGGCTACTTCGACTGGCTCGCCTCGGAGTCGGGCCGCACCCACGACGAGGTGTACGCCGAGAAGGCCGCGCCGACCGACCTCAAGCGGCTCGCGAGTCCCGCCGAGGTCGCCCGCGCGGCGCTCGTCCTCGCCACCGACCTGTGCTCGGCGGTCACCGGCCAGGTGCTCAACGTCGACTGCGGGGAGTTCCACCGATGAGCGGCGCCACCGAGGGCCTCAACGTGATGACCCGCGAGCGCACCGACGTCGGCACCTACGAGGACATCCTCGCGGCGGCCGTGCGCACCACCGGCCTCGACGACCTCGGCGGCACCGCCCACGAGGAGGGCCTGCGCGTCCTGGTCGAGGACCTCGCCTCCCCCGAGGCCGGTCTCACGCCCCGCGGCAACTACTTCCAACGCTCGGAGGTCAAGAGCGCGCTCGTCGGGCGGCTGCTCACCCAGGCGCAGTTCACCGCCCGGCCCGAGCACGCGGAGGTGCCGATCGAGCGTCCGGTCTTCGTCATGGGCCTGCCGCGCACCGGCACCACCGCCCTGCACCGTCTGCTCCACGCCGACCCCCGGGCGCAGGGCCTGGAGATGTGGCTGACGCAGTACCCCCAGCCCCGCCCGCCGCGGGAGACGTGGGACTCCGACCCGATCTTCGGCGCGATGCAGCAGGCGTTCTCCGCCCATCACGTGGAGAGCCCGGAGTACATGGGCATCCACTACATGGACGCCACCACCGTCGAGGAGTGCTGGCGCCTCCTGCGCCAGACCGGGAAGTCCAGCTCCTACGAGTCGCTCGCGAACGTCCCGCGGTACTCCGCCTGGCTCGCCGAGCAGGACTGGACCGACGCCTACGCCCGGCACCGGCAGAACCTCCAGCTCGTTGGCCTCAACGACCCCGACAAGCGGTGGGTGCTCAAGAACCCCTCGCACATGACCGCGCTCGACGCGCTGATGGCGGTCTACCCCGACGCGCTGGTCGTCTACACCCACCGCGACCCGGTCGTGTGCATCGCCTCCTCGTGCTCGCTCTCGGCCGAGACCACGGCCGGGCACTCCACGACGTACGTCGGCGAGACGATCGGCCGCACCCAGCTCGACCTGTGGTCGCGCGCCTACCACTCCTTCCACGACGCCCGCGGGCGCTACGACCAGGCCCAGTTCGTCGACGTCGCCTTCGCCGACCTGCTCGCCGACCCGCTCGGCACCGCGCGGTCGGTCTACGAGCGCTTCGGGCTCGACTGGACTCCCGACGCGCAGGGCGCGATGGAGGAGATCGACCGGGAGTCCAAGCAGGGGGCCGCGAAGCCGTCCCACCGCTACGCCATCGAGGACTACGGGCTGAGCGAGGCCGACGTCCGCGCGGCGTTCGACCGGTAGCCCACCTCCCCTCCACAGGGAGCGTCCGCGCCCGGGGCTCCCCAGCCCGGTCGTCGAGGGGCACGCCGCGGGGCCGGCGCCGGGCAGCGTGGCCGCATGACGACCACCGCCCTCCTCACCGTCCCCAACGGCTGGCAGCACCACCCCGACCCGGCCCCCGACGTCCTGCTCGCCGCGCGCGGCGGCCCCCCGCCCGGCTCCGGCGTGCCGCCCGAGGTGGTCCTGCGCCGCACCGAGGTGCCCGCCCGGCTCGACGGCGACCTGGCCGGTTGGCGGGCCGCCGCGCTCGCCGACCTCGGCACCCTCCTGGACTCGTTCGCCCTGGAGGACGAGGAGGTGATCGACCTCGGGGGCCGCGACGTCGCCTACGCCCGCTTCGGCCACCGCGGCGTGGGCGCGGACCTGGTGACCGAGCAGTGGTCCTGGCTGCTCGGTCGCTGCGGGCTCACGCTGAGCGCCACGGTCGCGCTGGAGGACTACGCCGACCTGTGCGACGTGCTCGAGCGGGCCGCGGGGAGCGTCGAGCCGGGCGCGCTGCTGGCTGCGGTCCCCTGAGCCGGTGCTTGGTGCTGGCTGTGGTGCCGGCTCAGGCCTCGCCGGCCGCGGTCCGCACCGCGCGCTCGGCCACGGCGTGCTCGTCGGTGCGGTCGTCGTAGGACCAGAAGTCGCGGAGCCAGGCGGCGGTGAGGCCCACCCCGGCCAGGCAGGCGACGCCGCCGCTGGTGATCGCGCCGCGTACCGACCACAGGTCGGCGGTCACGCCGGCCCGGACCTGGCCGCCGAGCGGGCCGAGGGAGTAGGACAGCATCTCGATGCCGGCCAGCCGGCCGCGCATCGTCTCGGGGATCGTCTGGCTCCAGACGGTGGCCCGGAAGATGCCCGAGATCATGTCGGCGGTGCCGGACAGGCCGAGGAAGAGCAGCACCAGCCAGAACGACGGCATCACGCCGGCGACGGCCACGCACGCGCCGTACGCCGCGGCGGCCAGGACGATCGCTCGGCCGTGGTGGTGGACGCGGCTGGTCCACCCGCTCGTCGCGGTGGCGACCATCGCGCCGAGCGTCTGGGCGATGTAGAGCGCGCCGAGCAGCTCGGGGTTCTCGAAGACCTCCTCGACCAGCGCCGGGAACAGCACGACGGGCAGGGCCAGCAGCATCGCGGCGATGTCGACGAGGTAGGTGCCGAGCAGGTCGCGGCGCGACATCGCGTAGCGGATGCCCTGCCCGATGCCGGCCAGGCTCGGCGGGGTGGTCTCGGCCCGGTGAGGGTAGGACCCCATCCGGACGTAGAGCAGCGTGGCGACCACCAGGCCGGTGACGTCGAGGACGAAGCACCAGCCCAGCCCGACCGAGGCGATCAGCACGCCGCCGATGGCGGGGCCCACCAGCACGCCGGCCTGGATGCCGAGGCTGCCCAGGGCGTTCGCGGCCATGATCTGGTCGTGCCGCACGGTGCGCGGCAGGAGGGCCTCGCGCGAGGGCCGCTGCAGCGCCGAGGAGGAGACCAGGAAGACCGCCACCACGTAGACGACCCAGACGTCGGGCTCGTCGCGGAACGCGTTCGCGGCCAGCACGGCCGTGAAGAAGGCCTGCGCGACGCCGGTCCAGATGAGCAGCTTGCGCCGGTCCACGTGGTCGGCCAGCGCCCCGCCGTACAGGCCGAAGACCACCAGCGGGACCAGCTCGGCCAAGCCGATCGCGCCGACCGCGAAGTTGGAGCCGGTCAGCGAGTAGACCTGGTACGGCACCGCGACGTAGCTGACCATGCCGCCGAAGTAGAAGACCGTGCCGGCCCAGAAGAGCAGCCGGAAGTCGCGGGAGTCCCGCAGCGGGGTCGTGTCCACCCGCAGGCCGCGGAGGGTGGTGCGGATCCGTTCGGTCCGGGTCATGCGTCGATCACGAGGTGCGATGGTCGCACCTCGACCCGACCGGCGCGAAACGGTCGCCCGGCCCGCCGGTCAGGCGGCCGGCGCGAGGTGCCGGCGCAGGAAGGCCACCTGGTGCGCGAGCGCCGCCTCGAACCACTGCTTGCCGGCGTAGACGTCGAAGTGGTCGCAGGGGTAGTGGCGGACCTCCGCCCGGCCCTCGAAGGCCGCCTTCAGCGCCGCGTGCGGCGGCGCGCTGCGGTCGAAGTCGGCGATCTGCACGAGGAGCGGGCAGCTGACGTCCTTGGCGTGCCTGCCCGGTCGGTGCCCGCCGAGCTCGAGCCCGACGGTCGCGTCGACCTCGTTGCGCCAGCTCGGACCGGCGATCGCGAGGTAGTCCTCGTAGCACCCGTCCAGCGTCAGCGCGCCGAGCTCGCCCGGGCGGGCGACCACCGGCATCATCCGCGGCCCGGCGACCCGGCTGCGGACGCCCTCGACGGTCGAGCGGAGCATCGCCGAGGGCTTGTGGTGGGCCAGGGCGAGCCGGCCGGCCGCGAGGCCGTCGACCAGCGGGGTGAGCGCCACGACGGCCGCGACGTCGTCGCGGCCGGCGCCGGCGGCGAGCACGTGGCCGCCTGCCAGCGAGACCCCCCAGAGCACGATCCGCTCGGGGTCCACGCCGTCGAGCCTCTTCGCAGCGGTCATGGCCGCGCGGTAGTCCTCGAGCTGGCCGACCATCGAGACGGTCTGCCGCGGGGTGCCGCCGGAGGTGCCGAAGCCGCGGTAGTCGAAGGCCAGCACGTCGAGGCCCGCGGCGGCCAGGCCGGCGGCGTACGGCTCGAGCCCGGAGTCCTTGGTGCCGGCCAGGCCGTGCGCCATGACGACCACGGGCCGCCCGGCCGGGCCGGCAAGCTCCGCACCGGGTCCGGCGGCGGCCGGGAAGTGCCACCCCGAGAGCTCGGCGCCCGCGGAGGTGAAGGCGACGTCGTGCCGCACGGTGCGCGGCTCGTGGGCCTGCTGGCCGGTCTGCTGGGTGGGCTGGCTGGCCTGGCTGGTCATGAGGGGGTGGTCCTCCCGTAGATGGCGCTGGTCCACAGGTGCACGACGGCGTCGACGTGGGGGTCCCAGTCGGCGTCGTCGGGCGCGCGGACGAGGCGCTCGAGCGTGCGGTCGTTGAGGTCGAGCAGGGCGGTGGCGACGGCGGTGGCCGACGGACCCGCGGGCGCGAGCCCGGCGGCCCGCTCGGACTCGACGAGGGCGGCGACGACCTCGACGAACGACGCAGTCCGCGACTCCCACCGCTCCCGGACGGCGGCGCTGGTGGCGCGGGCCTCCAGCATCGCGAGGTGGACGTGGGTGCGCCGCCGCCAGCCCTCGATGACGGTGCGGATCGCAGCCGCGACCCGGTCGCGCATGACGCCCTCCCCGCCGAGCAGGCCGGCGGCGTCCCAGGCGTCGTCCTCCATCTCGTCCATCAGGGCGGCGACGGCGGCGGCCTTGTTCTCGAAGTAGAAGTAGAACGCCGACCGGGTGACCCCGGCCCGCCGCGAGAGGTCCGCGACGTTGATGTCCTCGAGCCGGGCGTCGCGGCCGGCGTCGCGCAGGTGGTGGTCCAGCGCCTCCAGGAGGGCGGCCCGGCGCTGGTCCCCCCGGGTGGCGGCGGGGCTCACGGGACGGCCGGCTCCGCGAGCGTCCCGGTCGGCGCGGTCCCCGGGGTGCCCTGGGCGGCCCGTCCGGCGAGCACAGGCGTGCCGAGGCGGCGGGCGCGCTCGCGTCCGGCCGGGAGCTCCTTGGTCCGCATCTGGTGCTCGTAGACGAAGTAGTCGAGCTGGTGGGTGTGCCGCGGCCGGTCGAGCATGTGCCCCATGTAGAGCGCGTCGTCGGCGCGGATCACCTCCTGCATCTCGGCGACCGACGGCGGCGCGTACTCCCCCACGGCGTACGCCGCGATCAGCCGCGCCTGGCTCTCGACGAACGGGAAGAGCGTGGGCGTCGCCTGCGCGAAGCCCGCGAAGAGCAGGTCGTCGAGGCCCGGCTTGATGATCCGCTTGTAGAGGTCGATCCGGTTCTCCGGCGCGCTGATGAAGTCGGGATCGAAGAACGGGAAGGTCAGGTTGTAGCCGGTGGCGTAGACGATGACGTCGAACTCCCCCGACGTGCCGTCCTCGAAGTGGACCGTGCCGCCCTCGAGGCGGGCGACGTTGCCCTTCGCGGTCACGTCGCCGGACTTCAGCCGCAGCGGCAGCTCGGTGGACTGGGTCGGGTGGGCCTCGAAGAACTTGTGGTTGGGCGAGGGCAGCCCGTAGTTCGTCGGGTCCGAGCCGGTGAACCGCTGGCCCCACTGGGCGACCTTCCGCTGCCAGGACAGCGGCAGCTGCGGGTAGGTCTTGTAGTTCATGTCGGCGGGCTTGCCGTACATCAGCTTCGGCACGATCCAGGCGCTGCTGCGGGTGGAGAGCGTGACCTCGTTGCGCAGGACCCGCTGGGAGAGCTCGACGGTGATGTCGGCGGCACTGTTGCCCAGGCCGACGACGAGGATCCGCTTGTCCATCAGGTGCAGCGGCGTCCAGGGGTCCACGTAGTGGTGGGAGTGGATGGACTCCCCGGTGAACTCGCCGGGGAACTGAGCGGTGCGGGGGTCCCAGTGGTGGCCGTTGGCGACCACGAGCAGGTCGAAGCGCCGGGTCTCCCCACGCTGCGTCTGCAGCTCCCAGCCGCCACCGGGCAGCCGCTCGGCGTGGACGACGCCGTTCTGGAACTCGATGCGCTCACGCACGCCGAACGCGTCGGCGTAGCTGTCGAGGTAGTCCTTGATGTCGGTGTGGTGCGGGAAGTCGGGGTAGTGCTCCGGCATCGGGAAGTCCTTGAAGGACAGCTGGTACTTCGAGGTGTCGATGTGGAGCGACCGGTAGGCGCTGCTGTGCCCGTTGGGGTTGCCGAAGGCCCAGTTGCCCCCCACCCGGTCGGAGCTCTCGAAGGTCGTGACGGGCACGCCGTAGTCGCCGAGCATCTTGGTGGCGGTGAGGCCGCTGATGCCGGCGCCAATGACGGCGGTGGTGGGGGCTGACATGCGCCGAAACTAGAACGTGTTCTTGACACGCGTCAACACCCTGCTGTGAACCAGGTCACGTGCGCTCCGCCGCAGCCCGGCGGTCTAGCCCCATCCGCCGAGGTGCGCCTCGAGCGAGGTGGTCGGCGGCACCGGCGCGAGCCCGAGCGCCGCGGCCGGCTCGGCGGCGTCGGCGGCGAGGTCGGTGCGCCCCCACCGCCGCCGACGCCGTATGCCGCGCAGCGCGTGCGCCGTGAGCAGGGGCGTGCCGTCGGGGCCGGTCAGCCGCAGCGTGCCCGGGGGCTCCGGGCCCGCGAGCCGGGCCACCACCGCCCGCCAGGCCTCGGCCGGACCGCGGGCCGCGGCGTCGAGGTGGAGGTGCCAGGCGTGGTCGGCGGCGACCGGGTCGACCGGGTCCGCGGTGGTCCGCGGGTCGCCCGCCACGAGCGCGGCTGCCGCGGGGGCGAGGTGCACGCGGGCGCTCGGCAGCGCGGCGAGCAGGCTGTCCAGGGCGACGACCAGGCCGGTCGGGTCCAGGTCGTCGGCCACGGTGACCACCGGGTCGGCCGGGCCGACGAGCAGCCCGCGGGGCGCCGCCCCGGGCGCGCTCACCCGCCGCGCCACGGCCAGGGTCTCCGCGAGCGCCCGGTCGCGGTCGTCGGGCCGGGGCGGGCGGTCGGCGAAGTCGGGCCCGTCGTGCCAGGCGACCGCGGCCGGCACGTGCGCCAGCAGCGCGCCGTGCCGCCACGCGCGGGCGGCCCACTCCCAGTCCTCGCCGCCGTAGGCGCGGAACGTCTCGTCGAAGCCGCCGACCTCCTCGTGCAGCCAGCGGCTGCAGGCGGCGACGGCGGAGAGGACGTAGCGGTAGGAGGTGTCGTCGGCGTCGCGCAGGTCCCGGGTCCGCACGTACCCGTCGGCCAGCCAGGCCGGCGCGGGCAGCTCGTGGGCCGGCCCGGCGACCTCCACCGGGGCGTCGACCGGGACGTCCGCGAGGTCGGCGTGCCGGCGGCGCCCGACGACCAGCGCCTCGGGGAGCCGGTGCGGCAGCCGCGCCAGCGCCGCGACGTACCCCGGCTCGGGGGTGGTGTCGGCGTCGAGGAAGACGAGCACCTCGCCGGTGCCGGCCGCGGCGCCGAGGTTGCGTGCGGCGGCGGCCCGGAACCCCTCGTCGGCCTGGCGGACCAGCCGCACCCCGTCCGGGACCTCGGGTGCGGTGCCGGACCCGTCGTCGGCGACGACCACCTCGAGCCGGTCGGCCGGGTGGGTCTGCCGGTTGAGCGCGTGGAGGGTGCGGGCCAGCTCGCGCGGCTGCTCGTAGTGGGTGACGACCACCGTGACGGTCGGCGGCGGGCCGGAGCGCGCGGGGGCGAGGTCCCAGCGGTTGCCGGGGACCGCGTTGCCGGCGGGTGGTCGGCGCAGGCTCACGGGAACGGCACGAAGACCGGCTGGACGGGGTCGGCGACGGTGCGGTGGACCGAGGCCCACCACGCGGCGTACTGCCGGGCGGCCGCCGCCAGGTCGGGGGCCGGCACCACCCCGTCGGGCAGCCAGGTCGAGGCCGGGTCGTCGAGCGCGCGCTCGAGGGCGGGGACCAGGCCGGCGTCGTCGTGGAGCACGTGCGCCCCGGGCCGCAGCGCGTCCATCTCGCGGGCGTAGGGCCCGTCGAGGAGCAGCGGCCGACGGCCGACGGCGAGCCACCGGTTGACCGAGGCCGAGGCCGACAGGTGCCGGTGGCCGCTGACCGGCACCCCCACCCGCGCCATCGCGACGGCCAGCTCGTCGTCGGGCAGCCACCCGGTCACGGTGAGGCCGACGCCCCCGGCGCGGGCGCGGCGGTGCAGCTCGTCGAGCAGGTCCTCGTGCCCTGGGACCGGGGAGCCGAGGCAGACGACGTCCACCTCGCGACCCCGGGCGCGCAGCTCGGTGGCGGCCTGCAGCAGCTCGCGGTGGCCCTTGTCGGGGTAGACGAAGCCCAGGGCGGCCAGGGTCGCCGGCCCCTCGGGTCCCGGACGGGCGGCGGGCCGCTCGCCGTGTCCGACAACGGGGAGTCCGACGACAGGGTGTCCGACGACGGGCAGGTGGACGACCGTGCCGGGCGGCAGGTCGTGGTCGGCGCCGACCCGGGCGAGCGCGCGCCGGAGCAGGTCGGCCTCGTGGTGGCTGCTCACCGCCCACCCGGCCGCGGCGTGGACGACCTCGGCGTAGGCGCACACCCGCTCCTCCGAGGCCCACGGCTGGGGCACGTCGTGCAGCGTGACGGTCGTCGGCGCGCGGTGGCACAGGCCGACCACCCGGCGCACCGACGTCGCCGCCGTCGGGCCGAGGAGCCGCTCGGTGAAGTGCACGTGCACGGGGCCGTCCGGCACCGGCCCGTCCAGGACGTCGGCGTCGCCGACCAGGGTGCGGGCGCCGAGCGCCGCGGCCAGCTGTGCGGCGTACTCCACGACGCCGTGCGTGCGCGGGCCGGCGAGGACCTGCAGCGGCACGTCGGCGGTCGGGCTGGTCATCCGGCGTCCTCCGGGGTCACCGCCTCGACCTCGTGCCGGGGCGTGGGGTTCTCGCGCGTCGCACGGCAGGTGAGCCGAGCCGGCGGTCCCTCGACGGTGCGGACCCGGACCGACCAGACCCCGCCGGCGACCTCGAACACTGCGTTCGTCACCCGGTTCGTCGCCGAGCCCCCGACGGATCGGTCCACCCAGCGCACGGCGTCGCGCCGCGTCTCGCCGAGGTGGCGACGCAGCGCGACCTCGGCGGCCTGGACCGGCATGGGGTACGCCGTGCGCCCGCGCAGGTGGTCCAGCTCGAGGTGCCCCCGGGTGGACGCGGCGGCCACGGCGAGGGCGGCGGCGGGGTCGAGCCGGCCGTAGTAGAGCCCGTCGGGCAGGAGCAGCAGGTTCCCGGCGTACCGGTCGCCGCCGATGTGGGAGACCTCCCAGGTCTCCTCGGGGTGGGCGGCCGCGAGCGCGGCCGCGACCGGCCGGCCGAGCTCGGCGCAGCAGGCGTCGTGGCGACCGTGCGTGCAGACCGCGAGGAGGGTGCCGTCGTGCGGGTCGAGGCCGCTGCTGCCGCCCCCGCGGAGCGAGGCGAGGTCGAGGTCGAGCACCTCGTGGGGGTCGGCCAGCGTCCCCGCCTCCAGGCGGGTGCCCTGCGGCAGGCAGGACGCGGCGAAGACCCGCAGTCCGGAGCCGGCGTCGCGGGTGAGCGCGGGGCGCCGGACGAGCAGTGGTCGCACGCGGGCCGCGGCCGCTGCCGCGGCGATCCGCGCGCCGAGCCCGTCGGGCAGCCGGGCGTCGCGCAGCGCGTCGACGCCCCACGGCCCGGCGTGCTCGAGGAGCAGGAAGGCGCGGACGGTGGAGGCCGTGCCGGCTGGCTCCTCGCCGCGGCCGGTGCTGGCCGCGGAGCAGCGGAACGGCGCGGTCGTCACCGGAGGACCTCGAGCAGCCCTTCCCGGACGAGGCGGCGGCAGAGCACCAGCCGCGACTGCGGGTCGAGGTGGTCGGCCAGGTCGGCCGGCCGCAGCTCCGCGCGGGCGCGGACCCCCTCGAGGGCCGGCGCGAGCCGGGCGGGCACCTCGAGCACCCGGTCGCCGAGCAGCACCTCGAGCCGCCCGCCGTCGGCGGGCAGCAGCACGCAGGGGTGGCCCGCCCGTCGCCGCAGCAGGGTGTCGTCGGTGAGGGAGTCGAGCGCGAGCACGTCGTGCAGCCCGCCGGGCACCCGCGGTGGGCGGGTGGTGAGGAAGCGCCGTACCTCCTGCGCCGCCGCGGCCCCGGCGTCGACCTCACGAACCCGGGCGGCCAGCGCCTCGAGCCGGTCCGCGAGGCCGGTGGCCAGGGGCGCCCGGTCGTCGAGGTAGCCGGCGGGCAGGTGGTCGTCGGGGACCTCGGCGAGCAGCGGGCGCACCGCGCGCTCGACGAGGCCGCGCCAGGTGAGCTGGTTGATGCCGATGGTGACGTGCAGCGAGACGGTGTCCTGGGCACGCGCGGCGTGGGGCGTGCCGGTCGGGAGGTACATCGACAGGCCGGGCTCCAGCAGGACCTCCTCCGGCCCGTCCTCGCCGTGGACCTCCCACTGCTTGGTGCCGGCGGTCTGGAAGACGAACACGTCGTGGGAGTCGGAGTGGACCGCGAAGCCCTGCGAGCCGGGCGGCGTGAGGTACGCGTTGGCCTGGCACGGGTGGCCCAGCTCCAGCTCGAGCTGGGCGACCAGCCGGGTCAGCGGCGGGTGGTAGCGGTGCAGTCCCTGGAGGACGACGGTGGCGCCGCCGGCGAAGGCCTCGAGCGCCTTGCGGCCGTCGACCAGGCCGGTGAGGGGCTTCCCGGCGAGGGTGGCCGAGCGGGTGTACGTCGACTCCGCGAGCACGGACCCGTCCTGGGCCAGCCGCACCGACGGCGTGCGGATCGCGGTCGAGGTCAGCAGGTGGTCGGCGTCGTCGAGCGACAGCAGCCCGACGAGGTCCGCGGGGGCGGTGCGGTGCAGGTGCACGCGGGACGCCCAGACCTTCTCCAGGAAGGTCCGGGCGTCACCGCTGAGCAGGTCGAGCGCCGGGTTGCGGTCCGGCGTCGGGGCGAGGTCGGTCAACGCTCAGGCGTCGGTGCCGTCGGAGTCACCCGCGTCGCCGTCGGTGGTGTCGGTCGCGTCGCCGTCCGAGGCGTCACCGTCGGTGCCGTCGGAGTCGCCGCCGTCGGTGCCGTCGGAGTCGCCGCCGTCGGTGCCGTCGGAGTCGCCGCCGTCGGTGCCGTCGGCGTCACCCGCGTCGCCGTCGGTGCTGTCGGTGGCGTCGCCGTCGCTCCCGTCGGAGTCACCAGACTCGGCGAGGCCCATCGTGGGGTCCCCGGCGGGGACGGTGGTCATGTCGTCGTCGGACAGGGGCTCTTCGGGGGTGCTGGTCATGACGGCCTCCACAACGTGGTTCGGGGTCCGGGTCGCCCGTCCGATACCCCGCCCCGCCGGGGAGCACACGACGGCCGCGGCAGGTGCCGCGTCAGTCGACGAGGCCGCGGCGCCGGGCGATCGCCGCGGCCTCGGTCCGGCCGGCGGCGCCGAGCTTGGCGAGGATCCGGGAGACGTGCACGGAGACCGTCTTGGTGCTGATGAACAGCTGCCGCCCGATCTCCCCGTTGGAGCGGCCCTGGGCGACGAGCGCCAGGATCTCGGCCTCCCGCGCGGTCAGGGCGTCCGGGGCCTCGTCGGCCCGCGCGGCGGTCCCGCCCAGCGCCCGCAGCTCGTCGAGGAGGGGCTGCGCCCCGAGCCGGCGGGCGGCGGCCCGGGCGGCGTCCGCCTCCTCCCGCGCGCCGGCCGGGTCGCCGACCGCGCGCAGCACGCCGGCCAGCGCCGCCCGGCTGCGCGCCAGCTCGTGCGCGTGCCCGTGCTCCTCGAACGCCGCCACCGTGGCGCGCCACGCGCCCACCAGGGCGTCCTGCTCCGGGGCACCGGTCCCGAGCAGCCAGCGGGCACGGAGCGCCTCGGCCTCCAGGCGGGCGGCCCAGGCCCGGCCCTCCGGCCCCCAGTGCACCGACGGGTCGGCCCGGTCCAGCACCGCGCGCCCGTCGGCGTGCAGCCGCTCGACCTCGCCCACCCACACCGCCCGGTCGGCCGTGGCCAGCCGGGGCAGGGCGGGGGCGAGCTCGCGCAACGCCGTGGCGGCCAGCCGGATGCGCGCCGTGAACCACGGGTGCCAGATGCGGCCCAGGACCTCCACCGCGTCGGCGTACGCCGCCAGCACCGCCCGCGGGTCGCCCGCGCGGCCGGCGCAGACCAGCTCGAGCTCCGCGGCGTGGATCGCGACGCCGCCCTCGCGCTCCCAGAACCGGCGCAGCTCCCGGACCTGCGCGCCGACCTCCTCGCCGCGCCCCTGCAGCACCAGGAGCCGCACGGTCCGCAGCATCGCGCGGGGCACCGGCGGCGCCGACCCGTCGGCGACCGCGGTCAGCTCCAGCACGGAGTCCCACCGGCCCCGGACGAGGTCGACGAGCGCGAGCTGCCACCGCGACTCGAAGCCGTACGGCGCCCACGGCAGCCCGACCGCGGTGGCCCGGTCCATCGCGCCGCGGAACCACTCGGCGGCGGTGTCGAGCTCCCCCCAGTCCTGGTAGGACCGGCCGAGGAAGAACCGGCCGCGCAGCTCGGCGTGGACGGCGCCGGTCCGCTCGGCGCGGTCGACCGCGTCGACCAGCGCCGCGCGCAGGCCCTCCTTGGGGCCGCTCTTCTTCAGCGCGGACAGGGTCGTGATCGCGTCGGAGGCCAGCTCGGGCAGGTCGAGCCGCTCGGCCAGGGCGAGGGCGTCCAGCCCGACCGGCTCTGCCTCGTCCCAGCGTCCGAGGGAGCCGAGGACGCCCGCCTGGTTGGCGAGCACCCGCGCCCGCAACGGGGTCTCCCCCGGCGGCGTGAGCGCGACCGCCTCCGCCGCGACCGCCGCGGGGTCGAGGTCGGTCTCGATGATCAGCAGCACCCCGGCGTACGCCGTCAGCAGGCGTGGCCGCCACAGCGGCGAGGCGTCCGCGGGCAGCCGGTCGAGCTGCTCGCGCAGCAGCGCCGCCGCGCGCTCGGGCTCGCCGCTCTGAGTGAGGGCGTCGGCGGCGCTGACGACGAGCTGGGACAGGTCGACGTCCGCGCTGGCGCCGCGCCGCGGGTCGGCGAGCAGCTCCAGGGCCTGCTGGTAGTGGTGGGCCGCCTCCCCGGGGCCACCGACCGCCGTGGCCTCCCGGCCGGCGCGGACGCTCGCGACGAGCGCGGTGTCGAGGTCGAGGGCGAGCCGGGCGTGCCGGGCCAGCTCGGCGGCCGTGCCGCGGGCGCGGCCCTCGCGCAGCGCCTCGGCGTACTGCCCGTGCAGCCGCACCCGCTCGCCCGGCAGCAGGTCGTCGTAGACCGCCTCGCCGAGCAGCGCGTGCCGGAAGGAGTAGGTGTCGTCGTCGGCGACCAGGACGTTCATCTCCACGGCCTCGCGCAGGCCCTCGTCGACCGCCACCGGATCCAGTCCCGAGGCGGCCTCCAGGGCCTCGTGGGAGACCTTGCGCCCGGCGGCGCTGGCCGTGCGCACGAGCCGGCGGGCGGCGTCGCCGAGCCGGTCGAGCCGCACGAGGAGCAGGTCGGCGAGGTCGGCGGGGACCCAGTCCCCCGAGCCGCTCGCCGCGCTGGTGAGCTCCTCGACGAAGAAGGCGTTGCCCTCGGCGCGGTCGACGATCGCCCCGAGGGCGCGCTCGTCGAGCCCGTCCGGCGCGAGCTGCGCGACCAGCTCCCGGACCGCGGCGTCGGGCAGCGGACCCAGCGCGACCCGGTCCACCCCCTGCAGCCGGCTCCACTCCGCCACCTGGCGGCGCAGCGGGTGGCGGCGGTGCAGGTCGTCGGAGCGGTACGAGGCGACGATGGCGACGCGCCCGCCGAAGGGCCGGCCGAACAGGAAGCTGAGCAGGTCGCGGGTCGACCGGTCGGCCCAGTGGGCGTCCTCGACGACGAGCAGGACCGGTGCCTCCTCGGCAGCCGCGCCGAGCAGCGCGTGGACCGCCTCGAAGAGGTCCCCCCGCGCCAGCGCGGACGTCTCGTCCCGGTCGGCACCCTCCGCGCGTCCCGCGCCGGCGCCCAGCACCCGGCGCCCCGGCTGGAGCCGCAGGAGCACCGGCTGCTCGGCGGTCACCCGCTCCACGAGCTCGGGCCGGTCGGCGGCGAGCCGGCCGAGCACCTCCGAGAACGGCAGGTACGGCAGCGCGCTGTCGCCCAGGTCGAGGCAGTGGCCGGCCAGCACCCGCCACCCGCGGTCGACGGCGAGGTCGCGCAGCGCGGTGAGCAGGCGGGTCTTGCCGACGCCGGCGTCCCCGGACAGCAGCACGACGCGACCGGCCGGCGTGGGGCCCGGGTCCTGCGCCGGGGACGCCAGGACGCCGAGCGCCACGGCTGTCTCCGCGAGCTCGGCGTCGCGGCCGACGAGGGTCCGGGAGGTGGTCACGGGCCCCATCCTGGCGCGCTCCACGGACGGTCGCGCGGTCAAGCGGTCGACCAGTGCCCGGGGCCCGGGAGCAGGGTCCCCGCCGGGAGCTGCGGGAAGCGCACCCGCGGGTGCCTGCGCCGGCGTGCGGCGGCGACCTCCTCACGGATCTGGTCGCGGCGGTGCTGCAGCTCGGCCTCGTAGGCGAACGGGGTGTACATCACGGTGGCTCCTCGTCTCGGTTCGTGCCTCCGAGGCTGCGCCGCTGAGGTAGGCGCCCACATCGGGCGTGCGACGTACCCCGCGCCGGCCCGACCACCTCAGGCCCCCGCCGCGACCACCTCAGACGGCGCCGAGCACCGGCCTGCCGCGCTGCCAGACGCCCGCGACGAGCGGGACGCCGGGGCGGTAGGCGAGGTGCACGTGGGAGGGCGCGTCGAGCACCACGAGGTCGGCCCGGCGGCCGGGGACGAGCACGCCGACGTCGTCCCGGTCCAGCGCGCGGGCGCCCCCGGCGGTCGCCGCGCGGACGGCCTCGGCCGGCGTCATCCCCATCTCCCGGACGGCCAGCGCGACGCAGAACGGCATCGAGCTGGTGAACGACGACCCCGGGTTGCAGTCGCTCGCGAGGGCGACCGTGACGCCGGCGTCGAGGAGCCGGCGCGCGTCGGGGTAGGGCTGCCGGGTCGAGAACTCCACGCCCGGCAGCAGCGTCGCCACCGTGCCGCTGTCGCGCAGCGCGGCGACGTCGGCGTCGTCGAGGTGGGTGCAGTGGTCCACGGCCACGAGGCCGAGCTCGGCGGCCAGCCGGACCCCCGGGCCGGGCCCGAGCTGGTTGGCGTGCAGCCGCCCGCGCAGCCCCGCCGCCGCGCCGGCCCGCAGCACGGTGCGGGCCTGGTCGGCGTCGAAGGCGCCCCGCTCGCAGAACACGTCGATCCACCGGGCGTGCTCGACCGCGGCGGCGAGCATCGGGCCGGTCACCAGCGCGACGTACTCCTCGGGCGTGGTGCCGTCGGGGACGACGTGCGCCCCGAGGTACGTCGCCTCCTCGGTCAGCAGCCGGGCGACCGCCAGGCTGCGGGCCTCGTCGCGGACGGTCAGCCCGTAGCCGCTCTTGACCTCGACGGTCGTGGTCCCCTGCCGGAGCATCTCCTCGACCAGGCGCCGGGCGCCGGAGAGCAGCTGCTCGTCGGTGGCGGCGCGGGTGGCGGCGACGGTGGTCCGGATCCCGCCGGCGGCGTACGGCGTGCCGGCCATCCGGGCCGCGAACTCACCGGCCCGGTCCCCGCCGAAGACCAGGTGGCTGTGGCTGTCGACGAACCCGGGGAGCACCGCCCGTCCGCCCACGTCGACCTGCGCGTCGGCCGCCGGCGCCTCCGCGGCCGGGCCGACCCAGGCCACCCGGCTGCCCTCGACCACCACGGCGGCCCGCTCGAGCGTGCCGAGCAGCCCGCCGGCCTCCTGGTGCGCGGGGTCGTTGGTGACCAGCTCGCCGATGCCGGTGATGACCGTGCTCGTCACGCGAGCACCTCCTCGACCGCGGCGGCGAGCTCCCGGCCGATGGCCGGCCGGTCCTCGCGGCGGGCCACCCAGCGCCCGTCGACCATCGTGGCGACGACGTCCTCGGCGCCCGCGGCGAAGACGGCCGTGTGCTCGTCGGCGCCGGTGCCGGCGGTCCGGACGGTGCCGGTGTCGAGGACGACGAGGTCGGCCCGGTGACCGACGGAGAGGGCGCCGGCGTCGTCGACCCCGAGGCTGTCGTGCCGGGTGGCGGCGGCGAGCAGGTCGGCGGCCGGCCAGTGCCCGCGGGTGCGGCTCGCGAGCCGCTCGTCGAGCTCGAGGGCGCGCATCTCCTCGAACAGGTCGACCACCGCGTGGCTGTCCGAGCCCAGGCCCAGCCGCGCGCCGGCCTCGTGCAGGCGGCGCCCGGGGCCGATGCCGTCGCCGAGGTCGCGCTCGGTGGTGGGGCAGAAGCACGCGGTGGTGCCCGTGTCGCCGAGCAGCGCGACGTCCTCGTCGGTCAGGTGGGTGGCGTGGACGACCGTCGTGCCGGGGCCGAGCAGGCCCTCGTCGTGGAGCAGCCGCGTCGGGGTCACGCCGTACGCCGCGCGGCAGTCGTCGTTCTCCGCCGGCTGCTCGGAGAGGTGGACGTGCAGCGGCGCCAGCCCGCGGAAGGCGGCCAGCTCCGCGCGGGGCACGGCCCGCACCGAGTGCACCGCCGCCCCGACGCGCACCCCGCTCAGCGCCGCCACCCGCTGCGCCCACGCGGCCGCCGACCCGTCGGAGCAGCGCACCTGGGCGCCGGTCACCGGCGCCCCGAATCCCGAGCTGAGGTAGCAGGTGTCCAGCAGCACCAGCCGGATGCCCGTCTCCTCGGCCGCGGCGGCCAGCGCGTGGCCCATCGCGTTCGGGTCGTCGTACGGCGTCCCGTCGGGGCGGTGGTGCAGGTAGTGGAACTCGCCCACGGTCGTCACCCCGCCGGCGAGCATCTCCCGGAACACCGCCCGCGCGAGCCGGTGGTAGGTCTCCGGCGTGAGCCGCGCGGCCACGTCGTACATCTGCTCGCGCCAGGTCCAGAAGGTGCCGCTCCCCCGCTGCGTGCGCCCGCGCAGCGCCCGGTGGAAGGCGTGGCTGTGGCAGTTCGCCAGGCCGGGCAGCGCCAGGCCGGGGACCCGCTCCGCGTCGGCCCCCGGGGCGTCGGGCGCGACGGTCGCGAACCGCCCGTCGACCACCTCGACCAGCACGTCGTCGCGGACGGTCCCGTCGACCCAGGCCCGCTCGAGGAGGTACGCCGTCACCGGACCGCCCCTGTTCCCCGACCGGTCGCCGGACCCGTCACGAGCGGGGCCAGCACGTCGGCCAGCGCCTCGACGCCGGCCAGGCAGTCGGCCGTCTCGGCGTGCTCGGCCGGCGAGTGGGAGACGCCGGTCGGATTGCGCACGAAGAGCATCGCGCTGCGCACGCCGGCCGCGGCGAGCACGCCGGCGTCGTGGCCGGCCTGCGTCGCCAGCACCGGCCACCGCCGCGCCCCGGCGACCGGCGCGACCACCGAGGGCTCGAAGGTCACCGCGCCGGACACCGACTCCGGGGTCACGGTCACCGTGGTGCCGTCCCGCTCCGCCCGCGACGCCGCGTGCTCGGAGACGCCCGCGACCAGCGCGGCCAGCGCCTCCTCCGAGGCACACCGGGCGTCGAGCCAGGCGGTCACCCGGGAGGGGATCGCGTTGGTGCCGTTCGGCGCGACCTCGACCCGGCCGAACGTGGCGCGGGCGTCCGGCGCGGCCAACCGCGCCTGCTCGTGGGCGGCGAGGGCGGTCGCGGCGTAGGTGAGCATCGGGTCCGCGCGGTCCTCCATCCGGGTCGTGCCGGCGTGGTCGGCGGTGCCGGTGACGTCCAGGCGCCACCGGCCGTGGGGCCAGATGCCGCTCGCGACGCCGACCGCTGCCCCGAGGTCGACGAGGGCACGGCCCTGCTCGACGTGGAGCTCGACGAACGTGCCGACGCCGGCCAGCAGGCGCGAGGGCCCGTCCTCGGCGGCCCCGGGCACCAGGTCGCCCAGCCGGACCCCGTCGCGGTCGACCAGCCCCTCGACGTCGGCCCAGGCGACCGCGCCCGTGGCCAGGCGCGAGCCCAGGCAGGCCAGGCCGAAGCGCGAGCCCTCCTCCTCGACGAGGACACCGACGCCCAGCGGCCGCTGCGGGACGACCCCGCGCTCGCGGAGCAGGTCGACCGCCGCCAGCGCCGAGACCACACCGAGCGGGCCGTCGTACGCACCGCCGTCGAGCACCGAGTCCAGGTGGGAACCGGTCACCACCCGCTCGCCGGGCAGGTCCGGGCCCCACCACGCGACGGTGTTGCC
Organism: Nocardioides sp. NPDC092400; assembly: GCF_040684155.1. Taxonomy (NCBI): domain Bacteria; kingdom Bacillati; phylum Actinomycetota; class Actinomycetes; order Propionibacteriales; family Nocardioidaceae; genus Nocardioides; species Nocardioides sp. NPDC092400. Next base: position 254,134 of record NZ_JBFBFJ010000004.1, on the reverse strand, counting down.
GACCCCGTCGGTCTCCATCACCAGGCCGCGCGCTGCGGCCTGCTCGACGAACCAGGCCCGCAGCTCGGCCTCGGCGGTCGTCCAGGGCTGGCGGAGGTACCCGCCCGAGGCCGCCGACCGGCCCACCGGCCGCAGGTCGGCCCACATCCGCTCGAGGTCATCGACCACGCCGCACCTCATACTTCCCGCCATGGAGTTCCAGGACGTCGTCCGCCGCCGCCGCATGATCCGCAGGTACGACGAGCGGCCGGTCGACCCGGCCGTGGTGACCCGCCTGGTCGACAACGCCACCCGGGCGCCGAGCGCCGGGTTCAGCCAGGGCTGGGGGTTCCTGGTGCTCGACACGCCCGCGGACGTCCGCCGCTACTGGGAGGCGACCGCCGGCCCGGAAGCGGTCGCCGCGCCCGACACCTGGCTGGCCGGGATGATGACCGCGCCGGTCCTGGTCGTGCCGTGCAGCAGCAAGGCCGCCTACCTGGGCCGCTACGCCGAGCCGGACAAGGGCTGGACCGACCAGGAGGAGTCGCGCTGGCCGGTGCCGTTCTGGCACATGGACACCGCCATGGCGAGCCTGCTCATCCTGCAGACCGCGGTCGACGAGGGCCTCGGCGCCTGCTTCTTCGGCGTGCCGCCGGACGCCTGCCCGGCCCTGAAGGAGGCCTTCGGCATCCCGCCGCAGTTCGACCCGGTCGGCGCGATCACCGTCGGCCACCGGGTGCCGGACGCCGGCGCGCCGGGCTCGCCCGCGCGGCGACCGCGCAAGCCGGTCGACGAGGTGGTCCACCGCGGGCGCTGGTGAGTCGGGCACCCGCCCATCCCACCGGCCCCGGCCGCGACGGACAAGCGCCGGCCGGGTCCTCCGATCTCGCATCCGAGACTCACGCGGAGGAGTAGCGTCCGGCCGGTGACAGCGAGGGACACAGCGGGCGGGGACGTGGGCCAGCACGCACGCGCCGTGGCGAAGCTGCAGGCACTGGTCCGGATCCCGACGGTGAGCCACCGGGACTGGTCCCAGGTCGACACCGACGCCTTCGACCGGCTGCTGGTCGAGCTCGAGCGGCAGTTCCCGCTCCTGCACCAGCGCCTCGAGCTGACCCGCATCCCGACCCACGCGCTGCTGTTCCGCTGGCCCGGCGCGAGCAGCGAGCGGCCCGTCGTGCTGATGGCGCACCTCGACGTCGTCCCGGTCGAGGGCACCTGGCAGCACCCGCCGTTCTCCGGCGACGTCGTCGACGGCAGCATCTGGGGCCGCGGCACCCTCGACGACAAGGGCTGCGTCGCCGCGATCTGCGAGGCGGTCGAGACGCTGCTCGAGGACGGCTTCGTCCCCGCCCAGGACGTCTGGCTCTCCTTCGGCTGCAACGAGGAGGTCTCCGGGGAGGCCGCCACCCTCGCCGTCGAGGAGCTGGTGCGCCGCGGCGTACGACCCTGGTTCGTGCTCGACGAGGGCGGTGCGGTCGCGAGCGAGGCCTTCCCCGGCGTGGCGGCGCCGATCGGCGTCGTCGGGGTCACCGAGAAGGGCGTCACCTCCCTGGAGCTGCGCGTCGAGGGCCGCGGCGGCCACGCCTCCACCCCCGCCCGGATGGGACCCACCGCCCGGATCGCGCGCGCGATCACGCGCATCGACCGGTCCCCGATGCCGGCCAGCACGCCGGAGCCGACCATCGAGCTGTTCCGCCGGATGGCGCCGCACGCACCGCTGCCGCTGCGCGCGCTGATGGCCAACGCCGGCCGCCTCGGCCCGGTGCTGACCCGGGCGCTCGTCGCGGCGGGGCCCGAGCCGGCGGCGATGACCCGCACGACGTTCGCGGTGACCACGCTCTCGGGCAGCCCGGCGCTCAACGTCGTCGCCGCGACCGCGAAGGCCGGCGTCAACATCCGGATCATGGTCGGCGACTCCGTCGCCGGAGTGCTCGAGCACGTCCGCAAGGTCGTGGCCGACGACGAGGTCCACATCGACGTCGTGGAGCAGAACGAGCCGAGCCCGGTCTCCCCGCGCGACGAGGCGTTCGCGCTCATCGAGACCACGATCGGCGAGCTGTTCCCCGACGCCGTCCCCGCGCCGTACGTGATGATGGCGGCCACCGACTCCCGCTTCTTCACCCGCATCTGCGACCGGGTCTACCGCTTCGCGCCGTTCCGGATGACCAAGGCCCAGCGCGAGTCCATCCACTCCTACGACGAGCACCTCGGCGTCGACGCGTTCCTGGACGGCGTGCGGTGGTACCGCCGCCTGGTCGAGAGGCTGCCCCGATGACCAGCGCCCCGACCCGGCTCACCTCCGACCCGAGGGTGCGCGGCCTGGCCGCGATCGTCGGCTTCCTCGTCTGCGTCGAGCTGGCCAGCGGGATCCTGCAGGGCTACTACACCCCGATCTTCACCGACATCGCCGACCACCTCGGGATCCAGGACGCCGACGTCAACTGGTTCGAGGCGGCCCAGCTGATCGTCTCCGCGCTCGTCGTGCCGCCGCTCGCCCGGCTCGGCGACCTGGTGGGCCACAAGAAGGTCCTGCTCGTCTCCACCGCCGTCACCGCCCTCGGCTCCTGGGTCCTCGCCCTGGCCCCGGGCTTCACGACGTTCCTCGTCGGGTGGGCGCTGCAGGGCGCGTACGTCGTGTGGCTGCCGCTAGAGGTGGCGATCATCCACCGGCGCACCGCCGGCACCGGCCGCCAGGCGCTGCTGACCCGCCGCGCCGCCGCCGTGCTCGTCGGCGCGCTCGAGCTGGCGGTCATCATCGGCGCGCTGACCTCCGGCGCGCTCGTCGAGGCGACCTCGATGACCGTCCTCCTCGCCCTGCCGGCGGTCGCGGTGACCCTGTGCCTGGTCGTGGTCTGGTTCGGGGTGGAGGACGTGCCGGGCGAGTCGACCGACGGGTTCGCCTGGGGCCGCTTCGACTGGGGCGGGCTGGGCCTGGTCACCGCGGCGCTCGGCCTGGTGATGGCCGGCCTGGTCGTCGTCCGCCTCGACGGCCCCACCAGCGTCCTGGCGTGGCCGCTGGTGCTGGCGGGCCTGGCGACGTTCGTCCCCTTCGTGCGGCACGAGGACGCCCGCCCCGACCCGATCATCGACGTCCGCCTGCTCCGCACGCCCGGGCAGTGGCCGGTGCAGCTGACCGCCTTCCTCTTCGGGATGTCGGTGCTCGGCGCGCAGATCCCGCTCTCGACGTTCGCCCGCACCGACCCGGCGGCCGCCGGCTACGGCCTCGGCGCCAGCGCGTCGTTCGTCTCCACCCTGATCGGGGTCTACGTCGTCTTCATGGCGGTCGGCGCGTTCACGCTCCCGCTGACCTCGCGCCTGCTCGGCGCGCGCAACGCGCTCGTCTGCTCCGCGCTGCTGGTCGGCGTCGGCTACGGGCTCTGGCTGCCGCTGCACGACACCACCGCCCAGGCCCTGGTCAACATGGCGGTGGTCGGCCTCGGCTCGGGCGCGCTCGTGGCCGCGCTGCCGGCGGCCGCCGCGGCCGCGGCCCCGCCCGGGCGGACCGGCTTCGCGACCGGCATGACCAACGCGACCAAGACCGTCGGCGGGGCGCTCGCCTCCTCGGTCTTCGCGATCGCGCTGGCCTCCACCGGCTCCCTCGACGGGCCCGACGAGGGGCAGGCACCGCTGAGCGGCTACCTCGCCGTCTGGTCGATCTGCGCGGTCGCCGCCGTGCTGGCCGCCCTGGTGCTGCTCCGGATGCCCGCCGCCGCGACCGAGCGGCCGGTCACCAGCACGTCCTAGCAGCCGGCCAGGGGCCGGGCCGGAGGCCCTGGTGCGGCGCGCGCGGCGTCGTACGATCGGAGGGGTGAGCGAGCCCACCGAGCGCCCCGAGGACGCCCGACCCACCGAGCGCTCCCGCGTCGAGGACGAGGCGGAGCGCCGCAAGCGCAGCGGCCACTCCGCCGCCCACGCCCGGATCGCCAACCAGGCCTCCTGGGTCGACCAGCAGATCCGGGTCGCGATGGCCAAGGGCGACTTCGACGACCTGCCCGGCAAGGGCAAGCCGATCAAGGACCTCGGCACCGAGCACGACCCCGACTGGTGGATCAAGCGCCTCGTCGAGCGCGAGCAGATCGCCGTCCTGCCGCCCAGCCTGGCGCTGCGCAAGGAGGACGCCGAGCTCGACGACCGGCTCGACGCCATCGCGTTCGAGGGCGACGTCCGTCGCGAGGTCGAGGACTTCAACGAGCGGGTCGTCCGCGCCCGGTACTCCCTCCACCCCGGCCCGCCGCTGATCACCATGCCGCGCGACGTCGAGCCCACCGTCGAGGCGTGGCGCGAGCGCCGGGCCGCCCGCCTCGCCGCCCAGCGCGCCGCCCTCGCCGCCTCCCGCCCCGAGCCGAAGCGGCGGTGGTGGCAGCGGCGGCGGGGCTGATCGGCGGACGTTTCATCGGCTGGCCGATGAAACTCCCGGTGGGCCGCTGAAACTTCGTCGGCCCAGCGACAGGTTCAGCGGCTGGCCGCTGGATCTTCCGCCCAGCCACCCGACCCGAGCCCCGCGACCGACCCCGCCGGAAACCCCGCGCGACGCCGGCGGCCGGGCGCATATCCTCCCCCGGTGCCCGCCGGAGCCGCCGCCCTGCGCCACCGCGACTTCCGGCTGCTGGTGACCGGGTCCGCGACGAGCGGGCTGGGGAACGCCGTCACGCCGGTGGCGCTGGCGTTCGCCGTGCTGGACCTCGGCGGCTCGGCCACCGACCTCGGGCTGGTCGTGGCCGCCTTCGCGCTGGCGGAGGTGGTGACCGCGCTGCTGGGCGGCGTCCTCGGCGACCGGGTCTCGCGCCGGCTGCTGATGGAGGGGTCCGCGGCCGCGTGCGCCCTCACCCAGGTGGTGCTGGCCCTCGCGCTGCTGCAGGGCTGGGCGACCATCCCGCTCATCGGCGCCGCCGGGGTGCTCAACGGCTGCCTGGCCGCGCTGAGCCAGCCCTCCTCGCAGGCGATGACCCGCCTCACCGTGCCGGCCGAGGACCTCGCCTCGGCGGTCGCGCTCCGGCCGCTGGTGCAGACCTCGGCCGCGATGGTCGGCTACACCCTCGGTGGCGTCCTCGTCGCCGCCGTCGGCGCGGGCTGGGCGATCGGGCTCGACGCGCTGACCTTCGCCCTCGCCGCGCTCTGCTACGGCCGGCTGCGGGTCGAGGGCGGTCGCGGGGGCAGCACGACCTCGATGCTCGCCGACCTGGGCGACGGCTGGCGCGAGGTGGTCCGCCACTCCTGGCTCTGGCTGCTGATCGGCCAGGCGCTGCTCTACCACCTCTTCTACGGCGGCGCGCAGAGCGTGCTCGGCCCGATCGTGGTCGGCGACGACTTCGGCCGTACGGCGTGGGGCGTCGCGCTCGGCACCCTCATGGCCGGCTTCGTGGCCGGCGGCCTGGTCTGCCTGTGGTGGCGCCCCCGTCGCACGATGCTGGTCGGGGTGCCCCTGCTGAGCCTCACCGCCGCGTTCCCGCTGGCGATGGCGCTCTCGGACCGGCTGGAGGTCGTGCTGCTCGGCGCGTTCCTGCACGGGTTCGGCCTGCAGGTCTTCGACGTCTTCTGGAACCTCGCCATCCAGGAGAACGTGCCGACCGACAAGCTGGCCCGGGTCTACTCCTTCGACCTGGTCGGGTCGTTCGTGGCGCGCCCGGTCGGGCTCGCGCTGACCGGACCGGTCGCCGCGGTCGTCGGGCTCGACGCGTGGCTCGTCGTGGTCGCGGTGGTCATCGCGGTGACCTCGCTCGGCTCGCTGCTCTCGCGCGACGTACGCACCCTGGAGCGGGGAGCGCCGGTTCCGGGACCGGTGCCGGTCGCGGGCTGACGCACACTGTCAGATCCGTCATACCCGCGGGTAACCGCACGCTGCTAACTTCCGCCCCATGACCGCCGCGAGCCGCAGCCCCAAGGACTTCTTCCGGCCCCTCGCCGTCGGTGCGCCGACGCCGCTGCGGGAGATCCCGGCCCGCCCGAGCCGGGCGATCCACTTCTTCGACCCCAGCAACCCGAAGATGGCCGCCAAGGTCCCCGACATGGTCGGCAAGGTCGACGTGCTGCTCGGGAACCTCGAGGACGCGATCAAGGCCGACAACAAGGAGGCCGCCCGCGAGGGCCTCGTGCGGATCGCGCAGGAGACGGCCGATCTCGGTGGGCGGAGCGGGCCGACCCAGCTCTGGACGCGGATCAACGCCCTGGACAGCCCGTGGGCGCTCGACGACCTCACCACGCTCGTGCCGGCGATCGGCGACAAGCTCGACGTGATCATGGTCCCGAAGGTGCAGGGCGCCGAGGACATCCACTACGTCGACCGGCTGCTCGCCCAGCTGGAGGCCAAGGCCGGCCTGGACGAGCCGATCCTGGTCCACGCGATCCTCGAGACCGCGCGCGGCGTGGCGAACGTCGAGGAGATCTGCGGCGCCAGCCCGCGGATGCAGGGCCTCTCGCTCGGTCCGGCCGACCTCGCCGCGGACCGCCGGATGAAGACCACCCGCGTCGGCGGCGGCCACCCCGGCTACCTGGTCCGCGAGGACCCGCCGCGCATCGACGGCGTGGCCAACCTCGAGGCCGGCCGGGCGACGTACCAGCAGGACCTCTGGCACTACACGATCGCCCGGATGGTCGACGCCTGCGCGATGCACGGCATCTACCCCTACTACGGGCCGTTCGGCGACATCTCCGACACGACTGCGTGCGAGGACCAGTTCCGCAACGCCTTCCTGCTCGGCTGCGTCGGCACCTGGAGCCTGCACCCCAAGCAGATCGCGATCGCCAACAAGGTCTTCAGCCCCAGCGTCGAGGACGTCGCGCACGCCCGCCGCGTCGTCGCCGCCATGGGTGACGGCACCGGCGCGGTGATGCTCGACGGGAAGATGGAGGACGACGCCTCCCTCAAGCAGTGCCTGGTGATGGTCGAGCTCGCCGAGCAGCTGGCGGCCGTCGACCCGGAGCTGAAGAAGCAGTACGACGCGATCGACACCGACCCGAGCGAGGCCTGAGATGAGCGAGTCCACCTTCACGCCCCTGCGCAGCGTCCTCTACATGCCCAGCTCCAACGAGCGGGCGCTGGAGAAGGCCAAGTCGATCGCCTGCGACGCGCTCATCCTCGACCTCGAGGACGCCGTCGCGCCCGACGCCAAGGACGCCGCCCGCGAGTCGGCCTGCGCCGCGGCCGCGAGCGGCGAGTACGGCCGCCGTACCGTCACCATCCGCGCCAACGGCATCGGCACCCAGTGGCACGACGCCGACCTCGCCGCGATCGCCCAGGCCGGCCCCGACGCGGTCGTCGTGCCCAAGGTCGGCAGCGCCGAGGAGGTCCACCAGCTCGTCGCCGCGCTGGAGAAGGCCGGCGCGCCCGACCACACCAAGCTCTGGGCGATGATCGAGACCCCCGTCGCCGTCCTCGACGCGCTCGCCATCGCCCGCGCCAGCGAGCGGCTCACGGCGTTCGTGATCGGCACCAACGACCTCGTCAAGGAGCTGTACGCCGAGCACGTCCCCGGCCGCGCCCCGATCCTGCCGTCGCTGCACACGGCCCTGCTCGCGGCCCGCGCCGCCGGCATCGCGGTCCTCGACGGCGTCTACAACGACGTGAAGGACACCGACGGGTTCCTCGCCGAGTGCCGCCAGGGCCGCGAGATGGGCTTCGACGGCAAGACCCTCATCCACCCCGGCCAGGTCGAGGGCGCCAACACCGCCTTCGCCCCTTCCGAGCAGGCCGTCGAGGACGCCCGCGGCCTCGTCCAGGCCTGGGAGGACGCCCGGTCGGCCGCGGGGGGCGGGGCGGGTGTCGTCACCTACCACGGCCGGATGGTCGAGAACCTCCACGTCGACTCCGCCCGCCGCACCCTCGCCATCCACGAGGCGGTCCTGGCGCTGGGCTGAGGCGGTGTTCAACATCCCAAGTTCACTTGGGATGTTGATGCTTCCCGGCCATTGCAACAGCAGGGAAGCGTGAAGATCCCAAGTTAACCTGGGATTCTGCGCGTCACACCCACCCCTCCAAGAACTCCAGCACCACATCGGCCGGCATCTCGCACGGCTTGAGGAGCGGGCCGGCGGAGGTGGCGTACAGGTTGGCGCTGACGACGTGGGTGCCGCCGAGCTCCTCGGCGTAGACGCTCTGCTGGCGCCCGCCGACGCGGGTGGTGCGGGTGACGCCGTACCGGCGCCCGGCGTAGGTCACCTCCGACCACCCCTCGGGCAGCCGGTCGAAGAGCGCGGTGAGGTCGGGAGCGGTCACGCGCCCCGGCGGCGGAAGGTCTCGTCGAGCCAGCCCTTGGCGCTGCCGAGGAAGCCGGCGAGGTCGTGGGCGAGGCGGCCGACGGCGTCCTGGCTCTGCGCGAACGTCTCTGAGTAGCTGCGCGCGGCCTCGCGGGCGGCCTCGGACACGGTGGCGTCGTCGTCGGCGGAGCGGCTGGGCCGGTCGCCGGAGAGAATGCGGGTGTACTCCCCCGAGTCCACCCAGCGCCGCAGCTCGGCGGCCCGGACGACCGCGAAGGGGTGCGTCTGGTTCTCGATGAGCAGCAGCTTGAGGACCGAGTCGCGCAGGTCGCCGGCCTCGAGGTACTCCCGGCCCTGGGCGAGGAACGCCGTGGTGTCGAGGTCCTCGAGCCGCCCGCCGCTGGCCAGCTTCATGTGCACGCGGAACGCCGTGGCCGGGTCCTGGGTGGCGAGCAGCCCGGCCCGGTCGGCGGAGAGCTCGGACTTGCGCGACCACTCGTGCAGCGCGGCCACGATCGCCCGCACGCCCAGCCCGCCGATCGGGATGAACGCCGTCACGCCCGAGAGCCGGATCAGCCGCTGCAGCAGCGTCTGGTAGACCGCGTGGCCGCTGATCGCGTGGCCGAGCTCGTGGCCGACGACGAAGCGCAGCTCCTCGTCGTCGAGCAGGTCGACCAGGCCCGAGGTCAGCACGATGAACGGCTCGTTGATGCCGAGCGTCTGCGCCCCCGGGACCGGGTTCGCCGCGACGTACAGCTCGGGCAGGTGGGGGAGGTCGGGCGCGTCGAGGGTCTCGGCGACCTCGCCGAGCAGCCGGTGCAGCGTGGGGAACTGGTGCTCGTCCGCCCGCACCGCCGAGCCGAGGAAGACCAGCCGCACGGCCCGCTCGTTGAACAGGCCCGACACCGCCTTCAGCACCGCGTCGAACCCCTTGAGCTTGCGCAGCGCCACCAGCGCCCCGCGGTCGGCGGGGTGCTCCCAGGCGCGGGAGGAGATGTCGCGGAGGATGGTGCGCTGGCGCGCCGGCTGCGTCGTCACCGCCTCACCCTCCCACGGACCTCCCGCCCGCGGAGGCGTCTGCGGCAGACGGCCCGCGCAGCGCCGCCAGCAGCCGCGCGGTGCCGGGGTGGTCCGGCAGCTCCTCGAGGGGTACGCCGAGCGGGAGCCGCCAGTTGTCGCGCTCGGTGGTCCCGGGGACGTTCGGGCGACGCTCCTCGGCGACCGCGTCCTCGAGCGCCACCGAGAGCAGCAGCGAGGGGGCCGAGCCGAGCTGCCGGTAGGCCTCGGTGACGGCGTCCTCGACCGGCGCGTCCGGCGCCAGCCCGTCGCGACGCAGCCGCTCGAGCAGCTCCTCGCGCCCGGAGCGGACGTCCGCCTCGGCCATGTCGGTCGACGCCAGCTGGTCCTCGGCGTCCGACCCGGTCCACAGCCCCGCCACGGTCGGGAGGTCGTGGGTCGTCACGGCGGCGAGCGCGGCCACGGGCCACTCGTCGGGCGTCTCGTCCTCGAACCACAGCACCCGGTAGGAGAGGATCCCCCGCTCGGCCAGCGCCTCGCGCACCCCCGGCTCGACGGTCCCGAGGTCCTCGCCGACGACGACCGCACCGGCCCGGTGGGACTCCAGCGCGACGATGTCGAGCAGGTCGTCGGCGGGGTAGCGCACGTAGGCGCCCTCCTGCGGGCCCGAGCCGCCGGGGATCCACCACAGCCGGAAGAGCCCCATGACGTGGTCGATGCGCAGGCCGCCCGCGCCGGCGATGGTGCCGCGGATCGACTCCACGAACGGCTCGTAGTCGGCCTCGCGGAGCCGCCACGGGACGAGCGGCGGGGAGCCCCAGTCCTGCCCGATGGAGTTCAGCTTGTCCGGCGGCGCACCCACGGTGACGTCGGCGGCGAGCACGTCGTCCCAGGCCCAGGCGTCCGCGCCGCTGCCGGACACGCCGATCGGGAGGTCCTGCAGCACGGTCGTCGAGCCGGTGGCGGCCCGCAGCTGCCGGTCGAGCTGCCACTGCAGCCACACGTGGAAGGAGATGTCGTCGGCGTGGTCGGCCACGAACGCCGGCACCCCGCCGGCGTCCTGCCGGCGGACGGCCTCGGGCCACGCGAGCCGGTCGGGGCCGTGCTCCTCGGCCAGCGCGCACCAGGTCGCCCAGCCCTCGACGGCCTGCCCGGCGGCCTCGCGCCAGGCGGCGAGGTCGGCGCTCAGCCCGGGGTCCGCGGCGGCCCGGTCGAAGGCGGACCGCAGCACCGACCGCTTGAGCGTCCATGCCCCGTCCCGCTCGACCAGGTCGGCGCCGCGCAGGGTCGCCAGCTCGGCGTCGTGCCGCTCGAGGTCGGCGTCCTCGACGCCCGGCACGTCCTCGACGGCGAGGTAGACCGGGTTGCGGAACCGGCGGGTCGCGGGCAGGTAGGGGCTGGTCTCCTGCGGCACCGTGGGCGCCACGGCGTGCAACGGGTTGACCAGCAGGAACCCGCCGCCGAGCTGCTCGGTCCACTCGCGCAGCGTGCGCAGGTCGCGCAGGTCGCCGATCCCCCAGCTGCGGCGCGACCGCGCGGCGTACAGCTGCACGGTCCAGCCCCACGCCTGCTCCTGCGGCACGTGGCAGCGGCCCGGGGAGACGATCAGGCGGCGCCCGTCGGCGAGCCGGTGGTAGCCGAGCGGGAAGTCGTCGGGCACCACGTCGTCGAGCTCGCGGGTCGAGCCGTCCTCGCACGACACCGTCGAGCGCAGCCCCGTCGACCGGCCCGGCCGGGTCACCACCGGCGCGCGGTCCTCCAGGTCGGCCGGCGGCTCGCCGATCACCTCGCGGAGCCGGGCGACGGTCTCGTCGCCGGACCGCTGCGGCTGGTCGTCGGCGTCCACCCAGTCCTGCTGGATGCCCCACTGGTCGACGTCTGGTGCGCTCACGGGCGACACGGTGCCCCGCCGGGCCCGGGCTCACCCCTCGGCGAGCGTCCGCCGGCCGACGAGGTCGAGGGTGGCCTCCGGGGTCAGCGGGTGGAACGGGCCGCCCCGGGCGTCGCGGTAGGCCCGCTCGAGCGGCGACCGCTTGAAGAACGCCGCCCCGCCCGCCACCTCCATCGCCTGGTCGACGACCGCGCGGGCGGCAAGCACCGCCTCGCGCTTGGCGGTCATCAGCGTCGTGAGCGTCTCCGCGTCGGCGGCCAGGTCGTCGCCGGTCTCCGCCACCGCGCCGAGCAGCGCCCAGTGCGCCACCCGCAGCCGCGCCCGCATCTCGCCCACCGCGCGGACCGCCCCCGCGGCCGGGTCGGGCCGGGTGCGGAGCAGCCGGGCCGCCTCGTCGCAGGCGCCCCGGCCGACGCCGAGGTACGCCGCGCCCGCGAGCGGCGCGAAGTGGATCGCGGCCACGAGCAGCGGACCCGCGAGCACGCCGTACGGCCGGGTCCCGAGCACCTTGGCGGCCGGCAGGAACACGCCGTCGAGCACGAGGTCGTGGCTGGCGGTCCCGCGCATGCCGAGGGTGTCCCAGGTCTCCACGATCGACACCCCCTCCGCCGAGAGGGGCACGCCCGCGTGGATCACCTCCGCCCCCGGGCCGGGCCCGCCGACCACCGCGCTGGTGGAGACGACGCCGGCGACCGGCGCCTGGCTGCAGAACGTCTTGCGACCGTCGAGCCGGTAGCCGCCCTCGACCGGCGTGGCCACCGTCGTGGGGCTCACCCAGTCCGAGCCCCCGCTGGTGGCCATGACGAGCCCGTCGGCCACCGCGCGGAGCACCGCCTCGGCACCGGGCGCACCGCGCCGGCGGCGCCACCGCTGCACGAGGGTCAGGTAGAGGTGCATGGTCGAGGACAGCGCGGTGGCTCCCGACCAGCGGCCGAGCTCCTCCTGGGCCAGCACGAGCTGGCGGAGGGTCGCGCCGCCGCCGCCGAGGTCGGCCGGCACGGCCAGGCGCAGGTAGCCGTTGGCGTGCGCGGCGTCGTACGCCTCGGTCACGAAGGTCGCGTCGCGGTCGTGGCGGGCGTCGTGCTCGGCGGCGACGGCGCCGACCTCGGCGGCCAGGGCGACCACCTGCTCGTCGGTCACGGTCGGGGTGCTGGTCGCGTCGGGGGGTGTGCTGAGTGTCTGGGTCATCCCTCGACGGTGCGCCGATCGGGTGGTCGCGGCTAGTTCACAAACTGAACCCCCGGGTCCACCATGGAGGGATGTCCCGGTACGGGCAGTACTGCCCGATCACCCGGTCGCTGGAGATCCTCGGCGACCGCTGGACCCTGCTCATCGTCCGGGACCTCCTGCTCGGCGCGAACCGGTTCAACGAGCTGGCACGCGGCCTGCCGACGATGTCCCGGGCGATCCTCTCCAAGCGGCTCGACCTGCTGGAGCGGCACGGGCTGCTCGTCCACGACGGCGAGGAGTACCGCCCCACCCCGGCCTGCCAGGAGCTGCACCCGATCATCTTCGGCCTCGCCGAGTGGGGCGCCCGGTGGGCGTTCGGCGAGCCGCGCTCCGACGAGCTGGACCCGACGGTGCTGATGTGGTGGATCCGCGGCGGGATCGACGCCGCGCCGTTCGGCGGGCGGCGGGTCGTGCTGCACGTGCGCCTCTCCGACGGGCGGCGGCGCCGGTTCTGGTTCGTGATCTCGCCCCACGACGTGTCGCTGTGCTTCACCGATCCCGGGCACGAGGTCGACGTCTGGGTGGACTCCTCGCTCTCGACGCTCTACCAGGTCTGGGAGGGCCGGATCGAGCTGCGCTCCGCCGTGCGGGACGGCCTCGTGGGCCTCAGCGGGCGCCGCGAGGTGCTCCTGGTCCTGCCCGACGCCCTGCTGTTCTCCCCCGTCGCGCCGCTCGTGCGGCGTACGGCGCTCAGGCCTGCCGCGACCTGAACGGCACCGGCACCCGTACGCCGCGCTCGCGCGCCACCTCGTCGGCCCGCTCGTAGCCCGCGTCCACGTGCCGCACCACGCCCATCGCCGGGTCGTTGGTCAGCACCCGCTCGATCTTCTCCGCCGCCAGCGCCGTGCCGTCCGCCACGCACACCTGGCCCGCGTGGATCGAGCGGCCGATGCCGACCCCGCCGCCGTGGTGGATGGAGACCCAGGTGGCGCCCGAGGCGGTGTTGACCAGGGCGTTGAGCAGCGCCCAGTCGGCGATGGCGTCGGAGCCGTCGAGCATCCCCTCGGTCTCGCGGTACGGCGAGGCGACCGACCCGCAGTCGAGGTGGTCGCGCCCGATGACGACCGGCGCCGAGAGCTCCCCGCTGGCCACCATCTCGTTGAAGCGCAGCCCCGCGCGGTGCCGCTCGCCGTACCCCAGCCAGCAGATCCGCGCCGGCAGCCCCTGGTGCTCGACCCGCTCCTGGGCCAGCGTGATCCAGCGGCGCAGCTTCTCGTCCTCGGGGAAGAGCTCGAGCACCGCCCGGTCGGTCGCGGCGATGTCGGCCGGGTCGCCCGAGAGCGCGGCCCAGCGGAAGGGTCCCTTGCCCTCGCAGAAGAGCGGCCGGATGTAGGCCGGCACGAAGCCCGGGAAGTCGAACGCCCGGTCGTAGCCGCCCTTGCGCGCCTCGTCGCGGATGGAGTTCCCGTAGTCGAAGACCTCCGCGCCGCGGTCCTGCAGCTCGACCATCGCCCGCACGTGCGCCGCCATCGACGCGCGCGCCCGCTCGGTGAAGCCGGCCGGGTCGGCGGTCCGCTCCCGCGCCCAGTCCTCGAAGGCGGTGCCGACCGGCAGGTAGGCCAGCGGGTCGTGCGCCGAGGTCTGGTCGGTGACCACGTCGACCGGCGCCCCCATCTCCACCAGCCGCGGCAGCACCTCGGCGGCGTTGCCGAGCACGCCGATCGAGAGCGCCCGGCGCTCGTCGCGCGCGGCGACGGCCAGCTCGAGGGCGTGCTCGAGGGAGTCGGCCCGGGCGTCGAGGTAGCGGTGGTCGATCCGCCGCTGGATCCGCGCGGGGTCGCACTCCACGCAGATCACGACGCCGTCGTTCATGGTGACCGCGAGCGGCTGCGCGCCGCCCATCCCGCCGAGGCCGGCCGTCACGGTGATCGTGCCGGCCAGCGAGCCGCCGCGGCCGGTGACCGCCCCGGTGGCGAGCTTCTCGCCCACCGCCGCGAAGGTCTCGAACGTGCCCTGGAGGATCCCCTGGGTGCCGATGTAGATCCACGAGCCGGCCGTCATCTGGCCGTACATCGTCAGCCCGAGGTCCTCCAGCCGCCGGAACTCCTCCCAGGTCGCCCAGTCGCCGACGAGGTTGGAGTTGGCGATGAGCACCCGCGGGGCCCAGGTGTGGGTGCGCATGACCCCGACCGGCTTGCCCGACTGCACCAGCAGGGTCTCGTCGTCGGCCAGGTCGCGCAGGGCCGTGCAGATGGCGTCGTACGCCGCCCACGACCGCGCCGCCCGGCCGGTGCCGCCGTAGACCACGAGGTCCTCGGGCCGCTCGGCCACGTCGGGGTCGAGGTTGTTCATCAGCATCCGCAGCGGCGCCTCGGTCTGCCAGGACCGTGCGCTCAGCGCCGTGCCTCGCGGCGCGTTGATCTCCCTCATGCCAGCTCTCCGACCACTGTCTCGACGGCCTCGACGACGGCTCCCGAGGCGACCAGGCCGACGGCGGTCTCGATCTCGGGGGCGAGGTGGCGGTCCGGCCCGGGGCCCTCGACCCCGGCGTCGCGCAGCAGCCGCACGACGGCGCCGGTGGCCGGCGACGGGGTCAGCGGGGCACGCAGGTCCAGGGCCCGGGCGGCGGTGAGGACCTCGATGGCCACGACGCGGGTCAGCCCGTCGACGGCCCGGCGCAGCTTCCGCGCGGCCGACCAGCCCATCGAGACGTGGTCCTCCTGCATCGCCGAGCTCGGGATGGAGTCGACCGAGGCCGGGACGGCGAGCCGCTTGAGCTCGGAGACGATCGCGGCCTGGGTGTACTGCGCGATCATGTGGCCGCTGTCGACCCCCGCGTCGTGGGCGAGGAACGGGGGCAGCCCGTGGTTGCGGGCCTTGTCGAGGAACCGGTCGGTGCGCCGCTCGCTGATCGAGGCGACGTCGGCGGCGACGATCGCGAGGAAGTCGAGCACGTAGCCCACCGGTGCGCCGTGGAAGTTGCCGTTCGACTCCACCCGACCCGGCCCGCCGTCGATGACGACGACCGGGTTGTCGATGGCCGAGGCCAGCTCGCGCCCGGCGACGAGGGCGGCGTGCTCGACGGTGTCCCGCGCCGCGCCGTGGACCTGCGGCGAGCAGCGCAGGGAGTAGGCGTCCTGCACCCGGTTGCAGTCCGGGCCACGGTGGGAGGCGACGATCGCGGACCCGGCGAGCAGGCCCACCAGGTTCGCCGCCGAGGCGGCCTGGCCCGGGTGCGGCCGCAGGGCCTGCAGGTCCGCGGCGAAGACCCGGTCGGTGCCGAGCTGTCCCTCGACCGACATGGCCGCGGCGACGTCGGCGGTGCGCAGCAGCATCCGCAGGTCCTCGACGGCCAGCACGAGCATGCCGAGCATGCCGTCGGTGCCGTTGATCAGCGCGAGGCCCTCCTTGGCCGCCAGCTCGACCGGCTCCAGGCCGGCGTCGGCGAGCGCGTCCGCAGCCGGGCGCAGCTCCCCCGCCGCGTCCCGCACCGTCCCCTCGCCCATGAGGGCGAGCGCGCAGTGGGACAGCGGGGCGAGGTCGCCGGAGCACCCGAGCGAGCCGTGCTCGTGGACCACCGGGGTGATGCCGTGGCTGAGCAGGTCGGCCAGCAGCCGCGCGGTCCCCGGCCGGACGCCGGTGCGGCCGGTGGCGAGGGTGGAGAGCCGCAGCAGCATCAGCGCCCGGGTCACCTCCCGCTCGACCTCCGGGCCCGACCCGGCGGCGTGGGAGCGCACCAGCGAGCGCTGCAGCTGCGCCCGCTGCTCGGTCGGGATGTGCCGGGTCGCCAGCGCACCGAACCCCGTCGACACGCCGTACGTCGCCACCGGCCCCACCGCGAGCTCCTCGACCACCCGGCGGGCGCGGTCGAGCGCCGCGAGCGCCTCCTCGGCGAGCTCGACCCGCGCGCCTCCGCGGGCGACCCGCACCACGTCGCGGGGGCTCACCGGCCCGACACCGACGACCACCGCACCGCTCACCTGTCTGGACATGCCGCCATCGTCGGACGCCGCGCGGAGCGTCACCAGGGGCCCGGCCGCCCACGCGTCTCGGATCCGAGACCTCAGGCGGGTGGGATCGTCCGGCGTGACCATTCCGGCGTCGCCGCGTTGGTACACCGATCCTCCGCACGCACCAGGTCCGCACCCAGGGCCCCGGCGCCTGCCAGGACAGCACGGTCCCCCGAGGTTTCGCCCACGGCTCCTCAGGGGACTCCACCCAGGCCAGCAGCACATCGTGAGGCGCACGGGGGGTGCGTCCCACCAACCCAGGAGCTCACATGCGTCGGTACCTCCCCCTCGGGGCGACCACCGCCCTCGCGGTCGCCTCGGCGATCCTCGTCCTCCCCAGCACGTCCCAGGCAGCCCCCGTCGATCGCGCACCCGCCGCGAAGGTGCGGACCGAGTTCGCCATGAAGGCGGCGGGCTACGGCACCCGCGTCCAGGGCGGCTCGATCCCCGCCACGTCCGGCACCACGGCGTACCAGGTGATCGGCTGCACCAACAAGGCCGGCATCGCCCGGCGCAACGACGTCGCCGGGGTCACCCTGCCGGGGCTCGGGCAGGTCGACGGCGTGCGCACGCGCGTCAACACCTTCACGAACAAGTCGAGGAGCCGCACGACCGTCGTCTCCCAGCACGACGTCGCCCGGATCAGCCTCGGCGGCGCCCTGACGCTCCGCGGCGTCACCTCCAAGGCGACCGTCTGGCACGACGGGTCCGGCTTCCACAAGTCGGTCGAGACGACGATCGGAAGCATCCGGGCCGGTGGCGACACCTTCCCGATCCCGACCCCCAACACGCCGATCCGGATCCCGGGCCTCGCCACGATCTCCCTCGGCGACCACCACGGCTACGCGAACGCGTCCGGCGCCTACGCCGCGGGCAACGCGATCAAGGTCGTCCTCGAGCCGACCGACACCGTCGTCCGGATCGCGCACTCCGCCGCCCGGATCAACCGCGGCGTCAAGGTCGGTCGCTTCCGCGGCCAGGCGCACGGCACCCAGGTCGACGCCCTGGACCAGAACATCAAGTCCGGCCCGCTCCCGCTGTCCTACATGCCGTGCCAGGGCACCGAGGGCAAGGTCAAGGAGAAGTCCGTCGCCGGGCTCGACCTGGCCGACCAGATCGTCGTCGGCGCGGTCCGCAACCGCCAGATGGGCCGCCAGACCAACGAGCTGGCGACCGGCTTCGAGGAGTCGACGATCGCCGGCATCAAGCTCGGCCCGCTCACGATCAACGCGATCAAGGCCCGTGCCAACGTGACCCGCTTCCGTGACGGGCGGGTCAAGCGCAACGCCTCGGGCACCACGATCGGCGAGATCGTCCTCAACGGCGAGGCACAGGCGATCCCGGACCCGGGCCAGGCGCTCGAGATCCCGGGCCTGGTCCGCCTCGAGGCCAACGTCGTCGACAAGACCCGGCTCGGCATCAGGGTGACGGCCGTGCGGCTGACGCTGCTCGACGGCACCGGCGCCACGGTCAACCTGGGCAACGCCCGGCTCGAGATCAAGCCGTCGGGTGTGAAGAAGTAGCGGCCCGCTCCACCAGCTCCACCCCGCACGACCAGGAAGGGGACGCCTCCGGGCGTCCCCTTCCTCTGTCCGCTCCCGGGTCCCGGCCGCGGCCTGGCTGATTTCTCACAGGGCCACAGGACGGGACCGGGCGGGTACGGCGCCCGGCCGGGCGTTGACTGGCCCGGTGAGCGCAGCACCGGGCACCACGTCGGACACCTCGGCCATCAGCGGCACCCGTCGCTGGGCGATGCTGGGCGCGAGCACGCTCGCCCAGGGCGCGGCCGCGGTGATGATCCACGGACCGGCGTTCCTCATCCCGGCGCTCCACGACCGCGTCGGGCTCAGCCTGGCCGAGGCGGGCGTGGTGGCCGCGGCGCCGACGGTCGGCGTGATGCTGGCGCTGGTGCTGTGGGGCCTCGTGGTCGACCGGCGTGGCGAGCGGTTCGTCCTGCTGACCGGGCTGGGCGCGACCGCCGCGGTCGGAGCGGTCGCGACGTTCGTCGGCGGCACCGTGCCGCTGGCGCTCACCCTGCTGCTCGCCGGCGCCGCCGCGGCCAGCACCGGGTCCGCGAGCGGCCGCGTCGTGGTCGGGTGGTTTCCGCCCGAGCGGCGCGGCCTGGCGATGGGCGTGCGGCAGATGGCCCAGCCGGCGGGCGTCGGCGTCGCCGCGATCTCGATCGCCGTCGTCGCCGAGCGGCACGGTGTCGGCGCCGCCCTGTGGGTCCCGACGATCGCCGCCGCGCTGGCCGCCGCCCTGGTCGCCGCGGTCGTCGTCGACCCGCCGCGGCCCGACTCGCGCGCCGAGCCGGCGCCGAACCCCTACCGGGCGGACTCCTACCTGGCCCGGATCCACGGCGTCTCGGTGCTCCTCGTCGTCCCCCAGTTCCTCGTGTGGACCTTCGCGCTGGTCTGGCTGGTCCAGGACCGCGGCTGGTCGGCCGCCGCCGCCGGGTCGCTGGTCGCCGGCGCGCAGGTCGTCGGCGCGCTCGGCCGGATCGCGGCGGGTTGGCTCTCCGACGTCGTGGGCGCCCGGATGCGCCCCCTGCGCTGGGTCGCGGTCGCCGCCGGCGTCTCCATGGGGCTGCTCGGCGTCGCCGCCGGGACGGACTCCGCGGTCGCCGTCCCGCTGGTCGTGCTGGCCACGGTGATCACCGTCGCCGACAACGGCCTGGCCTTCACCGCCGTCGCGGAGCGCTCCGGCCCCGCCTGGAGCGGTCGCGCGCTGGGGGTGCAGAACACCGCGCAGTACCTCGCCGCCTCCGCCGTCCCGCCCGTGGCCGGCGTCCTGGTCGCGACGTGGGGGTACGCCGCGGCGTTCGGGCTCGCCGCCCTGTTCCCGCTGGTCGCGGCGCCGCTGGTCCCGGTCCGCGAGGAGACCGAGCTGGTCTGACCCTCCGGCCCGGCGGGCGTGACGGCCCGCGCAGGGGGTACCGGGTCCCGCATGGACGACAAGTGGATCTGGATCATCGTGGCCGTGGTCGTGGTGCTGCTGCTGGCAGCACTGCTCGCGGCGCTGATGCGCAAGAAGAAGAAGCAGCGCGAGGCCCACCAGCGGGTCGAGGCGCAGCAGCTGCGGCACCAGGCCGTGACCCACTCGACCGGTGTCTCGCACGCCGAGGTGGAGGCCCGCGAGGCCGAGGCCCGCGCCGAGCTGGCGCGCGCCGAGGCGGAAAAGGCCGAGCTGCGCGCCCAGCACGCCAACACCGGGCTCGCCCACGAGCAGGCCCGCCAGGAGGACGTCCTGCGCGAGGCCGACCGGCTCGACCCCGACGTGGACCACCGCTCCTCCGACTACACCCCCGAGCCGCCGACCACCGCCGGCCCGCAGACCCCCGGCACCCCCGGGTCCACCACCGGCACCACGCCCGGCACGACCAGCGGGCTCCCCACCGACGGCAGCACCGGCGAGACCGGCGCCCACCGCCGCGACGTCTGACCCGACACCCGGCCCGACACCCGGCCCGACACCCGGCCTGACACCCGCGACGCCGCGCGAGCGCCGTCGGCACCACCCCTAGGCTCTCCGGCCATGGGTCAGGTGCCGGCGGCGACGCGTGCGTTGCGGGTGCTGCGCTTCCTGGCCAGCCAGCCCGACCCGGCGCCGCTCGAGCGCATCGTGCGCGCCTGCGACCTGCCGCGCAGCACGGCGTACCACCTGCTCAACGCGATGATCGCCGAGGGCTTCGTCGTCCACCTCGCCGAGGAGCACCGGTACGGCCTCGGCGTGGCCGCCTTCGAGGTCGGCAGCGGCTACTCCCGGCAGGAGCCGCTCCAGCGGATCGCCCGGCGGCCGCTCGCCGCCCTCGTCGACCGGGTAGGGCAGAGCGCGCACCTCGCCGTCCTGCACGGCCGTGACGTCCTCTACGTCCTCGAGGAGCGCGCCCCCGGCCGCCCCCCGCTCGTCACCGACGTCGGGGTACGGCTGCCGGCCTCGCTCACCGCGAGCGGTCGAGCGCTGCTGGCCCGGCTCCCGGCCGCCCAGGTCCGGGCGCTCTACCCCTCCCCGGACGCCTTCGTCGACCGGCACGGGCAGGGGCCGCGCACCCTCAGCGCGCTGCGGGTGATGCTTGCCGAGACCCGCCAGCGCGGGTGGGCCACG
Source organism: Nocardioides sp. NPDC092400 (assembly GCF_040684155.1). NCBI lineage: Bacteria > Bacillati > Actinomycetota > Actinomycetes > Propionibacteriales > Nocardioidaceae > Nocardioides > Nocardioides sp. NPDC092400. The sequence continues at coordinate 233,767 of NZ_JBFBFJ010000004.1, read as the reverse complement.
GAGGACGGCGAGGTCACCCCCGGGCTGGCCAGCGTCGCCTCCGCGGTCGTCGACCACAACGGGCACCCGATGGCGGGGGTCGCGGTCACCTACCCGTCCGAGACCCCGTCCGAGGGCCCGGCCGGGGCTGTGGTCGACGCCGCCGCCCTCGCCGAGGAGGTACGGCGCACCGCGGCGCAGCTGACCCGCCGGCTCGGGGGCGTCGCGTGAGCGCAGCGGCCGGCCGGCACGACCCGCGGCTGGGCCTGCTGCAGATCTCGCTGGCCGGCGTCCTGTGGGGCACCGGCGGGCTCGGCGTGCAGGTCGTCCGCGACCACGTCCCGATGTCGGTGCTGACCATCAGCGCCTGGCGGATGGGCCTCGCGGCCGCCGTCCTCCTGCTGGCCGTGGTCGCCCTGCGGGCGGGCGGGTCCCTGGCCCGACTGCTGCGGGAGCGTCCGCGTCGGGTCCTGCTCGTGGGGTGCGGGACCGCGGCCTACCAAGCGCTCTACTTCGGCGCGGTCGTCGCGGTCGGCGTCACGGTGGCGACGGTGGTGAGCCTCGGGCTGGCCCCGGTGCTGCTCACCGTCGCCGACGCCGTCCGGCACGGCCGCAGGCCCACCGGCGAGCGCCTGCTGGTCCTGGCCGCGGCCCTGACCGGGTTGGTGCTGGTCAGCGTCTTCGCCGGCCACGGCGGCGGCACGACCGGCCCCCACCCCGGGCTCGGTGTCGCGCTGGCCGTCGCCTCGGGGGCGGCGTACGCGCTCGCGACCGCGCTGGGCGAGCCGCTGGCCCGCGCCACCGGACCGCTCACGCTCACCACCGCGACCACGAGCGTCGGTGCCCTCGCGCTGGCGCCGTTCCTCCTCGCCGACGCCGTCCGGGGCGAACCGGTGCTCACCTCGGACCCGGTGGTCGTGACCACGCTGGTCTACCTGGGGCTGATGACCATGGCTCTGGCCTACGGCCTGCTCTACGCGGGCCTGCGCACGGCCGACGGCAGCGCGGCGGTCGTGGCGACCCTCCTGGAACCGGTCACCGCCGCCCTGGTGGCGGCGGTGTTCCTCGACGAGCGGGTGGGCGTCGGCGGCGTCGTGGGGACCCTGCTGATCCTTGCCGCCGTCGGCGGGCTCGGACGCCGTAGCCCCGATGCCGGTGGACCGTTGACCCCGGCAACGGAACCTGACTAGGTTCCACGTCCTGCCCCGTCCGTTCCGGGGCGGAACGCTGCGCTACCCGGGGGAGCCCGCATGCCCGCACGCCGCACGCCGTCCGACCGTCCCGAGGGCCGGCGCCGCCGGTGGAGCACCGCGGGACGGCTCGCCGTCACCGGCGCGGCCGCCGGCGGCGTGCTCGCCGCGGCCCTCGCGCTCCCCGGCGCGGCCGGCCTGCGCGGTGGCTCGCTGGAGCAGCAGTTCGCCGACGCGACCGCGACCAAGGTCGCCATGGACGCCTCGAAGAACTCCATCTCGCGCTCGGTGGGCGCCGAGGACACCAGCGACCCGACGACCGCCGCCGAGGCCCGCGCCGCCGCCGCGTACGTCGAGGCCGAGCGGGCCCTGCCCGACCCGCGGTTGCGGGAGGCCGCTGTAGCGCAGCCGCGCCGGGCCCGGCCCCAGGACCGCTGGGCGATGGCCAACGGCTGCTACCGCCTGGCCGGGCGCCCGGTCTTCTTCAAGCCCACCGACCTCGGCAGCTACCTGCTCCACACCGCCGACCGCGGCTTCCTCGCCGCCGGCGGCGAGCGGGTCGCCGAGCCGTCCCCGGCGACGGTGTGGACCGCGCGCGAGCGGGGCGGTCGGTTCACCTTCACCAACGACCGCGGCCCGCTGCGGATCGGGGCGGCGTCGACGTTCGCCCTCACCCGCACGACGGGCTGCGCGGCGTACCCCGAGTCCCAGATCGACGTCTCCGGCGGTCCGCACGCCGGCGTCACGCCGTTCCAGGAGGTCCGCGGGTACGCCGACGCGCACACCCACGGCATGGCGTTCGAGTTCCTCGGCGGCGAGGCGCACTGCGGTCGCCCCTGGCACGAGTACGGCGCGCCGTACGCGCTGGTGGACTGCGAGGACCACACCGTCACCGGCGGGTACGGCGGCGTGCTGGAGTCGGTGCTCAGCGGCACGCCCAGCCACGACCCCGTGGGCTGGCCGACGTTCGAGGACTGGCCGGCGCCGAACTCCCTCACCCACGAGGGCACCTACTACCGGTGGCTCGAGCGCGCCTGGCGCGGCGGTCAGCGGCTCTTCGTCAACCTGCTCGTCGAGAACAACCAGCTCTGCCAGCTCTACCCCCTCAAGCGCAACTCCTGCGACGACATGGACTCGGTGCGGCTGCAGGCCGAGGACATGTACGCGATGCAGGACTACATCGACGCCCAGGCCGGCGGCCCCGGCAAGGGCTTCTACCGGATCGTCAAGGACCCGTGGCAGGCGCGCCGGGTGATCAACGCCGGCAAGATGGCGGTGGTCATGGGCATCGAGACCTCGGTGCCGTTCGGCTGCACGATGAAGCTGGGCGTCCCGGCCTGCGACGCCGCCGACATCGACCGGCAGATCGCCGAGGTCCACCGGATGGGCGTGCGGCAGATGGAGCTGGTCAACAAGTTCGACAACGCGCTCTCCGGGGTCGCGGGCGACGCCGGCGCGATCGGCCCGGTCGTCAACGTCGCGAACTTCCTCGAGACCGGCACCTTCTGGGACATGCGGCACTGCGAGCCCGCGGACGGGGAGTCCCACGACAACAACCAGGTCGCCGTCCCCGACATCACCGCCGGCGTGCAGGACGCGCTGTTCGGCGCGATCGCCTCGCTCGGGCTCCCGACCGTCCCGCTGCCGCTCTACCCCAGCCCCGACCACTGCAACAACCGCGGCCTCAGCACGCTCGGTGAACACACCATCGAGGAGCTGGCGAAGCGCAGGATCCTCTTCGACCCCGACCACATGAGCGTCAAGGCCCGCCGCCAGTCGATGGACCAGATCGAGGCGATGCGCTACCCCGGCGTGCTCTCCAGCCACTCCTGGTCCACCCCCGACACCTACCCGCGGATCTACCGCGCCGGCGGGTTCGTCGCGCCGTACGCCGGCGACTCGACGGGGTTCGTCGAGAAGTGGCGCCGCCACGTCGGCTGGGCCGACGAGCGCTACTACTTCGGCCTCGGGTTCGGCGCCGACATCAACGGGCTCGGCGCGCAGGGCAACCCGCGCGGCGCCGACGTCCGGAACAAGGTCACCTACCCGTTCCGGGGCCTCGGCGGGGTCCGGGTCGACCGGCAGCGCGCCGGCCAGCGGGTCTTCGACATCAACGTCGACGGCGTCGCGCAGTACGGCCTCTACCCCGACTGGGTCGAGGACCTGCGCCAGGTGGCCGGCAAGGACGGCGCGGACATCGTCGACGACATGGCCCGCGGCGCGGAGGCCTACCTGCAGACCTGGGAGCGGGCGTACGGCGTGCGTCCCGACTCCTGCCGCAACCCCGGGCTGCGCCGGCAGTGGTCGAAGGTCCGCGGCCTGGTCCGGCCGGGGATGACCACCACCGCGGTGATGCGGGCGGTCGGCCAGCCCTACCAGCGGCTCGGCGCGTCGTACCGCTTCTGCGCCAAGGCCCCGGGCGACCCGAAGGTGGTCGTGCGGGTGGCGTTCTCCCGCGCGGGCGAGGTGACCGGGGTCCGGCGCCTGGGATGAGCCGGTGGGACGCACCCGCGTCCCGGGCTCGACTGGCGCGTAAGTTACTGGTCCGTAGGATGATTGTCACGCTGCCGAGCCATGACGGGCCGGAGCGCGGCACCTAGGCTCGCGGACGCGTCCGCGCTCTGCGGGCGGGCACCACTACGAGGAGCAGCATGCAGATCTTCGCCATCGTCGTGTCACTCGCCATCGCGGCGGTGGGCATCGCCCTGTTCGCGAGAGCGATCAGGAACATGCTCCGCGTCATCCGCGTCGGCCAGCCCGCGATGAACCGCACCGACCAGCCCGGGCGCCGCGCCTGGGTCGTGGTCAAGGAGACCCTGGGCCACACCCGGATGCTCCAGTGGAAGCTGGTGGGCATCGCCCACTGGTTCATCTTCGTGGGCTTCGGCCTGCTGTTCTTCACGCTGCTGACGGCGTTCGGGCAGCTCTTCGACTCCCACTTCACGCTGCCGCTGATCGGTGAGTTCTTCCTCTACGAGTGGGTCTCCGAGCTCTTCACGGTCGTGATGCTCGCGGCGATCATCGCGTTCATCGTGTACCGCGCCACCCGTCCCAAGGAGCGCACCCGCGGCGTCAAGGGCCGGTTCTGGGGCTCCACGATGTGGCAGGGCTACTTCGTCGAGAGCGTCATCCTCGGCGTCGGCCTCTGCATCATGGTCCTGCGCGGGCTGGAGTACGCCCTGCTCGACCACGAGGGCTCCGAGCACGCCTCGCTGCTGCACTTCCCCTTCACCGCCTGGCTCGGGCAGGCCTTCTCCGGCCTCTCGGTCGGCACGGTGGAGAACCTCATCTACCTCGTCGCGATGCTGAAGATCCTCATCTCCTTCGCCTGGATGATCACGATCTCGCTGAACCTCGACATGGGTGTCGCGTGGCACCGCTTCACCGTCTTCTTCAACATCTTCTTCAAGCGCGAGGCCTCCGGGCGCACCGCGCTCGGGGCGGTCAAGCCGCTCACCAACAAGGGCGAGCGGGTCAGCCTCGACGACATCGACGACCTCGACGAGGACGCCTCGCTCGGCGTCGGCACCATCGAGGACTTCAGCTGGAAGAACATCCTCGACTTCACCACGTGCACCGAGTGCGGTCGCTGCCAGTCGCAGTGCCCTGCCTGGAACACCGAGAAGCCGCTGTCGCCGAAGCTGCTGATCACCGCGCTGCGCGACCACACCTACCAGAAGGCGCCGTACGTCCACGCCGGCGGCGAGGGCAGCGAGGCCGCGACCGCGCTGCTGGAGACGGACGAGAAGCTCGCCCGCGAGGTGGAGCGCCCGCTCGTCGGCGACACCGGCGACGACTGGTTCTACATGCCCGACAGCGGCGCCGCGGTCATCGACTCCGAGGTGCTGTGGAACTGCACGAGCTGCGGCGCATGCGTCCAGCAGTGCCCTGTCGACATCGAGCACGTCGACCACATCATCGACATGCGCCGCTACCAGGTGCTGGTCGAGTCGAACTTCCCCGCCGAGCTCAACGGGCTGTTCAAGGGCCTGGAGAACAAGGGCAACCCCTGGAACATGTCGCCCAACGCGCGGCTGGACTGGGCCAAGGGCCTCGACTTCGACGTCAAGGTCGTCGGCGAGGACATCGAGTCCCTCGAGGAGGTCGACTGGCTGTTCTGGGTCGGCTGCGCCGGCGCCTACGAGGACCGCCAGAAGAAGACCACCCGCGCCGTGGCCGAGCTGCTCGACATGGCCGGCGTCTCCTTCGGCGTGCTCGGCAACGGCGAGACCTGCTCGGGCGACCCGGCCCGACGCGCCGGCAACGAGTTCGTCTTCCAGGGCCTGGCCCAGCAGAACGTGGAGACCTTCCAGGAGTACAAGGTCAAGAAGGCCGTCACGACCTGTGCGCACTGCTTCAACACGCTGAAGAACGAGTACAAGGAGTTCGGCATCGAGCTGGAGGTGGTCCACCACACCCAGCTGCTGAACCGCCTGGTCCGCGAGGGCAAGCTGACCCCGGTCACCGACGGCGAGGGCGCCCACAAGCGCTCGATCACCTACCACGACCCCTGCTACATCGGTCGCCACAACGGCGTCTACTCCCCGCCGCGCGAGCTGCTCCAGGTCCTCCCGGGCGCGGAGTACGTCGAGATGGAGCGCAACTCCGAGCGGTCCTTCTGCTGCGGCGCCGGCGGTGCCCGCATGTGGATGGAGGAGAACACCGGCGAGCGGATCAACCTCAACCGCACCAAGGAGGCCGTCGGCACCGGCGCCGACCAGATCGCGGTCGGCTGCCCGTTCTGCCGCGTCATGCTCTCCGACGGCCTCACCGCCCAGCAGTCCAAGGGCGAGGCCCGCGAGGAGGTCGAGGTCCTCGACGTCGCGCAGATGCTGCTCGCCTCGGTCAAGGGCGAGGTGGCCACGAAGGTCAAGCCCGGCGGCGGCGCCCCGGCGGCGAAGGCCGCGCCCTCCGAGGAGGTCAAGGCCGAGCCCGAGGCCGGCGACGACACGCAGGCCTCCGACGACGTCGTGACCGACACCGCGGACGCCGGGCCGCTGGCCAAGGCATCGGGCGGCTCCTCGCTGTTCGACACCCCGGCACCGGACGCCGCGTCCGGCGACCAGGCCACGAGCGCCTCGACCGAGTCCACCCCGGCGCAGGAGGCGAAGGCCGCCTCCTCCGCCGGCCAGGGCGGCGGGTCCTCGCTGTTCGACCTCGGTGGCGACGACGCCGCGGAGGCGCCGGCCGAGCCTGCCAAGGCCGAGCAGAAGACCGAGCCGGCGAAGACCGAGCCGAAGCCCGAGTCGAAGGCCGAGCCGGCCCTCGGCGGCTCGCTCTTCGACCTCGGCGGCGACGAGCCGACCGAGGCGAAGGCGGAGCCGGCGAGCGAGCCCGAGCCCCAGCCCGAGCCCGAGGCCACGTCCGTGGCCGCGTCCGAGCCGGCGCCGGAGATGAACGAGACCGACCTCGGCTCCGGCGGCTCGCTGTTCGACATCTCCGCCGACGCTCCGGCTCCGGCCGCACCGAAGGCCGAGGAGCCCAGGGCCGAGGAGCCCAAGGCCGAGGAGCCCAAGGCCGAGGAGCCCAAGGCCGAGGAGCCCAAGGCGGAGCAGCCGAAGGCCCCGTCGAAGGCCCCCGCGCCGGAGATGAACGAGACCGACCTGTCCTCGGGCGGATCGCTCTTCGACATCGAGGCACCGGCCGCCCCGGAGCCCCAGGCCGAGCAGCCTGCGGCGTCCCAGCCCGAGGAGGTCGCCCCGGCGGCCACCGAGGACGAGGTCGTCGAGTCCTCGCACAGCCCGGAGTCCGCGGACACCTCAGCCGAGGAGGTCGTCGAGACCGAGACCGCCGCCCCGGAGGTGGAGTCGCCGAAGGCGGCTGCCGCGCCGTCGGCGTCGATCCCGGAGGGCGGCTCGCTCTTCGACATCGCCGCCCCCGCGGCCGTCGCCCAGCCGGAGAGGAAGCCGGAGCGCGCCGCCCCGGCGGAGCAGCCCGCTGCGCAGGAGCCGACCGAGACGCCGACCGAGACGCCGACCGAGACGCCGGCCGAGCCGGCCACCCCGGTCGACGCCCCCAGCGGGGAGCAGCTGACCGCGGCCGCGACGGCCGCCGCCAGCGACGACCCGACGCCGGAGCCGGCCGCGGAGGCCACCCCCAAGGCAGAGGTCGAGGCGGAGGTCGAGGCGGAGGTCGAGGCCGAGGTCGAGGCCCAGGAGGAGGCCCGCTCCGAGTCCGAGGAGCCGGCGGCCGAGCAGGCCGACGCCGAGGCGGAGGCCGCCGACGCCGAGGCGGAGGCCGCCGACGCCGAGGACGAGGAGCCCGCCGAGGAGAAGCCGAAGCCGACCTCGAGCGGCGCGGCCAACCAGCCGCGGACCGACGTGGAGATCGCCGAGGGCGGGTCGCTCTTCGACCTCTGACCGAGGCAGCACCGCACGACCGACGGGGTCGTGTGCCCCAGGACGCGCTCCGGCGCGGCGAGGGGCACACGACCCCGTCGGCGTCCTGGGCCGGCCCCACAGTCCTGTACGCTCGTACATGTACGTCCGTACAGAACGAGAGGACCCGATGACCTCCCCCGCCCGCAAGCGCGACCCCGTGGGGCGCCGCCGCGCCATCGTCGAGGCGGCCGTCGAGCTGCTGCTCGAGGGCGACGGCGCCGAGCTGACCCACCGCCGGGTCGCCGCCCGCGCCGGGGTGCCCCTGGGCTCCACGACGCAGTACTTCGCCACCCTGGCCGACCTGCGCACGGCCGCGCTCGAGCAGATCGCGGCGGCCAACGAGGCCGGCCTGGTCGAGATCCGGGAGGCCCTCGCCGCGCCGGACAGCGGCCCGGACACCCTGGCTGCACTGCTCCACCGCTACATCGCCGACGAGGAGCGCCTCCGCGCCGACAACGCCCTGTGGGCCGCCGCGCTGCGGGACGCCGAGCTCCACCGCCTCGTGCGCCACTGGTACGACGGGTTCACCGCCGTCCTGCGCGACCACGTGTCGCCGCCGGCGGCCGTCGCGCTCGCGGTCTACCTCGACGGGGCGGCCATGCACGCGTCGTTCCACGACGAGCCGCTCGACCTGGCGTCGCTGGCGGCGGTCATCGCCGCCCTCAGCACCGTCGAGGGGGGCGAGGCATGAGCACCGCCACCGACACCGACGGGGGCACCGTCGAGGTGTCGCCCGCCCGCCGCGGGGCCTCGCTGGCCGTTCTCTCCGCCAGCCTGCTCGTGGTGACGATGGACCTGACCATCCTCAACGTCGCCCTGCCCGAGCTCGCGGCCGACATCCGTCCCTCGGCGACCGAGCAGCTGTGGATCGTGGACAGCTACTCCCTCGTCCTCGCCGGGCTGCTCATCCCCATGTCGGCGCTGGCCGACCGCTGGGGGCGCAAGCGCCTGCTGCTGCTCGGGTTCGCCGTCTTCGGCGCCGCCTCGGCGCTCGTCGTGCTCACCGACTCCCCCTGGGAGGTCGTCGCGGCCCGCTGCCTGCTCGGCGCCGGCGGCGCGATGATCATGCCGACGACGCTGTCGCTGCTCCGGTCGGTCTTCACCGACCCCGCCGAGCGGGCGACGGCCCTGGGCGTGTGGGCGGCGGTCTCCTCGCTGGGCGCGGCCATCGGCCCGATCGCCGGCGGACTGCTGCTCGAGCACTTCAGCTGGCACTCGGCGTTCCTCGTCAACGTGCCGCTCATGCTCGTCGCCGTCGTGGCCGGCGCGACGATCCTGCCCGAGGCCCGCGCGCCGCACGCGTCGCGCTGGGACGTCCCCGGCGTCGCCATGTCGGTCACCGGGATGGTGGGCCTGGTGTGGGCGGTCAAGCACTTCGCCGAGGAGGAGTCGCTCACCGACCCGCTGGGCTGGACCGTGCTGGTCGCGGCCCTGGTCGTGCTCGTCGCGTTCGTCCGCCGATGCCTGCACCGGCCCGACCCGCTGCTCGACGTCCGCCTCTTCCGGCGGCGTCCGTTCACCGCCGGCGTGGTGGCCGCGCTCAGCGCCATGTTCGCGATGGCGGCGATCCTGCTCCTGCTGGCCCAGTGGCTGCAGCTGGTCGAGGGGCACTCGCCGCTCGAGGCGGGGGTGCGCCTGCTGCCGCTCGCCGCCGGCGGGCTGGTGGCGTCCCTGCTGGCCTCACCGCTCGCGCGGGTGCTCGGCGCGCGCACCGTCCTCGCCTCGGGCCTGGCGGTCGCCGGCCTCGGCGCGCTCCTGGTCCCGCTGGCGCCCGGCACCCTGGGCTACGGGACGGTCGCCGCCGCGATGGCGCTCGTCGGCGCCGGCGCCGGCTCCCTGGCGATCGGGTCGGCGATGATCATGGCCGGCACGCCCGCGGACCGGGCGGGCAGCGCGGCGGCGATCGAGGAGACGGCGTACGACGTGGGCAGCGTCCTCGGCGTCGCGGTCCTCGGCAGCGTGGCCTCGGTCGTCTACCGCGACCACCTGCGGGTCGACGACCTCGTCGCCGACGGCCTGCGCGCCGACGCCGCGACCGCCGCGGCGGACTCGTTGGGGGCCGCCGCGGACACCGCCGCCGCCACCGGCTTCCCCGGGCTGGCCGAGCAGGCCGCCGTGGCGTTCACCGACGCCCTGGTCGACACCTGCCTGGTGGGTGGGCTGCTGATGCTCGCCATGGCGGCCGTGGTGTGGCTGACGGCGCCGCGCGGGCTGGACATCACCCAGCAGCAGCACTGACCCAGGCCGGGTCAGGCGTCGTCGGTGTCCGCCTCGGCGCCGCCGTCGGGCACGTAGGTCGGGCGCAAGGACGCCCAGCCGATGAAGAGCAGGCCGACGCCCAGCATCACCAGGCCGGACCAGAGGTTGGCGTTGGTGCCGCCGGTCTTCTCGGTCTCGGCGTCCCCGAAGAGGCCCACGAGCGTGAGGATCACGCCGTAGGCCCCCAGCAGGCCGCCGATGATGTTGCGGATGTCCAGGGCGCCGGCGCGGTGCCGGCTCCGGGGAGCCGCGGGGACGGGTGCAGTGGGCACGAGAACTCCTTGGGAGCCGGTCAGAAGATGACGTTGAGGACGACGACCATGGCGAGGGCGACGCCGGCCAGGGGCAGGGTGCGGCGGTACCACGGGTAGGACGCCTCGTCGGCGTCGACGAGGTCCTCGCGCGGGGTCTCGGAGTAGACCAGGCCGCGGAGCTCCTCGACCGGCTTCGGCTTGGTCACCAGCGACACCACGATGCTCAGCACGATGTCGACGACGAACGCCGCGCCGGCCGCCAGGAAGGCCGCGCCCTGGCCGCCGACCGGGATGACGCCGGTGCTGAGCGAGCCGAACGCGTCCTCGCTGAGGAAGGCGACCGCGACGGCCGAGAGCGTGCCCGAGACCAGGCCGACCCAGCCCGCGGTGGCGGTCATCCGCTTCCAGAACATGCCCAGGATGAAGGTCGCGAAGAGCGGGGCGTTGAAGAACCCGAACAGGGTCTGGAGGTAGTCCATGATGTTCGAGAAGTTCGTGGCGAGGTACGCCGTGCCGACCGCGATCACGGTCGCGCCGACCGTCGCGAGCCGGCCGATCTTCAGGTAGTAGTCGTCGTCGCGGTCCTTGACGACGTACCGCTGCCACAGGTCGTAGCTGAAGACGGTGTTGAACGCGGAGATGTTGGCGGCCATGCCGGCCATGAACGCCGCCAGGAGGCCGGCGATGGCGACGCCGAGCAGGCCGTTGGGCAGCAGGTCGCGCATCAGGTAGAGCAGCGAGTCGTTGTAGGTGACCGTGCCGCCGGTGCCGCCCGCGACCTCCTCGCCGGCCTTGGTGTCGGCGATCTCCGAGACCAGCACCGCGGCGATCATGCCGGGCAGGATCGTGATGAAGGGGACGAACATCTTCGGGAAGGCGCCGATGATCGGCGTCTTGCGCGCCGAGGAGATCGAGTCGGTGGCCATCGCGCGCTGGACCTCGACGAAGTTCGTGGTCCAGTAGCCGAAGGACAGCACGAAGCCGAGGCCGAAGACGATGCCGACGACCGAGAGCAGGTCGGAGTCGAAGCCGGAGAGGGCGTTGCCGGGCCAGGAGTTCAGCTGCTGGGCCGCCGTCGCGCTCTCGGGGTTGTCCGCCGCGGCGTCGGTGATCCTGTCCTTCAGGCCGCCCCAGCCGCCGACGCGGTCGAGGCCGATCAGGGTCAGCGGCAGCAGCGCCGCGACGATCACGAAGAACTGCAGCACCTCGTTGTAGATCGCGGCGCTGAGGCCGCCGAGGGTGATGTAGGACAGCACGACGACCGCGGCGACCAGCAGCGCGACGAGCAGCGGCCAGCCGAGCAGCGCCTGGATGATCGTGCCGAGCAGGTAGAGGTTGATGCCGGCGATCAGCAGCTGGGCGATCGCGAAGGAGAAGGAGTTGACCAGGTGCGCGCCGGTGCCGAACCGCCGGTACATGAACTCCGGGACCGAGCGGACCTTCGAGCCGTAGTAGAACGGCATCATCACGACGCCGAGGAACAGCATCGCCGGGATCGCGCCGACCCAGAAGTAGTGGACGGTCGGCAGGCCGAACTCCGCGCCGGAGGCCGACATGCCCATGATTTCCACGGCGCCGAGGTTGGCCGCGATGAACGCCAGGCCGGTGACCCAGGCCGGGAGCGAGCGCCCGGACAGGAAGAAGTCCACCGAGTCCGAGACCTGCCGCCGGGCCATCACCCCGATCCCGAGCACGACGGCGAAGTAGAGAGCGACGATCAGGTAGTCGACGGCTCGCGCGTCGATCAGCGTGTCGCTCGCGAGGACGGTCGGTGCCCAGCTGGCCATGGACGGCCTTTCATGACGACGGTTCGAGTGCCGGCCGCCGCCCGGGTGCCGGTGGGCACGGCCGTCTGGGCCGATGCCCGCTCAGCGGCCGCACCAAACGGCACCATGCTCGACGTCACACGGTGCTTGACGTGACGTCACCGTGATGTCACGGTGGTGCGCATGGACATCACGCCGTACGTCGAGTCGTTGCGCCGCGACCTGCTGGCCGCCGCCGAGGCGGCCGGCCCCGAGGCACGCCAGGCCGCGGAGCGGTTGACGTTCGCGCTCGACCCGGCCGCCCGACTGGCGCTGATGGAGGCCGTCTCGCAGGCCGCCGCGGAGATCACCGCGGAGATGCCGGCCGGCAGCGTCGACGTGCGCCTGAGCGGCCGGGACCTCGACTTCGTCGTCGACAGCACGCCGCCGGCCCCGGCACTGGCGCCGGCCGCCCCGGGCGCACCCGGGGCGCTAGGGGTGTCGGCCGGCCCGGGAGCGCCCGAGACGGACGCCGACCCGGAGGACGACTCGGTCGCTCGGATCACCCTGCGCCTGCCCGAGTCGGTCAAGACCCGGGCCGAGGAGCTCGCCGCCCGGTCCGGCCAGTCGCTCAACACCTGGCTGGTCGGCGTCGTGCGCGGAGCCACCCGGGAGGGCGCGATCAGCGTCGACATCGACCTGTCCAGCATCCCCTTCCTCGGCGGCGGCGACCCGCTGGGCCGCCGCGGCGGTCGCGGGAGCCGCCGGATGAACGGCTGGCTCTAGCCACCACCCCCACCCACCCCACCCCAGGAGCCCTCATGCCCCACCACCAGGTCGTCGAGCGCGACCACACCACCCCCGAGCCGGTCGACCTCTACGTCGAGCTCGGCGAGGGCCGGGTGCACGTGACCGCCACGGGCGCCGGCCACTCCTCCGTCCGGGTCACCGGGCACGACGCCGACCAGGCCGTCGTCGAGCTGGCCGACGACCGGGTGACGGTCGTCGGCCCGCGGCGCCGCGCCGGGTTCCTCGGCGGGGAGCGGTCGCTGCTGGTGGAGGTCGAGGTGCCTCCGGACAGCCGGGTCGTCGTGCGCACCGGGAGCGCGGACGTCGTGCTCGACGGACGGGCCGGTCCGGCACAGCTGCGCACCGGCTCCGGCGACGTGCGCGTCGAGGAGCTCGCGGGCCCGGCCACGGTCGAGACCGGCTCGGGCCGGGTCGAGGTCGAGGAGGCGCGGGGGGAGCTGCGGGTCAAGAGCGGCTCGGGCGACGTACGCCTCGGGCACGCCGCCTCCTCGGCCGCGGTGTCGACGGGATCGGGCGGGGTGAGCGTCGGCAGCAACGACGGACCGGTCGCGGTGAAGACCGGGTCCGGGGACCTGGCGGTGGGCGAGGCCCGCACGGACGTCACGCTCGCGACGGGCAGCGGCGACCTGCGCATCGGCGCGGCCCTGCGGGGCCGGGTGACGGTCAAGGGCGCCTCCGGCCACGTCCTGGTCGGCGTGCGGCCGGGCACGCCCGTGTGGACCGACGTCAGCACGGTGTCCGGCGCGATCCGCTCGGACCTCCCCAGCACGGGGGCGCCCAGGCCCGGCCAGGACCACGTGGAGCTGCGCGCCCGGACGGTCAGCGGCGACGTCGTGCTGGCGCCCGCCGCGGTGCCGTCGCCCGCGTGACGGGGCTGGCGGACAGGCCGGTGAGGCGCGCCGCGGTCAGGACCTCATGGCGACGCCGCGGCGCCAGTACCCCATGAACGACACCTGCCGGCGGTCCATGCCGAGCTCGTTGACCAGCGCCCGGCGCAGCGTGGTGACCACCTTGGACTCCCCGGCGATCCAGGCGTAGACCCCGTCGGTGGCGGCGACCTCCACCGGCCCCTCGATCTCCCCGGAGGAGGAGTACATCGGGGTCTCCCACAGGTCGGGGTCGACCTCGTCGTCGGCGACCTCCTCGACCGCGGTCGGCGCACCGAGGTGCTCGAGCACCGCCGGGCCGAGCAGCGAGCCGAGCTCGGCGCCGTCGCGCGGCAGCCAGGTGACCGTGACCCCCTCGGGGTGCTGCACGGTCTGCACGTCGCCCGCCGTCGGCACCTCCAGGAACGCCGCGCCCTGCGCGTCGTTCGGGAGCATCGAGAGGATCGCGCACGCCGCCGGCACCGCGGTCTCGTCGCCGACGACCACGACCCGGCTCGCCGAGCCCGGCACGAACTCGATGCCGCCGAACGGCATCCCCCGGCGCGGGCACATCAGCGCGATCCGGTCCCCGACCGCCGCACGGGCGGCCCAGGACGAGCCCGGGCCGGCGTGCCCGTCGGCCTCGTGCAGGACCATGTCCACCACGATCCGCGTGTCGGCGCCCTCGCCGCGGACGTCGCGGACGGTGTAGGTGCGCATGTGCCCGCGCTCCTCGGCGGGGCGGGCGTACCACTGCTGCATCCACCCCTCGTCGGCCCCCACGAAGGAGTCCAGCGCGCCGCCGGCCGGCGGGAAGATGAGCTTGATGCGCTGGTCGTAGAGCGGCTGGTCGACGCCGAACTCCGCCAGCGCCGGGGAGCCGAGCTCGACGCGCACGAAGCTCGGCGAGAGCCGCTGCACCGAGGCGACCTCCACCTGCTCGAGCAGGAGCGGCAGGGCGGGCGAGCTGAGCGTGGTCATCGGGTGTCCGTTCGGAGCGAGGCAGACCTAAGTTAGGTCAGCCTAACATCGGAAGGGGTGGCCGCGGACCCTCAGATCTCGGTGCGGTGGAACGACTGGAACGACCGTGACGGGGTGGGGCCGCGCTGGCCCTGGTAGCGCGACCCGTACTTCGCCGAGCCGTAGGGGTGCTCGGAGGGCGAGGAGAGCCGGAAGAAGCAGAACTGCCCGATCTTCATCCCGGGGTACAGCTTGATCGGCAGGGTGGCGACGTTCGCGAGCTCCAGCGTCACGTGACCGGAGAACCCGGGGTCGACGAAACCGGCGGTCGCGTGGGTGAGCAGGCCCAGGCGACCGAGGCTGGACTTGCCCTCCACCCGCGCGGCGATGTCGTCGGGCAGCGTCACGACCTCGTAGGTCGACCCGAGCACGAACTCCCCCGGGTGCAGGATGAACGGCTCGTCGCCGTCCGGCTCGACCATCCGCGTGAGGTCCGACTGGTCGGCGGCCGGGTCGATGTGGGGGTACTTGTGGTTCTCGAAGACGCGGAAGAAGCGGTCGAGCCGCACGTCGACCGACGAGGGCTGGAGCATCGCGGGGTCCCACGGGTCGAGCGCGACACGGCCGGCGTCGAGCTCCGCGAGGATGTCGCGGTCGGAGAGCAGCACGGCGCTCAACCTACCGGGCACCCGCCCGCCCCCGCCGCCGGTCGGCACGGGCCGGCGCGGAGAATGAGGCCCATGGGCTTCCAGCGGTACGTCGCGATCGGCGACTCCTTCACCGAAGGGGTCGGTGACCCCGACCCCACCCGTCCCAACGGCCTGCGGGGCTGGGCCGACCGCGTCGCGGAGGTGCTGGCCGAGCGGGACCCGGACTTCGGCTACGCCAACCTCGCCATCCGCGGCCGGAAGCTGACCGGCATCCTCCAGGAGCAGCTGGAGCCCGCGCTCGCGCTGCAGCCGGACCTGGTCACCGTCTACGCCGGCGCCAACGACATCGTGCGGCCCAAGGTCGACCTCGACGCCCTGGCCACCGAGTACGACGCCGCGATCGCCCGGCTCGCCGCCTCCGGCGCCCGCGTCGTCATGTTCACCGCCTTCGATCCCGGCAGCGGCGGGATCTACGCCCCGATCCGCGGCCGGTTCGCGCTCTACAACGAGCACGTCCGGTCCATCGCCGACCGGCACGGCGCCACGATCGCCGACTCCTGGCGCGTCGCCCAGCGCCTGCCGTACGACGTGGCCGCCAGCGATCCACGCCTCTGGGCGATCGACCGGATGCACCTCGGGCCCGCCGGCCACCAGGTCACCGCGATCATGGTGCTCGACGCCCTCGGCGTGCCGCACGACCTCGCCCCGCTCCCGCTGCCGCCCCTGGCCCGGGCCAGCCGGCGCGAGCGGCTGCGCGCGGACGCCGCCTGGACCCGCGGCCACCTGATCCCCTGGGTGCAGCGGCGGCTCACCGGCACCTCGTCCGGGGACAGCATCGAGCCCCGCTTCCCCTCGATCGGCCGGGTCGTCTCACCCGGCGGCGAGTGATCCCCTAGACTCCACGCAGTCGGGTCCGCCCGACGTGCGGATGTAGCTCAGTTGGTAGAGCGCGACCTTCCCAAGGTCGATGTCGCGAGTTCGAGTCTCGTCATCCGCTCCAGTCCTTCCCCCGGCCTTGCCGACCCGCGCCGGCTCGCGTCCACGAGCGCGACGCTCCACCCGACGTCGATGTCGCGAGCTCGAGTCTCGTCATCCGCTCCAGCCCTTCCCCCGGCCTTGTCGGCTCGCGCCCACGAGCGCGACGCTCCACCCGACGTCGATGTCGCGAGCTCGAGTCCCGTCATCCGCTCCAGCCCTTCCCCCCCCCCGGCCTTGCCGACTCGCGCCCACGAGCGCGACGCTCCACCCGACGTCGATGTCGCGAGTTCGAGTCTCGTCATCCGCTCCAGTCCTTCCCCCGGCCTTGCCGACCCGCGCCGGCTCGCGTCCACGAGCGCGACACTCTCTCGACCCGCGCCTCCTGCGCCCGCTCACTCTCCTGCCGCACGGAGCGTTCAATTGCGGGGTTGTTGCGGCCTTGAGCCCCGAGGAAGCGCTTCCACGGCACCGCGATCGCGCAATTGAACGATCCGGGTGGCGCCGACAGCCACGCCCGCGAGCACGTGGGACAGGTGTGACTGATGAGGAACTTGACTAGACCAGAGGCGCCTGGGGACAGTGGGACGTCCGGTCCTTCCCCGCCGTGATGACGGAGCCCCCATGTCCCGCCCCCGCAAGGCCGCCCTCGCGGCCCTCGTCCTCCTGCTCGCCGCCGCACCGTTCGTCCCCCGCGGGGACGACGAGCCGGACGGCGCCCTGACCCCCTCGGGCGACCGCACGCCCGGCGCGACGACGCCGCTCGCCACGTCCGCCACCGCCGGCACCGGCCGGCTCACCCGGCAGCTCGCGGCCGAGGTCGACCGCGTGGTCGCGGCCGGCCGCGCCGTCGGCCGGGTGCCTGCCACCACCGCGCGGCGTGCGCCCGACGCCGTGGCGGCCGACCTCGTGCGCTGCGCCGACCTCGAGGGCCAGCGCTACTGCCTCGGCGCCGGCTGGACGACCGCGAGCGAGAGCGAGGTCGAGGCACGGGTCGCCACGGCCGCCCGGGCCGCGACGACCACCGCCCGCACCCGCCCGGTCGAGACGACCGGGGACCTCGACGCGGCCGGCGCCCTGGCCCGGACCGCGCGCCTGAGCCCGGCCGAGCGCGCCCGCCGCGAGCGGGAGGAGCTGACCATGGCCGCCCGGTCCGTCGCCAAGGTCTGGCTGCTCCGGCACGAGATCGAGGGCGTCCCGCTGCCGGACGGCTTCCTCGCCGCCCACCCCGAGGCCCGCGCCACCGCGGCCACCGGCACCACCGCCGCCCGTGCCACCGCCGCCGCACCGGCCGCGCGGAAGCGGCAGAAGGACTACCCCGAGCGCCGGGTCGTCCTCGACACCGAGCAGGTCGCCGAGCAGGTCCGCACCTACTGGTGCGGCCCGGGCGCGATGCAGATGATCGCGTGGGGCTGGAAGGACAAGGACCGGGGCCAGGCGCACTGGGCCGACGAGCTGCGCACGACCACCGCCGGCACGTCGATCTGGGACATGGTCCGCGTCGTCAACGACAACACCGGCTGGGACCGCAAGGCGCACGCCGGGCCGTACGTCGTGCTCGACATCGCCGACTACAGCTTCAACAAGTGGATCCTGCTGCAGATGCGCCACCTCGCCGACTACCGCGCCCCCGTCGTGCTGCACCCGATCCTGCACCGGAAGTACTTCCCCTATCTCGACGACGACGCCTCCGGTCACTTCCAGGTCGGTCGCGGCTACAGCAAGCGCGGCAGCAGGCCGACGGCGATCAGCTACTTCGAGCCGTGGAACCAGCAGCGCTTCGACCCCTCGGAGCCGTACGTCGGGCGGGTCCAGTGGCGCAACGCGTACAAGAGCTACCGCGCCAACAAGGACCACTTCCAGCACAACATCGGGGTGTGAGCGCCGTGCGGCACGCCGTCGTGGCCGGCCTCGCCGGCTGCCTCCTGCTCGCCGGCTGCTCCGGCGAGGACGCCGGGCCCGGCACCGGCACGAGCCCCACCTCGAGCCCGTCTGGCAGCCCGACCGGCAGCCCCACCGGGAGCCCGGGCCCCGCGCCCGCAGCGCTCGACTGGCAGCCGCTCCCCGGCCGGGTCCAGGACACGGTGACCACCAACGGACGCTGGACGCTGACCGTCACCGAGGCCGGCGACACCGCGACCCTGGAGGGCCCCGACGGCACGACCACCACCGAGGCCACCGGGCGGGAACGCGTCAGCGACGCCCTGCTCGACGACGACTGGGCCGTCGTCGTGGTCGCCGACCGGCAGGAGACCCGGCCCGCGCGGGCCGAGGTCACCGAGCTGGCGACCGGCGAGACGTGGACCGTGGACGGGGGCAGCGACGTCCCGACGACCACCGGCGGGACCTGGGCCCTGGGCGCCGGTCGGCTCGCGCACGCCTCCGTGACCGACACCGGCTCCTACTGCCTGGCGGAGGTCGACCTCGGCACCCGCGCGTCCACCCTCGGCTGGTGTGCCCCCGAGCGGCACGGGTTCAACGGGGCCCGGGTGACGGCGGCCGGCACCGCACTGATGACCTTCGACGACTCCCGCCCCTCCTGCCGCACCCTCGGGCTCGCCCCCGCGGGCGGTGGCGAGGACCTCACGCCGTTCCAGGACGTCGAGGAGTGCCACGGCTGGGACGGACTCGTCCTCCCCGACGGCGACGGCACCGCCGAGGTCTGGTCGGTCGTGCCGAAGGAGAACCGCGTCGAGGCCGCCCGCTTCGCCGCCCGCACGGCCGACGGCGAGCTCGTCGACCTCGGGCCCGGCACGTCGGGCACGCTCGTGCCCTGCGGCGACGCGGCGTGGTTCGTCCAGGACCCGGTCCGTGACGGCGACCCCGCCCGGCTGGTCCGGTGGAGCCCCGAGGACGGGGTGTCGACGGCGTACGAGACCACCGGCTCGCCCGCGTTCCTCGCCCCGCCCCGGTGCGGCGGGTCGCACATCGCGGTCACCGCGCTGGGCGAGTCTGGCGACGAGCAGGTCAGCGCGCCCGTCGGGTGAGCGACCGTCACCTCCTCCCCGCTGCCGCGTTGATCCCTCGTGGGGCAGCGGCGTGGCAGCGGTGCGCCGCTGCCTCACCCCGCCCGTCCGGCGCCCTCGGCGGTGCCTAGGGTGGACCGGTGACCGAGACTCCGTCGTTCGCGGGCATCCCCGTCGCCGCCCTGGACTTCTACGACGACCTCGAGGTCGACAACACCCGGTCGTTCTGGGAGAAGCACCAGGACACCTACCGCACCCAGGTGCGGGCGCCGATGGAGGCGCTGTGCGCGGCGCTCGAGCCGGAGTTCGGCACGGCGAAGGTCTTCCGCCCGTACCGCGACGTGCGGTTCGCGAAGGACAGGACGCCGTACAAGACCCACCAGGGCGCCTTCGTGCGGGCCGCGGAGTCGACCGGGTGGTACGTCGAGGTCTCGCCGCGCGGGGTCCGCACCGGCGGCGGGTTCTACGAGGCCAGCGCCGGTCGGCTGGCGGCGTTCCGCGGGGCCGTCGACCACGACCAGCTCGGTCCGGAGCTCGAGGCGATGATCGCCGAGCTCGAGGCCGCCGGCTGGGAGCGCGGCGGCGACCGCCTCAAGACCTCCCCCCGCGGGTACGACGCCGACCACCCGCGCATCGACCTGCTCCGCCACCGCTCGCTGAGCCTCGGACGCGTCATCGGCTTCGAGCCGGTGGTCCACACCCCCGACCTGCTCGACGTCGTGCGCGACGACTGGCGCGCCCTGCGCCCGCTCGTCGAGTGGGTCGCCCGGCACACCACGGTCTGACGGTCCGGCCGGCCGACCCCTACCTGCTGACCGGCGGCCCGGGGCTCAGGGGGCCGGGGTGAAGCTCGCCATCGTCCGCTCCGGCTCCCAGTAGGCCTTCATCGAGGCGACCCGGCCGTCGTCGTCGACGACGTAGACCATGACCAGCTCGGTGGTGGTGTGGCTGCCGTCGGCGAAGGACGTGCGGATCCGGCCGACGTTGGCGCAGGTGCGGCCGTTCGCCATCGACTGCTCGATGGTGAACTCGAAGGTGTCGATCGGCGCGATCGCCTTCTCCCAGAACGCCGAGATGCCGGCGTGGCCGTGGTGGCCGCGGCCCTCGGGGTCGAACATCGACGGCCCGACCGGGTCCTCGAGGACCGCGTCCTCGGCGTACACCGTCAGCCACTCCGCGAGGTCCCCCTTCGCGACCGCGGAGTAGGAGCGCTGGGAGGCGGCGCGGGCGGGGTGCGGGTCGTCCGGGGCGTTCCAGACAACGGCGTCGGAGGTGATCACCCGGGCATCGTAGGGCCGGACGAGAACACGTTCTAGTGCCTCGTCACGGACGCTTCGCCCGACGTTCACGGCACGGCCGGCCGGAGGACGGCCGCGCCGGTCACCGTGGCGGCATGCGCCGCCGCGACGCCTTCCTCCACCTCGGGCCGTCCCGGCTCGGGACCGACCTGCTGCACGAGGCCCTCGACGCCCAGCACGACGTCCTCACCACCCGGGGAGTACGCCGCGTCGGGACGCCGGACGCCGCCTTCCGCGCCGCGGTGGAGCTCGGCCGCGACCACCGCGCCTGGGGGTTCCGCCGGCGCGAGGTGGAGGGCGCCTGGGCCGGGCTGTGCCGCGACGCCCAGCGGGACCGCCGCCGCACGCGGGCGGTGCTCGTCTCCGAGCGGCTGCTCGCCGGGCTCCGCCCGCCGCAGGTCGACCTGATGCTGGACCAGCTCGCCGGCTTCCGCCCGCACGTGGTGCTCACCGCGTCCGCACCGGACGCCGGCTGCACCGCGGGCGACCCCGGGACCGACCTGGTCGACGTGCTCGACCGCTGGGCGCCCGCCGTCGGCGACCCCGCGCGGATCCACGTGCTCGTCGTGCCGCCGGGCCCGCGCGAGCGCGCCCGGCTGGCCGTGTGGCGCACCTTCGGGGAGGTGGCTGGCCTCGACGACCTGGCGCTGCGGGTGCCGGCCGCGTGGGCCGACGGGGCCGACGGGGCCGACGAGGAGCCGGTGGCCGCGACGGACCCGGGCCACCGGGAGGAGGAGCACGCCCGGCTGACCGGGCTGGCGCTCACCTGGATCGGCGCGCTGGCCGCCTCCGGGCACGACGTGCGCGGCGACCTCGCCGACCTGCTCCCGGCCCCGCCGCACGCGGCCGGGACCAGCCGGTCGGGCAGACCAGGCGGCTCAGTGCGGCTGCCAGGCGTCCTCGTCCGCGGTGCGTGAGGTGACCGCCTTGGGGAGCTTGCCGTCGGCGAGCGCCTGGATCGAGGTCTGCTCGAAGACGTCGCGCAGCGAGCGCCGCGCGGCGATCCACACGTGCTGGAGCACCTCGGCCGACTCGTTGTAGGTGACCGCCTCGGGACGCAGGCCGTAGACAGAGACCAGCGGGCCGTCGACCGCGCGGATCACGTCGGCCACGGACACGTCGGTGGCCGGGCGACCCATCCGCCAGCCACCGGACTGGCCGCGCTGGGAGATGACGACCCCCGCCCGGCGGAGGTCGGCCAGGATGGCCTGCAGGAAGCCGTGCGGGATCTCCTGCAGCCGGCCGAGCTCCTCGGCGCTCACCGCCTTGCCGTCAGCGCGCGAGGCCATCTCGATCAGCGCACGCAGGGCGTAGTCGGACTTGGCGGAGACGCGCATGGGGTCAGTCTGGCAGAGAAGTCGATCCACACACTCGACTCCTCCCGCGCGGCGGCCGCCGGACGGGGGTCCGGCGGCCGGCCGAGGGGTCGGACGAGAGGGCGGGCGAGGGTCAGACGACCGGCGCGAGGTCCGCCTCGGCGGACCGGGAGGCCTCGAGGGCACGCGCCCGGCGCTCCTGCTGGACCGCCCAGGCGATGCCGGTGACCCAGGCGACGAAGATGACCGCGGCGACCAGGCCGACGACGACGTCGGAGGCCCCCAGCGACTCGGTGATGGTCTTGGAGTTGGTGAGCACGATCAGGCCGCCGGCCGCGACGCCGAGGACGCGGGCGGCGAGCTTCTTGACCAGCCAGGCGGCGATCGGGGCGGCGACGACGCCGCCGGCCAGCAGCGCGCCGGCGTAGGCCCACTCGATGCCCTGCGAGCCGAGGGCGAGGATGAAGCCGAGCGAGCCGCCGACCGCGACGACGAACTCGGAGGTGTCGATCGAGCCGACCACCTTGCGGGGCTCGAGGCGACCCGAGGACAGCAGCGTCGTGGTGCCGACCGGGCCCCAGCCGCCGCCGCCGACCGCGTCGAGCGCGCCGCCGACGAGGCCCATCGGCGCGAGCATCCGCGCCGAGGGCCGGGACTTGAAGGTGGGACGACGGCCGCCGAGGACGAGGAAGCGCCAGATGACGTAGATGCCGAGGCCGAGCAGGATCGCGGCGACCCAGGGCTTGGCGGAGTCGCCGTCGAGGTTCGAGAGGAACGTCGCTCCGGCGAACGCGCCGACGAAGCCGGGGACCGCGAGGATCGAGACGGTCCGCCAGTCCACGTTGCCGAGCTTGTGGTGGGAGAACCCGGACACCAGCGAGGTGCCGATCTCGGAGAAGTGGACCGCTGCCGACGCGGCGGCCGGGGCGATGCCGGCGGCGAGCAGGAGCGTGGACGACGTGACGCCGTACGCCATGCCCAACGATCCGTCGATGAGCTGGGCGAGGAGGCCGACGACCCCCAGGACGATGAGCTTGCGCATGGGTTCTCCAGGTGTGCTCTCGGTGGTTGCACCTCCACCGAGCGGACAAGACTTGGCAGACCGTAACACGTTATTCGGGTGTTTCAGTCGACTTAACCGAGACACACGTCGGATCGGCGTGTCGTGGACCCCTCTGCGGCGCGTCCGGGGCCGGGTCGGTCACGGCCGCTTGCACCGCCCGGACGCCGCGCCTACCATTGAAGTTACTGACCAGTAGTAGACCTGTGCTGGCACACCCACGGACACATCACGAGACGAAGGTGGAGCAGTGAGCCACTACAAGAGCAACCTCCGCGACATCGAGTTCAACCTCTTCGAGGTGCTGGGCCGCGACGAGGTCCTCGGCACCGGGCCGTTCGCCGAGGTGGACTCCGAGACGGCGCGCTCGATCCTCGCCGAGGTCGACCGGCTCGCTCGCGAGGACCTGGCGGCCTCCTTCGAGGACAGCGACCGCAACCCGCCGGTCTTCGACCCGGCCACGCACACCGCGCCGGTGCCCGAGTCGTTCCAGAAGAGCTACCAGGCCTGGATGGACTCCGAGTACTGGCGCCTGCAGATCAGCGAGGACCTCGGCGGCACCCCCGCCCCCTCGAGCCTGGTCTGGGCGATCGGCGAGATGGTCCTCGGCGCCAACGCGCCCGTGTGGATGTACGCCGCCGGCCCGTCGTTCGCCGACATCGTGCACCGCAACGGCAACGACCGCGACAAGCTGATCGCCGGCCACATGATCGACCGTCAGTGGGGCGCCACGATGGTGCTCACCGAGCCCGATGCGGGCTCCGACGTGGGCGCCGGCCGCACCAAGGCCACCCCGAACGAGGACGGCACCTGGAACATCGAGGGCGTCAAGCGCTTCATCACGTCCGGTGAGCACGACATGAGCGAGAACATCATGCACCTCACCCTCGCGCGCCCCGTGGGCGTCGAGGGCGCGGGCGGCCCGGGCACCAAGGGCCTCTCGCTCTTCCTCGTGCCCAAGCACCACTTCGACGTCGAGACCGGCGAGCTGACCGGCGAGCGCAACGGCGTCTACGTCACCAACGTCGAGCACAAGATGGGCATCAAGGTCTCCAACACCTGCGAGGTAACGTTCGGTGACTCTTCCGTCGGTGGCGGCGAGCCGGCCCGCGGCTACCTGCTCGGCGAGGTCCACGACGGCATCGCGCAGATGTTCCAGGTCATCGAGAACGCCCGCATGCTCGTCGGCACCAAGGCGATCGCGACGCTGTCGACCGGCTACCTCAACGCGCTGGACTACGCCAAGTCCCGCGTCCAGGGCGCCGACCTGACCCAGGCCTCGGACAAGACGGCCCCGCGCGTCACCATCACCCACCACCCCGACGTGCGCCGCTCGCTGATGGTCCAGAAGTCCTTCGCCGAGGCGATGCGCTCGCTGGTCCTCTACACCGCCAGCTGGCAGGACAAGGTCCAGCTCGCCCAGCACGACGGCACGATGGACAGCGACGAGACCAAGCTCGCCGAGGCGGTCAACGACCTGCTGCTCCCGATCGTCAAGGGCTACGGCTCGGAGCGCTCCTGGGTGCTGCTCGGCACCGAGTCGCTGCAGACCTTCGGCGGCTCCGGCTTCCTGCAGGAGTACCCGATCGAGCAGTACGTCCGCGACGCCAAGATCGACACCCTCTACGAGGGCACCACCGCGATCCAGGGCCAGGACTTCTTCTTCCGCAAGATCGTCAAGGACCAGGGCCGCGCCCTCGGCCACATCGCCGGCGAGATCTCGAAGTTCATCGAGAGCGAGGCCGGCAACGGGCGGCTCAAGAACGAGCGCCAGCTGCTCGCCACGGCGCTCGACGACGCCAACGCGATGGTCGGCCACCTGATCAACGACCTGATGTCGGCCCAGGACGAGCTCCGCAACATCTACAAGGTCGGCCTCAACACCACGCGCCTGCTGATGGCGCTCGGCGACGTCGTCTGCGCCTGGCTGCTGCTGCGCCAGGCCGAGGTCGCGCTGGAGAAGCTCGGCGGCGAGCCGGGCAAGGACCAGGCCTTCTACGAGGGCAAGGTCGCCGCGGCGCAGTTCTTCGCGGCCACCAACCTCCCGCGGGTCAGCGCGGAGAGGGCGATCGCCGAGGCGACCGACCTCTCGCTCATGGACCTCGACGAGTCGGCGTTCTGATCCCCGCCTGAGGCACGCACGCCGCACGACGCCGCACGACGCCCCCGGACCCCGCGAGGAGTCCGGGGGCGTCGTCGTCGCGGTCGTCGTCGCGCTCGTCGTCGCCGGTTCGAACCAACCGGGCCGGCCGCGCGTCGTACCGGTGTGCGAAGCCTGGTCTCGGCAGCCCTCGTCGGCGCCCTCTCCCTCACCCTCCCCCTCGCTCCGGGCACGTCCGGCGCCACGGAGGCGACACCTCCGCCGCCCGCGCCCGAGCGCGTGACCATCGACCTCGCCGGGGCGCCCCGCGGCCCGGCGCCGCGCGGCGACTGGTTCGACCCGCGCCGGCAGGCGATCCACAGCGACGGGCGCACGGTCGCCCTCGAGCCGCGGCTGCGGGTGCCGCTGGTCGGCATCCAGCGGGCGGACGGCGGCTGGGTCGCCGCGGCGTACGGCCTCAACAACACGCGCATCATCCGGATCCGGCGGGACGGGAGCTGGTCGACCATCGTCCGCGAGCCCGACGCGCCCGGGGGCGAGCTGGACCTCGACTTCCTCGTCAGCCCCGGTGGCGGGCGGCTGGCGTACGCCAGCGACGGCGACGACTCCTCCCACGTGGTCGTCGCCCGGGTCGACGGCACCGAGGTGGACCGCTTCGCGACCCAGGGGGCCGAGGTGCTCGACTGGGCTGAGGGCCGGGTGTGGGTGACCGTCAACCGGTACGGCGGCGGGGCGCCGCCGCGGCTCGCCGAGTGGCGGCCGGGCTCGGAGCCCACGGTGCGGACCGAGCGGCGGCTCGGGCGCCTCGACGGCCTCGACGTGCGCAGCGGGGTGGCGTGGCGCGACGACTCCGGCCGCCGCGGCCTCAAGGCGATCCCGCTGCGGAGCGACGACTGGTCCGCGTGGACCCGGAGCGGCTACCGCTTCGACGGTGTCTCCCCCAGCGGCCGGTACGCGCTGACCTACACCGACACCCCCGAGTCCCCCTAGGAGGAGTACGGCTTCCACGGCCGGCTCGTCGTGCGCGACGCCCGCACCGGCTCGCCGGTGACGGTGTTCACCGGGCGGCACCAGGTCGGCGCCGTCGACGGCCCCGTGTGGGAGTCGCGCCGGACGATCCTGGCCGTCGTCCACGACGAGGACCTGCGCCTCGTGCTGGTGCGGCTGCACGTCGGCGGCCGGGTCGAGGTCCTCTCCCGCGCCGGCACCGGGCGGGGCGAGCAGCCTGGCGTCGTGCCGATCACCTGAGGGTGCGGCGCGCCGCGACGCGCACGTCGTCGGACAGCGCGTCGAGGAGCGCCGAGCGCAGCCGCCAGCGCTGCCAGTGCAGCGGCACGTCGAGGTGGTGGCGGCGGTCGAGCAGCACGAGCCGCCCCGCCTCGACGTCGGGCCGCAGCTGCGGCTCGGGCAGGGCGCCCCAGCCGAGCCCGAGCCGGACCGCCTCGAGGAAGTCCGCCGAGGTCGGCACCCGGTGCACCACCGGCGGCAGGCCCAGGCCCCGTGCGGCGAGCAGCTCGTGCTGCAGCGCGTCCTTGTCGTCGAAGACCACGGCCGGGATCCGGGCCCAGTCCGTGCCGCGGCCCCGGCGGTACCGCTCTGCCAGCGCCGGCGCGGCCGCCGCGGCGTACCGCAGGGTGCCGAGCGGCTCCACCGAGCAGCCCTGGACGGCGACCGGGTCGCTCGTGACGGCGGCGAGCACCGTGCCGGCGCGCAGCAGGTCGGCGGACCAGGCCTGGTCGAGCACGTGCAGGCGCAGGGCGGCGTCCCCGCGGTCGGCGACCGCGCCGAGCACCTCACGGAACCAGGTCGCCAGGGAGTCGGCGTTGACGGCGACCGGCAGCTGCGCCACCCCGACGTCGTCCCCGCCCAGCGCGCGGACGGTCTCCTCGTGCAGCAGGGTGGTCTGGCGGGCCAGGCGGAGCAGCGCCTCGCCGGCCGGGGTCGGCTCCGCGGGCACCGTACGCCGCACGACGACCTGGCCGACCTCGGACTCCAGCGCCCGGATCCGCTGGCTGACCGCGCTCGGCGTGAGGTGGAGGTGCCGCGCGGCGGCGTCGAAGGTGCCGTGATCGGCGATCGCCGCCAGCGCCGAGAGCCAGGCCGGGTCGAGGTGCACGTGCCCCACCCAACCAGGACGGTCATAAGAACCGCTACAGGTAGTGCAGGAACCTTCGCTGGTCTGCAGCCCAAGCCCCGTCTAGCGTCGCCGTGTGCTCATCGGAGACCTCGCCGCCGGGTCCGCGACCGGACTCGCCCTCATCGTCGCCATCGGCGCCCAGAACGCCTACGTGCTGCGGCAGGGCCTGGCCCGCGACCACGTGGGCCTGGTCGTCGCGATCTGCGCAGTCTCCGACCTGGTGCTGATCCTCGCCGGCGTGGCAGGCATCGGCACGGTCGTCGAGCGGGCGCCGTGGGCGATCGACGTGGTGCGGTGGCTCGGCGTCGCGTTCCTGTGCTGGTACGGCGTCTCGTCACTGCTCCGCGCGCGGCACCCGGACGCGCTGGCCGCCTCGGGCGGGGCGCGGCTCACGCGCCGGTCGGCGGCGCTGCGGGCGCTCGCGCTGACCTGGCTCAACCCCCACGTCTACCTCGACACGGTGCTGCTGCTCGGATCGGTCGCCGCCACCCACGGCGACCCCGGTCGCTGGTGGTTCGCGGTCGGCGCCTGCCTGGCGAGCGTGCTGTGGTTCTCGGGGCTGGGGTACGGCGCGCGGCTGCTCGCCCGGTTCCTCGCCAGCGCGCGGGCCTGGCAGGTGCTCGACGTGCTCATCGGGCTGACGATGCTCGCGATCGCGCTGCGGCTCGCCACCGGCGGCTGACCGGGGTCAGCCCTCCACGCCGCCCAGCGGCAGCACCAGCCGCGGCTCGGCGCCCCCGGCGATCCGCACCGGGACGCCCCAGTCCTGCTGGTGCATGTGGCACGCGGCGCCCTCGCCGCCGGCCTCGTCGCAGGAGGCCGCGCGCGCCGCGACGTGGAGCACGCCGTCGCCGACGTGCGGGTCGAGGACGATCGTGCGGGCCAGGTCCGTGCCGCGTCCCCCGCCCTCGCGGATCAGCTGGGGCGGCGTCGCCTCGACGAGCAGCTGCGACGGCGGGCCGAAGCGGTCGTCGACCTTCTGCCCCGGGGGCGGGGTGAACGCCACCACCAGCTCCAGGGTCGCCGTCACCTCGGTGACCGGCCGCTGGGTGGAGTGCGCGAAGCCGTCCGTGCGGGTGCCGGCCGAGCCCAGCGGCACCCGGGTGAGGCGGTGCGCCCCGGACTCCACGACGACCAGCTCGGCGCCGTCGACGTACGCCGCGGAGGGCTCGGCCAGGCCGCCGGCGAGCGTCGTGACCTCGCCCGGCCCGTCGTCGGTGACGGCGATCCGGCGGACCGCCCCGTTGTAGGTGTCGCAGACCGCGACCGAGCCGTCCGGCAGGACCGTCACCCCGAGCGGGTGCTGCAGCAGCGCCTGGTCGGCCGGTCCGTCGCGGAAGCCGAAGTCGAAGAGGCCGGTGCCGACCGCGGTGCGGACCTCGAGCGCGCCGTCGGCCGCCTCCTGCACCCAGCGGACCGAGGAGGTCTCGCTGTCGGCGATCCAGAGCCGGTCGCCGGCCGGCGCGAGCCGGGAGGTCTGGGCGAACCACGCCTCGGCGAGCGGGCCGTCGAGCAGCCCCTCGTTGGCGGTCCCCGCAGCGACCTCGACGGCACCCGTGCGGGGGTCGAAGGTCCACAGCTGGTGGATGCCGGCCATCGCGACCCAGACCCGGTCGCGCCACCAGGCGACGTCCCAGGGGCTGGAGAGCCGGTCGGTGCCGTCGCCGGCCATCCACTGCCGGCCGTCGCCGGCGAGCACGCGGGTGGAGCCGTCCGCGAGCGCCAGGCCGTGGAGGCGGTGGCCGACGGTGTCGGCGACGACCGCGTCGTACCCCACCTCGGCGGCGACGTCCGCCGGCAGCAGGCAGAGGCCGTTGGGCTCGCGGAAGCCGCCGGTCCGGCGCAGCACCGCACCCCCGGCGTCCAGCTCGACGACCTCGTCGTGGCCGGCGTCCGCGACGAGCACCCGCCCGTCGGGCAGCGGCACGGCCGAGGCCGGGAAGCGGAGGTCGGTGGGCTCCACGACCGGCGCGACGTACGGCGAGTCACCAGGCTGGAGCGTGCCCTTCGCCCGGTGCTCCTCGACCAGCTGGCCCAGCAGCGCCTCGATCGCGTGGGCGTGGCCCTCGCCGGCGTACTGCCCCACGACGTACCCCTCGGGGTCGACGAGCACGAGGGTCGGCCAGGCGCGGGCGGTGTAGGCCTGCCAGGTGACCAGCTCGGGGTCGTCGAGGACCGGGTGGGTGACCGAGTAGCGCTCCACGGCGGCGCGCAGGGCGTCGGGGTCGGCCTCGTGGACGAACTTCGGCGAGTGCACGCCGATGACGACCAGCTCGTCGGCGTGCTTCTCCTCCACCGGCTTGAGCTCGTCGAGGACGTGCAGGCAGTTGATGCAGCAGAAGGTCCAGAAGTCGAGCAGGACGAACCGGCCACGTAGGTCCGCGAGGCGGACCGGGCCGTCGGTGTTGAGCCAGCCGCGACCGACCAGCTCCGGGGCACGCACGCGCATGGGTCCATCCTCGCCCACGGTGGCTAGGCTCGCCGGCGGCGGGCTCTCCCGCGGCACGACGGCGGGAGGGGCCGGATGACCACGACGCGCTCGGCGGACGTCGACACGTCCTTCGACCGGTACGCCCGGATGGTGCGGCGCGCGCTGCGGGTCCCCGTCGCGCTGGTCTCGTTGGTCGAGGCCGACCGCCAGGTGTTCCCCGGAGCGGTCGGGCTGCCGGCGCCGTACCAGTCCACGCGCGAGACGCCGCTGTCCCACTCCTTCTGCCAGTACGTCGTCGCCGACGCCGCCCCGCTCGTCGTCGCCGACGCCCGGCTCGACGACCGGGTGCGCGACAACCTCGCCATCCCCGACCTGGGCGTCGTGGCGTACGCCGGGTGGCCGATCACCGACCACACCGGCGCGGTGGTGGGCTCGCTGTGCGCGATCGACGACCAGCCGCACCTGTGGCAGCAGGACGAGCTCGACAGCCTCGCCGACCTCGCCGCGGCCTGCTCGGCCGAGCTGACCCAGCGGCGGCTGCGGGACCTGGCGATCGAGGGGCAGCGCGAGGCGCAGGAGCTGGCGCACCGCAGCCGCGTGCTGCTCGCGCTCAGCGAGGGCCTCTCGCGGACCCAGACGCTCGCGGAGGTCGCCGCCGCCGTCGAGCGGGTCTCCCTCGACGAGCTCGACTGCCTGCGCGCCGGCCTCTGGCTGCACCGCTCCTCGCGCCCGGTCACCGCCGACCTGCCGCTCACCGTGTCCGACCCGGGCGACGCCGCCGTGGAGCTCCTGCAGTACGTCGAGCCGACCGGCGGGTCGACCTGGGAGTCGGCCACGCGGCACGCCGCGCTGCCGACCGACGACACCAACCCGGTCGGTCTCGCGCTCCGGCTGGGCGAACCGGTCTCCTTCACCTCGGTAGCGGAGCAGAACGCGCGCTGGCCACACCTGGCCACCGACGCGCAGGTGGGCGAGGCGCGGATGTTCCTGCCGCTGGTCGTGCGCCGGCAGCAGATCGGCACGCTCGTGCTGGTCTGGGCGCGGACGCGGGAGTTCAGCGACGGCGACCTGGCGACGTACCGCGCGATGTCGGCGTACGCCGCGCAGGGCGTCGTCCGCGGTCGGCTGCACCAGGAGCGCACCGAGGCGCTGGTGACGCTGCAGAGCGCGATGCTGCCGCGGCTGCCGGAGCCCGACGACCTCGAGCTGGCCGCGCGGTACCGGCCGGCGGCGCAGCGGCAGCAGGTGGGCGGCGACTGGTACGACGCGGTGGTGATGCCCGACGGCAACACCACCCTGATGATCGGCGACGTCGTCGGGCACGACATCGCCGCCGCGGCCGTCATGGGCCAGCTGCGCACGATGCTCCGCGCCATCGCCTGGGCCGTCGACGACGCCCCCTCCGCGAACGTCACGCGCCTCGACCTCGCCGTCCGCGACCTCCACGTCGACGCGATGGCGACCCTCGTCTACGCCCGCATCGAGCAGGACACCGACGGCCGCCGGCTCGTGCGCTGGACCAACGCCGGCCACCCGCCGCCGCTGGTCGTGGAACCGGACGGCACGACCCGCTGGCTGCAGGGCCCGCTGCCCGAGCTGATGCTCGGTGTCTCCCCGTCCGCGCCCCGGGGCGACCACCGCTCCTACGTCGCACCCGGCTCGCTGCTACTGCTCTACACCGACGGCCTCGTCGAGCGCCGCGGCGAGGACCTCCGCCTCGGCCTCGACCGGCTCGCCGCCTCCGCCGCCCGGCACGCCCCCGAGCCGGTCCCAGCCTTCCTCGACCACGTCCTCTCCGACCTCGGCGCCGACACCGCCTCCGACGACGTCGCCGTCCTCGCCGTCCGCTTCGGCGACTGACCGCGTCCGCTGGTCGAGCAGCCGAGCCCCGGCGAGGCGTCGTCGAGACCCGGTGAGGCGCAGGGCTCGGGCCTCGGGCAATCGCCTCCGGCTTCCGGGTCATCGGTGGTTGCGGTGGGGGCAGCTACGGAGGGTACGGCGGGTGGTCGCGGCGGTCTCCCGACTCCCGCTGGTCGAGCAGCCGAGCCCTGGCGAGGCGTCGTCGAGACCCGGTGAGGTGCGCAGGACCTCGGGTGCGCGCCTCAGGCTTCCTGGTCATGGGTGGTTGCGGCGGGGGCAGCTACGGGAGGTAGGGCTGGTGGTCGCGGCGGTCCCCCGACTGCCGCTGGTCGAGCAGCCGAGCCCTGGCGAGGCGTCGTCGAGACCCGGCGAGGTGCGCAGGGCCTCGAGCCTCTGGGGTCGCCGAGAAGTTCCTGAACTCGTGGTCCACGATGTGGCCTGACCTGGGGAAACGACCTCGGGACTGTCGGTGGTCGGTGCTTGAGTAGACCCATGGCCAAGGACTCCCGACGCAGCGCACACGTGGTGTCACGCGCCGTCGCGAAGTCCCACACCCGCCTCGACCGAGCCCACGAGTCGCAGGTGTGGTCGATGTCCGACGACGACGTCACCGCCACACTCCTCGAGGCAGCGCGCCTCCGCGCCCGGGTCGAGGCGCTCGAGCTCCGCCTCGCCGCCGAGGCCGACCGCCGGCACGCCGGCGGACGGGACGGTGCCACCGACACCGCCGCCTGGTGGGCGGTCGAGACCCACCAGACCCGTCCCGCTGCGAAGCACCGCATGCGGCTGGCCGAGTCCCTCGACCGCCACTGCCAGACGGCCACGGCTTTCGCCGAGGGCGAGGTGTCCGTCGACCACGCACGCGTCATCACCGAGTGCCTCGACAAGCTCCCCGCCGACCTCGACGACCCGACCATCCCCCTCCGTGCCGAGCAGCACCTCCTGGCCGAGGCACGGCACCGTGACCCCAAGGCCCTGCGGGGTCCTGGCCAAGCACGTCCTCATCGTCGTCGCACCCGAGATCGGCGAAGCACGCGACGCGAAGGCCCTGGAAGCCGAGGAGCGGCTCGCCCGCGAGACCGCGTGGCTGACCATGAGCCCCGACGGGCGCGGGTCGGTGGTCGGGAAGTTCAAGATCCCCGAGCTCCACGGCGCCATGCTGAAGAAGACGCTCCTCGCGTTCGCCGCCCCGAAGCACCAAGCGGCCACCCAGGAACCAGGCGGATCCGAGCCCGTGGAGCGGCGGCCGTGGCCGGATCGGATGGGTGACGCGTTCTGCGAGCTCCTCGAACGCCTCCCCACCGCTTCCGTGCCGAAGCTCGGCGGCCTCAACGCCTCAGTCGTCGTCACGATGGACATCGCCTCGTTGATGGGTGGCCTCGCGCCCGGTGTCCTCGACGACGGCAGCACCATCTCCGCAGCCACCGCACGCAGGCTCGCCTGCGAAGCAGGCCTGATCCCCGCCGTCCTCGGCAGCAAGTCAGAGCTCCTGGACCTGGGGCGCACCAGCCGCCTCTTCACCGGCGCCCAACGCCGAGCGCTGAACTTGACCCAGCCGACCTGCACGGCAGAAGGCTGCGACTGGCCCGCCCACCTCTGCCACGCCCACCACGACCACCCCTGGTCCGCCGGCGGCGCCACCGACCTGGCCAACGCCCGCAACCTCTGCCCCAGGCACCACGCCCGCATCCACGACCCCGCCTACGACACCAGCCACCTGCCCGGAGGAAAGGTCGCCTTCCACCGCAGGACATAGGCCGACCCGAGCGACTCCCTCCGCCACCGCGACCACAGCGGTCGACCCCCGCCGACCGTGAGCC
This sequence comes from Nocardioides sp. NPDC092400, assembly GCF_040684155.1. NCBI lineage: Bacteria > Bacillati > Actinomycetota > Actinomycetes > Propionibacteriales > Nocardioidaceae > Nocardioides > Nocardioides sp. NPDC092400. Next base: position 200,710 of record NZ_JBFBFJ010000004.1, on the reverse strand, counting down.
GACAAGCAGCCGCGCCCAGGACCTCGACCCCAGCGGCCCGCAACCACACGACTCGAAAAAACCTGCCCTGGCACCACCCGCCGGCCCGACGACCACCTGACGCCCTGCGCACCTCGCCGGGTCTCGACGACGCTCGCTCGCGCTCGCTGCTCGACCAGCACGGGCCGGCCAGACGACCCCCCGACGCCCTGAGCACCTCAGCGGGTCTCGACGACGCTCGCTCGCGCTCGCTGCTCGACCAGCGGCCGCACCCCGAGGCCCTGCGCACCTCACCGGGTCTCGACGACGCTCGCTCGCGCTCGTTGCTCGACCAGCAGGTGACGGCCCGCTGCTCGACCGGCGGCGCGCGCGGGGGATCAGTAGGCTCCGCAGCGTGAGCGATCAGGAACGGCTGGCGGGGTACGTCGAGGTCTGGTGGCGTGCGGTCGACGACTTCACCGGGCTGCTGGAGAAGCTGCCCGAGGAGGACTGGTCGCGGCCGACCGACCTCGCCGGGTGGGACGTCCGGGCGGTCGTGGCGCACGTCGCGCACCTGGAGAAGGTGCTGGCGACGGGCGTCGAGGAGCACGCCGAGGTCGGCGAGCCGGCGCACGTGACCGGGATGATGGGCCTCTACACCGAGATCGGCCCGGCCAACCGGCGTACCGCCTCGCCCGACGAGCTGATCATGGAGATCCGCGAGGCGGCCACCGCCCGCCACACCGCACTGCTGGCCGACCCGCCGACCGACGCCGCCGCCAAGCCGGAGCGGGTCTTCGCCGGGGTGCCGTGGAGCTGGGAGACGCTGCTGCGCAACCGCCCGCTGGACGTGTGGATGCACGAGCAGGACGTGCGCCGTGCGGTCGACCGACCCGGCGGCATGGACAGCCCGGCAGCGCAGCACACCGCCGACTACCTGCTGGAGAGCATGGGGTTCGTGCTGGCCAAGCGGGTCGGCGCGCCCGCCGGCACGACGCTCCTCATGGACGTCGAAGGCAGCGCACCGCAGGCCTTCGGCGTCGACGAGCAGGGCCGCGGCCGCCGGCTCGACACGGTCCCCGCCGAGCCGACCGTGACGCTGCGGACCGACCGGGAGACGTTCCTGCTGCTCGTCGGCGGTCGTCGCCCGGCGGCCGCCGAGGCGGTGGTCGTCGAGGGCGACCGGGCGCTCGGCGAGCAGGTCCTCGCACGGATGGCGACCACCCCGTGACCGCGCCGGGCACCGACACCTGGACCCTCGCCGACATCCCCGACCAGGCCGGGCGGACGGTGCTGGTCACCGGCACGAGCGTCGGGGGCCTCGGCCACCACACCGCGCTCGAGCTCGCCCGCCGCGGCGCGCGGGTCGTCCTCGCCGGCCGGACCCAGGCCAAGCTCGACGCGACCGAGCAGGCGATCCACGGGGAGGTCCCGCACGCCGAGCTCGTGAAGCTCGTGGTCGACCTCGCCGACCTGGGGTCAGTACGCCGCGGGGCGGCCGAGGCCGCGGGTCTCGGCGCGATCGACCTGGTGGTCAACAACGCCGGCGTGATGGGCACGCCGTACTCCCGGACCGGCGACGGACTCGAGCTGCAGATGGCGACCAACCACTTCGGCCCGTTCCTGCTGACCGGCCTGCTGCTGCCCCAGCTGGTGGCGAGCAGGGACGGCCGCGTCGTCGCGGTCAGCTCGCAGTTCCACCGCTACGCCCGGAGCGCTCCGCTGGGCGACCCGCGGGTCCAGCAGGGCCGGTACTCCCGCTGGCCGACGTACGGGCAGACCAAGCTGGCCAACCTGCTCTTCACCTACGAGCTCGACCGCCGGCTGCGCCGCGCGGAGCTGCCGGTGAAGGCGCTGGCCGCGCACCCGGGCTTCGCGGGCACGCACCTGGCGGCCAACGGCCAGTACGGCCGCTCCGCCGGCGGCGTCGCCTCGATCCTCGACGCCGCGGTCCGCGCGGTCTCCCAGTCCGCCGCGGCCGGCGCGGAGCCGACGCTGATGGCGGCGACCGCGGACCTGCCCGGCGCGACGTACTGCGGCCCGGGCGGGCTGCAGGAGATGTCGGGTCCGCCCCGCGTCGTCGCCAGCAACCGGCTCTCCCACGACGAGGTCGCCCAGCGGCGCCTGTGGGAGATCAGCGAGGACGTCACCGGCGTCGCCTACCCCTGATCCCTAGACCAAGGTCTGGGGGCACCCGACCGGGGTCCGATGTGCGCGGGTCGCGGCCCGCCTAGCGTCGGGGGCATGCAGGTCTGGGAGCGCACGGTCGACGGCCGCCACCACCGGGTGGAGGCGGAGGGGTCGGTCCGCCGGCACCTGCGGTGGTACGTCGACGGCGCGCTCGTCGCCGAGAAGCGCACCCTCGAGGACGCCCCCGAGCTGCAGGCCGACGACGACCCGGCCCTCGGCGCGGTGAAGGTCCGGTTCAGCGCCCTCGGCGCCCCGCGCCGCGCCAGCCTGCACGCCGACCAGGTCGGCGCGATCACCGGCGTCGGCGGCACGGACCTGGTGCCCGAGGCGGGCTCCCCCGCAGCGCACCACGAGGAGCGGCTGCTCGCCCACCCCAACCGGTACGCCGCCACCCGCGCCGGCGTCGCGATCGCGGTGATCGCCGTGCCGCTCCTGCTGAGCCTGCTGTCCCGCTTCCTGCCCGACGTCGACCTGCCGCTGCCGAGCATCCCCTGGCCGGACCTGCCCGACCTCCCGAGCATCCCCTGGCCCGACGTCCCCCGGCCGGACCTGCCGAGCATCCCCCTGCCCGACCTGCCCGACCTGCCGGGGTGGGTGGAGCGGGTGGTCGACGTGCTCGGCTACGTCTGGCCCGTCGCGCTGGCCTTCCTGCTCGCCCGCGGCGAGGTCAACCGCCGCCGCAAGCGCGACCAGGAGGCGGAGCGGCCGGAGCAGCCGGAGCAGCCGGGGCAGCCGGGGCAGCCGGGGCAGCCGGAGCCGGGGCGCGACTAGTCCGCGCGGTCGCGGACGCGCACCATGCCGGCCAGCGTGGCGACGTACGCCGCGCCGTCGGGGCCGAGGGTGACGGCCGAGTAGTGGTTGTTCATCAGGGTGCCCAGCCCGGTGCGGACGCGGTAGGCCGTGCGGCCGGTCCGGACGTCGATCGCGACGAGGTACCAGGCGTTCGCGCCCCACCAGCTCTTCTGCTTCTCGTAGGCGTAGAGCAGCCCGGTGGCCAGCGACAGCTTCGCGACCGAGGTCGGCGCGCTGACCTCGGAGGTCCACACCGTCTCGCAGGTGCGCTCGCCGTCCTTGCCAGTGACCAGGTCGACGCGGGCGAAGCCGCCCGGGGTGGTGCGGCCGAGCATGGTGCGCCACGGACCGGAGTAGCCGTGGTTGTTCTCCACCACCACCCCGCTGCCGACGGAGACCAGCGAGTTGTCGGTGGCGCTCGCGTCGTCGCCGAAGACCGACTCCTGGCAGACGAGCGACCCGTCGCGGGTGTCGTAGAGCTGCACGTGCATGCGGGGGCTCGCGTTGTCGGTGATCGCGACGACGCCCCCGGACAGCAGGGTCGGCGTGGTGCCGCTGCCCTGGGAGACCTGGCCGGGCTTCTGCGTCGAGCCGCGGTCGTACGGCGCACGCCACCGCACCCGCGGACGGCCCGCCGGCGACACCTCGAGCCGGTGCAGCGCGTGGGTCGTGACGACGTACACCGCGCCGTCGGTGTCGGTGGCGAAGGAGTTCGCGACCTCCTCGCCGAGCTCGATCGCGCTGACGTCACCGGAGCCGGGCTCGACGAAGCCGGTGCGTCCGTCCTGGGTGACGAACCAGATCCGGCCGGCCCAGTCGGGCAGCACCGCGACCAGGCAGTCGTCGGCCGGGACCGCCGCGGAGAGGTCGTACGTCGCGTCCGTGGTCAGGTCGGGGTCGCCGTCGGCGTCGGAGGTGGCGACGACCAGGACGCGGCGGTCCGTGGTGGCGACGACGGCGCGGTCGTCGGCGTCGAGGTAGAAGTAGGCGCCGGCGCAGAGGTTCTCCCACGGCCGCGTGCCCTCGACGTCGGGCCGGTCGGGGAGGTCCTTGGTGACCAGCGGCCGCAGCGAGTCGGGGTCGATCACGTGCAGGCGCGGCCCCTGGAGGTCGCCGCAGAGCGCGACGAGCCGCTCGTGACGGTCGAAGGCGAGCGTGGCGCACTCCTCGAGGCCGTACCACGCGGTGTCGACGCGCGGTGACTCCCCGAGCGGGCCGGGGTGGACGGTGGCGTCGGTGGCCCACGCGTCGTGGTGCATCGAGCTGACGCCGTTGGGGGCGAGGAAGGGGTTCTGCGGGACGTCGAGCTCGAGGGGCTGGGGCGTGAACGGCCGGCCGGTGTAGCCGGGGGTCACCAGTGCGCCGGGTCCGGGCGGCACGGGGAACCAGCCGTCGGGCACGACGACCACCACGCCGACGAGGACCAGCACGGCGGCCGCCCAGCCGGCGACCACGCGCCACGTCGGGCGCAGCCACGCCCGGACGCGCCCGGATGCCAGCGCGCCGAGTGCCGCGACGAGCACCAGCGGGCCGAGCGCCCAGGTCAGCAGCGCGACGCCGGCCAGCGCCGACGAGCGCTGGAACCTGAACCTGCCGGACGCCACGGTGGCCGAGGGTAGGCCGTCAGCGACGCGTGCGGGGGCCGAACGTCGCCGCCGCGCCGCCGAACGCCGCCTTGCGGGCCTTGGCGGTGTTGGCGAGGAGGAGCAGCTGGGCCTGCTCGAGCCGCTCGCGGGCGAAGGTGCGGCGTGCGCTGCGGGTGGTCGCCCCCTCGACCAGCCGCTTGGCCGCCGCCAGCTGGTCCGGCGAGCGGGTCGCGAGCCGGCGGGCCAGCGCGGTGGCCGCCTCGACCGGGTCGGGCGCCAGCTCGGTGACCAGCCCGAGGTCGCGGGCCTCCTCGCCGGTCACGACGTCGGCGGTCATCGTCAGCAGCTTGGCGCGGTCGGGACCGACCAGCTCGGTCAGCGACCGGATGCCGGTCATGTCGGGGACGATCCCCCACTTGCCCTCGAGCACCGACCAGCGCGAGTCCGGCGAGGCCACCCGGACGTCGGCGGCCAGGGCGATCTGCAGCCCGCCGCCCAGGCAGTGGCCGTGCACGGCGGCGACGACCGGGACCGGCAGGCGCCGCCACGCCCAGCAGGCCTCCTGGAAGGTGTTGGTGCCGCGCCACGGCACGGGGAGGAACGCCGGGACGATGGCCGCCGGCTTCCGCAGCACGTCCGCGAAGTCCAGTCCCGCGCAGAACGCGTCGCCCTCCCCGGCGAGCACCACCGCGCGCAGGCCGCGGTCGCGGCGCAGGCGGCGCGCGGTGGCGGCCAGCTCGGCCAGGATCGGCAGGGTCAGCGCGTTGAGCTTCTCCGGCCGCGCCAGGCGGACCTGGGCGATGCCGTCCTCGACGGTGCAGGTCACGGTCATGGGGCCCGATCCTAGGGAGCAGCGAAGCACCGGCCCGGTGGTGGCCGACCGCGCGCCGTACCGCTAGATTGTCCTCGTCACGGCCGCTGGTGCCCCCTCGTCGTCCCCCCACGTGCGAGGAACTCCGGCGGTCGTGACCTGTTTCCGGGGCCGTCCACGACGACCGGCCGGTTGCCGGGCCGCCCGGGTGGGCAATGATCACCACGTGGCCGACCAGCGCGCGGGACAGCCCGCGGAACCCCGGGACCTCGTCGACGTGGCGCACCTCGTCACCGCCTACTACACCGGCGTGCCCGATCCCGAGGACGTCGCCCAGCAGGTCGCCTTCGGCACCAGCGGGCACCGCGGCACGTCGCTGTCGACGTCGTTCAACGAGACCCACATCGTCGCGACCACCCAGGCGATCTGCGACCACCGGCGCGAGCAGGGGTACGACGGCCCGCTGTTCCTCGGCCGGGACACCCACGCGCTGTCGGAGCCGGCCTGGGCCTCGGCGCTCGAGGTGCTGGTCGCCAACGACGTGACCGTGCTGGTCGACTCCCGCGACGGCTACACCCCCACGCCCGCGGTCTCCCACGCGATCCTGCGCGCCAACGGCGGTCGCACCACCGGCGCCGGGCTCGCCGACGGCATCGTCGTCACCCCCTCGCACAACCCGCCCACCGACGGCGGATTCAAGTACAACCCGCCCCACGGCGGCCCGGCGGGCAGCGACGCGACGACCGCGATCGCCGCCCGCGCCAACGAGCTGATCGCCGGCGGCCTGGGCGACGTACGACGCGTGCCGTTCGCGCGCGCCCGCGCCGCCGCCGGCTCCTACGACTTCCTCGGCACCTACGTCGACGACCTGCCCTCCGTGGTGGACGTCGCGGCGATCCGCCAGGCCGGGGTGCGGATCGGCGCGGACCCGCTGGGCGGCGCGTCCGTGGCGTACTGGGGCGAGATCGCCGACCGGCACGGCCTCGACCTGACCGTCGTGAACCCGCTCGTGGACCCGACCTGGCGGTTCATGACGCTGGACTGGGACGGCAAGATCCGGATGGACTGCTCCTCCCCCCACGCGATGGCCTCGCTGATCGAGCGGCGCGCGGACTACGACGTGGCGACCGGCAACGACGCCGACGCCGACCGGCACGGGATCGTCACGCCCGACGCCGGGCTGATGAACCCCAACCACTTCCTCGCCGTCGCCATCGGCCACCTCTTCGGCGGCGCCCGGCCGGACTGGCCCGCGGGCGCGCGGATCGGCAAGACGCTCGTCTCCTCCTCGATGATCGACCGGGTCGCGGCCTCGCTCGGCCGGCCGATGGTGGAGGTGCCGGTCGGGTTCAAGTGGTTCGTGCCGGGGCTCGTCGACGGGTCGTTCGGCTTCGGCGGCGAGGAGTCGGCCGGCGCGTCGTTCCTGCGGATGGACGGCAGCGCCTGGACCACCGACAAGGACGGCGTCATCCTCGCCCTGCTCGCCTCCGAGATCGTCGCGCGCACCGGCCGCTCGCCCTCCGAGCACTACGCCGACCTGGTGGCCGCGCACGGCGAGCCGGCGTACGCCCGCATCGACGCCCCGGCCACGCGCGAGCAGAAGGCGGCCCTGTCGAGGCTGTCCGCGGACGACGTCACGGCCACCGAGCTCGCCGGCGAGCCGATCACCGCGACCCTCACCGAGGCGCCCGGCAACGGCTCCGCGATCGGCGGGCTGAAGGTGACCACGGAGTCGGCGTGGTTCGCGGCCCGGCCGTCGGGCACCGAGGACGTCTACAAGGTGTACGCCGAGTCGTTCCGCGGCCCCGAGCACCTCGCGCTCGTCCAGGAGGAGGCGCAGGCGCTCGTCACCGCCGCGCTCGGGTAGGCGGAGGCTCCCGAGCCCCTGTCGGTCGTCGGTGGTGGCGCCTAGCGTGCGGACATGGAGACCACACCGCAGGACGCACCCGCAGCAACCGTCAGCCTCGGCGCCGTCAACGTCGCCGCCCACGACCCCGAGGGCCTCGCCGCCTTCTGGTCCACGGCGCTCGGCGCACCGTCGACGTCCCCGATGCCCGGGCTGGTGATCCTGCCGCCGACGGCCGGCGGCTTCGGGATGATGTTCATGCAGCGCACCGACGAGTCCGGCAGCACCCTCCACCTCGACCTCACGGTCCCCTGGGGCAGCCGCGAGGCGGAGGTGGAGCGGCTGGTGGCTGCCGGGGCCGAGCACCGGTGGGACGTCCTCGACGAGGTCCCGTGGGTCCGGTGGACGACCCTGGCGGACCCGGAGGGCAACCTGTTCTGCCTCGGCGAGCACCCGCCGGGCGACCCGCACGCGTGAGGTCGGCGGCCGGCGGCTAGCCCTCCCCGCGCCGGGCGGGCGCGGGGTCGGGCCCCTCGGTGGCGAGCATGAACAGCCGCAGGTCCCGGGCCAGGCGCGTCATCAGGTCCGGGTCGACGTCGGCGAAGAGCTCGCGCTCGACCGCGCCCACCGCCTCGACCAGCTGCTGGAAGCGGGCGCGGCCCGCATCGGTGAGCTCGACGTTGACCTGGCGCCGATCGCGGGTGTCGAAGGCACGGCGGACGACGCCGTTCTCCTCCAGCTTGGCGATCCGGTGCGTGATCGCGCCCGGGGTCACCTGGGCAAGGTCCTGGAGGACGCCGACGCTGAGCGGGCCCTCGGAGCGCACCAGGCTGGAGAGGAGCGGCAGCTCCCAGAACTCCATGCCCTGCGGCGCCAGCCGCCGGCGCGCCTCGGTGTCGAGGTGGTGCGCCAGCCGACGCAGCCGGATGTGCACCTCCTTGGCCGCCACGTCGCCGCCGGCGTCCCGGACGAAGTCCAGGATCGAGTCGACACGGTCCCGGTGCTCACTGGCCACGGCGTCCTCCCCCTGGGAAGCGATCCGACACTGAGAAATTAGTTCAACGCTGCGACTACTCTAGCCCTCAACCAAACCGAAGGGCTCTCTCCACCGATGTCGTCACCCACCACCACCGCCGCCGGCCGGCGCGCACCCGCGCCTGCGGGACACCCGGACCACGCCAGGGCCACCATCGCACTGGCGATCCTCGGCATCTTCGTGACCTACGTGCCGATCACGGCCGTCAGCGTCTCGCTCACCACCATCGGCACCGACACCGGCGCCTCCACCTCCGGCCTGCAGTGGGTCTCCGACGCCTACGTCATCCCGATGGCGGCCGCGGTGCTCTCGGCCGGCGTCTTCGGCGACATCCACGGGCGACGCCGGGTGTACCTGGCCGGCATGTGCCTCACGGTCCTGGGCGGGCTGACCGCCGGGCTGGGCTCCGCCCTCCTCGACGACCACGCGCTGACCGTCCTGTGGACCGGCCAGGCCGTCGCCGGGCTCGGGGCCGGCCTGCTCATCCCCACCACGCTGGCGCTCATCGCCCAGGCGGTGCCGGACTTCCGCGCCCGCGGCAAGTTCATCGGGTTCTGGTCGATGGGCCTGATGGCCGGCCTCGCGCTCGGCCCGATCTTCTCCGGCACCGTGCTCGAGGTGGGGGCGTGGCACTGGATCTACGCCCCGTCCACCGCGCTCGCCGTCGTCGCGGCCCTCGTCGCCCTGCGGCTGCTGCCGGAGTCGGCGACCGTCGAGGGCCGTCGCCTGGACTGGTCGGGACAGCTGACCGCCACCGTCGCGATCGCCTTCTCCATCTTCGGCATCATCGAGGGCGGCGAGAAGGGCTGGACCTCCTGGCAGGCCCTCCTCGGGCTGGTCGTCGGCGCCGCCGCGCTCGTGGCGTTCCTGCTCATCGAGAGGCGCACCGACGCACCCCTCATGGACCTGGGGATCTTCCGGTCGCCGTCGTTCTCCGCGTCGGGCTTCGCAGGCGTCATCGCGATGTTCTCGATCGTCGGCGGCATGTTCCTGCTGAGCCTGTTCCTCGGCTTCGTCCAGGGACTCGGGGCGCTCGACATCGCCCTGCGGCTGCTCTTCGCCACCGGGCTCGGCGTCGCGGTCGGGCCGCTGGCGGCCAGGCTCATGCAGCGGCTCAAGGCGATGCACGTCCTGTCCCTCGGCCTGGTCGCGAGCGCCATCGGCCTCTGGTCGCTGACCTCCATCACCGCCGGGACCGGCGTGTGGGACCTCGGCTGGCGCCTGGCCGTCTTCGGCCTCGGCAACACCACGATGATGACCGCGGTGACGACCGCCGCGATCAACTCCGTGCCGATGCGGATGGCCGGCATGGCCGCCGCGACCAACACGGTGCTGCGCCAGTACGGCGGCGCCCTCGGCCCGGCCATCCTGGGCGTGGTCTTCAGCCACCAGCTGGCCGGCGGCGCCACCCCCGAGGACGCCTTCGCCGCCGCGCTCGTCACGAACGTCGCGCTGCTGCTCCTCGCCGCCGTCGTGTGCGTGGTTGCCGCGCGCAGCGAGGCGCACCCGGCCGGCAGGTCCTGAGCGGCTCCGGGACCCGCCCCGTCGGGCGGGTCCCGGACCGGTCACAGGTGGTCGGGGACGACGAGCGCGTCGGGGTCCTGGCGTGGCGGCAGCGCAGCGAGCGCCGCCTGCACCAGGGCGACCCGGCCCTTGACCACGAGGGCGCGGCGGACGCGACCGACGGAGTCACCGACCTTCTCCTCGACGACCCGGGTGACCTCGGCGTCGCTGTACGTCGGGCGGGTGCCCGGTTCGACGGTGACGTCGGGCAGGGCCACGAGCACCGGCAGCACCTGTTCACCGAGCGCGTCGAGCAGGTGGAACCGCTGCACGGTGGTCAGCGCCTTCCACGCCTCGTCGACGTCGCGCCGGCCGCGCCGCACGTCCTTGTCCTGAGCGGCGAAGACCGTCTTGGCGGCCCCGGTCAGCGCGGCGGTCAGCTCGTGCTCGGTGAACCTCATCTGCTCTGCCTCACGAGCCCAGTCTGGCCCCCAGCGTCGAGCGCAGCCACGCCACCTGCCGCTGGACGTGGAACGCCCCACCGCCGTCGTGGTCGTTGAACGGGTAGACCTCGAGCTCCGCCGGCCCGGCCCAGGAGCGGTACGCCGCGAACACGGTCGAGGGCGGGCAGGTGCGGTCGCTCAGCGCCACCGAGAGCAGGGCCGGCGCGGTGGCCCGGCGGGCCAGCACCGCGGCGTCGACGTGGGCCAGGGTCGCGAAGGACTGCTCGACGCGGTCGCGGTGGGCGGCGAGGTAGCGCACCAGCTCCAGGTAGGGGTCGGTCTGCGCGACGGCCACGGCCCGGCGCACGTCGGCGAGGAACGGCACGTCCACGAGCGCCGCCGCCACCCGGTCCGGCGCGAGTGCGGCCACGGCCGTGGCGAGGGCGCCGCCCTGGCTGGCACCGGCCACGGCGACCCGGCCGGCGTCGACGAGGGGGTGGGCCCGCAGCACGTCGAGGGCGGCCACGGCGTCGGCGTACGCCCGGCGGTAGTAGCAGGTGCGCGGGTCCTCGATCCCCCGCGTCAGGAACCCCGGCTGGGCGGCGCCCGAGCCCGCCGGGTCCCCGGTCGCCCCGACGCTCCAGCCGCTGCCCTGGCCGCGGGTGTCGACGACGAGGTGGGCGTAGCCGGCGAGCGCCCACAGCACGTGCTCGTGGGCGAGCCCGCGGCCGCCGTTGTAGCCCTGGAGCTGCACCACGCCCGCCAGCGGGCGCCCGTCCCGCAGCGGCGCCGCCGGCAGGTGCAGCCAGGCGTGCACGGGGTGGTCGTCGTACCCGTGCAGCACCACGGCCCACGACTCGACGGCGACGAGCCCCGAGTCGACCGGCCGGAGCTTCGAGCGGGGACCGCGGGCGAGCTGCGGGGCGAGCGTCTCGGCCCAGAACGCGTCGAGGCCGGCCGGCTCGGGCAGCTCGGGGCGGTAGGCCTCGAGCTGCTCCAGCGGCCAGTCGGTCTCCACCGCTCCCCCGTCGGTCGCCCGGGCCGGTCAGCCGCGGACGACGGTGACGGTCGGCTCGAGCACCCGGTCGGCGCCGACCTCGCGCACCGACCCGGTCAGCCGGAGGTCGACCACCGAGCGGACGTCCCCGCTGGAGGCACCGACGCGCAGCTCGACCACCCCCGGCTCGACGAGCCGGACCAGGTCCCGGCCGGTGAACGACGTCAGGTCGGCGTGCAGCGCGAATCGCACCTCCACCCGCTCGCCCGCCGCCAGGTCGACCCGCGCGGCCGCGACCAGCTGCTGGACCGGTCGCACCACCGAGGACGTCCGGTCGTGGAGGTAGACCTGCACCACCTCGGTCGTCGCCCGCTCGGCGTCGCCGACCAGCGGCACCACCAGCTCGCAGGTCCCGTCGGTCGGCCACTCCGCACCGGTCGCCGAGGACGCCTCCTCCCACGTCGCCGCCGCCCAGGACAGGCCGTGGCCGAAGGGGAACAGCGGTGTGGGGTCGACGACGCTGACCTCGCTGCGCTGCCCCAGCGCCGAGGAGAGGTACGTCGCCGGCTGGGTCGAGCCGGGGCCCGGGAAGGAGACCGGGAGCCGGCCGGTCGGTGCGACCCGGCCCGCGAGGACGTCGGCGACGGCCTGCGCGCCCTCCTCGCCGGGGAAGAACCCGCACACCAGCGCGGCGAGCCGGCCGACCTGCCGGGTGAGGTCGTAGGGGCGACCGACCAGGAGCACCGCGACGACCGGTGTTCCGGTGGCGAGCAGCGCCTCGAGCAGCTCCTCCTGCCGGCCGGGCAGCGTCAGGTCGGCGACGTCGCAGCCCTCGCCGGAGGTGCCGTTGCCGAACAGCCCGGCCCGGTCGCCGAGCACGACCACGCACACGTCCGCGTCGGTCGCGACCGCCACGGCCTCGGCGATGTCGGCGTCGGACCCGCCGAGCACCGGGCAGCCGAGGGCCGAGGTGACGTCGAAGGTCTCGGCGAGCGCCTCCCGGACCGTCCTGATCTCCAGTCCCGGCTCGGTGCCGGGGTGGTGGACCAGCACGTGCATCGGGAAGGAGTAGCAGCCGAGCATCGCCTCGGGGGTGTCGGCGCGGGGGCCGACGACCGCGAGCCGCGCGCCGGCCGCCAGCGGCAGCGCCCCGCCGTCGTCGGCGAGCAGGACCACGGAGCGGCGGGCGACCTCCAGCGCGATCGCACGCGCCTCCGGCGGGTCGAGGTCCACCGCGTCCGGACCGGGCTCGACCGGCGCCCAGCCGGGATCGAGCAGGCCGACCTCGCACTTCTGGCGCAGCACCCGGACCAGCGCGCGGTCGACGAGCTTCTCGTCGACCAGCCCGGCGGCGACGGCGGCGAGCAGCGGCTCGCCGTACGCGTTGGTCGAGGGCAGCTCGACGTCGATGCCGGCCTCGAGCGCGAGCCGCGCGGCCTGCTCGACGTCCTCGGCGACGTGGTGCAGGGACTCCAGGAAGGCGATGGAGAAGTAGTCGGCGACGACGGTGCCGGTGAAGCCGTAGGTCTCGCGCAGCAGCGTGGTGAGCAGCGCCCGGTCGGCGGCGGCGGGGACGCCGTCGGTGTCGGTGTAGGAGTTCATCACCGAGCGGGCGCCGGCGCGCAGCGCCATCTCGAACGGCGGCAGGATCACGTCGGCCAGCTCGCGCGGCCCCAGCGGCACCGGCGCGAGGTTCCGCGCGGCGCGGGAGGCGGAGTAGCCGGCGAAGTGCTTGAGCGTGGCCACGACGCCGGTGCTCTCCAGGCCGCGGACGTAGGCGCTGCCGATGGAGCCGACGAGGTACGGGTCCTCGCCCATCGTCTCCTCGACCCGGCCCCAGCGCAGGTCGCGGACGACGTCGAGCACGGGCGCGAGGCCCTGGTGCACGCCGAGCCCGCGCAGCGTGGTCCCGATCCGCGCACCCATCCGCTCGACGAGCGCGGGGTCGAAGGTGGCCGCCCAGCACAGCGGGTTGGGGTAGACCGTGGCCTGCCAGGCGGCGAGCCCGGTGAGGCACTCCTCGTGCACCTGGGCCGGGATGCCGAACCGGTTCGCCGCGACCACCTGCCGCTGCCGCTCGGCCAGCGAGCGGAGGCCGGCGGCCGGCTCCACCGGGTCGGTGCCGAAGGGCCGGGTCAGCTGGCCCAGCCCGTCGCGGACGAGGTCCTCGAAGCGCTGCCCGGCGGCGAGCGCGTCGCGCAGCATCGGAGCCATGTCGCCCACGTCGGGGTCGACCCCCCAGATGCCGGAGAGCTGGGCGACCTTCTCGGCCAGGGTCATCCGGGCGACGAGGTCCGCGACGCGGGTGTCGACGGGGAGGGAGGTGTCCTGCCAGGGGTCGGTCACGAGACCGCTCCGTTCGCGTGTCGGCCGGTCCGCGCCGCGCTCGACGACCGGGGGGCGGTCGAGCGGCGCTGGACGAGCGTGGTGGGGAGGGTGAGCTGGGTGTCGGCGACCGCGTCGCCGTCGAGCAGGGCGAGCAGGAGCACGACGGCGTCGTGGCCCATCCGGCGGATCGGCTGCTCGACGGTGGTCAGCGCCGGGTGCGCCAGGGCGGACTCCGGGACGTTGTCGAAGCCGATCACCGACAGGTCGCCGGGGACGTCGAGCCCGCGCTCGGCGGCGACCTCGAGGACCGAGATCGCCGAGAGGTCGTTGGCGCCGAAGATCGCCGTCGGCGGCTCGGGCAGGGCCAGCAGCTGCCGGGCGGCCACCCGCGCCTGCTCGGCCTCGAAGGCGCCGGGGGCGAGCAGGTCCTCGTCGACCGTCAGCCCGGCGGCCGCGTGCGCCTCGCGGTAGCCGCGCTCGCGCAGCTGCGCCGAGACCAGGTCGGGCCGGCCGGTGACCATGCCGATGCGGGTGTGCCCCAGCCCGATCAGGTGGTCGACGCCGAGCCGTGCGCCCTGGAGGTTGTCGCCCGCGACGGTGGGCAGCCGCGACCGCCCGGTGTGCGGGTCCACCGCGACGACCGGCCCGTCGTACTGCACGTCGGTGACGGTCGGGGTGACCAGCACCGCGCCGTCGACCAGGGTGCCCATGACCCGGGAGAGGTAGCGCCGCTCCCAGCCGACGTGCTCGTCGACCCGGCCGCCGGCTGAGTAGGCGACCAGCTCGAAGCCCGAGCCGCGGATCGCGTCCGCGGCACCCTTGAGCACCTCGGTGCTGAACGGCTCGAAGTCCGCGACGAGCACGCCGATGACGTTGGTGCGCCGGTTGCGCAGGCTCCGCGCGACCAGGCTGGCCTCGTAGCCGAGCCGGGTGATCACGCCCATGACGTGCTCGGAGGTCGCCGGGGAGACGCCGTACCGGCCGTTGAGCACCTTGGAGACCGTCGAGACCGAGACCCCGGCCTCCGCAGCCACCTGCTGCATGGTGACCCGGCCGACGGGCGACCCGGTCTCCCGGCCGGGCTCCCGGCCCGGGTCGGGCACCTCGGGTCCGGTCTGCTGGTCCAGGTCCACCTCGGAGTCCCTCATCCCTTCACCGCGCCCTGCAGGCCGCTCACGATCCGGCCCTGCATCGCCAGGAACAGCACCAGCGCGGGGATCATGGCGATCGTGGTGAACGCCAGGACGCCGGCGGTGTCGGCCGAGTACTGCGTCGAGTAGTCGGCCACACCCAGGGGCAGCGTACGCATGTCGTCCTGCAGCAGCAGGAGTGGCAGCAGGTAGGCGTTCCAGGAGCCCACGAAGGCCAGCACGCCGACCGTCACCAGGCCGGGAGCGGTCAACGGCAGCGCGATGTGGCGGAAGACGCCGATCCGCGTGGCCCCGTCGATGAACGCCGCCTCCTCCAGCTCCTGCGGCAGCGCCATCAGGAAGGGCCGCAGGATCACCACGGTCGTCGGCAGCGCGAACGCCGCCTGCGGCAGCGCCACGCCCCACCAGGTGTTGCCCAGCTGGAGGTCGCGGGTGATCAGGATGAACAGCGGGATGATCGCCACGGCCACCGGGAAGAGCAGGCCGAGCACGAAGACCATGAACAGCGGCTCGCGCAGCTTGAACTGGTAGCGGGCCAGGGGGTACGCCGCCATCACGCCCGCCAGCACCGCGACCACGGTCGTGATCAGCGCGATGACGGTCGAGTTGAGCGCGTAGCCCCAGAAGTCGGGGTTGGTGACGACGCCCTCGTAGTTCTCGGTGACCCATGGGTCGGGCAGGCCGGCGGGGTCGCGGATCAGCTGCTCGTTGCTGCGGAAGCCGCCGAGCGCGCCGTACAGCACCGGGCCCACGGTCAGCGCCACCACGGCCAGCGCCAGCAGGTAGACCAGCGGGCCGCCGCCGCCGAAGGAGCGGCCGCGCCGGCGCGAGCCGCGGGGCGTCGTGCCGGTCGGGGGACGGTCGGTCACGGGAGGCATCTCCTGGAGGGTCGTCATCGCGTGCTCCTCATCGCTGCTCCGCCGTGTCCCGGCGCAGCACCAGCACCTGGTAGAGCAGCGCCATCACGAACGCCACGACGAACAGCACGACCGAGGCGGCGCCGGCGATGCCGTAGTTGCCGCGCTGGGTGCCCTGGCTGACGAGGTAGGTGGCCATGGTGGTCGTCGCGTTGGCGGGGCCGCCGCCGGTGAGGATCCAGACCATGTCGAAGAGCTGGAGCGAGCCGATCATGGACAGGAACGCCCAGGTGCGGATGGTCGGTCCGAGCAGGGGCAGCGCCACCCGCACCTGCACCTGCCACCAGCCGGCGCCGTCGAGCTGGGCGGCCTCGTAGAGCTCGTCGGGCACGCCCTGGAGGCCGGCGAGGAAGAGCAGCACCGCGAGCCCGAGGTACTTCCAGGTGAGCACGACGAAGACCGTCCACAGCGCGAGGCCGGGCGTCCCGAGGAAGCCCTGGTCGGGCGGGGTGATGCCGACGGTGGTCAGGATCTCCTCGACCAGGCCGCTGCGCGGCTGGAGGAGCTGGAACCACACGACGCCGGCGATCACCTCGGCCAGCACGTAGGGCACGAAGACGATGGTGCGGAGCAGCCCGCGGCCCCGGATCCTGCGGTTGAGCAGGACCGCGAGCAGCAGCCCGAGGGGC
This sequence comes from Nocardioides sp. NPDC092400, assembly GCF_040684155.1. Taxonomy (NCBI): domain Bacteria; kingdom Bacillati; phylum Actinomycetota; class Actinomycetes; order Propionibacteriales; family Nocardioidaceae; genus Nocardioides; species Nocardioides sp. NPDC092400. Next base: position 184,523 of record NZ_JBFBFJ010000004.1, on the reverse strand, counting down.
AGCTGCACCGCGACCGACAGCCCGACGATGGTCAGGTTGTGCAGGACGGCGTCCTTGAAGACGTCGTCGGTCAGCACGCGCTCGTAGTTGCGCAGCCCGACGAAGTCGTCCATCGGGCCGAAGCCCTTCCAGCGGTAGAACGACATCCGGACGGCCGAGAACACCGGCCACACGACGAACGTCGCCATCAGCGCCAGCGCCGGGGTGACGAACAGCGCGATCTCGAGCCGCTGCCGCCACCGGGAGCTGCCCGGGCGGGCGCCCGGCACCGAGGGGTGCCGGGCGCCCGGGTCGTCCGGGTCCGCAGGCGCTGCGGCGGGCGTCGCCGCGACTGCGGCACCGGTCGAGGTCACGGACGACTCACTTCTCCTGGTCGGCGGCCTGCTGGGTGGCGTCGACGACGTCCTGCGGGGAGGCGTCGCCGGCGAACTGCAGCGCGATCGCGTCGTTCATCGCCCCGCCGACCGAGGCGCCGAACAGCGTGTCGAAGAACAGCTGGACGTACGCCGCGTCGTCGCGCACCTGGATCAGGTCGGCCAGCGCCGGGTCGGAGAGCGAGTCGATCGCCGCCGGGTTGGTCGGCAGTCCCATGTCGTTCTCGGCGAAGCCCTGCTGGACCTCGTCGGAGAAGAGGTGCTTGACGAAGTCGACGGCCGCGTCCGGCGCGGTCTCCGCGACGGCCCAGGCGTCACCGCCACCGAGCTGGCCCGCGGGGTCGCCCTCGCCGCCCTCGACCTGGGGGAAGGGGAACCAGCCGGTCCGCTCGCCCAGGCCCTTGCCGTCGTCGGTCAGGCCCTGCATGACGCCGGGCTCCCAGTGGCCCTGCAGCTCCATGGCCACCTTGCCGGTCGCGAGCAGGCCGGACGCCGAGGTCGCGCCCTCCTGGCCCGGGGTGGTGAGGAAGCCGGGGTTGAAGGGCTCCGCGGCGATCACCTGGTCGACGACCTCGCCGGCCTCGACGAAGCAGGGGTCGGAGAAGTCCATGCTCTCCATCGCGGAGTTGAGCACGTCCTGCGAGCAGGTGCGGACCGCGCCGAAGTACCAGTAGTGCGCGGCCGGCCACTTGTCGCCGGCGCCCACGGAGATCGGCGTGATGTCGGCGGCCTTGAGCTGGTCGACGACGTCGAGGAGCTCGTCCATCGTCTCCGGCGGCGCGTCGATGCCGGCCTGCTCGAAGAGGTCCTTGTTGTACCAGAACCCGTCGACGCCGACGGAGTACGGGATCGCGTAGGTCTTGCCGTCGACCTGCCAGCCGGCGAGCGTGCCCTCGGCGATCTTGCCGATCTCCTCGCCGGCGGCCTCGGTCAGGTCGCGGGTCAGGCCGGCCTCGACGTGGTCGGCGAGCTCGCCGCCGCCGCGCTCCATGTAGACGTCCGGGACGTCGCCGCTCTGGAAGCCCGCGGCGAGCTTGTCGACCATGTCCTGGTGGGCCATGGCGGTCACCTCGACCTCGACGCCGGGGTTGGCCTCCTCGAAGTCCTTGGCCACCTGCTCGTAGTAGCCCTTGCCGGGCTCGTTGTTCGAGTTGTGCCACCACGTGATCGTGTTGGCGTCACCGCCGGACGACGAGTCGTCGCCGCCTCCGCACGCGCTGGCGGCGGTCAGCACGCCTGCGCAGAGCACGGCCAGCGCCGCGCCTCGAGTCTTCCTCGACATCTGAACCCCTCTTGTCCGCCCCACCTCTTCGGTGATGTGGGTCACAGGACCGTGCCAGGCGGTCTACCGCTTTGTCAATCGTTGTCGATAACGTTTTCCACGACTACGGTGCAGCCGCATGGACTCCTCGTTCGAGCACCGTCGCGGCACCGCGACGGTGACGCTCCGGCGCGCCGACGGCTCGCTCCTCGACCTCGCCGACGTGGTCGTCGAGCAGCGGCGGCACGCGGTCGCCCTCGGCGGCATCGGGTTCGACCTCGTCGCGCTGGCAGCGGCCCGGGCCGGGCTCGGGACCAGCGCGCCCGGAGCCGGGGACGGGGAGACCGGGGACGTCTTCGGCGGGTCCGGCCCGGAGGCGGCCGCCGACCTGGTCGACCTCTGGCTGGGCGTCTTCGACACCGCCACGCTGCCGTTCTACTGGGCCGGCTTCGAGCCGGTGCCGGGCCGGCCGGACACCGCCCGGCTGCTGGCCGCGGCCCGCTGGTTCCGCGAGCGCGACGTCGCGGTCAAGGGCCACCCGCTGGTCTGGCACACGCTGGCACCGGACTGGCTCCGCGAGCTGCCCGACGACCGGCTCGAGGCGACGGTGCGGGCGCGCGTGGGCCGCGAGGCCGCCGACTTCGCGGGGCTGGTGTCGACCTGGGACGCGGTCAACGAGGCGGTGATCATGCCGGTCTTCGCCAACGAGCAGCACGAGAACGGCATCACCCGCCTGTGCCGCCGGCTCGGCCGCGTGGAGACCGTCCGGCTGGCGTTCGAGGAGGCCCGCGCCGCCGACCCCGCGGCCACGCTGGTGCTCAACGACTTCGACATGTCCCCGGCGTACGACCGGCTCGTCGAGGAGGTCCTCGACGCCGGCGTGCAGGTCGACGCCATCGGCCTGCAGAGCCACATGCACCAGGGCTACTGGGGCGAGGAGCGGACCCTCGAGGTGCTCGAGCGGTTCGCGCGCCACGGGCTGCCGCTGCACCTGACCGAGACCACGCTGCTCTCCGGTGCGCTGATGCCGCCCGATGTCGAGGACCTCAACGACCACCGGGTCGACTCCTGGCCCTCGACGCCGGAAGGGGAGGAGCGGCAGGCCGACGAGGTGGTCCGGCACTACCGGACGCTGATGTCGCACCCCTCCGTCGAGGCGGTGACCTACTGGGGCCTCACCGACCGCGGCGCGTGGCTCGGCGCCCCCGCCGGCCTGGTCCGCGCCGACGGCAGCCCGAAGCCGGCGTACGACGCCCTGCGCTCGCTGGTCCGCGGCGAGTGGTGGCTCCCGCCGACGACGCTGCGCACCGACGAGCACGGGCGGGTCAGGGTCAGCGGCTGGGCGGGCGGGTACGCCGTGTCCTCCGGCGGCGCGTCGGCGACGTTCGACCTCCCGGCGGGCGCCTCGGAGCTGGAGGTGGCGGTGGAGGTCGGCGGCGGCTGAGGCGCACCTGGCAGGCTCGCCGCATGACCACGATCATGGCCATGGGCGGTGGCGGCTTCGCGATGGAGCCGGACAACCCGCTCCTCGACGACCACCTGCTCTCCCTGGCCACCCGCCGCCGCGGCGCCGGCGGCCTGCCCCGCGTCTGCTTCGTCCCGACCGCGAGCGGCGACTCGGCCTCCTACGCCGAGGAGTTCCGCACGGCGTTCGAGGGGCGCGCGGAGACCAGCGTCCTGCCGCTGTTCCGCTACGACGAGATCCCCGGCGGCGACCTGCGCTCCTTCGTGCTCGGCCAGGACGTCATCCACGTCGGCGGCGGCTCGACCGCGAACCTGCTCGCCCTGTGGCGGCTCCACGGCCTCGACGACGTCCTGCGCGAGGCGGGCGAGGACGGGGTCGTGCTGGCCGGGGTCAGCGCCGGCATGAACTGCTGGTTCGAGGGATCGGTGACCGACTCCTACGGGCCGCTGGCCGCGCTGCCCGACGGCCTCGGCCTCCTGCCCGGTTCGGCCTGCCCGCACTACGACGGCGAGGCCGACCGCCGCCCGACGTACCTCGACCTCGTCGGCACCCGCCGGCTCCCGAACGGGTACGCCGCCGACGACGGCTGCGCGCTCGTCTTCCGCGACGGCGAGCTGGTCGAGGCGGTCTCCTCGCGCCCCGACGCCCGCGCCTACCGCGTGCACCTCTCCGGCGACGCCCTCGACGTCGAGGACGGCATGGAGGCACCCGACGTCGCCGAGTCGCCGATGGACGTGCGCTACCTGGGGTGAGGTCCGCGGTGTGGTGCTCTGCGGGCCACCGGAATCGAGCAATTGAACGGTTGCGACCGGTTACCCGCCGGTAGAAGCGTCAGAACCGCGCAATTGAACGATTGCGGCGGCCCCGGACGGCTCCACGAGCGCGGAGAGCAGCGCCAACCGCTCGGCGCTGGCGGTGCCCGGCTCGGCGTGGTGGACGACGAGCAGCTGGCCGTCGGTGCCCTCGACGGCGAGCTTGGACATCCGCAGGGTCATCTCGCCGACCTGCGGGTGGTCGATCCGGAGCTCCTTGCCGCGGACCTGGCGCACGTCGTGGCGGGCCCACTGCCGGGCGAAGAGCTCGCTGCCGAGCGTCAGCTCGCCGACCAGCTGCACGACCCGCGGGTCGTCCGCGATGTCGGCGACCCGGCCGCGGAAGCCCGCGACGAGCCGCGGCGCGGTCTCCTCCCAGTCCGGGTGCAGCGCGCGCTCGGAGGGGTCGAGGAACAGCGAGCGGATCCGGTTCTCGCCCACCCGCAGGCTCGGGTTGAGCGCGGTGGCCAGCGGGTTCGCGGCGAGCACGTCGAGCCACTGGCCCTCGACGAACGCCGGCAGGCCGATCACGTCGAGCAGCTGCACGACGTCCGGCGGCGCCACCTCGGGCCGCAGCCGGCGGGCCCGCGAGCGGGGGCGCGGCGCGGCGATGCGCAGCAGGTGGTCGGTCGCCGCGGCGTCGAGCTGCAGCACCGCGGCCAGGGCCTCCAGCACCTGCACCGACGGGTTGCGGTCCCGGCCCTGCTCGAGCCGGAGGTAGTAGTCGGCGCTGATGCCCGCGAGCATCGCGACCTCCTCGCGGCGCAGGCCGGCCACGCGCCGTACGCCACCGGGCGGGAGCCCCACCGTCTCCGGCGTCACCAGCTCGCGGCGGGCCCGCAGGTAGTCCCCGAGCCGGTTCTCCTCCACGGCGTCCACGGTAGCCGCGGCGGCGCCCCCGTCCCTGGCCCTGCGACCCCCAGGACCGTCGGGGCCTTCTCCGCCGACCGGCCGGGGCGCACGGTGGAGGCATGAGCACCGAGCCCACGACCACCGAGCCCACGACCCAGCCCGCCCTCGGCGGCACCTTCACCCTCGCCGAGGGCCTCACCGTCTCCCGGATGGGGTACGGCGCGATGCAGCTCGCCGGACCGGGCGTCCTCGGCCCGCCGGCCGACCCCGACCGGGCGCTGGCCGTGCTCCGCGAGGTGCGCGCCCTGGGGATCGACCACGTCGACACCAGCGACTTCTACGGCCCGCACGTCACCAACCGGCTCATCCGGGAGGCCCTGCACCCCTACGCCGAGGACCTGGTCATCGTCACCAAGGTCGGCGCGCGCCGCGACGACCGGGGCGCCTGGCTCCCGGCCCAGTCGCCGGCCGAGCTGCGCCGGGGCGTGCTGGACAACCTGGAGAACCTCGGGCTCGAGGCCATGGACGTCGTCAACCTGCGGGTCATGGACGACCCGGCCGCCCCGGACGCCTCGATCGCGAGGCGCGTCGAGGCGATGGCCGAGCTCCAGCACGAGGGCCTGGTGCGGCACATCGGCCTGAGCACCGTCTCGGCCGCGCAGGTCGCCGAGGCGCAGCGGATCACGCCGGTGGTGTGCGTGCAGAACCAGTACAACCTCGCCCACCGCGAGGACGACGCGCTGGTCGACGCCCTCGCCGAGCAGGGCATCGCCTACGTGCCGTACTTCCCCCTCGGCGGCTTCAGCCCGCTGCAGTCCGACGCCCTCTCCGCCGTCGCCGGCCGCCTCGGCACGACGCCGATGGCCGTCGCGCTCGCCTGGCTGCTGAAGCGCTCGCCGAACATCCTGCTGATCCCCGGCACCTCCTCGGTCGAGCACCTGCGGGCGAACGTCGCGGCCGTCGACCTGAGGCTCTCCCCCGACGACCTCGCCGAGCTCGACCGCATCGCCGGCTGACCCCGCCCACGGATTCCGGCCGCACCGCGGACGAGTCGTAGGATCGGGGGCGCAGAGGGTTCAACGCGTTCTCGGAGGTGGGTACGGCGCGTCGTACAGACGCACCCGAAAGGCCCTCCCAGCGTGACCCCCCTCGCGTCCTACCGACGCCTCTTCGCCCTCGCCGGACCCACGTACGTCGTCGTGGCGTTCCTCGGCCGGCTGCCGCTCGCCATGAGCCAGCTCGGCACGCTCCTGCTCGTCTCCACCGCCACCGACAGCTACGGGCTCGGCGGCCTCAGCGCCGGTGCGCTCGCGGTGGCCAACGCCCTCGGCGCACCGGTCGCCGGGGCGCTGGCCGACCGCACCGGCCAGCGGCCGGTCGTCCTGGTGCAGTCCCTGCTCGGCGCGGCCGGCCTGGCCTCGCTCGTGGCCGTCGTCCACGGCGGTGCGGCCGACGCGCTCGTCGTAGGCACCGCCGCGGCGACCGGCCTGGTGCTGCCGCAGGTGGGCCCGCTCGCGCGGGTCCGCTGGCGCCCGCTCACCCACGGGACCGGGCCGCTCCAGCGGCGCCTGGTCGACGCGGCGTACTCCTACGAGGGCGCGGCCGACGAGGCGTCGTTCGCCATCGGCCCGGCCCTGGTCGGCCTCGCCGTCGCCCTGGTCTCGCCGGGTGGCGCGCTCCTCGTGGCCGCAGCGCTGCTGGCCGTCTTCGGCACCGCCTTCGCCCTGGACCCCTCGGCTCGGCTCACCCGCCGCGGCGGGACCCCGCTCGCGACCGGCCCCCTGGTCACGGCGGTCTTCGTCGTCCTGGCACTGGCCCAGGTCTCGATCGGCATGCTCTTCGGCGCCACCCAGACCGGTGCCACGGTGCTCGCGAACGACGCCGACCAGCCCGGCCTCGCGGGCCTCATCCACGCCACGCTGGGCGTGGGCAGCGCGGTGGCCGGCATCGCGACGGCCTACGTCCCGGAGCGGATCGGGCACGAGCGCCGCTCGCTCGTCGCCGCCTGCACGCTGCTGGTGCTGTCGCTCCCGCTGCTGCTGGTCGACTCCCTGACCGGCGCCTTCGTCGCGGTGCTGGCGCTCGGCTTCGCGGTCGCGCCGTACATGATCGGGATCTTCTCCCTCGCCGAGCGGGTCGTGCCGCCCGCCCGCGTCGGTGCCGCGATGACGTCGCTGGCCAGCGCGACCGGCCTCGGCTACGCGCTCGGGTCCAGCCTCGCCGGCCGGCTGGCCGACGCCGACGGCGCCGCGGCGGCGTTCGCCGTGACCGTCGGCGCGGCCGTGCTCGCGGTGACGCTGATGACCACGCAGCAGCGCCGCCTGCACCGCGCGGTGCAGGCCGCCGCGGCCGCCACCGCCGAGGCGGACGACGAGGCCCGGGCGGCCGTCTAGCCCCCGGGCCGCACGCCGGCAGGCCGGCCCTCAGGCGGACGCGGCGACGTCCTCCGCGGCGAGCAGCGAGAGCCCGAGCGCCGGCAGCAGGCCGTTGCCCGCGAGGTAGCCGGCCGCGCCGTGCCCGGAGATGCCCGCGGCGGCGCCCCCGGCGGCGTACAGCCCCGGCACCGGCGTACCTGCCTCGGTCAGGACCCGGGCGTGCTCGTCGACGACGAGGCCGCCCTGGCTGTGGAAGAGCGCCGGCTGCACCGGCACCGCGCGGTACGGCGCCTGCAGCGGCGCCTCCCAGGCGGTCCGGCCGAACGCGTCCCCGGCGCGCCGCTCGGCGCTGTCCCGGGCGGCGTCGAGGGTGCGCGCCAGCTCGCCCGCGTCGCAGCCGACCACGGCGGCCAGCGCCTCGACGTCGGCCGCCTCCCGGACGGCACCGGCGTCGACGGTCGCCCGGTAGTCGTCGAAGACCAGGCAGGCCTCGTGGATCCGCTCGTCGAGCACGATCCAGCCGCGGGCACCGGGCTGCGCGCCCAGCCGCGCGGCGTACTCGGAGTAGCCGGTCGTCTCGTCGCCGAACCGGCGCCCCTCGACGTCGACGACCACGCCGCCGTGCATGACCGTCGCCCAGCCGGCGAGGGTCGCGGCGGGGGTGAGCGCGGCGTGGCCCTGGTAGGCGTCGAGGTACGCCGTGGCCGCGCCGAGGCGCTCGCCGAGGCGGAGCGCGTCGCCGGTCGACCCCTCGCTGCCGTGGTACGTCGCCGTCGCGATCTCCGGGAGGTGCCGCGCGACGAGCTCGCGGTCCGCGGCGTAGCCGTTGGTGGCGAGCAGCACCGCGCGGGTGGGGATCCGCTCCTGGCCGTGGGGGGACTCCACGACGACCTCGCGGACGCCGCCGTCCTCGGGGTCGACGACGACGTCGACGAGCCGGGCGGGGACCAGCAGGTCGATCAGGTCGTGCTCGCGGACCGCGCGCACGAGGCCGCCGAGCATGGCCTCGCCGGAGCGTCCGGGCACCGTGTGGCAACGGAGGCTCGAGTGGCCGGGGTAGGAGAAGTCGGTCACCAGCGAGAGCGGCAGGCCGGCCTCGTCGGCGAGCCACTCGACCAGGCGGCCGCTGACCTCAGCCAGGGCCCGCGCGAGCCGCTCGTCGGCCGTGCCGCCGGTCTTGGCGAGCACGTCCGCGACGAACCGCTCCGGGGAGTCCTCCACCCCGGCCTCGCGCTGCCACCGAGAGCCGGCGCCGGGGACCATCGCCGTCGACATCGCGGTGTTGTTGGCCTTCGCGAAGTGCTCGTTGCGCTCGACGACCAGCACCGACAGCCCGAGCTGGGCGGCGCGGAGCGCGGCCACGAGCCCGCCGCCGGCGCCGGCGACGACGAGGTCCGGGCCCTCGGTCTCGACGTCCTGCGGGGCGCTCGTCGGGGTGCTCACCGGGTCGCTCCCGTCGCCTGGGCTCGGAGCCCGAGCATCGCGAGGGCGGTCCGCGTGGGGTCGAGCAGGTACGGCGCTCGCTCCTGGGGGGCGACGTCGACGGCCGAGCAGGCGTTGAGCACGAAGTCGCAGTCGAGGTCGCCGGCGCGGTCGGTCACCGCAGCCGCCCACGTCGCGTCGTCGGCGATGTCCTCGACCGAGAGGTCCAGGACGGTGGTCGGACCGACCGGCACCACGTCGTACTCCGCGAGCTTGCGGTCCAGCTCGGTGGCGATCGCCTCGTTGCGGGCCACCGCACCGAGGCTGGCGCCCTGGCCCGCGACGAACGCCGAGGCGAGGTGACCGATCCCGAAGACCGGCCGCGGGAGGTCGTGGTCCAGCCCGCTGACCGGGTCGAGCACGCAGTCGGGCAGGAAGCCGTGCCAGCCGTCCGGGTCCACGGCGCGGTACCGCTCCAGCAGCGCCAGCTCGCTGGCACGGACGTCGTCGGCGGTCTCGAGGGCGCGCGGCAGGCCGGCCCCGTCGCCGAGGTGCTCGAGCACGACGGTGACGCCCTCGGGGGCGAGCTCGTCGTAGCGCTGCTGGCGACGCGCGAGCTCGGCGTCGTCGATGACGATGGGGGTGATGGCCAGGATCCGCATCAGCGAGCGCCCTCCTCCGGGCGCGGCGCGGCGGGCTCGATGCCCAGCGCGCGGGGGTCGTTGGGGTGCTCGGCGAGCGCGTGCACCTCGATGTCCATCCACGGGTGGAGCGGCAGCGACGTCAGCGCCGCGTGCAGCTCGGTGGCGTCGGCGACGTCGTACAGGCTCCAGTTCGCCCAGCGGCCCGGCACCCGCCACAGGCGCCGCAGCTGGCCGGCGTGCGCCAGCCGCTGCCCCTGCTCGAGCTCGCGCGCGAAGATCTCCTCGCGCTGCTCGACCGGGGCGTCGGGGGGCCAGACGATCTCGATGTGGACCAGGAACTCGGCCACTCAGACCCCCAGGTAGGCCTCGCGCACGCGAGGGTCGTCGGCCAGCTCCGAGCCGGTCCCCTCGAGCACGATCGACCCGCTCTCGATGACGTACGCGCGGTCGGAGATGGCCAGCGCCTGGGAGGCGTTCTGCTCCACGATCAGCACGGTCACGCCGGTGTCGCGGATCCGCTTGATCGCCTCGAGCACCTGCGCCACGAGGTTGGGCGCGAGCCCGACGGAGGGCTCGTCGAGCGTCAGGCACGTGGGTCGCGCCATCATCGCGCGGCCGATCGCGAGCATCTGCTGCTGGCCGCCGGACATGGTGTCGGCCCGCTGCGTGCGCCGCTCGGCGAGGATCGGGAAGAGCTCGTAGACCTCGTCGAGGGACGAGCGGACCGTGGACCGGGACTGGGTGTAGGCGCCCATCTCGAGGTTCTCGACCACCTGGAGGTCGCCGAAGAGCGCCCGGTCCTGGGAGACGTGGACGAGGCCGGAGCGCACGATCTGGTGCGCCCGCATCTTCTGCACCTCGTGGCCGTCGAAGACGATCCGGCCGCCGGTCGTCGCGACCAGCCCGTGGATCGCCCGCAGGGTGGTGGTCTTGCCGGCGCCGTTCGCGCCGATCAGCGAGACGATCTCGCCCCGGTCCACGTGCATCGACAGGCCGTGGAGGATCTCCAGCCGCCGGTAGCCGGCGTGCAGGTCCTGCAGCTCCAGGATCATGCGTAGTCCTCTCCGAGGTAGGCCTCGATGACGCGGGGGTCGGCGATGACCTGCTGGGGGTCGCCGAGCGCGAGCTCGCGGCCCTCGGCCATGACCAGCAGGCGCTCGGACAGCGCCATGACCGCCGCCATGATGTGCTCGACGAACATGACCGTGACGCCGTCGGCGTGGATCTCGCGCAGCAGCTCGATGATCGGCGCCCGCTCGGCGGGGACCAGCCCGGCCAGCACCTCGTCGAGCAGCAGCAGGCGCGGCTCGAGGGCCAGCGCGCGGGCCAGCTCCAGCCGCTTGAGCCCGGCGGTCGGCAGGCTGCCGGACGGGCTGTGCACGTAGCGGTCGAGCTGGACCCGGTCGATCACCTCGAGCGCGTGCCGCCGGGCGGCCTTGCGCGAGCGGTGCCGGTGGTGGGCGGCGATCGCGACGTTGTCGAGCACGCTCATCGACTCGAAGGGCCGCATCAGCTGGAAGGTACGGACGAGCCCGGCGTCCGCGACCTTCGCGGGCGACCAGCCGGTGATGTCCCGCCCGTCGAAGACCACCCGGCCGCGGGTCGGCGGGAGCTGCCCGGCGAGCAGGGAGAACAGCGTGGTCTTGCCGGCGCCGTTGGGACCGATGATCCCGAGGAACTCGCGGTCCGCGACGGTGACGTCGACGGAGTCGACGGCGGTCAGGCCGGCGAAGGACTTGGTGAGGTCTTCGACCTGGAGGAGGCTCATGAGCGGAACCGATCACGCAGGGTGCCGTAGATGCCCTTGGGCATGAACAGCACGATCAGGATGAGCAGTGCGGCGTAGACGGCGACGTCGAGGCCCGTGACGCCCTGGAGGAACTCCAGGAACGGCGGGGGCTCGCGCAGCACGGTCGCGATCCACTCCGAGAGCGGGCCGACGACCATCGCGCCGACGACCGGGCCGAAGACCGTGCCGATGCCGCCGATGACCGCGGGCACGATGGCGTTGACCGAGACCGCCGAGCCGAACGCCTGCTCCGGGCCCACGAAGAAGTAGTACTGCGTGTAGAACGCCCCGGCGAGCGAGGTGAACGCGCAGCTGATCGCCACCGCGACGAGCCGCACCCGCATCACGTTGATGCCGAGCGAGGCAGCGGCCACCTCGTCGTCGCGGACCGCCTGGACGTACTGCCCCGAGCGGGAGTTGACGTACGCGACCGTCCCGAGCAGACCGGCGCCGAGGATCGCCAGCGGGATCCAGTAGTAGAAGTGGCTGCCCTGCTCGAACTGCAGCATCCACCAGGAGTTCTCGGTCAGCAGCGGGACGTTGAAGCCCTCGGTGCGACGCAGGAAGTCGAGGTTCTGCACCACGAGGAGGAAGACCTGCGCGAAGGCGAAGGTCGCCAGGGCGAAGTACGCGCCGGCCAGCCGGTAGCGCAGGCAGAGGAAGGCGATCAGCGTGCCGGCCGCGGCGGAGATCGAGGCGCCGACCACCATCGCGATCCACGGCGAGATGCCGTGCTCGACCAGGAGATAGGCGTCGGTGTAGGCGCCGATGCCGAAGAACGCGGCGTGGCCGAAGCTGAACATGCCGCCGTAGCCGCTCATCAGGTTCCAGCCGACGGCCATGATCGCGAAGATCAGCGTGCGCACGGCGACGGTCTCGGTCTGCTCGTCCAGCACGAACGGCAGGACGGCGGCGACGGCGAGGAGCACGACCAGCGCGAGGTAGGTGCGCGCGGTCGACCGGTCCTTCAGCCGCGGGTCGTCCGAGCTCACGCTGGGTGCGCGCTCGGTGGTGAGGGCGGTCATTGCTTCACTCCGAAGATCCCTTGCGGACGGAAGAACAGGACGAGGACGAAGACCGCGAAGACGAGGATCAGCGACCCCGTCCCCGGCAGGTAGAGCGCCCCGACGGTCTGGACGAGCCCGATCACCAGGCCGCCGACCACGGCTCCCTTGACGCTGCCGAGGCCGCCGAGCACGACGATCACGAACGCGAGGATCGTGAACTGCTCGCCCACGGTCGGGGTGAGGCTGAGGAACGGCACCATCAGGCCGCCGGCCACGGCCACGCAGGCCGAGCCGATGCCGAAGGTCATCGCGTAGATGCGGCGCACGTCGATGCCGACCAGCGACGCACCCTGGGTGTTGGCCGAGACCGCGCGGATCGAGAGGCCGAACGACGTGCCGCGCAGGATCAGCGTCAGCGCGCCGGCGACCAGCAGCGCTCCCGCGAAGGCGATGAGCCGCTCCCACGACACGATCGCGTCGAGGACCTCGAAGGAGCCCTCGACCGAGCTCGGCACCCGCTTCGGACGACCGCCGAAGATCATCAGCAGCACGTTGACGATCAGCAGGCTCAGGCCGAGGGTCACCAGCAGCGGGCCTTCCTCGTTGTCGGCCATCGTCAGCTTGTTCAGCAGGGCGGCCTGGACGAGGACGCCGAAGAGGAACATCACCGGGATGGCGAGCAGCGTCGCGACGTACACGGGGATGCCGCCCGCGTCGACCATCTGGTAGACGAGGTACATCGCCAAGGTGAGCATCGCGCCCTGCGCGAAGTTGACGATGCCGAGCACGCCGAAGATCAGGGTGAGGCCCACCGAGACCAGGGCGTAGACGCCGCCGAGCAGCAGCCCGGTGACGATCGACTGGGTGACCAGTCCGGAGTCCTTGCCCCCGACGGTGTAGACGAGGAGCAGCGCGACCACCACCGCGCCGACGATGCCCAGGGGCAGCAGCGGCAGGCTCGGTCGACCGGAGCGGGTCTTCCCGTCGTCCGGTTGGGTCTCCGGTGGGGAGGTGGTGGTGTCGGTCATGGCCGTCCGTTTCGTGGCGGAGTCGTGGCTGGGGTACGTCGCTGCGGCGGTGCGGCCGCGGGCCGCGCGCCTGCCGGCCGGTGGCGGGTCACCCCGCCACCGGCCCGGAGGTCACTTGGCCGGGTAGACCGGCTCGGAGGTCGTGAACTCGTCGGGGAAGACCTGCTCGACCTTGCCCTTCTTGGTCTGCATCACGATGACCGTCGCGTTCTCGTTCTGGCCGGTCTCGTCGAAGGTGATCGGGCCGTCGAAGGCGAGCAGCGGGTCCTCGACCTCGATCTCGGCGATCGCGTCGCGGACGTCCTCCGGGTCGTCGGACCCGGCCTCCTCCAGCGCCTGGGCGATGACCATCACGGCCTGGTAGGAGAGCACCGAGGCGGTCTCCATCGGGCGGCCGAACTCGGCCTCGAAGCGCTTGCGGATGTCTGCGACCTCGTCGTTCGTGGCGCCGTAGTGGTAGTTGGCCGAGAGCACGTTCTCGCCCGCGGCACCCGCGTCGTTCGGGAAGGAGCCGTCGTCGAAGGCGCCGTTCGCGACGCCGTACAGCGCGTCGATGTCGGGGTCGAGCGCCTTGACCGCCTGGGCGACCAGGAGCTGGTCGGGGTAGTAGCCGGTCGCGACGATGACGTCGGGGTTGCCGGCGGCGGCCTCGCGGACCTGGGTGGTCGCGTCGGTGAAGTTCGTGCCGGGGTAGGTGACCTCCTTGAGGACCTGCACCCCCTGGCTCTCGGCCCGCTCCTTGAAGGCGTCGAAGACGCTCTGCCCGAAGGCACCCTCGATGTGGATGTAGGAGACGGTCTTGACCGGCTTGCCGTTGGCCTCGGCCAGCGCGATCAGGTCGTCCGCACCGTCGGCGCCCATGCTCGTGGCGTCGGGCTGGATCCGGAAGGTGTTCTTGTAGCCCTGCTCGAGGATCGAGTCGTCGACGGCCACGTCGATCACCAGCGGCACCCGGGAGCGCTCCGCGACGGCGGACACGTTCGCGGTGACGTCGCTCTGGTAGGTGCCGACCAGCGCGACCGCGCCGTCGCTGATGAGCCGCTGCGCCTCGCTCTGGCCGGTGTCCGCGGCGCCCTTGCTGTCGCCCTCGCCCAGCGTGAGCTTCCGGCCGTCGAGCGACTCGATGCCGCCGTCGGCGTTGACGTCCTCGACCGCGAGCTTCGCGCCGTCGTTCATCAGCGCGCCGACGCCGGCCAGCGCGCCCGTCAGCGGGTGGACCGAGCCGATCATGATGTCGCCGTCGGAGCCACTGCCGGAGGAGCCGGATCCGCAGGCGGCGAGCGCCACGGTGCCTGCGGCGAGCACCGCCGCGAGTGAGACCTTCTTCATCGTGCTGGACCAACCTTTCGTGCCAAGGCACAGTGGGTGTGTTCCGTCAGAAGGAACGACCGATGCTTTCTGGCCGTTCCGCTGAGCGGTGCGACTCCAGGCGCCCGGGACGCCACGGATGGGGCAAGTTGCGGGATTCGGCGAGTATGGCACGGATCTCATTGTGATTTCTAGGGGCTCGACGGCAAAGCACGCCGACCGATACAGTTCCGCTAGGCGAAACAACCTGGAAACGGAGATGTGGCATGGGCGCAGGGATCAGCGGATCCGTTCCGCGGGAGACACCCGGCGGGACGGAGGCGGCCGACCGGGTCGCGGACGTGCTGCTGCTCTTCGCCCGCTCCGACGACGCCCTGGGCGTCTCCCGCATCGCCCGCTCCCTCGAGCTCAGCAAGGCCGTGGTCCACCGCATCCTGCAGTCGCTCGCGTCGCGCTCCCTGGTGCAGCCCCTCCCCGGCGGCTCGGCGTACGTCCTGGGCCCTGCGGCCGCGGGCCTCGCCGCCCGCGCCTGGAGCCAGCTCGACGTCCGCTCGGTCGCCTCGCCCGTGCTGCGCCGGCTGCGCGACCAGACCCGCGAGACGACCACGCTGTCGGTGCTGGTCGGGAACCAGCGGATCTACCTCGACCAGATCGAGAGCCCGCAGGAGATCAAGATGGTCGTGGAGATCGGCCCGCGGTTCCCGCTGCACTCCGGCGCCTCGAGCCGCGCGATCCTGGCCCACCTGCCGGAGTCGTTCGTCGGGGAGGCCGTCGGCCAGCTGCAGGCGGCACGGCCCGACCTCGACGTCGAGGCCTACCGGGCCGATCTCGCACGGATCCGGGAGCAGGGGTACGCCGTGTCCCTCAACGAGCGCGGGACGGGGGCCGCCTCGATCGCGGCACCCTTCTTCGACTCCGCCGGGAACGTCGCCGGCTCGGTCAGCTCCTCGGGCCCGGTCTTCCGCTACGCCGAGACCGACGAGGAGCACACCCGTCTCGTCGTGCAGGCCGCCCGCGACATCACCGCCCGGCTCTCCCCTAGCTAGCCACCGCGCCGGCCGGTCCTGGGCCGGCCCGGCACCCGGAAGGACCCGCCATGCTCCCCCGCTCGTTCCTGTACGTCCCCGGCAACCGGCCCGACCTGTTCCCCAAGGCCGCGGCCGGTCCCGCCGACGCGGTCGTGCTCGACCTCGAGGACGCGGTGCCGCTGTCCGAGAAGGCCGCCGCGCGCGGCGCCGTACGCGACTGGCTGGGGGCGTCCGCGGCGGGCTCGGGCGAGACGTGGGTCCGGGTCAGCCCGACCGCGCTGGAGGACGACCTCGACGCGGCGGTCCGCCAGGGTCTCGACGGCCTCCTGCTCGCGACCGTCACCCCGGCCGCGGTCCGGACGGTCGCCGCACTGCTGGCCCGCCTGGAGCCCGAGCGCGGGCTCGTCCCGGGGTCGGTCCGCGTGGTCGGGCTCGTCGAGAGCGCCGAGGGACTGCTGTCCCTCGCCGAGTCCGCGGCCGAGGAGCGGCTCACCGCCTTCGGGATCGGCGAGGTCGACCTGCTCGGCGACCTGCGGATGTCGCGCGGTCCGGCCACCGACGCGGCGGTCACCCACCTGCGCACGCAGGTCGTCGTGCACAGCGCTGCGGCAGGCCTCGAGGCGCCCGTCGCCCCGACGTCCACCGACTTCCGGGACCTCGACGCGTTCGCCGAGTCGACCCGTGCCCTCGTCGACCTGGGCTTCCGGTCCCGCACCGCCGTGCACCCCGCCCAGGTCCCGGTCGTCCACGACGTCCTCACCCCCACGCCCGAGAAGGTCGCCGACGCCCGCGACCTCGTCGCCCGCTTCGACGCGGCCGAGGGCGGCGTGACCACCGACGCGCGGGGCCGGCTCATCGACGCCGCCGTCGCCCGGGAGGCGCGGGAGGTGCTGGCCCGCGCCGAGCGGGCCGGCTGAGCCGACCTCCTGCTTCGAGGCACCTGGACGGGCCTGTCCCCCGCCGGCCGGTTGCTCCGGCGAGGTGTGGGGCCCGGCGGTGGTGGTCGCGGAGCCGGGTCCGGTCGCGGGGTCTCGACGACGCTCGCCAGGGCTCGCTGCTCGACCAGCAGTGCGGGCTCGCTGCTCGACCGGCAGTGCAGGTGCGCCGCTCGAGCGGCGGCGTGCGGACAGCACCAGGCCCGGACCCCCTCCGGGAGCCCGGGCCTGGAGAGTGGGTCAGCGGCGGCCGGAGCGGCGGACGAACTGCCCGCGCGGGGAGCCGACGATGTCGCCGTCGCGCAGGACGGCCTCGCCGCGGAGGTAGGTGTCGGTCACCTTGGCGGTCAGCTCGAACCCCTCGAAGGGGGTGTACTCCTGGGTGGAGAGGGAGTCCTCGGCGTGCACCTCGTAGGTGACGTCGTCGTCGAGCAGGCAGAAGTCGGCGTCCTTGCCGACGGCCAGGTCGCCCTTGTCCTTCATGCCGAAGCGCTCCGCGGGGTTGCGGGAGACGAGCTCGGCGATGCGGGTGTACGACAGGCCGCGGCGACGGCCCTCGGTGACCAGCGCGGGCAGGAGGTACTCGGTGCCGCCGAACCCGGACTTCGCGAGGAACACGTCCTCCTTGGGCTCCCCGAACTTCGTCTCCTCGCGGCAGCACGCGTGGTCGGAGGTGACCCACGAGAAGTTGCCGGCGAGCACGTGCTCCCACAGGGAGTCGACGTCCTCGGGGGAACGCAGCGGCGGGTTCACCTTGCCGCCGAGCGAGGCGGTGTTGTAGTTGGCGACCAGGTGGCCGACGGTGACCTCGCGGCGGAAGTCGATGTGCGGGAAGGTCTGCTGCATCATCATCGCCGCCTCGATCGCCTTGCGCGAGGTGAGGTGGAGCAGGTTGATGGTGGGCAGCTCGGTCTCGTGGGCGAGGTAGGAGGCGATGGTGATCGCCAGGCCCTCGGAGTGCGGCGGACGCGAGGCGCTGTACGCCTCGAGCCCGGTGAGCTTGCCCTCCTGCTCGACCAGCTTGGTGTAGGCGCGCATGATCTCGGCGGTCTCGCAGTGCAGCGAGAGGGAGATGGCGTCGCGGTCCTCGGCGAAGCGCTCGTCCGCGCGGGCCTTCTGCAGCGCACGCATGATGAACTCGAAGTGGGCGAGGTCGTAGGACTCGTCCTCGGGCAGCATCAGGAACGAGCCCTGGTCCGCGGAGCGCCCGTGCAGCCCGTGGCTGCCGTAGAACATGAAGATCTTGAAGGACGGCACGCCGTGCTCCTCGATCATCATCGGGATCTCCTCGATGTGCTCCTGGAGGATCGGGGCGACGTGGAAGGCGTAGTCGACGTACGCCCGGCCGTCGGTCGCGGCCAGGATGTCGGGGAAGACCTCGCGGTAGGGCCCGGTGCGGTTCATGTAGTAGGCGCCGGTGCGGATGTAGGTGATCCCGGAGGTCACGCCGCCCTGCGCGGACGCGCGGCTCTCGGTGTCGGCGTCCTCGCCGAGCTCGTTGTAGATGCCCCAGTGCTGGTGCACGTCCACGACGCCCGGGAAGAGGTGCTTCCCGCCGGCGTCGAGGACCTCGGCACCACCTGCGTCGATGGAGGGCTCGAACGCGGCGAACCGGCCGTCGCGGACCGCGACGTCGAGGTCCTCCGGCTGCTCCTGGCCGGGGCGGACGACCCGGGCGTTCTTGATGACGAGGTCGTACCCCGAGGTCTCGCTGGCGTTGCTCACGGTCGGTCACCCTTCTCGTTGTCTCGCATGGCGCCGGCGTCGACGCGCGTGAGGGGCGCGAGGACGGCGGACAGGTCGGTGCAGGTCTCGAGCGTCCGGCAGGCCTCCGCGAGGGCGGCCGCGTCGGCCGCCTCCAGGACCCGGGACGCGTTGGCGTCGAACTTCGCGGTCAGCTCCTCGAACGACAGCGGCCGCTCGGGGCCGCCGCGGGTCGTCAGCACCTCGTGCACGACCTCGCGGCCGTCGGTCAGGTGCGCGGTGAGGACCGCCGGGAACTGCCGGGGGAAGATGTCGGTGCAGCGCTGGTCCGGCACCACGTCGACCTTGGCCATGATCGCCCGGCGCTGCGGGTCGCGGGCCAGCTCGTCGGTGTAGTCGTCCACGCCCGCCCCGAGGCCGGAGCCGCCGAGCAGGCCGACCGCGACGGCGTACGGCCCGCTGAACTGCGCCATGTAGCCGGTCTCCGGGGCCCGCTTGACGTCGATCGGCTCCCCGATCGTGCGCAGGTTGGGCGCGGGCACGCCGAGGACGAGCCGCTCGACGTCGTCGGGACCGATCCCCGCCTCGCGGAGGCGGCCGGCCGCGTCGACCGCGGCGTGGGTGAAGTGGTTGGCCGGGTAGGGCTTCACGAAGATGCCCGGCACCGCCCAGTCGGTGCCGAGGCCGTCGGTCACCGCGGCGGCGTCGTACTGCCCGTGCAGCCACGCCTGGTAGAAGCCGAAGCGGCCCTCCAGGACGGTCGGCGGGCCGGTGAAGCCGTGCTCGACCAGCTCGGCCGCCGAGACCGCCGCGTGGGCGGCCCAGCCGCAGTGCATCCGCTTCACGGTGCCGCCGGTGCGGTTGGCCTCGATGATCCCCGACGCCATCGACGCCGCGACGCCCAGCGCGTCCACGACCGCGTCGGCGTCACCGCCGGCCAGGACGGTCGCGGCGACCGCCCCGCCCATCGCGCCGCAGATCGAGGTGGCGTGCTGGCCGTGCTCGAAGAAGGTGGAGTTCTTGGCCGCCTCGTCGTAGCCCGCCATGCCCAGCCGGACGCAGACCTCCAGCCCGATCGCGGTGGCGCGCACCAGCTCCCGACCGTCGGCGCCGTGCCGCTCGGCGGCCGCGAGGGCCGCCGGGACGACCGTGGCGCTCGGGTGCAGCACCGAGGGCAGGTGGGTGTCGTCGTAGTCGAGGGAGTGCGCGAGCACCCCGTTGACGAACGCCGCCAGCGCGGCGGGCAGCCGCTCCGGCACGCCGACCGCGGACGCGACCGGCCGGCCGCCCTGGTAGCTGGCCCAGGAGCGTGCGGCCCGGCTGGTCTCCAGGGTCGAGGCGGCCACGGCGATGCCGAGCGTGTCGAGGACGCGCTTGCGGACGCTGTCGACGACGTCCTGCGGGAGGTCGTCGTAGCCGGTGGCCGCGGCGAAGTCGCCGAGCTGCTGGGCGAGGGTCCGCTCGCTCATGCCGTCGCCGCCGAGCGGATCGCGAGCGGACGCACCGGCGAGCCGGTGGCGCCGTAGATGTTGAGCGGCACCAGGACGAAGGTGAACTCCGCCCAGCCGGTCGCGGCGAGACCCTCGAGGTCGAGCGCCTCGACGATGTAGATGCCCGCCTCGACCAGGAGGACCCGGTGCGCCGGCAGCAGCGCGTGCCCGCCACCCGGGGCGAGCCGCTCGAAGGCGATGGTGTCGGCGCCCGCCGCGTGCACCCGCCGGTCGGCGAGCCACTGGGCACCGGCCTCGCCGACGCCGGGCACGCCCGAGGGCCCGCCGACGTACGGCGCACCCTCGGCGAAGCGTGAGCCCCAGCCGCTGCGGATCAGCACCACGTCGCCCTCGCCGACCTCGACGCCCTGCCGGGCGGAGGTGGCCTCCAGGTCGGCCACGGTGATCTCGTAGCCGCCCTCGCAGTGCTCCACACCGAGGTGTCCGGCGACGTCGAGGAGCACCCCGCGACGGACCATCGGGGCGATGGTGTGGACGCCGAGCTCTTCGTACTTGCCCCCGACGCCGGCCGCGACGGCGTCGACGCCGCCGTGCATCTTGCCGTCGAAGGACACGTGCGCGAGCGCGTCGATGTGGGTGCCGACGTGGGTGCCGGTCGTGATCATGTCGTTGGCGGCGCTGCTCCCGTCGGAGCGCACCATGTCGCCGTGGCGGCGCGGCAGGGTGTGCCAGAACGCCGGGTGGTTGGGCGACTGCGGCATGCCGACGCGCAGCTGGCGACCGAGGTCGACGACCTCCACGCCTGCCTGCACGGCCCCGAGCAGGGCGTCCGTCATCGCACGATCTCCTTCTTCTTCAGGGTGGCGATCTCGTCGGCGTCCAGGCCGACCTCGCCGAGCACCTCGTCGGTGTCGGCGCCGATCGCGCGGCCGGTGAACCGGATGCGGCCCGGCGTCTCGCTCATCCGCCACATCACGTTGTGCTGCAGGAGCGGGCCGAGGTCGGGGTCGTCGACCTCGACGAGCATCTCCGTCTCCCGCACGTGGGGGTCCTCGGTGATGTCGCGCGCGTCGTAGACCGGCGCGATGGCGGCCCCGGCCTCGGTGAAGGCGTCGAGGACCGTCTCCCGGTCGCGCTGGGCGATCCAGCCCCCCACCATCTCGTCGAGCAGGTCGACGTGCTCGGCGCGACCGGCGCCGGTGGCGAACCACGGCTCGTCGATGACCTCGGGATGACCCACGAGCTCCATGACCCGCTCGGCGATCCGCTGCGCGCTGGTGCTGATCGCGACCCAGCGGTCGTCGGCGGTGCGGTAGGTGTTGCGCGGGGCGTTGTTGGTGGACCGGTTGCCCTGGCGCTGCGGCACCTCGCCGAGCTGCTGGTAGACCGTCGGCCCCGGGCCGACGGCGGCCATGATCGGCTCGAGGATGCTGAGGTCGACGACCTGCCCGCGGCCGGTGGCGTCGCGGTGGCGCAGCGCCATGAGCACGGCCGAGGAGGCGGCGATGCCGCAGATGCTGTCGGCCAGGCCGAACGCCGGCAGCGTCGGCGGGCCGTCCGGCTCACCGGTGGCGGCGGCGAAGCCGCTCATCGCCTCGGCGAGGGTGCCGAAGCCGGCGCGCGAGGAGTACGGCCCGGTCTGCCCGAAGCCGGTCAGCCGGGCGACCACGAGCCCGGGGTTGTCGGCCTGGAGCACGTCGGGGCCGATCCCCCAGCGCTCGAGCGTGCCCGGGCGGAAGTTCTCGACGACGACGTCGGCGGTCGCGGCGAGCCGGCGGAAGACCGCGGCGCCGTCGGGGTGCTTGAGGTCGAGGGCGACCGTCCGCTTGTTGCGGCTGATCTCCTTCCACCACAGCGGGACGCCGTCCTTGCTGCGGCCGTGACCGCGCATGTTGTCGCCGTGGCGGGGGTGCTCGATCTTGACGACGTCGGCGCCGTAGTCGCCCAGGATCTGGCAGCACAGCGGGCCGGCCAGGATCGTCGAGACGTCGAGGACCCGCAGGCCCTCCAGGGGCATCGGCTCTGGCACGCGTCCATCCGTTCCGCTTGCAGAAACATCTGACAGGGCCTCACTCTAACCACACCACCCGCCGGAACAGAAGACTCTGCCGGTCGAATACTCACGATCACCCGCCAGTTTCCGCCCGCCGCGAGCCCGAGCGCCCATTGCCGGAACCCCGCGCCCGGCGTACCGTCGCGGGGTGATGACGACAGATGCGTTCCTTCTGGCGGAACAGACGCGATCGGCGATCGACCGCCTGGCCGGCACGTTGCACGACTACCGGCACGGGGACGTGCGACCGGTGGCCGACCGCCTCCCGGTGGTGCTCACCGACCTCCTCGGGGTCACCGTCGCCGGCATGCGGACGCCCGAGCTCCGGCGCCTCCTGGACGTGTGGCCGACACCGGCCGGACCCCACCCGCTCGTCGGCTGCGAGCGGCGCACGGACCCCGACACCGCCGCGCGGCTGCTCGCCACCGCCGCCTGCTCCCAGGAGCTCGACGAGGGCAACAAGCACGCCGCCGGGCACCCGGCCGCGCACGTGGTGCCCGCCGCCCTGGCCGCCGCGCACGAGTCGCCCACGCCGGTCACCGGGGAGCGGCTGCTGACCGCCGTCGCCGTGGGCTACGAGGTCGCCGCGCGGTTCGGCCGGGCCCTGCGCCGGGACCCCGCATGGCACACGCACGGCCACTGGGGCGTGACCGGGGCGGCGGCCGCCGCCGCGGTCGTCCACGGCTGCACGGCCGAGCAGCTGGCCGCCGCGATCGACGTCAGCACCGACCTGATGACCGTCACCCCCTGGACCTCGGTGCTCGCCGGCGACTTCGCGCGCAACCTGTGGCTCGGGCAGGCCGCGGTCGGCGGACTGCTGGCCGCCCGGCTGGCCCGCGCCGGCCTGGCGGTCAACCGCGGCGGAGCCGCGGCGGCGTTCGACCTGCTCGGCACGCTGGACCCGGAGGTGCTGGCCGAGGACCTCGGCGAGCGGTGGCTGGTGGCCGAGGGCTACCTCAAGCAGCACGCCGCCTGCTCCTACACCCACCCGGCGGTCGACCTCGTGCAGTCGCTGCGCCGCGCCGACGGCTGGTCGGGCGACGACGTCGCCTCGGTCCACGTCGCCACCCACGGCCTGGCCCGACCGCTCCTCCAGCGCGACCCGGTCACGCGGCTCGGCGCGATGTTCTCGATGCCGTTCGTCGTGGCCGTGGCCTGCACC
This sequence comes from Nocardioides sp. NPDC092400, assembly GCF_040684155.1. Taxonomy (NCBI): domain Bacteria; kingdom Bacillati; phylum Actinomycetota; class Actinomycetes; order Propionibacteriales; family Nocardioidaceae; genus Nocardioides; species Nocardioides sp. NPDC092400. The sequence goes on along the minus strand of NZ_JBFBFJ010000004.1, from coordinate 161,853 downwards.
GCCGACGCCGTCGACCCGAGCACGATGGAGCCCGGCACGGCGGCGTTCGAGCGCGCCGCGGCGTTCAGCGACCGGGTGGTGGTCGAGGTGCGCGCCGACCTCGACGCCCACCTGCCCCGCCGGCGGGTGACCGAGGTGGTCGTCGAGCTCGCCGACGGACGGACCGTCGCGCTCGCCCAGCCCGACCCGATCGGGGACACGGCCCACTTCCCCCTGGGCGAGGCGGACGTGGTCGCGAAGATCGACCGGCTCCTGGCGGCGGGCCCGGACCGCCCCACCGACGCGAGCAGGGACGCCGACGGGCCCCGGGCGGCCGACCTGCTGGGCGGTGTCCGGGCACTCGTCGACGCCCCTGACGTCGTCGCGGCGTACGCCGCGCTGCCGTACGTCGGCGCGACCTGACGCGCCGTCGCAGGCTCAGGCCGCGGCGGCGACCTCGGTCCGCTCGCCGCCCTGGCGGCGGGCCAGCTGGTCGAGGCGGGCCTGGGCGGCGCGGCGGGTCCTGCGGTCGCCGGTCGTCATCTTCCACAGCAGCGCGAGCTGCTGGGGGGCGTTCGAGCGGTTGGTCGTGGCCAGCCACCCGTTGGGCAGCGAGAGCCGGACGACCTTGTGCCAGGCGCTGCCGACCTGCGCGGGCAGGGAGGCCTCGTGGTAGTTCAGGTCGTACTTCTCGAACAGCGCCTTGACCCGCGGCGCGACCTCGGCGTACCGGTTCGAGGGCAGGTCGGGGAAGAGGTGGTGCTCGATCTGGTGCGAGAGGTTGCCGGTCATCAGGTGCATGAACTTCGAGCCGGAGATGTTGGCCGAGCCGAGCATCTGGCGGACATACCACTCGCCGCGGGTCTCGTTCTCGGGGATCGAGGCCTTCTCGAAGGTCTCGACGCCCTCGGGGAAGTGGCCGCACATGATCACCGAGTGCGACCAGAGGTTGCGGACCAGGTTGGCGGTGAAGTTCGCGGCCAGGGTCGGCAGGAAGGACCCGGTCGGGATGGCGAGGCCGGGGTTGACGACGTAGTCCTTGGTGGCCTGCTTGCGGATCTTGCGCAGGGTGTTGCGGGCGTTCTTCTTGAACGTCTCGCTGCGCTTCTCCTTCGGCACCGACAGGTTCTTGCCCAGCTCGAGGTCGTAGGCGGCGATGCCGTACTCGAAGAAGCAGGCGTTGATGAAGTTCCACAGCGGCTGGCCCAGGTACATCGGGTACCAGCGCTGGTCCTCGTCGACCCGCATGATGCCGTAGCCGAGGTCGTTGTCCTTGCCCACGATGTTCGTGTAGGTGTGGTGGACCTCGTTGTGGGAGTGCTTCCAGCCGTCGGCGGTGGAGGCGTTGTCCCACTCCCAGGTGGTGGAGTGGATCTTCGGGTCGCGCATCCAGTCCCACTGGCCGTGCATGACGTTGTGGCCGATCTCCATGTTCTCGAGGATCTTGGCGATCGAGAGGCCGATGGTGCCGGCGATCCAGGCCGGGGGCAGCACGCTGACGAGCAGGACGGCCCGGGAGCCGAGCTCGAGCTTGCGCTGGACGTCGACGATGCCCCGGATGTACGCCGCGTCGCTCTCGCCCCGGCTGTCGATGACCTCCTGGCGGATCGCGTCGAGCTCGACGCCGATCTGCTCGATGTCCTCGGGAGTGAGGTGGGCGATGGGGCTCTCGGGCTTGCGGGTGATGGTCGTCATCGGGTGTCTCCTTCGTCGTCAGTGGTCGATGGAGCAGGCACCGGCGGCGGTGCTGATGCAGGTCTGGACGGGGACGCCCTGCGGCCCGGTCTCACCGGGGACCGCGACGGTCAGCGCGCCGTTGCGCAGGTCGCGCACGGCGCCCTCGCGCATGGGCAGCACGCAAGCCATGCAGATGCCCATCCGGCAGCCGCTGGGCATGAGGACGCCGGCCTGCTCGGCGGCGTCGAGGATCGGGGTGGTGCCGTCGACCTCGAGGGTCGTCCCGGCGCCGGCGGTGCCGGTCAGCGTGACCGTGCCGCCGCCCTCGCCGTCGGCCGGTGCGAGGACCACGGGGCGGAACCGCTCGGTGGTGAGGTCCAGGCCGCGGGCGGCGTGGTGCTCCTCGAGCGCGTCGAGCAGCCCCGCGGGGCCGCAGGCGTAGCTGAGCCGCTCGTCGAGGTCGGGCACGAGCTCGGCGAGCACGGCGACGTCGAGCAGGCCGTGCTGGTCGTCGAAGCGCTCGACGAGGCGGATCCGGCCCGACGCGTCGAGCGCGCGCAGCTCGGCCCGGAAGATCGCGGCCGACTCCGTGGCGTTGACGTGCACGAGCACGATGTCGGTCTCGGGCGCGACGGCCTTGGAGTGCAGGTTGCGCAGCATGCCGATGACCGGCGTGATGCCCGACCCGCCGGTGACGAGCAGCAGCTTGGCCGGCAGCGGCTGGGGCAGCACGAACTCGCCCTCGGCCTGCGCCAGCTGGAGCATCTGCCCCTTGCGCGCGGAGTGGACGAGGTGGTTGCTCACCACGCCGCCCGGGATCGCCTTGACGGTGATGCTGATGCAGCCGTCGGGCCGCGGGCCGTGAGTCAGGGAGTAGGTGCGCCACAGGCGCACGCCCTCGACGTCGACGCCGACGCGGACGTACTGCCCCGGCACGTGGCCGGTCCAGTCGCGGCCCGGCTTGAGCACGATCGTGGCGGACTCGGGCGTCTCCGGCAGGACCTGGACGATCCGGCCGCGCAGCTCGGCGCCCGAGCGCAGGGGGTGGAAGACGTCGAGCACGTCGTCGAGCTCCAGCGGGGTGACCGCGGACTCCGCGACGCGGCGCAGGACGCTCCGGAGCGAACGGCCGCGGGGCGCGGCAAACGGTTCGGCAGCGGTGGTCATGCACCTACTGTGCTAGATCAGCGGAGTAAAGTCCTGTCCGCGGGACGTGAACCGGGCGAGACTTGTTGTTCGCAGGTGACAAAAAGCCATCGGTGCGGCCCGCACAGAGGCAGCCGGCACAGGAGGATCCGATGGTACGACGCGAGCCGCGCCAGCTGCCCGCCGCAGCCCTGCGCCTCCCGGCCGAGGCGGTCGCGGCCATGCGCGCCGAGCTGCCGGCGGTCGCCGAGCACGTCGTGCAGACCATCGTCGAGGAGGTGCCGAGCTACGAGGCGGCCTTCGACGGGCCGATGGGCGAGACGATCCGCAACGCGGTCCAGCTCGCGCTCGGCGGCTTCCTCACCCTGGCCGCCGGTCGCCGCGGCGTGGACCTGCGGACGCCCGCGCCCGCGATGGAGGGCGCCTACCAGCTCGGGCGCGGCGAGGCGCGCAGCGAGCGGACCACCGACGCCCTGCTCGCGGCGTACCGCATCGGCGCGCGGGTGTCCTGGCGCGAGATGTCGAGCCGGGCGGTCGCGGCCGGGCTGGACGGGGAGACCCTCGCGGCGTTCGCGGAGCTCGTCTTCGCCTACATCGACGAGCTGTCCGCCGCCAGCGTCGCCGGCCACACCGACGAGCTGGCGACGACCGGCCGGGTCCGCGCGCGCATGCTCGAGCGGCTGGCGCGCGCCCTGCTCGACGGCTCGCCCGAGGACGCCGTGGTCGACGCCGCCGACAAGGCCGACTGGAACCTCCCGACCACCCTCACCGCCGTGCTGGTGCCCCGCTCGCAGGTGCGTCCGGTGCTCGGCAGCGTCCCGGCGGCGACCATCGACGCCGGCGAGCTGCCCGGGGCCGAGGACGTCGACGTCCTGCTCGTCCCGGACGCGCACGGCCGCGCGCGGGGGGCCCTGCTGCGGACGCTGCGGGGCCGCGGCGCGGTCGCCGGACCCGCCCGGCCGTGGGCCGAGGCACGCACCTCCTACCTGCGTGCCCGTCGCGCCCACGCGCTCGGGCTGCGCGACGACACCGAGGCACACCTGCCCGAGCTGGTCCTCACCGCTGACCCCGAGGCGCTCGCCGACCTCCGGGCGCAGGCCCTGGCACCGCTCGCCGACGTGCGACCGGCGACCGCGGAGAAGCTCACGGAGACGCTGCGCTCCTGGCTGCTGCACCAGGGCCGGCGCGAGGACGTCGCGGCCGACCTCTTCGTGCACCCCCAGACGGTCCGCTACCGCCTCGGTCAGCTGCGCGACCTCTACGGCGACCGGCTGGAGGACCCGGCGACCGTCCTCAGGCTGACGCTCGCCCTGGGGGTCGCGGAGCCCTCGGACCAGCCGGCCTCGGACACGTCGGCGGGCGGGTCGGCGAGGGACCCCGAGCATTAGTACAGATTTCACCAATCCGGCTCGCACAAGACACCGAACCCCCTCGGCAAGGGAGCACGACACACCATCGAGAGGGAGAACCATGAAGCACCGCATCGCCGCAGCAGCCGTCGCCGTACTGGCCACCTCGACCGCCGTCGCCGGCGCCCCGGCCCAGGCCGCCGACGCCCCCGCCAAGGCCGCGAAGCCCGGCACCACCAGCCTCGCGGAGGTCCTCGCCGCCGACGGCACCAAGCTCGACAAGAACGGGAAGGACTTCGACCTCACCGAGGCCGCCGTCCTCGCCGTCCTCGACGCCAAGCCCGGCAGCCCGGTCCGCCTGCTCACCCAGGGCGGCAAGCGCGCCACCGCCTTCATCCCCACCGACAAGGCCTTCCGCCTGCTGGTGAAGGACCTCAAGGGCTTCGCCCCGAAGACCGAGGCCAAGACGCTCAAGCAGGTCGCCAAGCTCGGCGTCGACACGATCGAGACCGTGCTGCTCTACCACGTGGTCGCCGGCAAGACGCTGACCTCCGACAAGGTGCTGGCCGCCGAGGGCTCCAAGGTCGCCACCGCCCAGGGCGGCTCCATCAAGGTCCACGTGATCAAGGGCAAGGTCACCCTCCTCGACGCCGACAAGGACGACCGCAACCCGCGGGTCGTCGTCCTCGACATCAACAAGGGCAACAAGCAGGTCGGCCACGCGATCGACCGCGTGCTGCGTCCGGTCGACCTCTGATCCACCGGCACCACCGGCACCACTCGCTCCACCCGCCTCGCCCAGGGGTCCCCGGCCACGCCGGGGGCCCCTGCGCGTGCGGCAGGGTGTCGGAGCGCACCGTTCCCGCACTGCTCGGTCCGGGCACCGGCCCCCCGTCCTTCCCGCGACAGCTGGAGAACCCGTGACCCTCCCCACGACGGCCCGCCGCACGCTGGCCGCCCTGCTCACCGCACCCCTGCTCGCCGCCTCCCTCGTCGGCTGCAGCGACGACGACGCGGACCCGGACACCTCGCCGGTCAGCCCGTCCTCGACGATCCCGCGCACAGACGGGCCGAGCCCCCTCGCCACCCCCGAGCCGGGCCGCTTCCCGACGTACGTCGCGATCGGCGACTCCTTCACCGCCGCTCCGCTCGCGGGCCCGACGGGCGACCAGTCGTGCCTGCGCTCCGCGCAGAACTACCCCGCCCAGGTGGCCGAGGCGCTCGGTGCCCGGCTGACCGACGTCAGCTGCACCGGCGCCGACACCGCCGCGCTCGTCGGGGCCCAGCGGGTGCTCCAGGGCGGGGCCGTGCCGCCGCAGCTCCAGGCGCTGCAGCCCGACACGAGCCTGGTGACGATCGGCATCGGCGGCAACGACTTCGGCATCTACAGCACCCTGACCGGCTCCTGCGTGCAGGCCGCCCAGCAGGACCCCGACGGCTCGCCGTGCCGCACCACCCTCGGCCGCGACGGCGTCGCGGAGCTGCGCTCGAACATCCGCACCGTCGGCGACCGGCTCGTCGCCGTCGTCGAGGGGGTCCGGAACCGCGCCCCGGAGGCGGAGGTCGTCGTGGTCGGCTACCCCGAGATCGTGCCGTCCGACGACACCTGCCCCGACCTGCTGCCGCTCGCCACCGGCGACTACCCCTTCGCGGCGGCCATGAACGAGCTGCTCGCCGACGTCCAGGAGGAGGCCGCCGAGCGCGCCGACGTGCCGTACGTCGACCTCTACGCCGCCAGCGACGGCCACGACGTCTGCTCGGACGACCCCTGGATCAACGGCCGCACCACCAGCGCCGCCACCGCGCTGGCCTTCCACCCGCTCAAGGTCGAGCAGGAGGCCGTCGCCGGCCTGGTGCTGGAGAAGCTCGCCGACGACGAGGACTGACCCGGTCCGGTCGACAGCCCGCGCTCCGCGGCCGATGTTGCCGCTTCACGGCCATTGCAAAGGCCGTGAAGCATCAGCATCCCAAGTTGACTTGGGATGCTGACGCTTCCCTGTCACATCTCCCGGTGGACGACCGCCCCGGCGACGACGGTGAGGGCGACGTGGGTGCCGCGGAGGGCGGCGCCGGCGTCGGCCGTGGAGGCGTGGGCGGCGAGGGGGTCGGCGTCGACGAGGACGAGGTCGCCGCGGGAGCCGACGCCGACGGTGGGCTGGCCGTCCACGGAGGCGGCGAGGGCCTCCTGGACCGACAGCGCCTGCTCGCCGTGCCACGGGCCGCGCTCGTCGGCGCTGCGGTGGACGGCGGCCGCGACGGCGAGCCACGGGTCCAGCGGCGAGACCGGCGCGTCGGAGCCGAGCACGAGCTCGACGCCGTCGTCGAGCATCCACCGGAACGCGAAGCAGCGGGCCGACCGGTCGCCCCAGATCTTCTCGGTCAGGTCGCGGTCGTCGAGCAGGTGCGCGGGCTGCACGCTGGCCCGGATGCCCAGCTCGGCCATCCGGCGCACGTCGTCGCGACCGACCATCTGGGCGTGCTCGACGGAGCCGCGCGCGCCCGTGGCGGCGTACGACGCGAGCGCCTCGGCGACGGCCGCGTCACCGATGGCGTGGGTGGCGACCTCGAGGCCGGCGGCGTGGGCCCGGGCGAGGTGCTCGCGCAGCTCGTCGCCGGAGAGGTTGGGCTGGCCGGCGGGGTACTCCAGGCGGTGGGCGTCGCCGTACGGCTCGCAGCACCACGCCGTGCGGGTGTTCAGCGAGCCGTCGCTGATGATCTTCAGCGACCCCATCGTGAGCAGCGGGCCGCAGCCGGGCAGCGCCTCGCCGGTGCGCAGGCCGAGGGCGATGACGTCGTCGAGGTGCTCGGCGTACGTCGCGGCGCGCACCCGCAGCAGGTCGGCGCCGGAGTGCCACCGCTCCACCCAGTCCATCGGCCCGCGCCCGAACTCGAAGTCGACGATCCCGACGACGCCCAGCGCGGCCGCGGTCTCGAGCGAGCGGCGGTAGGCCTCGGGCGAGGTCCCGTCGTTGCCGACCAGGCTGACCAGGCGCGGGTACGCCGCGAACCACTCGGTCTCGCGGACCACCGAGTCGCGCACCGGCATGGCGAGGTGCAGCAGCGCGGTCGTGTTGAGCCAGGCGTGGTGCCCGTCGCCGCTGATCAGCACCACCGGGGTCTGCCCGGAGACCGCATCGAGCTCGGACACGGTGACCTCGCGGTCCCAGCCGCCGGAGCGGTGGCCCCAGCCGATGACGGGCTGGTCGGGGTGCTCGGCGACGCGTTCGGCGACCGCGCGGGTGACGTCCTCCGGCGTGCGGGCCGCGCCGAGGTCGAGCCGCTGGGAGGCGAGCGTCCACTGACCCATGTGCACGTGCTGGTCCCACAGCCCGGGGAGCAGCCAGCGTCCGGCGGCGTCGACCTCCTCGACCGCGTCGCCGGCCGGCGGGTCGAGGCGCGGGGCGACCGCGGTCACCGTGCCGCCCTCCACGAGCACGTCGACCGGCTCGGAGGCGGAGGGTCCGCCGGGGGCGGCGTCAACGGGTCGCAGCGGCACCGGTCGGGCGTTGCGGACGAGCAGGCTGGTCATGGGGCAGAACGTAGTCGCGGCCCCGAACCCGTCTACCCTCGGGCGGCATGACGACGCGGCGGCCAGGGACGGTGGTCGTCGCCGTCGTCGTGGTGGTGCTGGCCGTCGTGGGGTTCGCCGGCGGGGCACTGCTGGCCGGCCTGCTCGACGAGGAGCCGCGCACGCTGGCGACCGCGGCGCCGGTGCCGGCGGTCTCGCCGTCCTACCCCGCGGACCCGCCCGCCGAGGTCGTCGCGGACCCGGACACCCCCGCGCTCGAGCCGGGGGTGCGCACGCGGCCGGTGGAGATCGCGGTCGCCCCCTACGGGCTCCGCCTGCCGGTCCCGGTCAGGTGGACCCGCAGCGACTCCCAGCTCGGCGAGTGGAAGTGGTTCCCGCCGGACCAGCCGACCGACAACGCCTTCTTCCTGCGCGTCCGGCTCATCGGCGGCACCCAGACCCGGTCCTCCGCGCTGCAGCAGCGGCTCGACGACCTCGGCGGCGCCTCCAGCGTCGAGGACCTCGTCGTGGAGTCGCGCGACGAGGCGGGGTTCACCGCGACGTACGTGCTGGACCGGTACCGCCGCGTGGCGATGGAGCGGTTCCTCTCCGTCGACGGGGACACGGCGTACGCCGCGATCGCCCTCGTCGGGCGGGAGCGGGACCGGCGCGGCATGGCCGACCTCGTCGAGCGCATCGTTCGCGGGGCCACCACCTCCTGAGCCCGGGCGTCAGATGCCGTAGGTGTCCACGCTGTCGAGCACGCCGTTCGCCGTGGCCCGGTCCGCGCTGCGGACCTGGACCCACAGCAACCGGTTCCCGGCGACCTGGACCACCCGCTCGACGGTGATCCCGTCGGGGCAGCCGGTGTGGACGACCGTGCGCGAGGGGTCGCCGATGGTCTCGGTGACCGGCTCCTGGGCCTCCTCGCACTCCGGGTGCTGCGGCATCGTCGTCGGCAGCTCGGTCCCGGGGAACAGGCCGAGGAAGACGCCCTCGCCGCTCGTGGTCGGCTCGTTCCAGTCCGCGACGGTGCCGACGGAGAGGGCCGGGTACGTCACGTCGTCGTTCGGCGGCGTCCAGCCGTCGGCCGCCACCACCCGTTCCCAGTCGCGCGGCACCGCGACGCCCAGGCTGCCCTGGTCGTCGACGAGCCGCACCTGCTCGGTCCGGCCGGCCTGCCAGAGGTAGCCGCCGGCCCCGCCCAGCAGGAGTGCCAGCCCGCCCACCAGCCCGGCCCCCGCCCACCGCCGTCGAGACCTCGGCGCAGCCTCGACGTCGGGGTCGGGGTCGGGTGCCGGCACGGGTCCGGGGACCGGCGCGGTCGCGACCGCCGCGGGCGGCGGGCTCGGGCGCGCGCCGGCCTGGGTGAGGTCGGGGTCCAGGGGCAGCGCGGGCGTCGCGGCGGCCGCGTCGTCGGCGCTTCCCGGGCCCTCGCGCCAGCCCTCGAGGGACTCCTCGAGCGCCGCCACGAAGGACGCGACGTCGGGGAACCGCTCCTCGCGGTCGCGGGCCAGGGCGCGGCGGACCACGGCGTCGGTCGCCTCCGGCAGCGGCCGGTCCGGCGTCGGCAGCGGAGGCGGCGGGCCCGGGGCGGCGGCCGCGGTCAGCGTCGCGTGCGTGTACGGCGCGCGGCCGGCGAGCAGGAGGTAGGTGAGCACGGCGAGGGAGTACTGGTCCGCGCGCGCGTCGAGCGGCTCGGCCTGCGCCTGCTCGGGGGCCACGAACGTCGGCGTGCCCGCGACCATGGTCAACCGGGAGGACATGTCGAGCGCCTTGCCGAGCCCGAGGTCGCCGAGCATCACGCGCACGGCGCCGTCGACGGTGCGGAACAGCACGTTGGCCGGCTTCACGTCGCGGTGGAGGATGCCCCGGGCGTGCAGCGCGGTCAGCCCCGCGCCGACCTGCCGGACCACCTCCACCGCCTGCGGCACGGTGAGGCCCTCGGCGCCGGGCTCCGCGTCGAGCCGGTCGGCGAGCGTGCCCTGGTCGGCGTAGGCCATCACCAGGTAGGGCCGGCCGTCCTCGAGCTCCCCGGCGTCGTACACCGGGACGACGTGCGGCGACTCGACCCGCCGCAGGTAGCGGCCCTCCTCGACGAACCGCTGCAGCACGTGGTGGTCCTCGGTCCAGTTGTCGGCGAGGACCTTGATCGCGACCGGGCTGTCGAGCTGCTCGTCGTAGGCCAGCCACACGGTCGCGAACCCGCCCGAACCGATCCGTCGACGCACCGCGTAGCGGCCGAGACGGGTGGGGTGGGACACGTCGGCATTATGTTGCAGGGGACGAGGGAGGAAACCCGGCATGGCCACTGACTCGGGCACCGGCAGCGGGGTCGCGCGGACCCCGCACGAGATCGACGAGCTCGCCCGGCGCGCGCGGGACGGCGACCGCGGCGCGCTCGAGGACCTGTTGGCGGCGGTCCGTCCGCGGGCGCTCAACGTGTGCCGCGGCGTGCTGCCGCACTCCTCCGACGCCGAGGACGCCTGCCAGGAGGCGCTGCTCAACATCGCCGGCAAGATCGGGTCGTGGGGCGGTCGGGGCCGGTTCACCACGTGGATGCACGTCGTGGCCGTCAACAGCGCGCGCACGACGTACCGGCGGATGCGCAACCAGGCCGTCGCCAGCGAGCACGCCCCCGCCGAGAAGCCCGACCCGCGGACCACCTCGGTCATCGCCGGCACCCGCCTGGACCTGCTCGAGGCGCTGGAGTCCCTCGAGCGCGACCACCCGCAGATGGTCGAGCCGCTGCTGCTGCGCGACGTCTACGGGATGGCGTACGACGAGATCGGGGCGCAGCTCGGCCTGCCCACCGGCACCGTCAAGGCGCAGGTCCACCACGGCCGCAAGCTGGTGCGGCCCATGCTCCGCGGCGACGGGTGAGCGACGGGTGAGACGGCTCCCGGCGCTGCTCGCCGTCGCGCTCCTCCCCCTCGCCGGGTGCAGCGACGACGACGGCCGGGGCCCTGCGGACGGCCCCCCGTCGCCCGGGCCGAGCACGGCGACGGACTCCGGATCGGCGACGGCGGTCCCGAGGAGGCCGACGGGCGCGGCCCTCGACGTCGCGCTGAGCGAGCCCCGGGAGGACTCGGTCTACCCCGACGTCGGCGACCCGGGCGTCGACGCCCTCCACTACGACCTCTCCCTCACCTGGGACCCCGTGGCGCGGGTGCTGGAGGGCACCGAGCGGGTCGTGCTGCGCTCGACCGGGAACGACGACCGGCTCCGGCTCGACCTGGCGCCCGAGCTCGAGGTCGGCTCGGTGCGGGTCGACGGCGAGGAGGCGCGGTTCCGGCACCGCGGCAAGGACCTGGTCGTGCGCCACGACGTCGTCGCCGACCGGCGCTACGCGCTGGTCGTGACCTACGCCGGCACCCCGCGGCCGGTGCCGGCACCGACCCGGCGGCGGGACGTCGCCACCACCGGCTGGACCACGACCGCGGACGGGTGGACGTGGACGATGCAGGAGCCGTACGGCGCGCTCACCTGGTACGCCGTCAACGACCACCCCTCCGACAAGGCGCTCTACGACATCACCGTCCGGGTGCCGACGCCGTTCGTCGGCGTCGCCAACGGCGCGCTGGTCTCCCGGGAGGAGGACGGCCCGGACACGGTCACCCGCTGGCACCTCGCGGAGCCGGCGGCGTCGTACCTCGTCACCGTCGCGACCGGCGACTACGTCACCGCCGAGGCCACCTCGGACAGCGGGGTGCCGGTGACGTGGTGGGTGCCGCGCGACCAGCCGGACCTGGGGCGCGGGGCCCGCACGACCGCCGAAGAGCTCGGCTGGCTGGAGGAGCGGCTCGGGCCGTACCCGTTCGACACGCTCGGCGCGGTGGTCGTGGACTCCGCGAGCGCCATGGAGACCCAGACCATGATGACGATCGGCACGTCCGAGTACGCCAGGTCGCCGGCCGTGGTCGTGCACGAGCTGGCGCACCAGTGGTACGGCGACCAGGTCACCCCCACGGACTGGCGCGACGTGTGGATGAACGAGGGCATGGTGATGTACCTCCAGGTCCTCTGGCAGGCCGAGGAGGACGGCACGGACCTCGACGCGGTGCTCGACGCCTACGCGGCCGCGGAGGTCCGCGAGCGGGCGTCCGCCGGTCCGCCCGGCGCCTACGACCCCGACGCGTTCGGCGCCTCGACGGTCTACTACGGGCCCGCGCTCATGTGGCACGAGCTGCGCGGCCGGGTCGGCGAGGACGCGTTCTGGTCGATGGTGCGCGGCTGGCCGGCCTCCCAGGAGGACGGCGCCGCCGACCGCGAGGAGTACGTCGCGTGGGTCGAGCAGGAGGCCGGGCTGGAGCTGTCGGCGTTCTTCGACGACTGGCTGCTGGGCGAGACGACCCCAGCCCGGTCCTAGGCCCGTTCCGGAGGCCCCTCAGGCGGTCAGCGCGGCGGCCGCGGCGGGTGCACCGGTCGCGGGGACCGGCAGCCCGTAGTGCTCGCGCAGCGTGCTGCCGGCGTACTCGGTGCGGAAGAGACCGCGCCGCTGCAGGATCGGCACGACGTGGTCCACGAACGCCTCGAGACCGGCGGGCAGCACGGGCGGCATCACGTTGAACCCGTCGGCCGCGGCGGCCGCGGCCCACTGCTCGATCGTGTCCGCGACCTGCTCCGGGGTGCCGGTGAAGGTCCGGTGGCCGCGGCCGCCGCCGAGGCGCAGCAGCAGCTGGCGGACGGTGAGGTCCTCGCGGCGGGCGAGGTCGACGACCAGCCGGTAGCGGCTGCTGATGGAGCGGACCTCCTCGACCGGGCGGATGTCCTGCGGCAGCGGGGCGTCCAGCTCGAGCCGCTCGACCGGCAGGCCGGTCATCTCCGCGAGCTGCTCGAGCGGGTGGTCGAGGACGACGAGCTCGTCGAGGCGGCGCTCGAGGTCGCGGGCCTCGGCCTCGGTGCCGCCGATGACCGGGACGACGCCGGGCAGCACCTTGACGTGGTCGGGGTTGCGGCCGGCGCGGACCGCGGCGGCCTTGAGGGTGGCGTAGAACGCGCGGCCCTCCTCGAGGGTCGGCTGGGCGGTGAACACCGCCTCGGCGTACCTCCCGGCCAGCTCGATGCCGGCCGGCGAGGAGCCCGCCTGCACCACGACCGGGTGGCCCTGGGGGCTGCGCCCGACGTTGAGCGGTCCCTTGACGCGGAAGTGCTCCCCGACGTGGTCGAGCGTGCGGACCCGGTCCGGGTCGATCCAGACGCCGCGCTCCTTGTCGGCCAGCTGGGCGTCGTCGTCCCAGCCGCCCCACAGGCCCAGGACGACGTCGAGGAACTCCTGCGCGCGGGCGTACCGCTCGGCCGGCGTGGGCAGCGGCCCGTCGCCGAAGTTGGCCGCGGCCTGCTCGGCGGCGGTGGTGACGACGTTCCAGCCGGCGCGGCCACCGCTGAGGAGGTCGAGCGAGGCGAAGGCGCGGGCCAGGTTGTAGGGCTCGGAGAAGGTCGTCGAGGCGGTGGCGACCAGGCCGATCCGCTCGGTGACCGCGGCCATCGCGGTGAGCAGCAGGACCGGGTCGGGGAGCTCGGCGGGGCGCCGGGCTACCTGGCCGAGGCCGGGGTGGTCGGCGAAGAACACCGAGTCCAGCAGGCCGCGCTCGGCGGTGCGGGCCAGGTCCTGGAAGTACGCCACGTCGCGGACGCGCGAGGTGTCGTTCTCCGGGAGGCGCCAGGCCGACTCGTGGTGGCCGGCGGTCATGAGGAAGGCGTTGAGGACGAGCTGGGTCTTCTCGGGCATGGAAGGCTCCGTTCCGGTGGTGGCGGGGGTGGTTGGTCGGTGCAGCGTTCAGGCGCGCCAGCGGGAGAACCGGCGCTCGAGGGCGACCAGCGCGTAGTTGACGGCCAGGCCGACGACGGAGGTCGTGAGGATGCCGGCGTACATCTGCGGGATGAGGAAGTTGAACTGGCTGTAGTTGATGAGGTAGCCCAGGCCCGCGGTGGCGCCGATCATCTCCGCGGCGATGAGGACGAGGATCGCGGCGGCGCCGGAGATCCGGATGCCGGTGAAGATCGTCGGGACGGCCGCCGGGAAGACGACCTTGCGGAACGTCGCCACCGGTGACAGGCCGAGCACCCGGGCCGAGCGCAGCAGCTGGGCGTCGACGTTGGCGACGCCGCTGATCGTGCTGAGCAGGATCGGGAAGAAGCAGGCGTAGAGGACGATCGCGATCTTGCTGGTCTCGCCGATGCCCAGCACCAGGACGAAGACCGGCAGCAGCGCGAGCGCGGCGGTGTTGCGGAAGATCTCGAGCACCGGGGTGAAGAGCTGGCGGACCGGGGAGTACCACGCGATGGCCGCGCCGAGCGGGATCGCGGTGGCGACCGCGAGGCCGAAGCCGATGCCGGAGCGGACCAGGCTGGCGCGCAGGTGCTCGGTCAGGTCGCCGGAGCGCGCGAGCCCCCACCACACGTCGAGCACCTCGCTCAGCGGCGGGACGAAGTACCGGTCCACCAGGCCGTACCGCGGCGCGAGCTCCCACACGACCGCGAGCACGAGGATGCCGGCGGCGCCCCGGAGCGCGCTGAGCGCGCGGGTGCGGTGCCGGGAGACGTGGCGGACCTTCGCCGCCTCCTCCTGGCGCGGGTTCGGGCGGGCCTCGGTCCGCTCCTCCAGGACGCTAGGCAACGCGCTCGACCTCCTCGAGGCGGCGGGCGGGCTGCTGGCGCAGCGAGGCCCAGACGTGGTGGCGGTACGCCGCGAACTCCGGCGTCGACCGGATGTCGCTCTCCACGGCGGCCGAGCGGTCGAGGTCGATGTCGACGACCTCCTTGACCCGCCCGGGCCGGCTGCTCATCACCGCGACGCGCTGGCCGAGGAAGACCGCCTCCTCGATGTCGTGGGTGATGAAGACGATCGTGGTGCCGGTGCGCTCCCAGATGCCGACCAGCTCCTCCTGGAGCCGCTCGCGGGTCTGCGCGTCGAGGGCGCCGAACGGCTCGTCCATGAGCAGCACGCCGGGCTCGTAGGAGAGGCTGCGGGCGATGGCGACCCGCTGCTTCATGCCGCCGGAGAGCTCGTGGGGGTAGCGGTGGGCGAACTCGGTCAGGCCCACCAGCTCGAGGTGCTCGCGGGCCCGCTCGCGCCGCTCGGCACGGGTGTAGCGACCGGTCGCCTCGAGCGCGAGCTCGACGTTCGCGGTGGCCGTGCGCCACGGGAGGAGGGTGTACTGCTGGAAGACCACGCTCCGGTCCAGGCCGGGTCCGGTGATCTCCTCGCCGTCGACCAGCACCCGGCCCGAGGTCGGGCGGGTCAGCCCGGCCACCAGGTCGAGCACGGTGGACTTGCCGCAGCCGCTGGGCCCGACGAGGGCGAGCAGCTCCCCCGGGGCGACGGTCAGGTCGACGCCCTGGAGGGCGACGAAGTCGCGGAGCTGGCGGTCCTCGTCGCCGCGGACGGCGAAGACCTGGCTGACGTCGCGGAGCTCGATGCTGCTGCTCACTGGTCCTCCTCGGTTCCGGTTCCGGTGCCGGGGTCGGTGCCGGCGCCGTCGGCGTACGGGTTGAACTCGTTGGTGAAGACGTCCTCGGGCGTGATGTCGCCGGTGTCGACCTCGCCCTCGCTCTCGAGCCAGTCCAGCCAGATGGTCACGTCCTGGTCGCGGATGACGCCGCCCTCGGTGGCGACGCCGTTGGTGCCGGGCCAGATCTGGAGCGGCTCGAGGTAGTCCTCCCGGCCGTGCTTGGTCTGGTACTCACCGATCACGTCGAGCACCTCCTCGCGCGAGTGCGTCGCGATGTACTCGTTGGCGCGGGCGACGCCGGCGACGAGCGTGCGGGTGGTGGTGGGGTTCTGCTGGATGAAGCGCTCGGTGAGGTGGAACCCGCCTCCGTTGTAGGGACCGACGAAGTCGACGTCCTCGGCGAGCACCCTGATGCCGCCGTTCTTCTTGGCGTTGTCGAGCGCGCCGCGGCTCATGTAGGCCGCGTCGACCTGGCCCTCGCGCAGGGCCGCCTCGGAGTTCAGCGCGGGCAGCGGCACGAGCGTCACCTGGTCGATCTGGTCCTGGCTGAGCCCCTCGGACTGCAGGTAGGTGTCGAGCACCGCCTCGGCGTTGGCGCCGAGGGTGTTCACCGCGACCTTCCTGCCGACCAGGTCCTCGGCCTCGCGGACACCGGAGTCCTCGAGCGTGACGACCGAGGCGCTGACCTCGTCGTTGGAGCCGTAGGTCGACACGACGGCCTTGATCGGCACGCCGCTCGCGACGAGCTTCGCGGTCGCGCCGTAGAACGCCGAGGCGGAGATGTCGATCTGGCCGGTCGCCAGCGCCTGGAGGCTCTCCGGACCGCCCTGGACGTCGCCGACCTTGTCGAGGGTCAGCCCGTCGAGGTAGCCGAGGGCGTCGGCCAGCTCGAGCGGGTCCAGCGAGCCGGCGCCGGACTGGTAGCGGATGGTCGTCACCTCGCCGCCGCCGTCGGCCCCCGCGGAGCCGCCGCAGGCCGTGGCCGTGGCTCCGACGAGGCCCACCAGGGCCGTGGCGAGGAGTGCCGGCAGGCGCCGGCGTGCGGGCAGGAGTGGCATGGGTTCCTCCGGATGGCGAAAGTCGGGTGTCCCGATCAGGTCGCTCCGGATACTACGCATAGTCGATCGAAAAACTCGACATTGAACCGGGGCGACCGCGTGGTGGACCGTTCGCCCTCGGCGGAACCCCTGTCCCCACCCCGTCCGGGCGGGCACGGTGGGGTCATGCGGCTCCTGGTGCTCGGCGGCTCGGTGTTCCTCTCGCGCGCGGTGGCGGAGGAGGCGCTCGCCCGCGGCCACGAGGTGGTGTGCGCGTGCCGCGGGAGGTCCGGACCCGTGCCGGACGGGGCCGACCACGTCGAGCTCGACCGGACGCAGCCGCTGCCGGAGGCGCTGCTGGCCGACGCGGCGACGTACGACGCGGTGGTGGACGTGGCGCGGCACCCCTCGTGGGTGCGGGCGGCGGTGGCCGCGACACCGCAGGCGCACTGGGTGTTCGTCTCGACGATCAACGTGTACGCCGACGAGTCGACGCCCGGCGGCACGCCCGGCTCGCTGCCGCTGCGCGAGCCGCTCTGGGAGGACGCCGACCTGTCGGTCGACATGGAGGCCTACGGCCCGATGAAGGTCGCGTGCGAGTCGATCGTGCGCGCCGGCGCCCGGTCCTCCACCGTGGTCCGTCCCGGCCTGGTGGTCGGGCCGGGAGACCCGACGGGGCGCTTCACCTACTGGCCGGCCCGGTTCGCCGCGGTCGACACCCACCCCGCCGTCCTGGCGCCCGGCGACCCCGACGACCTGGTGCAGGTCGTCGACGTGCGCGACCTGGCCGCCTGGCTCGTCACGCTCGCGGATCGCCGCACCACCGGGACCTTCGACGGCGTCGGGCCCGCGACCCCGGTCCGCGACCTCCTCGCCGCCGTCTCCCTCGGCAGCGACGGCGGGGACGCGCTCTTGCACTGGACCGCCCGTGACGCCCTCGAGGCCCACGGCGTCGAGCCGTGGGCCGGCCCCCGGTCGCTCCCGCTCTGGCTGCCGCGCCCCGAGTACGACGGCCTCGTCGCCCACGACGCCGGCCCCTCCCTCGACGCCGGCCTGGTGGTCCGACCGGTCGAGGACACCGCCCGCGACACCCTCGCCTGGCTCCGCGCCACCCCCGACGCCCCCGTCACCGGCCTCACCCGCGACGAGGAGGCCGCCGTCCTCGCCGCTCTGTGACACCCCGCCGTCCAGCTCGGACGAGCAGCCGAGCCCCCCGAGGCGGCTGCTGGTCGAGCAGCCGAGCCCTGGCGAGGCGACTGCTGGTCGAGCAGCCGAGCCCCGGCGAGGCGTCTGCTGGTCGAGCAGCCGAGCCCCGGCGAGGCGTCGTCGAGACCCGGTGAGGTGCGCAGGGCCTGGGGCTCTCGAGTCGGCCGGCGAGAAACTCACCGAACTTGTCGTCCACGATGTGGTCTGACCTGGGGAAACGACCTCGGGACTGTCGGTGGTCGGTGCTTGAGTAGACCCATGGCCAAGGACTCCCGACGCAGCGCACACGTGGTGTGCCGCGCCGTCGCGAAGTCCCGCAAGCAGATGCGCTCGGCCGCCGAGGTCCACCTGTGGTCGATGTCGGACGACGACGTCACCGACACCCTGGTCGAGGCGACCCGGTTGCGCGCGCAGGCCGAGGCCCTGGAGCTCCGCCTGGTCGCGGAAGCCGACCGCCGTCACGCCGGCGAGCGGGACGGTGCCACCGACACCGCCGCCTGGTGGGCGGTCGAGACCCATCAGACCCGTCCCGCTGCGAAGCACCGGATGCGGCTGGCCGAGTCCTTAGACCGCCACTGCCAGACGGCAACGGCTTTCGCCGAGGGTGATGTGTCGGTGGACCACGCTCGGGTGATCACCGAGTGCCTCGACCGGCTCCCCACCGACCTCGACGACCCGACTATCCCGCTCCGTGCGGAGCAGCACCTCCTGGCCGAGGCACGGCACCGTGACCCCAAGTCGCTGCGCATCCTGGCCAAGCACGTGCTCACCGTCGTGGCCCCGGAGATCGGCGAGGCACGCGACGCCAAGGCCCTCGAAGCCGAGGAGCGCCTGACCCGGGAGACCGCGTGGCTGACGATGAGCCCCGACGGACGCGGGTCGGTGGTCGGGAAGTTCAAGATCCCCGAGCTGCACGGCGCGATGCTGAAGAAGACCCTCCTTGCCTTCGCCGCCCCGAAGCACCAAGCCGCCACCCAGGACCCCTCTGCCGCCGAGCCGGTGGAGCGCCGCCCGTCACCGGAACGGATGGGCGGCGCGTTCTGCGAGCTCCTCGAACGCCTCCCCACCGCCTCGGTCCCGAAGCTCGGCGGGCTCAACGCCACCGTCGTCATCACCATGGACATCGCCTCGCTCACGGGTGGACTCGCACCCGGTGTCCTCGACGACGGCGCCACCATTTCCGCAGCCACCGCACGACGGCTCGCCTGCGAGGCAGGCTTGATTCCCGCCGTCCTCGGGTCGAGGTCCGAGCTGCTCGACCTCGGCCGCACCACGCGGCTGTTCACCGGCGCCCAGCGCCGGGCGCTCAACCTGACCCAACCGACCTGCACCGTAGAATCCTGCGACTGGCCCGCCTACCTCTGCCACGCCCACCACGACCAACCCTGGTCCACCGGCGGCGCCACCGACCTGGCCAACGCCCGCAACCTCTGCCCGCGCCACCACGCCCGGATCCACGACCCGGCGTACGAGACCACGCACCTGCCCGGCGGGAAGGTCGCCTTCCACCGCAGGACCTAGGCCGACCCAACGGACACACCTTGTCCACCGCAACCACAGCGGTCGACCCCCGCGAGCCGTGAGGCGACACGCAGCCGCGCCCAGGACCTCGACCCCAGCGGCGCGCAACCACACGACTCGAAAAAGA
The DNA here is from genome assembly GCF_040684155.1 of Nocardioides sp. NPDC092400. Taxonomy (NCBI): domain Bacteria; kingdom Bacillati; phylum Actinomycetota; class Actinomycetes; order Propionibacteriales; family Nocardioidaceae; genus Nocardioides; species Nocardioides sp. NPDC092400. Next base: position 142,849 of record NZ_JBFBFJ010000004.1, on the reverse strand, counting down.
GACCGCGAGCCGAGCCCACCCGGCGGCCCGGCGACGACCCCGGCACCCTGCCCACCTCACGGGGTCTCGACGACGCTCGCCAGGGCTCGCTGCTCGACCAGCGGCGGCGGCCCGACGACCACCCCCAGGCCCTGCGTACCTCGCCGGGTCTCGACGACGCTCGCTCGCGCTCGCTGCTCGACCAACAGGCTTGGGTCTCGACGGCGCTCGCTCGCGCTCGCTGCTCGACCAGCAGGAGCGCGGGCCCGACGACCACCCCTAGGCCCTGCGCACCTCACCCGGTCTCGACGACGCTCGCTCGCGGTCGCTGCTCGACCAGCAGCAGGTCGGCGGTCGCTGCTCGACCAGCGGGTCGCGGTCTCGCCCACACCGGCCCGGCCGTTAGGTTGCACGGCCATGGGCCGACCTGACGCAGCCGCACTGATCGACCTCGTGCTCGACGCGGGGTCGTGGACCTCGTGGGACACCGCCCCGGAGCGGGCCGGCGTCTCGGAGGAGTACGCCGCGGAGCTGCGGCGGGCGGAGGAGAAGAGCGGCGTCGACGAGTCCGTGCTGACCGGCGAGGGCCTGATGAAGGGCCGGCGGGTCGCGGTGGTCGTCGGGGAGTTCCGATTCCTGGCGGGGTCGATCGGCCGCGACAGCGCCGACCGGCTGGTGGCGGCGATCGAGCGCGCCACCCGCGAGCGCCTCCCGCTCCTGGCCGCACCGGTGAGCGGCGGGACCCGGATGCAGGAGGGCACACCGGCGTTCGTGCAGATGATCCGGATCAGCCAGGCCGTCGCCGCGCACAAGGCGGCCGGCCTGCCGTACCTCGTCTACCTCCGCCACCCCACCACCGGCGGCGTCATGGCGTCGTGGGGCTCGCTCGGCCACGTGACCGTCGCCGAGCCCGGCGCGCTGGTCGGCTTCCTCGGCCCGCGGGTCTACGAGGCGCTCTACGGCAAATCGTTCCCCGAGGGCGTGCAGACCTCCGAGAACCTCTACGCCCACGGCATCATCGACGCCGTCGTCGCGCCGGAGGAGATCGCCGGCATCCTCGACCGAGCGCTGGGCGTCATCCTCGCCCCGCGCCACGGCATCACGCCCGTCCCCTCCCCAACCGACGACTCCGCGGCCGACGACTCCGCGGCCGGCACCGTCCCCGACGTCGAGACGTGGGACGCGGTCACCCGCTCCCGGCGGCCGGACCGCCCCGGCGTCCGCCGGCTGCTGAAGTACGCCGCCTCCGAGGTCGTGCCCCTCAACGGCACCGGCCAGGGCGAGCAGGACCCTGGCCTGCTCATCGCGCTGGTCCGGTTCGGGCAGGCGCCGTGCGTGTTCCTCGGCCAGGACCGCCGCGGCCAGACCGCCGACCACCCGATGGGTCCGGGCGCGCTGCGCGAGGCGCGCCGCGGCATGCGGCTCGCCTCCGAGCTCGGCCTGCCGCTGGTGACGGTCATCGACACCCAGGGCGCCGCCCTCTCCCCCGACGCCGAGAACGGCGGGCTCGCCGGCGAGATCGCGCGCAGCCTCGCCGACCTCGTCACGCTCGACGCCCCCACCCTGTGCCTGATGCTCGGCGAGGGGAACGGCGGCGGCGCGCTCGCCCTGCTTCCCGCCGACCGGGTGGTCGCCGCCCAGCACGCCTGGCTCTCCCCGCTGCCGCCGGAGGGGGCCTCCGCGATCGTCCACCGCGACCTCGACCACGCACCCGAGATGGCGCGCAAGCAGCAGGTCCGCGCCCTCGACCTGCACCGGCTGGGCATCGTGGACCGGATCGTCGCCGAGCGACCCGACGCCGCCGACGAGCCCGAGGCGTTCTGCCGGCGGGTCGGCGCCGCGCTCGAGCACGAGCTGGCCGCGCTCCTGGACGCGGGGCCGGGCAGCCCCGCCGACCGCGCCCGGCGCTACGCCTGAGCGTCGTCGGGGGTCAGTCCGCCGTCGTGCCGCCGCAGGCCGCGACGGCGGTGGCGATCGCCGAGCGCATGTCGGCGGAGACCTCGGCGGCCGGCCGGTCGACGTACGCGAGCTGCTCGTCGAGGTAGCCCTCGGCCCGCAGGCGGTCCACGCCGGCCTGCTCGACCCAGGTCTCGGCGGCGCAGGACGCGACCGCCGGGGTCACCTCGCCCTGCTCGAGGAGCGCGGTGGCGATGCTGGCGACGGCACCACGGCCCACCGGGTCCGCCGGCCCCGCTCCCGCTCCTGCCGACGGTGCCGAGGAGGCCGGGTCGTCGTCGTCGCCCCAGGTGAGCGCCCACACCGCGACGGCCGCCGCGGCGAGCACGAGCAGCGCGACCACGACCGCGGCGATCGTGAGCCTGGCGTTCCGCGGCGGTGGGAGCGGCGCGGCGACGGGCGGGTCGACGGCCTCGACCGGCACGACGTGCCCCTCCGCGGGCAGGGCCAGGAGCGCTCGGAGGTCGTCGCGCATCGGCGCGGCGTCGGTGTACCGCTCCGCCGGGTCCTTCGCCATCGCCCGCCGGAGCACGCCGTTGATCCCCTCGGCCAGCGAGCCGTCGTCGGCCAGCTGCGGCACCGGCCGCTCGCGGTGGGCGGTGACGACCTCCCACTCCGAGGAGCCGTCGTACGGCGGGGATCCGGTCAGCGTGGTCCAGAGCAGGCAGCCGAGGGAGTAGACGTCGGTGCGCGGGCCGGCCTTGGCGCCGCTGTGCAGCTCGGGTGCCATGAACCCGGGCGTGCCGGCCGTGCCCGCCGCGGTCGCGGTGTGGTCGGCGCCGGCCTCGCGGACGATCCCGAAGTCGCCGAGGTACGCCGTGACGCCGGACTCGCGTCGCCGCAGCAGGACGTTCGACGGCTTGACGTCGCGGTGGACGAACCCGGCCGCGTGGACGTCGGCCAGCCCGGCCGCCACCTGGGCGACGATGTCGACCGCGGCCTCGCGCGGCGGCGCGCCGTGGGCCCGCAGCTGGCCGGCGAGGTCGCCGTCGGGGACGTGCTGGGTGACGAGGTAGAGCCGCCCGTCGACGTCACCGTGCTCGTAGACGTGGACGACGTGCGGGGAGTCCAGGGAGGCCTGCGCCTGCGCCTCGCGCACGAACCGCTCCCGGAAGCCCTCGTCGCCGGCGAGCTGCGGGGCGATCACCTTGAGCGCGACCTGCCGGTTCAGCCGGGTGTCGAGGGCCTCGAAGACCCAGCCCATCCCGCCGGTGCCGATCCGCGCACCGACGCTGTAGGAACCCAGCCGCTCCCCGACCTCGGGGTACCCGTCGTCGCTCACCTCGTCCGCTTACCCCGACCGGGCCGGTCCTACTCGGTCCTCCCCAGGCCCAGGCCGTCCGAGCCGTCCCACCCGCCTCGTGGTGCCCAGCGTGCGCCGGGGCGCGCGCCGGGCATCACGAGGCACTGGTGGGAGGGCTAGAAGAGCAGCGCCGAGGCCGGGTCGGCGAGGATCGAGGCGACGTCGGCGAGGAACCGCGAGCCCTTCTCCCCGTCGATGTGGCGGTGGTCGAACGACAGCGCCAGCGTCGTGACGTCGCGGGCGACGATCTCGCCGGTCCCCTCGTCGACCCACGGCCGCTTGCCGATCGCGCCGACGCAGAGGATCGCCGACTCGCCGGGGTTGATGATCGGCGTGCCCGCGTCGACGCCGAAGACCCCGACGTTGGTGATCGTGAACGTCCCGCCGCTCATCTCCGCCGGCTGGGTCCGTCCCTCGCGTGCGGTGGCGGTGAGGGCACCGAGCGCCTCGGCCAGCTCGCGCAGGGTGAGGTCCTGGGCGTCCTTGACGTTCGGGACGACCAGCCCGCGGGGGGTGGCCGCGGCGATGCCGAGGTTGACGTAGTGCTTGAGCACCACCTCGCCCGCGGCGTCGTCCCAGTAGGAGTTGACCTCCGGCGTACGCCGCATGGCGAGCACCACCGCGCGCGCCACGACGAGCAGCGGGGAGACCCGCACGTCGCGCAGCTCGCGGTGGCCCTTGAGCCGCTCGACGAGCTCGACGGTGCGGGTGACGTCGACGGTGACCCACTCGGTCACGTGCGGGATCGTGAAGGCCGACTGCACCATCGCGGCCCCCATCATCTTGCGCACGCCCTTGATCGGCTCCCGGGTCTCGCGCTCCCCGGGAACGCGGGCCGGGGACTGCACCTGTGCAGGGACTGCAGCCGACGCGGCCGACGGCGACCCGGCCTGCGAGGCGGCGACGACGTCCTCGCGCGTGACGGTGCCGTCCGGGCCGGACGCCGCGCAGGCCGTCAGGTCGACCCCGAGGTCCTTGGCCAGCTTGCGCACCGGCGGCTTGGCGAGCACGCGCTCGTCGACCGGCAGCGGCGGGGCGGGCGTGGCCGGGACGGCCGGCTCGTCGGCCTCGACGACCGGGTCGGACTGGGCGCCCCCGGGGGCGAAGGCGCCCTGCACCTGCATCTGGGTCGCCGCCGCGGACTCCGTCGACGGCGAGGCCGACCCCTTGCGCGGGCGGCGCAGCGGGCCGCGGTCGGCCTTGTTGCGGCCGACCAGGCTCTCGCCCTCCCCGCCCCCGCTGGCCGCGGGGTTGGACAGGTCGATCTCCATCTCGGGCGTGGGGGTCGCGTACGACGCCCCCGGCTGCTCACCGGGCGCGGGAGCCGCGGAGGCCGCAGCGGCGTCGGGCTCGCCGATCGCGATGATCGGCGTGCCGACGGCGACCGTCTCCCCCTCGGGCACGAGCAGCGCGGTGACCGCGCCGGCGTACGGCGAGGGGAGCTCGACCAGCGACTTCGCGGTCTCGATCTCGACGACGACGTCGTTGATGTCGACGACGTCGCCGACCTTGACCTTCCAGGACACGATCTCGGCCTCGATGAGGCCCTCGCCGACGTCGGGGAGGAGGTAGTGGGGCACGGTCGTCCTCTCAGAACTCGAGCGAGCGGTCGACGGCGTCGAGGACGCGGTCCAGGTCGGGCAGGAAGTCCTCCTCGATGCGGGAGGGCGGGTACGGCGTGTCGAACCCGCCGACCCGGAGCACGGGCGCCTCGAGGGAGTAGAAGCACTCCTCGGTGATGCGCGCGGCGAGCTCGGCACCCATGCCGAGGTTGACGTGCGCCTCGTGGCAGACGACGGCGCGACCGGTGCGGCGCACCGACTCGTGGACCGGCGCCATGTCCAGCGGCGAGAGCGTGCGCAGGTCGATGACCTCGAGCGACCGGCCCTCGTTGGAGGCCGCCTCGGCCGCCTTGAGCGCGGTCTTCACCGTCGGGCCGTACGCCAGCACCGTGACGTCGGTCCCCCGCCGGACGACGCGGGACGCGTGCAGCGGCTCGGGGGTCGCGTGGACGTCGAGCTCGGCCTTGTCGGCGTGGTACTGCCGCTTGGGCTCGAGGAAGACCACCGGGTCGTCGCTGGCGATGGCCTGCTGCAGCATCCAGTAGCCGTCGACGGGGTTCGAGCAGGCCACGACCTTGAGGCCGGGCGTGTGGGCGAACTGCGCCTCCGGCGACTCGCTGTGGTGCTCGACCGCGCCGATGCCGCCGCCGAACGGGATCCGGATGACCATCGGCAGCCGCGAGCGGCCCTGGCTGCGGAAGTGCATCTTCGCGACCTGGCAGACGATCTGGTCGTAGGCGGGGTAGACGAACCCGTCGAACTGGATCTCGACCACCGGCCGGTAGCCGCGCAGCGCGAGGCCGACGGCGGTGCCGACGATGCCGGACTCCGCGAGCGGGGAGTCGATGACCCGGTCCTCGCCGAAGTCCTTCTGCAGGCCGTCGGTGATCCGGAAGACGCCGCCGAGCTTGCCGACGTCCTCGCCCATCACGAGGACCTTGTCGTCGTGCTCCATCGCGGCGCGCAGGCCCATGTTGAGCGCCTTGGCCAGGGTGACCTTCTGGGTCGCGGCCTGGGTGGGGTGTCCGGTCATCTCAGGCCTCCTCGAACTGGGAGAGGTACGCCGCGAAGCCGTCGCGCTGGACGGCGAGCTCCTCGGTGAGCTCGGCGTAGACGTGGTCGAACATGCTCAGCGGGGCCGGGTCCGGCATGGACCGGCAGCCCTCGCGCAGCGTGGCGCCGAGCTGGTCGGCCTCGTCCTTGACCTCCTCGAAGAAGCCACCCTCGGCCAGGCCGTTGCGCTTGAGGTAGACCTCCAGGCGCGCGATCGGGTCCTTGAGCTTCCAGTGCTCGACGTCGTCGGAGAGCCGGTAGCGGGTCGGGTCGTCGGTCGTGGTGTGGGCGCCCATCCGGTAGGTGTAGGCCTCCACCAGCGTCGGGCCCTGCCCGTCCCGGGCACGCTGCAGCGCCGCCTGCGTCACGGCGTACGTCGCGAGCACGTCGTTGCCGTCGACCCGCACGCCAGGGAAGCCGAAGCCGAGCGCCCGCTGGTAGAGCGGGATCCGGGTCTGCCGCTCGATCGGCTCGGAGATGGCCCACTGGTTGTTCTGGCAGAAGAAGACGACCGGCGCGTTGTACGAGGCGGCGAAGATGAACGACTCGTTGACGTCGCCCTGGCTGCTGGCCCCGTCGCCGAAGTGCGCGACGACCGCGGCGTCGCGGTCGGGGTCGCCGGTGCCGACGACGCCGTCGCGCTGCATCCCCATCGCGTAGCCGGTGGCGTGCAGGGTCTGGGCGCCGATCACGATCGTGTAGAGCCCGAAGTGGAACTCCTCGGGGTCCCAGGAGCCCTGGTCGACACCGCGGAAGAGGCCGAGCAGGCGCAGCGGGTCGAGGCCCCGGCACCACGCGACGCCGTGCTCGCGGTAGGTCGGGAAGACGTGGTCCTGGGGGCGCAGCGCGCGACCGGCGCCGATCTGCGCGGCCTCCTGGCCGAGCAGCTGGGCCCAGATCCCGAGCTCGCCGTGGCGCTGGAGCGCCGTGGCCTCGGTGTCGATCCGCCGGGTCAGCACCATGTCGCGGTAGAACCCGCGCAGCTGGTCGGCGGAGAAGTCGAGGTCGAACTCGGGGTGGTGGACGCGCTCACCCTCGGGGGTCAGCAGCTGGACGAGCTCCGGCCCGCCGTCGCGCTGCGAGGGGCCGAACACCTCCGCCAGGTCGGGGCCGAATCCGGACGTCTGGCTCACGGGCGCACTCCTTCGTGGTCACCGGCCTCCGGGGTCGTCCGGTCGCCGGGTGGTGAGTTCCCGGACCGTACGACGCGGGGGTGGTGCGCCTTGTGACCGGGACCACATGCGTGGTGGCGAACAACGTACCGGCGCCCGCCGGGCGGGCGCCAACCTGGGGTCCCGGGGCTAGGTTCGGCCCATGACCGACCCCGAGCTGCGCGTGTCCGCCACCGAGATCGTCTCCGCACCGCCCGAGACCGTGTTCGCGATCCTCGCCGACCCCCGCCAGCACCCGCGGATCGACGGCTCCGGCACCGTCCGGGGCTCGGTCTCCGGGCCGGAGCGGCTGGGCCTGGGGGCGACGTTCGGGATGAGCATGAAGATGGGCGCGCCGTACCGCATCCGCAACAAGGTCGTGGAGTTCGAGGAGGGGCGGCTCATCGCCTGGAAGCACCTCGGCTCGCACCGCTGGCGCTACGAGCTCGAGCCGGTCGACCTCGCCGGCCGGCCCGGCACCCGCGTCACCGAGACCTGGGACGGCACGTACTACAACCGGCTCGGGCGCGCGGCGATGAAGCGGCTCGGCATGCCGGAGAAGAACCGGCGCGGCATCGAGGGCACCCTGCCCCGGCTGAAGGCGGCCGCGGAGGAGGACGCCGACGCCTGAGCGCCGGTCCGAGGGTCCTCGGACCGCCGTGGCCCGGGCGCGGTCGCGGGGGCCAGACGCCCGACGGGGAAGACGCCCGGCTCAGTCGCCGCGGAGCCGCGCGTAGGCGTGCTGGAGCGAGTCGGAGACGGCCGTGACGGCGAAGAGCGCGGCCCAGGTGCGGGTGGGCCGCGGTGCGAGGTTGAGCCCCGCGATGTAGGCGGTGCCGATCCACACGCCCAGGCAGAACGGACAGGTGATCAGCTTGCCGACCGTGCTCCGGATCCCGCCGCCCTCCCGGGCGCTCTCGAGGTGCTCGCCCGAGCCGGCTGCGCCCTCGAAGGAGGTGAACGGCGCCCGCACCGGCGCCGCGACCGACGACTTCGACAGCAGGCGGGTGAACTTGTGCACCGCCAGGCCGCCGAGGGCGATGTCGGCCAGGTCGTACCGCTCGGCCAGCTGGTGGCCCGAGGCCGAGCCCGCCGCGGCGATCCCGGCGAGCACCATGCCGTACGTCGTGAGGCTGCCGGCGTACCCGCCGAGCGCGACCTCGCCGTCGGGGTCGTAGCCCTCGACGAGCCGGCCGACCGACGGGTGCGCGTGGGCGTGCGTGAAGGTCATGGTCACCCGTTGACCCGGCGAGGGGGGTCCCAGACGCCTCCGGTCGGGTGAGGCGCGCGGACCCCAGTGGACCTCAGTGCACCTCGCCGAGGTCCTCGTGCGCGCCGTGGGAGACCGGCTCGACCTGGAACGTCGCGTGCCGCACCTCGAAGTGCTCGCCCACGCACGCGCAGAGGTCGTCGAGCACGGCGCCCACGCCGCGCTCCGCGAGCGCCTCGTCGGTCACGGTCACGTGCGCCGACAGGCTCGGGATCCCGCTGGTGATCGTCCAGGCGTGCAGGTCGTGGACGTCGACCACGCCCGGCACGTGACCGAGGTGGTGGCGCACGTCGTCGAGGTCGAGGCCGGCCGGGGCCAGCTCCAGCAGCACCGCGACGCTGTCGCGCAGCAGCACCCACGACCGCGGCGCGATGAGCACCGCGATCACCAGCGACGCGATCGGGTCCGCCCGGTCGAAGCCGGTGGTCCAGGCCACGAGGCCGGCGACCAGGGCCAGCACCGACCCGACGGTGTCGGCGAGCACCTCGTTGGTCGCGCCGCGCATGTTGAGCGAGCCGCTGGTCGAGCCGCGCAGGACCAGCACCGCGAGCAGGTTCGCGACCAGGCCGACCGCGGCGAAGGCGACCATCGGGCCGGCCTCCAGGTGCGTCCCGCCGGGGTCGAGGAGCCGGGCCACGCCGGCGTACGCCAGGTAGGCGCAGACGCCGAGCAGCACCAGCGCGTTGAGCAGCGCCGCGAGGATCTCCGCGCGGTGGAGGCCGAACGTCGAGCGCGGGCCGCCGCCGCGCGCCGCGACGTACGACGCCCCGAGCGCGAGCACGACGGCCGCGGCGTCGGTGGCCATGTGACCGGCGTCGGCGAGCAGCGCCAGCGAGCCGGTCGCCCAGGCGCCGACGAGCTCGACGACGAGCACGGTGGCGGTGATCGCGAGCACGACCCGCAGCCGCCGCCGGTCCTCGGCGCGGCCGGTCGCGTGCGTGTGCGTGTGCCCGTGTCCCACGCGTCCCATCCTGCCGGGTCACGGTTCGGTCACGCCGCCTGCGCTCCCGGCGGCGGCGGGCGATCCTCTCCCGGGCTACGGAGGGGCGGGGACGCATGGTGCTGGTGGGGTGGGTGCCGCGCGCCCTGGTGAGGGCGCTGGTCGGGCTGCTGGCGGGCCTGCTGGTAGCGCTCGTGGTCGTCGGCCTGCCCGCGGGTGTCGCGCCTGCGGCCGGCGGCACGGGCCAGGCGCAGCCGGTGGGCGGGCAGCGCGGGTTCGCCGACCCGGCGGTCGTCCGGCACGCCGGGGGGTACGTCGCGGTGTCGACCGGCCCGTACGCCCCGCGCGCCACGGCCCCCTCCGCGACGGGCCCCTGGACCCCGGCCCGGCCGGCGCTCACCCGGCTGCCGGGCTGGGCCTCCTCGCCGCGGATCTGGGCCGCCGACGTGGTGCGGGCGGGCGGCCGCTGGCTGCTGTACTACTCCGCCCCGGTCCGCGGGCTCGGCCCCGAGGGCCGCTGCATCGGCGTCGCGCGGGCGCGCGACCTGCTGGGCGAGTTCCGGCCGGTGGGCCGCCGCCCGCTCGTGTGCCCCGCCCGGGCGCGGGCCCCGCGGGCGCAGGACCCGGTCCGGAAGGTGCGGCGGGTGCACGCCCGCCGCGGCGTCATCGACCCGTCCGGCTTCCGCGACCGGGACGGCAGGCGCTACCTGCTCTACAAGACCCAGACCGCGCCCTCGACGATCCGGATGGTGCAGCTGACGGTGGGCGGAGGGCGCGTGATGCGCGGCCAGCGCAGCCACGAGCTGGTCCGGCGGCGCGGGGTCACGGAGAACCCCGAGCTGGTGCGGCGCGGCCGGCACCTGGTGCTGTTCACGTCCGAGGGCTACTTCGGCGACTGCGGCTACCGCACGACGTACCGCCGCACCACCCGGCTCTGGCGGTGGGAGCACTCCCGCCGCGCGCCGCTGCTGCGCCGCTCGCAGCAGGGGGTCTGCGGGCCCGGTGGCCTGGACGTGCTGGAGCGGCGGGGCGCCCGGAACCTCGTCTACTTCCACGGCTGGACCTGCTGGCGCACCGACCGGGCCTGCCCGCCGCGCCACGACCTCGAGCGGCGCCCCGGCCTGGTGCCGCAGCGCTCGCTCTTCGCCGGCCACCTCCGCTGGCGGCAGGGCCGGCCGGTCGTCGCCCTGCTGCGGCGTCAGTAGCCCCGGCGCCGGGTCACCAGGGGCGGATCGGCTCCCCGCCGAGCGCCTCGCGGCCGTGGGGGGTCAGCCAGACGGCCGGGTCGGGCCCCTTCGGCACGACGCCGGTGGGGTTGATGTCGGTGTGGACGACGTAGTAGTGCGCCTTGATCTGGTCGAAGTCGATCGTCTCGCCGAAGCCGGGCATCTGGAACAGGTCGCGCGCGTAGGCCCACAGGACCGGCATCTCGGTGAGCTTGTTGCGGTTGCACTTGAAGTGGCCGTGGTAGACGGCGTCGAAGCGGGCGAGCGTCGTGAACAGCCGGACGTCGGCCTCGGTGACGGTGTCGCCCATGAGGAAGCGCCGGTCCGCGAGGCGCTCCTCGAGCCAGTCCATGGCCGTCCAGAGCCGGTCGTAGGCGTCGTCGTACGCCTCCTGGGAGCCGGCGAACCCGCAGCGGTAGACGCCGTTGTTGACCTCGGTGAAGATCCGCTTCATCACGGCCTCCATCTCCTCGCGGACGTCGTCCGGCCAGAGGTCGGGGGCGCCGGGGCGGTGGTGGTCCCGCCACTCGAAGTAGAGGTCGTGGGTGATCCACGGGAAGTCGTTCGTGACGACCTGCCCGGTCGCCACCTCGACCACCGCGGGCACCGTGATCCCCTTGGCGTAGTCGGGGAACCGCGCGAGGTAGGCGTCCTGCAGCCGCTCGATGCCGAGCACGGGGTCCACGCCGCCGGGGTCGAGGTCGAAGGTCCAGCTGCGCTTGTCGTGGGTCGGCCCGGGCAGGCCGAGCGAGATGACGTCCTCCAGGCCCAGCAGCCGCCGCACGATGATCGAGCGGTTGGCCCAGGGGCAGGCCTTGGCGGCGACGAGGCGGTACCGCCCGGGCTCCACCGGCCACAGCGAGCCCGCGACGGGTCCGTGCTCGGGCGTGCGCGGGGCGCCGTCGACGACCTGGGTGATCCGGTCGGGGATGTAGGACATGTCCCGGTCGAAGGCCTTGCCCTTCTCGGTGTACGTCGGCTTGCCGTCGTTCGCGGAGGAGCTGTCCGAGCTGTCCTGGGGCGCCATGCACCCAGCCTAGGTGAACCCTCAACGACTCCTCGCCCGGCCGCCGCGGGTACGGTCGGCGCGTGCTGCGTCCGCGTCCCGCCGGCCCGTTCGCAGGCCCGTTCGCCGGCCTGCTCGCCGCCGCGGCGCTCACCGCCGGCTGCGGCACGTCCCCGGACGCCGCACCGCGGCCCGACCCGCGGCACGAGACGCGCGTCGAGCGGACGCCCACGCCGTCGGCGGGCCCTCGGAGCAGCACCCTGCCGGAGCAGGAGACGGAGCAGGAGACGGAGCCGGACCCGGACCCGGAGCCGGACCCGGAGCCGGGCACCGTGCCGCCGCCCTGGCTGGGGACGCGCGTGCTGCCCGAGACCGCGACGGGGTACGGCGCGGTGCGCCCCACGCCGCGGGTGCTGCGCGAGCGGCGGTTCACGCTGCCCGACGCGGTCCCGGCGCTGCCGGGCGACGGCTACGCCTCCCGGGTGGTCAACCCGCCGCCGGCCGACGTGCTGGCCCGCTCGACCTGGGAGCCGGCCTGCCCGGTGGCGGCCGAGGACCTGGCCTGGCTGCGGGTCGCCTTCCGCGGATTCGAGGGCGACCGGCACACCGGCGAGCTGCTGGTCGCTGCGGACGCCGCCGACGACCTGGCCGGGGTCTTCGGCGACCTGTGGCGGGCCGGCTTCCCGCTCGAGCAGCTGACGATCACGCCGCGGTCGGCGCTGGACGCGCCGCCCACCGGCGACGGCAACGGCACCGGGGCGTTCGTGTGCCGGCCGGTCACCGGCGGCACGTCGTACTCCGAGCACGCCTACGGTCGGGCCGTCGACGTGAACCCGTTCCAGAACCCCTACCTGCGCGACCTGCCGGCGGGCCGGGTGGTGCTGCCCGAGCTGGCCTCGGCCTACCTCGACCGCGACGACGTCCGGCCCGGGATGGTCACCCCCGACGGCCCGGTGGTCCGCGCCTTCGCCCGGATCGGCTGGGCGTGGGGCGGGGACTACCGGTCGCTGAAGGACTACCAGCACTTCAGCGCGACCGGCGGCTGAGACGGGCGCTGAGGCCGGGACCGGGCCCCGGCCTCAGACCCGGCCTCAGGCCCGGCCTCAGGCGTCGATGACCAGCGGGATGATCAGCGGGCTGCGGCGGAAGGTGCGGTGCGCCCAGCGGCCGACCTCCCGGCTGAGCAGCTGCTCGAGCTGCTGGGGGTCGCCGATGCCCTCGGCGGCCGCGCGGGCCAGCGTCTTCTCGATCACCTGGACGGCCGGGTCGAAGGCCTTCGGCTCGTGGACGAAGCCGCGGACCGAGAAGTCCGGCGGGTCGGCCAGCCCGCCGGTGTCGGCGTCGACGATGACCAGCACCGTCACCACGCCCTCCTCGGCGAGGGTCCGGCGGTCCTTCAGCGTCGCCTCGGTCGCCCCGCCGACGGTCTGCGCGTCGACGTACACGTTGCCCGCGCGGACCTTGCCGACGACCTTCGCGTGCCCCTTGACCAGGTCGACGACGACACCGTCCTCGGCGAGCACCACGTGGTCCTCGGGGACCCCGGTGTCGATCGCCAGGGAGGCGTTGGCCTTGAGGTGGCGCCACTCGCCGTGCACCGGCATCACGTTGCGCGGCTTGACGATGTTGTAGCAGTAGACGAGCTCACCGGCGCTGGCGTGGCCCGACACGTGCACCTTCGCGTTGCCCTTGTGCACGACGTTCGCGCCCCAGCGGCTGAGGTTGTTGATCAGCCCCGAGATCGCGGTCTCGTTGCCCGGCACGGCGGAGCTGGCCATCAGGATGGTGTCGCCCTCGCCGACGCGGATCTTGTGGTCGCGGTTCGCCATCCGGGCAAGCGCTGCCATCGGCTCGCCCTGCGAGCCGGTGCAGATCAGCGTCGCCTTGTGCGCGGGCAGCCGCTCGAGCTGATCGAGCGGCACGATCAGGCCCTGGGGCACCTTGAGGTAGCCGAGGTCCTGGGCGATCCCCATGTTGCGGACCATGGAGCGGCCGACGAAGGCGACCTTGCGCCCGTGCGCGTGCGAGGTGTCGAGCACCTGCTGGATGCGGTGCACGTGGCTCGCGAAGCTGGACACGATGATCCGGCGCGGCGCGGTGCGGAAGACCTGCTCGATGGCCGGCGCGAGGTCGCGCTCGGACATGGTGAAGCCGGGGACCTCGGCGTTGGTGGAGTCGGTGAGGAACAGGTCCACGCCCTCCTCGCCGAGCCGGGCGAAGCCGCGCAGGTCGGTGATCCGGCGGTCCAGCGGGAACTGGTCCATCTTGAAGTCGCCGGTGTGCAGCACCAGGCCGGCCTTCGTGCGGATCGCCACCGCGAGCCCGTCGGGGATCGAGTGGTTGACGGCGAGGAACTCCAGGTCGAACGGGCCGAACGGCGACCGGTCGCCCTCGGCGACCTCGCGCAGGTCCGGGACGATCCGGTGCTCCTTGAGCTTCTCCCGGATCAGCGCCAGCGTCAGCCGCGACCCGATGACGGGGATGTCGGCGCGCTCGCGCAGGAGGTAGGGCACCCCGCCGATGTGGTCCTCGTGGCCGTGGGTGAGCACGATGCCGACCACCGAGTCCAGGCGGTCCCGGATCCAGCTGAAGTCGGGCAGGATCACGTCGATGCCCGGCTGGTGCTCCTCGGGGAAGAGCACGCCGCAGTCGACGACGAGCAGCTTCCCGCGGTGCTCGAAGACGGTCATGTTCCGGCCGATCTCGCCGAGCCCCCCGAGACCGACGACGCGGAGGCCGTCCTGGGGCAGCCGGGGTGGCTTCTGGAGCTCGGGGTGCGGGTGGCTCACGGTGTGCGTCCGTTCGGTGGCGTGTCGTGCGCCGAGGGCCGGCGCGTGAGGCAGGGTCCCATGATCGCAGCCTCCCGGCCGCTGGGGGACGGTGCGGGTACCGTCCCGCGGGTGCCGAGCCCCTCGAGCCCCCTCGCGCAGGGCCTGCGCCTGCTGGTCGCGCTGGCCTGGGTGGCCGTCCTCGCCGCCGCGTTCGTGGTCGGGGAGCGCCAGTCCACGCTCGGCGAGCTCCGGGAGGCCGTGGCCACCGGCGACGTGCACGAGGTGGCGATGACCGAGGGGATCGGCCCGGAGGGACGCGGCTTCGCCGTGGTCACCGTCCACTGGCGCGAGGGCCTCGCGAACCGGACGTCCGACGTGGTCGAGGCCCGGCCGCGCCGCAAGGCGCCGCAGCAGCGCGGCGAGCACGTCACCGGTGTCGTCACCGGCGAGCTCGCCACCCGCCTGCGGGCGATCGACCCCGACCTCGAGGTCCACCGCGCCGACCGCCCGTCGACGGAGGCCACGGTGCTGGGCTACCGCCTGCCCGGGTGGGCCGCGCTGCTGCCGCTCGTGGCGGGGCTCGGCACGCTCCTGCTGCTCATCGGCTCGCCCGAGCCGTGGCGGGCCACCCGGTGGGCCTGGTTCTGGCTGATGTTCCTCGCCACGCCGGTCGGCGTGACGGCGTACCTGCTGCTGGCCGGGCCGAGGCCGGGCGTGCCGGAGCCGCGCCCCGGCGCCCGCCGCCTGCACGGTGGCAGGGCGGTCGCCTGGGGGCTCGTGGCGCTGGTCGGCACCTCGGTCCTGGCCTCGGCCGTGGGCGGCGCCCTCTAGCGCGTCGAGCGCCCGGCCGGCCGACTCCGCGACCTGGTGGCTGTGCGTCGATCCCTCCAGCGCCGCAGCGGCCCGGTCGGCCGCGCCGAGGGTGCGCCACACGTCGGGCGAGAGCTGGTCGCGGACGGCGGCCGCGGCCTCGCGGAGACCGGCCAGCGCCTGCGCCACCGAGCCGGGCGGGCCGGCGTCGAGGTCGCCCTCGCTGCTCCCGGCGAGCCGGTGGACGGCGTCCATGACCACCGCCAGGACCGCGCCGCCCGCCGACCGCGGGCGGGTGCGGAAGTCCTCGGCCAGCGCGTGCGCGGCGAGCACCAGCCGCGGCATCGCCTCCGCCCGCTCGGCGTACCGCCCGAGCCAGTGCATGTCCTCCAGCACCCGCTGCACGGTCACCGTCAGCGCCCGCGAGCTGGTCATCGGCAGCACCTCGGCGAGCCCCTGGTCCGGCTCCTCGGGCGACCCCTTGAGCACCCACACGTCCTTGCTCGCCCCGCCGCCCCCGCCGCCGTCCCCGCCGCCGGTGAACGGGTGCTCGTCGTGGACGGTCGCGAGGCCCCCGACGAACGGGCGGTAGGCCGAGCCGTAGCGGAGCACGAACGTCCGCAGGGTGAGCGGCCTCGGCGTGGTCGCGCCGACGGCGCCGGGCCGGGCGCCGGGCCGGTACGCCGGGGCGTGCGAGAGCGGCAGCCGCTCCTGGCCCACGTACCGGTGCGGCTCGGCGAGGATCCGCCGGCGCAGCCCGGCCGCCCCCTGGCGGATCGGCGCGGCCGGCCCGTCGAGGGTGCGCACCCCCAGCTCCCCGACCCGGTCCAGCACGTGCTCGAGCGAGTCGGGGTCCCCGCACCACCACGTCGGCACCGAGGCCAGCCGCAGCGGCTCGCCGAGCAGCGCCTGGCAGGCCGCGGGCAGGTGGGGCAGCAGGGCGGGGTTCTTGAGCACGCCGGCACCGAGCCCGTTGACGACCCGGACCCGCCCGCGGCGTACCGCCTCGGTGAGTCCGGCGACCCCCAGCCGGGAGTCGCCGCGCAGCTCAAGCGGGTCGCTCCACGCCGCGTCGACCCGGCGCAGCACGACGTCGACGCGCTCCAGCCGGCCGCTGGCGCGCAGGTGCACCCAGCCGTCGCGGACCACGAGGTCGCTGCCGCGGACCAGCGGGAAGCCGAGCGCGGAGGCGAGGAAGGCCTGGTCGTACGCCGAGCCCGAGCAGGTGCCGGGCGACAGCACGACCACCCGCGGGTCGGCGAGGTCGGCGTCGGCCGACTGCAGGAGCGCGGACCGGAGCGCCCACAGGTAGGGCTCGACGCGGTGCGGGCCGGCCTCGCGGTAGAGCTCCGGCACGACCCTCGAGACCACCCGGCGGTTCTCCATCGCGTGCCCCAGCCCGGACGGCGCCCGCGCCCGGTCACCGAGGACCCGCCACTCGCCGGCGGCGTCGCGGCCGAGGTCGACGCCGCACAGCACGAGCGGGCGCGGGTCGGTGGCCGAGCGGCGGGCGACCGGCCGCACGAAGCCGGCGTGGCCGAGCACCGCCGCGGCGGGCAGCACCCCCTCGGCGAGCAGCCGCTGCTCGCCGTACAGGTCCTGCAGCAGGGCGTTGAGCAGCTCCGCGCGCTGGGCCAGGCCGACCTCCAGCGGGGTCCACTGCGCGGCGTCGAGCACGAGCGGCACGGGGTCGAGCCGCCACCCGCCCGGCCTGCCGGGCCCGCCGGCGCGCGGCGAGGTCACGCCGTCGTTCGCCAGCAGCCGGGCGATGTCGCGGTCGACGCGGTGCAGGTCGGCCGGGGTCAGGCCGACGGCGACCTCGGCGAGCCCCTTCAGGCCGGGCGCAGCGAGCCGTCCGGGCCGACGACCTCGACGTAGCCGCCCCCGGGGCCCCCGCCCTCGAGCAGCGCCGGCCGGGCGACGGCGGCGGCGTAGTCGCGCAGGACGGTCACGGCGCCAAGTCTGACGGAGCCCGGCGCCGACCGCGGCCGGAGTCAGCGGGCGAAGGACTCCGCGAGCCGCAGCAGCCGGTCGTTGGCCTCGGTCTCGCCGATCGACACCCGGGCGCCCTCGCCCGCGAACGGCCGGACCACGATGCCGAGGTCGTCGGCCGCCACCGCGAAGTCGGCCGTCCGCCCGCCGAGCCCGAACCAGACGAAGTTGCCCTGGGCGTCCGGCACGTCCCACCCGCGCTCGCGCAGGCCCTCGACCACGCGGGTCCGCTCGGCCACGAGCGCGTCGACCCGTTCGAGCAGCTCCGCGCGCCGCTCCAGGCTTGCGATCGCCGCGACCTGCGCGACGGTGGAGACCCCGAAGGGCAGCGACACCGCCCGCAGCGCCGCCGCGACCGGCGCGGGCGCCACGGCGTACCCCACGCGGAAGCCGGCGAGCCCGTAGGCCTTGGAGAACGTGCGGGTCAGCACGACGTTGTCGTGGCGGCGGTACGTCGCGACGCCGTCGACCGGGTCGTCGGTGCGCACGAACTCCACGTAGGCCTCGTCCACGACGACCAGCACGTGCGCCGGCACCCGGGCGAGGAACGCGTCCAGCTCGGCCTGGGTCACCGCCGGCCCGGTCGGGTTGTTGGGCGTGCAGACCAGCACGACCCTGGTCCGGTCGCTGATCGCCGCGGCCATCGCGTCGAGGTCGTGGCGACCGTCGGGCAGCAGCGGCACCCGCACCGCCGTGGCCGCCGCCGCGGTGACCGCGATCGGGTAGGCCTCGAAGGAGCGCCAGGCGAAGACCACCTCGTCGCCGGCGTCGCAGAAGGCCTGCACCAGCTGGTAGATCAGCCCCACCGACCCCGTCGCCACCGACAGGTGGTCGGCAGGCACGTCGAAGGTCTCCGCCAGCTTGGCGTAGAGCGCCGCCGACCCCATGTCGGGGTAGCGGTTCATCGTCCCCACGGCCTCCTGGACCGCCTCGACGACGCCGGGCAGCGGCGGGTAGGGGTTCTCGTTGCTGGAGAGCTTGTAGGACACCATCCCGGGCCGCACCGTCGGCGGCCGCCCGGCGACGTACGGCGGGATGTCGGCGACGTTCGGGCGGGGCTGCGGCGTGCTCACGCGCCCAGGCTAGGCCGCTGCCGGCCGGGGGTGGGCCCGGGTCGGCCGGGGCCGGCGGGCGACGCTGCTGCCGCCGCACGAATCGTTCAATTGAACGATTCGCGCGGGCCCGGAGCCGGTGGGAGCGCTTCCAGGCCGCCGCAACCGCGCGATTGAACGATCGAGGCGGGAGGAGACCCGGCCGGGAGGAGCGGGCCCGGACAGGCGGTGCCGGCTAGCGCGAGCGCCAGGGGCGCAGGATCAGCGCGAGGAGCAGCCCGATGCCGACGCCGATGGCGGCGCCGAGGACGTTGTCGACGACGTCGGTGACGTCGCAGGCGCGGTCGAGGCGGGCGAGGACGAGCTGGGTGACCTCGATGCCGACGGAGTACGCCGTGAGCAGGGCCAGCCCGATCGGCACGGCGAGGAACGCGCCGCGGGTGCGGCGGGCGGCCGCGAGCACGAGCAGGGCGCCGGAGGGGATGAACACGACCGTGTTGAGCAGCCGCTGGCCGCCGGAGAAGATCCAGAACCCGTCCGGGGCGGGCCCGCCGATGTCCCACGAGCAGGTGTCGAGCCGGCCCTCGGCGGGGACCACCCCCGGCGCACCGTTCGCGGGGATCAGCGTGATGAACCCGATGACGGTCAGCGACCACACGAAGGCCGCCAGCGAGCCCGAGGTCAGCGCGCCGAGCCGGCCCCGCAGCGCGAGGTGGAGCAGCATGCAGACCGCTCCGGAGAGCACGATGCCGAGGAGCATGACGCCCACGCCGCCGATGGGGAACACGCCCCGGACGTTAGCCGGACCCCGACGACCGGACACGCCGTACCACCCGATCGGACCATCTGCACCCGAGAACGGGCGTCCCGCCTCCGGTCGGTCCCTATGGTTCTCGGGTGCTGATCGTCCGCAACCTCGGCCTGGGCCTGCTCGTCACGGCCCTCACCGTGCTCTCGTTCGGCCACGCCGCGCCCGAGCAGGGGGCGACGGTCACCACGACCTGCGCCAGCGACGACTGCCGCTGACGCCGTCGCTGACGCCTACCGCGCGCGCTCAGGCCGGCAGCAGCACCTCGCCGCCCGGGACGACCGCGAGGTCGCGACCCAGGGCGATGTCGACCGGGTTGGTCAGGCAGCGGATCGAGCCGCCGCCCTTGTGGAACTCCGAGACGTCGACGAGCACGACCTCGAAGCCCCACTCCTCCAGCTGCGCGCGGACGCGGTCGGGGCAGGCCGGCATCACGACGGTCCGGCCGACGACCACCGAGTTGGCGCAGAACGTCGTGAGCGCCTCCTCCTCGGTCAGCACCAGCGGCTCGGGGACGAGCTCGAGGAGCGCGGCCGCCGAGGCGTCGTCCAGCGCGGACGGGCAGACCAGCGCCCGGCGGTCGTCGAGGGGGCAGAAGGCCAGGTCGAGGTGGTACATCCCGGGGTGGGTGATCCGCAGGCCGCGCACCCGCACGCCGAGCTCGGTGGCCAGGTGCTTGAGCGCCAGCTCCTCGGTGCGCGGGCCATGGCCGACGACCAGGTCGCCGCGGAAGGCGAACGCGTCGCCCGCCTCGAGGTGGGCACCCACGCCGTCCCGGCCGACGTACGACGTGGTGGCGCCGGTGCCGGCGAACCACGGCTGCGCCGACAGCGTCTCCATCCGGCGCTCGGCGTAGCGCATGTGCGACATGACCACGTGCCGCGAGCCGTCCTGGCGGACCAGGCCGAGGCCGAGGTTCATCGCGTAGACCATGTCCGGCGCGTCCGGGCGCTGCGTCAGCACGTCGACCGTGCCGCCGAGCCCCTCGATCGCGCCGACCATCGCCTGCCACTGGGCCAGCGCCAGCGCGGGGTCGGGCTGGTCGGCAACGTCCATGAAGGGGTTGATGGCGTACTCGATGCGGAAGTGCGACGGCTCCACCGCGACGTACCGACGGCCCCACTGCAGCTGCTCCACGAGCACACCTCCCGTTCCTCATCCTCCGACGATTGTCAGACAATCTGACAACGCGGAGTGTGGGGCACGACGGGCTCCCCGCACAACTCGGCGCGCGTGGTGGATGATGGAGCCCATGTCCGAGCCGTTCGGCACGCTGAGCCTCGACCACTCCTCGACCGTCGACCGCGTGGCCGAGGAGCTGCGGCGGGCGGTGTTCGACGGCGAGCTCGCGAGCGGCACCGCCCTGCGGGAGGTCGCCCTCGCGGCCTCGCTCGGTGTCTCGCGGCCGACAGTCCGGGAGGCGCTCACCCTGCTGGTGGCCGAGGGACTGGCCACCCGCGAGCCGCACCGGGGCGTCAGCGTGACCACGCCCGACCCGGACTCGGTGCGCGACGTGTGCCGCGCCCGCGCGGTCCTCGAGGGCGCCGGCGTCCACCGTTGGGAGGAGGCCGGCCAGCCCGCCCGGGACCTGGTCCGCACGACGCTGGTCGCCTACACCTCGGCCGTCGCCGACGGCGGCTCCTACCAGCTCCTCAACGAGCGGCACCTCGCCTTCCACGTCTCGCTGGTCGGCCTGACCGGGTCCCCGCGGCTGGTGCACATGGCCGAGCTCCTGGTCACCGAGCTGAAGCTGGCGCTCGCCCAGGTCGACCGCATCCGCCGCAACGCCCACGACCAGGCCGACTCCCACCGGGCGCTGCTGGACCTGCTCGAGGCGGGGGACATCCCGGGCGCCTCGGCCTTCCTCGACCGCCACCTCGCCGACGCCGAGGTGGCGATCATCGAGGCGCTGGGCATCGAGCGCTGACCCGGCAGGGGCTCAGCCCCGCCTCAGGCCCGGCTGCCAGGATGGCGGCGTGCGCTTCCTCTCCTGGCTCCTGACCAACGCGGTCGCGCTGGCGACGGCGGCCTGGCTGGTCGACGGGGTCCGGTTCACCGGCCCCTCGAGCGGCACCGCCGAGCTCGAGCACAAGTGGGCGTCCCTGCTGCTGGTCGCGCTCATCCTCGGCGTGGTCACCTCGGTGGTGAAGCCGGTGCTCACCCTGCTGTCGATCCCGTTCATCATCGTCACCCTCGGGCTGTTCCTGCTGGTCATCAATGCCGCGATGCTCGCGCTCACCGGCTGGCTGGCCGAGCAGCTCGACCTCGGCTTCCGGGTCGACGGGTTCTGGCCGGCCGTCCTCGGTGCGATCGTCATCACCCTGATGACGTGGGTCGTCGACCGCCTGGTCGGGGAGGACCGCCGATGAGCAACGCCCACACCCTGCTGCCCCAGCCCCGCCTGCCCGGCCGCTACGCGATCGCGCTGGTCTGCCTGGGCAACATCTGCCGCTCGCCGATGGCCGACGTCGTGCTCGTCCAGCGCCTCGACGACGCCGGGCTGTCCGGCCTGGTCCAGGTCCGCAGCTCCGGCACCGGCGACTGGCACGTCGGCAACCCGATGGACGACCGGGCCGCGGCGACCCTCACCGCCGCGGGGTACGACGCGACCCGGCACCGCGCCCGGCAGTTCGCGCGCAGCTGGCTCGACGAGCTGGACCTGGTGCTGGTGATGGACGGCGCGAACCTCGACGACGTCGGCGGGCGCAGCGAGCGGGTCATGCTCTTCGGCGAGTTCGACCCCGTCGCCCCCGGCACCGAGGTGCCGGACCCGTACTACGGTGGCCCGGACGGCTTCGAGGAGGTGCTGCAGATGGTCGAGCGAACGTCGGTCGCGATCACCGCGGCCCTGCAGCGGCTGATGGACCGCCCGTGACCCGCCAGCGGACGCTGGGCTGAGATGGCCCGCCAGCCACTGGTCGCCCGTCGCGCCGAGGAGCTCCTCGGCGCCGCCGTGGTGGCCACGGCCCCGGTGGCCGGCGGCGACACCGCCACCGCCACCAAGCTGCGGCTCAGCGACGGCACCACCGCGCTGATGAAGACGCTGGCGCACGCGCCGGCCGACTTCTTCGAGGTCGAGGCCCGAGGACTGCGCTGGCTGGGCGCGGTCGAGGGCGGGGCCCGCGTGCCGGACGTGCTGGCCGTGGACGCCGAGTGCCTCGTGGTGCGCTGGGTCGAGCCGGGCAAGCAGACGGCCGAGGCGGCCGCGGACCTCGGCCGGGCGCTGGCCGCCACCCACGCCGCCGGCGCCGCGGCGTACGGCGCGGGACCGGACGGCGAGCACCGCGACGGCTACATCGCCCGCCTCCCCCTGCCGAACCGGGCCGCCCCCACCTGGGCGGAGTTCTTCGCCGTCCGCCGGGTGCTGCCCTACCTCAAGCTCGCCCGCGACCGGGGCGCCGTCACCCCCGAGCAGGCCGCGAGCGTCGAGTCGGTGGTCGGCCGGCTGCCCGCCCTGGTGCCCGAGGAGGGCCCGGCCCGGCTGCACGGCGACCTGTGGAACGGCAACGTCGTCTGGGGCGGCGACGGCGTCCACCTGGTCGACCCCGCCGCCCACGGCGGCCACCGCGAGACCGACCTGGCGATGCTGTCGCTGTTCGGGCTGCCGCACCTGCCCAAGGCGCTCGAGGCGTACGTCGACGCCGCCCCGCTCGCGGACGGCTGGGAGGACCGGCTGGCGCTGCACCAGCTCTTCCCGCTGCTCGTGCACGCCTGCCTGTTCGGCGGCGGGTACGGCGCGCGCGCCGCGGCCGCGGCCGCCCGCTACCGCTGACCCCGCCCCTCGGTCACCGCCGGCGGTAGACGGCCGTGAGGGTGCGCGTCCGACCGGGCGCCACCAGGGTGTGGGACCGCGACCCGCCGTCGGACCACCGCGCGAACGCGTACGCCGTCCGGCCGCGCCGCTGCCTGCGCGGCGCGGTGAGGGTGATCCGGGAGCCGACGATGAAGGTGCCCGTCCAGGTTCGCCGGTGCCTGACGCCGGCCACCGACAGGGGCAGTCCGCCCGGCCGGGTCCGGAACCGCAGCCGCACCGTCCGCGGCTCCAGCCGATAGGACTCGGCGGTGCTCAGGCCCCGGGCGTCCGTGGCGGTGACCGACACCAGGAGGTACGACGGGTGCTCGTGGTCGGGCCCCCGGACGGTCGTGCCGTCGGCCACCGCGGTCTGCAGCGGGTGGGTGTGGCAGGTGTCGTTCGGGCAGTGGGCGAGCGCGACCGACCAGGTGACCGTGGTGTCGGTGCCGTCGGGGTCGACCGCGGTCGCGGAGAGGTCGATCGCCTCGCCGACCGACCAGCGCAGGTCCCGGGCCGGGGAGGCGATGCTGACCACCGGCGGGCCGGCGTCGCCCGGGTGCAGGACCAGCGCCGCCTCGTCCTCGCCACCCCCGCCGTCGGCCACCCGGACCCGCACCGTCACGTCGTCGGTGCCGGTGACGGTCGTCCGCACCTCGGGCCCCTCGGCGTCGTCGAACCCGCCGTCGCCGTCGAGGTCCCAGCGGTAGGTCAGGTCGTCGCCCTCGGCGTCGGACGAGCCGGAGGCGTCGAGGACCGCCTCGAGCGGCGTCGGGCCCCAGGTCGGCGTGCGGGGGACCAGGCGCGCGACCGGTGCGCGGTTGCCGGCGACGTACCGGATCCGGCGCAGCGAGCCCGCGCCCGCCGAGGGGTAGCCCTGCTCGTCGACGCCGAGGCTGAGGTAGTACAGGTCCCCCTCGGGGCCGGTGAGCAGGTCCACGGGGCTGGCGGCGCCCTGGAGGAACGGCCGCACCCTTCGCGGGTCGGGCGACCCGTCGGCCTTCTTGCCCATCACCCACACGCACTGGCGGGAGTAGTCGGAGAAGAAGAGCGCCCCGCGGTACGCCGCCGGGTAGGACCGGCTGGCGCCGAACTGCAGCCCGGAGATCGAGGCCGACCCGGTCGGGCAGGTCTCGCCCGCGAGCGCCCCGGTCCGGGGGTAGGCGAAGAACGGCTCGCTCGCCGTGCGCGCCTTGTACAGCGACTCGCACAGCGGCAGGTCGAGCGGGTCGAAGCCCGCGTTGCGGTCCGGGCCCTCGTAGCAGGGCCAGCCGAAGTTCTCCGGCTGCCGGCCGCTGGGGCGGAACCGGTCGATCTCCTCCCAGCCGCCCTGCCCGACGTCGCCGACGTACACCTCCGGGTCGGCGCCGGTGCCGGGGCGGAACGCGAACCGGAACGGGTTGCGCATGCCGTACGCCACGATCCGACGCTCGTTCGCGCCGTCCCGGCCGGCGAGCGGGTTGCCGGGCACGCCCTCGGCGGTGTCGAGGTCGATGCGCACGACGGTGCCGGACAGGCCGGTCGGGTCGCCGCCGGCGCGGACGTCCTGGGCGCGCAGCGAGCCGCCCTCGCGCGCCGGGTCGTCACAGGCGTTGGCGCCGGGCCAGAACGGCGCACCGAGCTGGCCGTGGTCGACCTCGAGGTAGTGCGCGCCCTCGCCGCCGCTGGCCCACAGGTCGCCGTCGGGGCCGACGTGCAGCGAGCCGGTGGCGTGCGAGGGGTACTGCATGCACCAGTCCTCGAGCATGACCTCCGGCTCGCCGGCCGCCCGCCAGCCGCCGGGCACCTCGGCCAGGGCCAGCCGCACGAGGCGGCCGCTGGCCAGGCAGCCCATGTCCTCGGCGCCCGGTCCGCCGTCCTCGGGGTCGGGGCACTCGTCGTACGGCACGCCGGGGACGCCCCACTGCGGCGTCGGCAGGTCGCTGCCGAGGATGTGGTCGTAGGCGTGGAGCAGGTAGAGGTACGGCCGCGCCGGGAAGCCGGGGTCGAGGGCCAGGCCGAGCATCCCGCGGTCGTAGAGGTTGTGGGTCTCGGTGCTGAGGTCGACGACCTCGACCCGCTCCGCCTCCGGCGTGGCCCAGACCTGGACGACGCCGCTCTTGGAGGCCACGAAGATCTCGCCGTCCGGCCCGAAGTCGACCGCCGTCGGCTCGTCGAGCCCGCCGAGCACGACCTCCTCCTGGAACCGGTCGGGCAGCACCGGCTCCGCGTGCCGCTCGACCCGCGGCGCCGCGCGCCGCTCCGCCGAGGGCGCCGCCGCCCCGGGCGCCGTCACCCCCAGCACGGCGAGCACGGACGAGACGAGCGCGAGCACGAGACCGCGATGCAGCATGGAGACCCCCCAAGGTCGTCCGCAGCCTAGGGAGCGATCGCGCCCGTGTCCCGGCTTCCGGTCCTCTGCCCGGGTTCCCGCCCGGGTGCCCGGCTCTCAGCGCCGGCTCAGGACCTGCTGGCACCATGGCGGGGTGCCACCGACCGCCAAGCCCCGCGTGCTCGTCGTCGACGACGACCGGGCCGTGCGGGAGTCGCTGCGGCGGTCGCTGGAGTTCAACGGGTACGACGTGCACCTGGCCACCGACGGCGCCGAGGCGCTGGCCGCGATCGGCCGGGCGGCGCCGGACGTGGTCGTGATGGACGTGATGATGCCGCGGCTCGACGGGATCGAGGCGACCCGCGCGCTGCGCGCGGCCGGGAACGACGTACCCGTCCTGGTCCTCACCGCCCGCGACGCCGTCGGGGACCGCGTCGAGGGGCTGGACGCGGGGGCCGACGACTACCTGACCAAGCCGTTCGCGCTCGCCGAGCTGCTCGCCCGCCTCCGCGCGCTCCTGCGCCGGGTCGTGCCGGCCGACGACGCCGCCGACGAGGTGCTGTCCTTCGCAGACCTCTCGATGGACGTCGCCACCCGCGAGGTCCGCCGCGGCGAACGGCTCATCGAGCTGACCCGGACCGAGTTCACGCTGCTCGAGATGTTCCTGCGGCGGCCGCGGCGCGTCCTGGAGCGCTCGTTCATCCTCGAGGAGGTCTGGGGCTACGACTTCCCGACCACCGCGAACTCCCTCGAGGTCTACGTCGGCTACCTGCGGCGCAAGACCGAGGCCGAGGGTGAGCCCCGCCTGATCCACACGGTCCGCGGCGTCGGCTACGTGCTGAAGGAAGCATGAGGGCCCTGCGCCACCCCTCCCTGGCGGGCCGCGTCACGCTGCTGACCACGATCGCGGTGGGGTTGTCCGTGGCGTTCGTGGCGCTGGGCGCCTTCATGACGGTCCGCGTGCAGATGCAGTCCACGCTGGACAACTCGCTGCTGGACCGGGCGCAGGCCGCCGCCCGCACCCAGGCGCTGTCGAGCCTCAGCACCAGGCTGGAGATCCCGTCGTGGGCGCTGGGCGCCGGTGACATCCGGGTGGCGTTCGTCTACCCCGACGGGTCGGTGCTCACCCAGGACAAGGGGCCGCGCCTCTACATCGGCGAGCCCGAGCTGGCGGTCGCCCACGGCGAGCGGAAGTGGAACATCCGCACGATCGTCGCCGGCGACACCCGCTACCGCGTGGCGACGGTCCCCGCGAACACCGACGGCGAGGCGCTGGTCGTCGCCCAGTCGCTCGAGCCCCAGCAGCAGGTCCTGGCCCGCCTCGGCGTGGTGATGCTGCTCTTCGGCCTGCTCGGCGTCGTCGCGGCGGGGATGGCCGGGTGGGCGGTGGCGACCAACGGCCTGCGGCCGGTGCGCCGGCTGACCACCGAGGTGGAGGCCATCGCGCGCACCGAGGACCTGACCCCCATCCAGGTGGAGGGCAAGGAGGACGACGAGGTCGCCCGCCTCGCCTCGGCGTTCAACGAGATGCTCACCGCGCTCGCCGCGTCCCGCGACCGGCAGCGCCAGCTGGTCGCCGACGCCGGCCACGAGCTGCGCACCCCGCTCACCTCGCTGCGCACCAACATCGAGCTGCTCACCCAGGCCGACGGCCCGGGGGCGATGACCCTCCCCGAGGAGGCCCGGGCCGAGCTCCTCGACGACGTCCGCGCCCAGATCGAGGAGCTCAGCACGCTGGTCGGCGACCTGGTCGAGCTGTCCCGCGACGACCGCGCCGACCACCTGGTCGCGCCGGTCGACCTCGCCGAGGTCGTCGACCAGGCCCTGGCACGGGTACGCCGCCGGGCACCCGGCCTGGTCTTCGACGTCGCGGCCGAGCCGTTCGAGCTCGTCGGCGACGCGGCCGCGCTGGAGCGCGCCGTCACCAACCTGCTCGACAACGCCGCCAAGTGGAGCCCGCCCGGCGGCACCGTCACCGTCCGGCTCGCCGGCGGCGTCCTCACCGTGGACGACGAGGGACCCGGCATCTCCGAGGAGGACCGACCGCACGTGTTCGACCGCTTCTGGCGCGCCGAGGAGTCCCGGGGCATGCCCGGGTCCGGGCTCGGCCTCTCCATCGTCCGCCAGGTCGCCGACCGCCACGCCGGGCGGCTGGAGGTCACCACGTCGCCCGCCGGCGGGGCGCGGCTCGTCCTGGCCCTGCCCGCCGAGGCCCCGGCGTCCCCGGCGCCCTCGACCACCGGGAGCCGGGCATGAGCCGCCGACCCGTCGCCGGGCCCCTGCTGCCCCTGCTGCCCCTGCTGGTCCTGGCGCTCGTCGCCGCCGGGTGCTCCTCCGACGAGCCCGCGGAGTCGTCGGGCTCGTCGGCCTCGCCCCACGGCGGCAGCACGGCGACGTCCGGCGCGTCCGCCGACCCGCCCTCGTGGAACCCGTGCGACGACCTCACCCCCGCCGAGGTCGGTCGGCTGCTCGGCGAGGAGGTGACCGAGGAGACCGGGGACCCCGGCGCGATGCGCTGCACCTACGTGCCGGTCGCCGAGGGCGGGCCGATGCTGGACCTGAACTACCTGTGGTTCGACGGGTCCTTCGAGGACGCCTGGGACACCATCGGCGAGGTCGCCGGTGACGTGCAGGACCTCGACCTGCCCAGCGCCGACGCCGCGCGCACCGTCACCCAGGTCACCGACGACGCCGTCGCGGTCACCGGGTTCGTCCAGACGCGCGGCCTGATCGAGTCGGTCAACGCCATCGCGCTCGACCCCGCCGACCGCACCCGCCTGGTCCGCGCCACCCGCGGCGTCCTCGCGCGCCTCTCCGAGCGGGCTCCGGAGCGCGCGGCCGACTGACCGCCTGCCAGGATGCCGCCATGGAGCTGGCGTTCTTCACGACCGACGACGGTAGCGCGAGCCTCCTCGCCACCGACCTCGCGGTCAGCAGCTGGGGCAAGGACCACCTGCACGGCGTGGCCGTGAGCGGCGCGATGGCCCGCGCGCTGGAGCGGCGGGTCGAGGAGGAGGGACGCACTGACCTGCGGCCGGCGCGCTACACCGTCGACCTGTTCCGCCCCGCCACCCGGCAGCCGCTGACCTTCGCCACCGACGTCGTGCGCGCCGGCCCGCGGCTCGCGCTCGTCGACGTCGTCGCGCTGCAGGACGGCGTGCCGGTCGCCCGTGCCAGCGGGCTGTTCCTCAAGCCGACGGCCGACACGGAGGGCGAGGTGTGGATGCCGGACGTGCACCCCTCTCCCCCGCCGGAGGACGTCGCGCCGCCGACGACCGAGCCCCACGTGCCGTTCCTGCACAGCGACGCCGGCTGGTCCCAGGACTTCCGGGCGCACCAGAACGCCTCGCGCAAGACGTCGTGGAACAGCGCGGTCCCGGTCGTCGCCGGTGAGCGGGCCACGCCGTTCCAGGCCGTCGCCGCGATCGCCGACGGCGCCAGCCTCGTGACCAACTGGGGCACGCGGGGCGTGGAGCACATCAACACCGACATCACCCTGACCCTGGTCCGCCGCCCCGCCGGCACCGAGATCGGGCTGCACGCCATCGACCGGCTGGAGCAGGACGGCATCGCGGTCGGCACCGCGACCGTCTTCGACCGCGAGGGCGCGCTGGGCACCATCGTGCTGGCCTCGCTCGCCAACGCCCGCCGCGCCGTCGACCTCGGCAAGGAGCAGTGGGAGGACGACGGGCGGCGTACGACGTCGGGGGCCTGATCCTCAGGCGTTGGCGCCGTCCGGGGACGGCATCCGCCAGGTGCGCTCGAACGGCAGCCGCCACGCGTGCGGCGCGACGAGCTGGTGGATCGCGTTCGGGCCCCACGTGCCGGGCTGGTAGGTGCGCACCGGCGGCGGCATCTCCAGCAGCGCCGAGGACTTCTCCCACAGCGTCTCGATGCCCTCGGCGGTCGTGAAGAGCGTGTGGTCGCCGCGCATCGCGTCGTGGATGAGCCGCTCGTACGCCGCCAGCACGCCGGTCGAGGACGACGTCTCGTGGGTGGCGAACTGCATCGAGAGCTTCTCCAGCTTCATGCCCGGACCGGGCTTCTTGCCGTAGAACGACAGCGACATCCGCGACTGGTCGGCGAGGTCGAAGGTGAGGTGGTCGGGGCCCTGCATGCCCGCCTGCGAGCCGGCCGGGAACATCGACAGCGGCGGCTCCTTGAACGCGATCGAGATGATCCGCGCGCTCTCGGCCATCTTCTTGCCGGTGCGCAGGTAGATCGGCACGCCGGCCCACCGCCAGTTGTCGATCTCGACCTTGAGCGCGATGAAGGTCTCGGTGTCGGAGTCGTCGGCGACCTCCTCCTTGCCGCGGTAGCCGGCGTACTGCCCGCGCACCACGTCGTGGGGGTCGATCGGCTTCATCGAGCGGAAGACCTTGTTCTTCTCGTCGCTGATCGGGTCCGGCTCCAGCGACGTCGGCGGCTCCATCGCCATGAACGCCAGCACCTGCATCAGGTGGGTGACGACCATGTCGCGGTAGGCGCCGGTCGACTCGTAGAACTTGGTGCGGCCCTCGAGGCCGAGCGTCTCGGGGACGTCGATCTGCACGTGGTCGATGAAGTTGCGGTTCCAGATCGGCTCGAAGAGGCCGTTGGCGAACCGGAAGGCGAGGATGTTCTGCGCCGCCTCCTTGCCCAGGAAGTGGTCGATGCGGAAGATCTGGTGCTCGTCGAAGACCTCGTGCAGCTCGGCGTTGAGGTTGACCGCCGACTCCAGGTCGGTGCCGAACGGCTTCTCCATGACGATCCGCGACCGCTCGACCAGGCCCGCCTTGTCCAGCTGGTGCACCACGTCGAGGGCCGCCTTGGGCGGCACGCTGAGGTAGTGCAGCCGGCGCTTGCGCTCGTCGGGCCCGGGCAGGGTGTCCTCGGCGCGCGCGACCTCGTCGGCCAGCGCCTGCGGGCCGGCGGACTGCGGCAGGTAGCTGAGCAGGTTCCCGAACGGCGCCCAGCGGGCGTCGTCGATGGTGCCCTCGCCGAACTCCTCGCAGGCGTCGCGCGCGAAGGTCTCGAAGTGGGTCGAGTCGACGTCCTCCAGGGACGTCCCCACGATGCGGGTGTCCGTGAGCAGGCCCGCCTCGAACAGGTGCAGCAGACCCGGCAGCAGCTTGCGGCGGGACAGGTCGCCTGTCGCGCCGAACAGCACGATGACGTGCGGCTTGGCCATGCTCTCGACGGTAGTCACGCGGTGTTACCTCCTGGTGTCGCGAAGACGGCGAGCAGGCGCTCGGCCTTCCATCCTGCCTCGGCGTGCTCCGACGCCGCGTCGGAGTGGACGGTGATGCCGCCACCGGTACCCAGCTCCCACCGGCCCTGACCCGTGGTGACCAGGCTGCGGATCACCACCCCCAGGTCGGCGCGCCCGTCGGCGGCGACCCAGCCGAACGCACCGGCGTACACGCCCCGCGCGCTCGACTCGACCTCGTCGACGACCTCCATGGTGCGCCGCTTGGGCGCCCCGGTCATCGAGCCGGCGGGGAACAGCGCCCGCAGCGCGGCCACGGTGGTCACCTCCGGCCGCAGCCGGCCGCGGACGGTGGAGACGAGCTGGTGCACGCTGGGGTAGGACTCGACGTCCATCAGCACCGGCACCTCGACCGTGCCCGGCTCGCACACCGTCGCCAGGTCGTTGCGCAGCAGGTCGACGACCATGAGGTTCTCGGCGCGGTAGCGCTGCTCGGTGCGCAGCCGCAGCGCCGCCGCCGCGTCCTCGGCCGGCGTCGCCCCGCGCGGCGTCGTCCCCTTGATCGGCCGGGTCTCGAGCGTCCGCCCACCCGTTCCGCGAGCGCCGCGGGTGCCCTCGGTGGTCACCGTGGCGTACCGCTCGGGGCTGCTGGAGAGCAGCCAGGCGCGCGCACCGGGCACGTCGTGCTGGAGGAACCCGGCGTACGGCGCGGGGTTGAGCGCGCGGAGCCGGAGGTACGCCGTCACCGGGTCGAGGTCGCTCGCCACCTGCTCGCGGTGGGTCAGGTTGACCTCGTAGCTGTCCCCGGCGTGCAGCGCCTCCTGCACCCGCTCGAACGCCGCGACGTACCACGGGGGCGCCGCGGGTGGGGACGATTCGTGGGCGGTCGGCCGGCGCGCCGGCGCGACGTCCCACGTGGACGCGGGACCTCGCGCCTCGTCCGGCCCGGGAGGCGTCCACACGCGGACGTGCGAGGGCCGCATCCACACCGCGTCGGGCAGCCCCACCGCGGGGCGGGCGGGCAGGTCGGGCCGGCAGGCGTAGCCGAGGTAGCCGAACCACTGGTCGTCGGGCCCGCCCGCGGCGAGCTCGGCCTCCAGCGCCGCGAAGACGTCGGCGCTCCCGCTCGCCACCACCTCCGACCGACCGGCGGCGTGGCGGGTGACGGTGCGGGTGGCGGCGGAGTACGACAACGACACGTCGTCGGGCTCCAGCCAGCCGAGCACCGACCGGCGGCCCGACCAGCCGCGGGCGCCGGCACCGTCGAGCCAGAAGCAGCGCGGGTGCGTGCCGGCGACCTCGCGGAAGGCCTCGAGCACCCCCGGCCCGCCCGCCGGCCCACCGTGGGGGCCGCTCATCCGGCGGCCCCGAGGAACGACGCGACGATCCGCAGCCCGTGCTCGGAGAGCACCGACTCGGGGTGGAACTGCACGCCCTCGAGCGGCAGCGTCCGGTGGCGCACCCCCATGACCGCCCCGTCCTCGGAGCGGGCGGTGACCTCGAGGCAGTCGGGGACGACGGTGGCGGCAAGCGAGTGGTAGCGCACCGCGTCGAAGCCCTGCGGCAGCCCGGCGAGGACGCCACGGCCGTCGTGGGTCACCCGGGACACCACCCCGTGCGCCGGCCGCACCCGCTCGACCCGCCCGCCGTACGTCGTCACCAGGCCCTGCATGCCCAGGCAGACGCCCAGCACCGGACGGGTGCCGGCGGCCAGCACCTCGCGGCCGACCGCGAAGTCGGCCGGCCGGTCGGGGCGGCCGGGACCGGGCGAGAGCACGACGTGCTCGTGCGCGAGGACCTCGTCCGCGGTGACCTCGTCGTGCTGGACGACGAGCGGCAGGGAGCCGGTCACCCGGGCGACGAGGTGGACCAGGCTCCACGTGTAGGAGTCGTGGTGGTCGACGACGACGACGTCCCGGGCGGCGGGCCCGCTCGGGGTCCGGCGGGCCGGCTGCGAGGAGTGGAGGCGAGCCCGATGGGACTGGGGGGCAGCTTCCACCGGGCTCGCACCTCCGAGACTACCGCGTGGCGGCGGGGTTCCCCGGCTCATCCAGCAGCAGCGACACGACGTAGTCGTGCAGCAGGTCGTAGCCGTGCTCGGTCAGGATCGACTCGGCGTGGAACTGGATGCCGCGGTAGTGCGGCCCGGCCAGGTGGTGCACGTCGCCCGAGTCCGGGTCGGTGTCGACCCGGACCCCCGCGGGGAGCGCGTCGTCCCCGCCGACCCGCCCCACGAAGGTGTTGTAGAACCCGACCCGCTCGGTCCGGCCCTCGAGCGGCACCGGCGACTGGGTCCCCTGGAAGACGATGTCCTTGTAGGCCAGCGGGATCCCGAGCTGGTGGCACAGCGCCTGGTGGCCCAGGCACACCGCGAGGAACGGGCGCCGCTCCTCGAGCAGCTCGGCGACCGCGGCCCGCAGGTTGGCCATCTTGGGGTCGTCGTCGTCGCGCGGGTCGCCGGGGCCGGGCCCGACGATCACCAGGTCGAACCCGTCGAGGCACCCGGCGACGTACTCCTCGTGGCGCACGACCTCGCTGGTCATGCCGAGCACGCCGAGCACGTGGCGCAGCATGTTCACGAAGTCGTCCTCGCCGTCGAGGATCACCGCGCTGCGGCCGGCCAGCCGCGGGTCCGGCGCCGAGCCGCCCTGGTCGGTCAGCCAGAACGACGAGAGCCGCCGGTTGCGGGCGTTGAGCGCGAGCAGCACGTCCTCGTCGTTGACCAGCTCGGCGACGTTGACGTCGGGGGTCGGCGCCGGCGCCACCAGGCCGAAGGCGCTGAGGATGCCGCCGGCCTTGGCGTGGGTCTCGGCGACCTCGTACGCCGCGTCGGAGTCGCGCACGAGCGTCGCGCCGGCCGTCACCTTGAGGTTGCCCTCGAGGTCGACGTCGGCGGTGCGGATCACGATTGGGCTGTCCACGACCGGTCCCCCGGTCGCGTCGCGGCCGAGCACGGCGAGGGCGGCGCCGTAGTAGCCGCGCCCCTCGGTCTCGTAGGCCTTGATCAGCCGGCAGGCGTTCTCCACCGGGCTGCCGGTGACGGTGGCGGCGTACATCGTGTCGCGCAGCACCTCGCGCGGGTCCCGGTCGGTGCGGCCGGCGAGTAGGTACTCGGTGTGGACGAGGCGGCTCATCGGCTTGAGGAACGGCCCGAGCACCTGGCCGCCCTGGTTGCAGATGTCGCACATCATCTTCAGCTCCTCGTCGACGACCATGAAGAGCTCGTAGATCTCCTTCTCGTCGCGCAGGAACTCCAGGAGCCGACCGCGGACGTCCGCGTCGGGCTCGCGGGGGATGCGGAAGGTGCCGCTGATCGGGTTCATCCGGACGTCGCCGCCGTGGATGGAGACGTGCCGCTCGGGGCTGGCGCCGATGAGGTAGCGGTCGCCGGTGAAGAAGACGTAGGTCCAGTAGGCGCCGCGCTCGCGCTCGAGCAGCCGGCGGAACACCGCGAGCGCCTTGGCGGCGCCCCAGTCGGCGACCTTCGCGCGGTAGTGCCGGCCGATCACCAGGTTCGCGCCCTCGCCCTGGCCGATCTCGTCGCGGATGATCGACTCGACGAGCTTCCCGTACTCCTCGTCGTCGGTCTCGAACCCGCCGCGGTCGGCGAAGGCCACCTCGGCCTCGTCGATCGCCTCGACCACCTCGGCGACGGAGAACTCCAGCTCGGTCTCGACGTCGACCACGACCAGCGGCGTCCCGTCGTCGTGGGCCTCGAAGCCGCGCTCGGCGACCTGGCGGAACGGCACCGCGAGCAGCCGGTCGGCGATGTGACCCTCGGCCGGCGGGCCCTCCTCGAGCGGTACGTCGAGCAGGGACTCGACCACGGAGCGCCGGCCGCCGACGAGCCCGACGCTGTCGCGGTCACCGGCCCGGGTGGAGCGCCGGATGATCGCCCACGCCTCGTGCCCCTGGAGCGCGGCGATGGCGTCCCGGGCGTTCGGCGTGGAGGTCATGGGCGAACTCTAGTGAGCGCGCCGGCCGGGCGGCGAAGCCGCGCCACCCGCTGGTCGAGCAGCGAAGGCCGGCTGACGGCCTGAGCGTGTCGAGACCCGGTGAGGGGCGCATGGACTCAGCCATGGTCACCGGATGTCGACACGGCCCGCCGGCGCTCGTCTGCTCGACCAGCAGGGACGTCAGCTGATGGTGGTCAGCAGCTGGGTGGCGCGGGTGAGCACGACGTACAGCGTCGCCCGGCCGGTCAGCGACTCGTCCTCGATCTCCTGGGGGCGGACCACGACGATGCCGTCGAACTCCAGTCCCTTGGTGTCCAGGCCGGTCAGCACGACGACGCGGTCCTCGCCCGAGGGCGTGACCGAGGAGTCGACGGCCGCCCGGGCGCTCGGGGCGTCCGCGGCCAGCTCCGACCACGAGGCGAGCCAGGAGTTGACCTCCGAGCGCCGCGCCACCGGCACCACGATGCCGACGGTGCCGCCGACCCGGCCGGCGAGGTCGACCACCGCCGCGCGGGTCGCGGCCTCGAGGTCGGTCACGCCGGTCACCTCGACCGGCTCCACTCCGGTCGAGCGCACCGCGGTCGGGAGGTCGGCGTCGAGCCCGACGCGCCGGGCGTAGGCCTCGGCGTAGGCGTAGATCTCCGAGGAGTTCCGGTAGTTGGTCGAGAGGTGGAAGGCGTGGACCTGCTTGCCCTCGAGCGCCGCGGCGCGGGCCGCCTCGGCCTCCTCGCGGACCGGCCAGGAGGACTGGGCCGGGTCGCCGACGATGGTCCAGGACGCCGTGCGGCCGCGCCGGCCGACCATCCGCCACTGCATCGGCGTGAGGTCCTGCGCCTCGTCGACGAGCACGTGGGCGAAGCCGTCGTCCTCGATCCGGTGCTGGGGCGGTGCCCAGGCCCGGCCGGAGGGGGCGTACTCCCGGTCCGAGGCGGTCGTCAGCTCCTGCAGGTCGACCGCGCCCTCGATGACCGCGAGCGGGTCGTCGCGCTCGTCCTCGGGCTTGGCCGGCACGTCGCCCAGGGCGTAGCGCAGCTCGTCGAGCAGCGCGACGTCGGCGACCGAGAGGTCGGTGGCCCCGGCCCAGGACTTCAGCAGCAGCCGCTGCTCCTCGGCCGTGACGACGCCCTCGCCGACCCGGGCGAGGAGCTCGGGGTCGCGCAGCCAGCCCAGGACGGTCCGGGCGTCGAGCGGCGGCCACCAGGCGACCGCGAAGTCCACGAACCGCTGGTCGGACAGCATCTCCTCGTCGAAGGCCTCGCGGCCGCGGTCGCGCCCGCGCTCGCCGCGCACCTGCCGCCACATCGCGTCCAGGAGCGTCGGGGCGACCCGGGGCAGCTGCTTGTTGCGGCGGCCCTGCGACATGAGCTGGCGGCGCAGCCGGCCGAGCAGGCCGCGGTCGAGCACGATCGTGTCGTCGCGCCAGAAGATCCGGAACTGGGTCGGGCTGCCCGGCGCCTGCTGCCGCGCCGTGCGCCGCAGCAGCTCGGCCATCCGCTCGGTGCCCTTGACGTCGGCGACCGCCGGCTCGTCGTGCCGGGTCGCCCGCACCCCGTCGACGACCTCGCCCAGGGAGCGCAGCGCCACCGCGGTCTCACCGAGGCTCGGCAGCACCCGCTCGATGTAGCGCATGAACACCCCGCTGGGGCCGACGACCAGCACGCCGCCGGTCTCGTAGCGGCGGCGGTCGGTGTAGAGCAGGTACGCCGCGCGGTGCAGCGCGACGACCGTCTTGCCCGTGCCGGGACCGCCGGAGATGGTGACCACGCCCTTGCCCGGCGCGCGGATCGCCTTGTCCTGCTCGGCCTGGATGGTCGCGACGATCGAGTGCATCGACCGGTCGCGGGCCCGGGAGAGCTGCGCCATCAGCGCGCCCTCGCCGACGATCGGCAGGTCCAGGCCGGACTCCTCGAGCGCCTCGGCGTCCAGCAGCTCGTCCTCGACGCCGACGACCTCGGGGCCGACGCAGCGCAGCACCCGGCGACGGATCACGTGGTGCGGCTCGGCCGCGGTCGCCTGGTAGAACACCGCGGCGGCCGGGGCGCGCCAGTCGATGAGCAGGGAGTCCCGGTCGGCGTCGCGCAGGCCGATGCGGCCGACGTACCGCGGTGCCGCGTCGAGCTCGGGCGTCAGGTCGAGGCGGCCGAAGACGAGTCCCTCGTGGGCGGCGTCGAGCTGGGCGATCCGCTTCGCGGCCTGGAAGACCATCGCGTCGCGCTCGACGAGCCCGCCCTCGTGCCCGAGCCGGCCGCGCTGGTGGCCCTCCCGGGCGAGCTGGCGCGCCGCCGCGGCCGAGT
This sequence comes from Nocardioides sp. NPDC092400, assembly GCF_040684155.1. Classification (NCBI taxonomy): domain Bacteria; kingdom Bacillati; phylum Actinomycetota; class Actinomycetes; order Propionibacteriales; family Nocardioidaceae; genus Nocardioides; species Nocardioides sp. NPDC092400. Next base: position 106,431 of record NZ_JBFBFJ010000004.1, on the reverse strand, counting down.
CGGCCAGCTGGCGGTAGACGCGGTCGACGAACTCCTGCTCGGCCGCGACCTCGCGCTCCTCGACGGACCGATCCGCCGACCGGTCGTCGGACTGGGACTGCTGCTGTTCGGACAACGCTTTCGATCTCCACTCGTGGCGACGTCCACGCGGGCTCCGCCACCGGTCGTCGCACCCGGAGCGGCAAGTGGACAAGCGTAACCGGGGCCGCGGACGGTCGCCGACGGGTTCACCAGAACGTCACACGGGGCCCGCGCCGGGCGGGCCGCTGTGGGATCCTGCGGCCCATGCCGACACCCCCGCCGAGCGGCGCCCTGGCGGCGTACGTCGACCAGCGCGGCCGCGCGCTGTGGCGGGCGGCGTGGCTGCTGGTGGGCGAGCCGGACGACCCGGGCCGCGCCGAGCGGCTGGTGGCCGACGCGCTGCGGCGGGCCGGGCGGCGTGCCCACCTCACCGACGGCTCGGCCGACGCGGCAGCGCCCCTGGTGCGCGACGGGCTGGTCGCGGCGCTCCCACGCCACCGGCCCGCCCCGCGCGGCGCACGCGACCCCGCCGACCCCGCCGACGCGGTCGACCGGGCGCTCGCCGCCCGCCCGCGTCGCGACGTGCCCCGCACCCCCGACCTGGCCGGCCTGCTCGCCGAGGCCACCCGGAGGGCCCGGCGCGGCCGGCGGGCCCGCGTCGTCGGCGCGATCGCGGTGGCCGCGACGGTGGCGGTGGCGGTCCCGCTCGCCCCGCGCTGGGTGGAGGGCTCCCGGCCGGTCGCGGCCGTGGGCGAGGCGCCCACGGGGTCGGTGGTCGAGGTGTCGACCGGGTGCCGCACGCGCGCCGACGGGGAGCTCGACCACCCCGACTTCCTGCTCGGCGAGGCGGCCTGGGCGCGGTTCTGCGTCGTGGGCGGCTCCTACCCGCGACCTATCGGCTCGGCGCTCGTGCCGGACGCCGTGCTCACCGACGGCGCCGCGACGCTCGTCCGCGGCTGGCAGCGCGCGGCCGGGTCCGACGAGCCCTGCCGGCCGACCCCGTCGGCCACGAAGCTGGCGGTGCAGGTCGGCTTCGAGGACGGCACCGTGGCCGAGGTGTACGGCGAGACGTCGGCCTGTGCGGCGTACACCCGGCCGGCCCCGTCCGCCCGGGTCGTCCCCGGCGGCCAGGTCTACCGCGAGCTGATGACGGCCCTGGCGGCCCAGGAGTCGCCGGACGGCGCCAGCGGGTCGACCGCGACCCCGTCCTGCCCGGCTGCGGCCCCGGAGGCGGCCGGACCGGTGACCGACGGGCCGGCCACCGGGCTGACGGCCACGGCGGCCGCGGCGGCCGTGCTGTGCACCTACGACCCCGCGGACGGCCCCGGCGCCGCCCCGCGGAGCACCGCGCTGCGCGCCACGGACGCCGAGCGCGTCCGGGTGCTCGCCCTCGGCGCCTTCGACCCCACGCCCGGGGCCTGCACGCCCGACCCGATGGCTCCGGCGCACGCCGTCGTCGTCGCGGGCCGCGACGGCGCGACGTACGAGATCGGCCTGGACCGCGGCGCGTGCGACGCGGTGTCGGTGGACGCGGACCGGCTCGGCGTCTCACCGGCGCTGGCGGCGGCGCTCACCGCGCTGGCGGCCGGCTCCTGATGCCACGAACTGTTACCGAACCCTGACTCGGCCGTGGACGTCGTGTTGACCGTCCGCCCGTAGCGTTCTGGTCATCGGCAGGGCGACCTGCCTGGCAGCGAGGAACGACACGGGCCACCGGGGGGATGGCTCGCGTGCGGCGCCGGGGGGCGCCGAGCGTCCTCGCCCGTCGAGACCCGTCCGGCGCCTGTGGGGGACCGCCGGACGGGTTTCGTCGTCTCCCGGCTACTTCTTGCGCGACAGGAACGCCGTCATCGCCTCGCGGGCCTCCTCGGACCCGAAGAGCCGCGCGCTCCGCGCCGCCACGTCGTCGCCGAGCCGGTCGATCCGCTCGAGCAGGTCCTCGGCCAGCAGCGCCTTGCTCTCCCGCAGGCCCTGCACCGCACCGGTCGCGAGCGAGGCGCAGACCCGCTCCACCTCCGCGTCGAGGGCGTCGGCCGGCACCGCCCGGGTCACCAGGCCCATCCGCTCGGCCTCGGCGCCGGTGAAGGTCTCCCCCGTCAGGAAGGTGTACGCCGCGGCGCGCGACGTCAGCCGCGGCAGCACCGTGAGCGAGATGACGGCGGGAGCCAGCCCGAGCTTGACCTCGGTGAGCGCGAAGGTGGCGTCCTCGACGGCGACGACGACGTCGGCGGCGGCCACCAGCCCGATCCCGCCGGCGCGCACCGCGCCCTGCAGCCGCAGCACCACCGGCTTCGTCGAGCCCACGACGAGCCGCTGCAGGCGGACGATCCCGCGCGGGGCGTCCTCGGAGCCGGCCGCCGAGGCCTCGGAGAGGTCGGCGCCGGAGCAGAACACCGAGCCCTCCGCGCGCAGCAGCACCACCTTCGCGGCCGGGTCGGCCTCGGCCCGCTCGAGGCGGTCGCCGAGCTCGGCCACCAGCCGCGCGGACAGCGCGTTGCGGTTGTGCGGGGAGTCGAGGGTGATGGTCGCGACCTGGTCGGCGACCGCGTAGTGGACCAGCTCGTCGGGCTGGGCTGGCTGCTGGGCGTCGGGCATGGACGCATCCTGCCCGACCCGTGACCCGCCTCGTGATGCCCGGCGCGCGCCCGGGCGCGCGCTGGGCATCACGAGGCGGCCTTGGGTCAGCCGGGGGTCAGCCGACGGTGACGATGAGCTCCTGGATGCCGCTGGAGCCGGCCGGGAACGGCTCGGCGCGGACCGCGGTCTGCGGCTCGCCACGCCCGTCGACGACCCGGGTCGCGATCCGGTGCTGGCCGGGCTCGGCGTCCCAGCGGTGGAACCACTGGCGCCAGTAGTCGGTGCCGAGGTCGGGGCCCAGCTCGGCGTCCTGCCAGGCGCCGCCGTCGACGCGCACCTGCACGGTGCCGACGCCGCCGTCGTACTGCGCCCACGCGACGCCGCCGATGACGTTCTCACCGGGGTCGAGCTGGGCGAGCGCCTTGGGCGTGTCGATCCGGCTGGAGGGCTTGATCGGGGCGTCGGTCGCCCAGTCCCGCTCGGTCCAGTACGCCTGCTGGTCGTCGTACGTCGTGAGCGTCATCCGGGTGACCCACTTGGTGGCGCTGATGAAGCCGTACAGGCCCGGCACGACCATCCGCGCGGGGAAGCCGTGCTCGCGCGGCAGCGGCTCGCCGTTCATCCCGATCGCCAGCATCGAGTCGCGGCCGTCGGTCGCCACGGCGAGCGGCGTGGAGATGGTCATCCCGTCGACGTCGGTGGAGAAGATCTGGTCCGCCCTCGACCCGACGCCGGCCCGGTCGAGCAGGTCGGTGAGCGGCACGCCGAGCCAGCGGGCGCCGCCGACGAACTTGCCGCCGACGCTCGTCGAGACGCAGGTCAGGGTGATGTCACGCTCGACCAGGTCCATCGCGAGCAGGTCGTCGAAGGTGAAGGTGACCTCCTGGTCGACGTCGCCGTCGATGGTGAGCGTCCAGTCGTCGACGTCGACGATCGGCACGTCGAGTCGGGTGTCCACGCGGTAGAAGTCCGCGTTCGGCACCTGCAGCGGCGTGATGCCGTCGAAGCGCGTCTCGAGCCCCTTCGGCAGCGCCCGCAGCGGGTCCGCGGCGGCGGGGAGGTCGATGTCGACGGCCCGGGAGCGGTACGACGCGATCCAGCGTCCCGCGCCGCCCATGACGGCCGCGGCGCCGGCGACCACGCCCACCGCGACCAGCAGCCCGCGGCGCGACGGCCCGTGCCCGGCGTCGCCGGTGCGCCGAGCGTGCTCGCCCTCCGGCACCGAGCCGGCGGCGGCCGGCCGGGCCGTCCGCACCAGCCACCACAGCGCGGCGACGCCGACGAGGCCGGCGACCAGGCTCGGCACGACCGCGGCGGCCCCGGCCGTCGGCCGGGTCGCGGCGACGACGGCGGGGATGGCCACCAGCACGACCAGCGCGGCCGCGCCGTACGCGAACCGCCGCCGGGCCAGCAGCCCGGCGGCGGCGGCGAGGAACACTACGCCGACCAGGACCGAGCCGATGAGGATCGGCTTGTCGGCGGTCCCGAACTCCGCGACCGCCCACTCCTTGACCGGGGTGGGCGTCAGGTCGATGACTTGCGACCCGACCGCCAGCACCGGCGAGTCCGCCGGGTCCAGGAGGGCGGCCACCAGGTGGCCGGCCCCCACGCCCGCGAGCGTGGCGAGCACACCGGACAGGGCGGGGACGAAGGCGGATCTGAGGGCGGCGAGCGGTCTGGTCACGGCACTGGTTCGGAGCGGACCGGCCGCGCGGACTGGACCCGTGGAGCAGGGCGCCCGGCGGGCCGTGTGCCGCCGATCACTTCGACCGAGGACCAATCCGGTCCGGCGACCGGACCGAACAACCCCCGACAGTCCACTCCGGACCAGCACCCTCCAGGAAGGCTCCACCATGAAGCTCCAGACCCTGCGCCGTACCGGTGTCGCGGCCGCCGCGATCTCGCTCTCCCTCGGCCTGGCCGCATGCAGCAGCGAGGACGACAGCAGCGACAGCGCCTCGGACTCGACCTCGTCGTCGAGCAGCACCGAGAGCGAGAGCAGCGCCCCCGCCGAGGAGGAGACCACCGCGGCCGCCGAGGGCGCCGCCGCCCAGACCTTCGGTGACGCCTGCTCCGCCGTCCCGACCGACGGCCCCGGCTCCTTCGACGGCATGGTCCAGGACCCGGTCGCGACCGCCGCGTCGAACAACCCGCTCCTCGAGACCCTCGTCACCGCCGTCGGCGCGGTCGACGGCCTCGCCGACACGCTGAACTCCGCCGAGGCGCTCACCGTCTTCGCGCCCACCAACGACGCCTTCGGCGCGATCCCGGAGAAGAAGCTCCAGGCGGTCCTCAAGGACCAGAAGACCCTCGGCGCGATCCTGTCCCACCACGTCGTCGCCGGTCAGCTCGACCCCGACGCCGTGGTCGGCAAGCAGGAGACGCTGAACAAGGACATGGTCACCGTCGAGGGCGACACCTCGGGCATGACCGTCGAGGGCGCGAACGTGCTCTGCGGCAACATCCCGACCGCCAACGCGACCGTGTACGTCATCGACCAGGTCCTCATGCCCAAGGCCTGACCGGACCGGCTTCAGGACGACTGACAGGATCGACGGGTGGAACACCTGAGGCCCGTGGCAGCGGGCGACCCCTCCTCCGAGGGGGCGCCCGCTGCGCCCGACCTCGCCGACCTGCTGCGGGCGGCGGGTCGCGGGGACCAGCACGCCTTCGCGCAGCTGTACGACGCCACCTCCTCCCGCGTGGTCGGCCTCGCCGTCCGCGTGGTGCGGGACCCGGCGCAGGCCGAGGAGGTCGCCCAGGAGGCGTTCCTCGAGATCTGGCGGACGGCCAGCAGGTTCGACGCCGACCGGGGCAGCCCGCTCGCCTGGCTGCTGACGATCGTCCACCGCAAGGCGGTCGACCGGGTCCGCTCGGCCGAGGCCGCCACCCGGCGCGACCAGAACTACCACCACCAGAACCAGCCGGTGGCGCACGACGCCACCGCGGAGGCCGCACACGCCTCCCTCGAGGCCCGTCGGGTGCGCACCGCGCTCGGCAGCCTCACCCCGGTCCAGCGCGAGGCACTTGAGCTGGCGTACTTCGGGGGGTACACCCACACCGAGGTGGCCAGCATGCTCGAGCTGCCGGTGGGCACGGCCAAGACCCGCATCCGGGACGGCCTGATCAGACTACGAGACACGATGGGAGTGGGGAGCTGACATGAGCGACGACATCCACGCTCTGTCCGGCGCCTACGCCGTCGACGCCCTGGACGACATCGAGCGTGCCCAGTTCGAGCGGCACCTCGCCGGGTGCGACACCTGCCGCGAGGAGGTGGACAGCCTCCGCGAGGCCTCCGCGCTGCTCGCCGAGACCACCATGCTCGAGCCGTCCGCCGACCTGCGGGCCCGCGTGCTCGCCCAGGTCTCCACCGTACGACCGTTGCCCCCGCTGGTGCCGGCCCATGCCCCCGCACCCAGCACGGGCTCGGTCCCGGCCGACCCGGCCCGGCCCCGGCGCCGCCGCCTCACCGGCCTGGTGGCCGCTGCTGCCGCGGTCGTCGCGATCGGCGCCGGCACCGGCGTGCTCGTCGAGCAGCCGTGGGAGGACGACACCAGCCAGGCCCCGCTGCCGTCGGCCGTCGACCGGATCAAGGCCGCGCCCGACGTGCAGACCTTCGAGCACGAGTTCCCCGACGGCGCCGAGGCGGTGCTCTACCGGTCGGCCTCGCTCAACGAGGCGGTCATCGTCACCCACGACATGGGGCCGGCCCCGGACGGCAAGGTCTACCAGGCCTGGCTGCAGCACGACGACGTCATGGTCTCGGCCGGGCTGATGCCCGAGGGCCCCGACAACACCGTGCCGCTCGAGGGCGACCCGGCCACCGCCAACGGCTTCGGGATCACCGTGGAGCCGGCCGGCGGGTCGGTCGTCCCGTCCAAGCAGCCGGTGCTCCTCGTGGACTTCGGCAGCGCCTGACGGGTCACCGGGCGGGTGTGCCACCCACACCCGACCCGGTGGCCGAGGCGTTCGCCACGACGCCCCGGTCGGACTTCCTGCCGCAGGCCGTGCGCGAGCGGGCGTCGTACGACGGGCCGCTGCCGCTCGGTCACGGGCAGACCTGCTCCCAGCCCCGCACCGTCGAGGCGATGCTCCGGCTCCTCGACGTCCACCCCGGCCACCACGTCCTCGACGTCGGCACCGGATCGGGGTGGACCACCGCGCTGCTCGCGCACCTCACGGGGCCGGGCGGCAGCGTCGTCGGCCGCGAGGTGGTGCCCGACCTGGTCGCCTTCGGCTCGGCGAACCTGGCGCGGACGCGGCGTCCCTGGGCCTCGATCTCCCCGGCCGACCCCGAGGTGCTCGGCGACCCGGGGCGCGCGCCGTACGACCGGGTCCTGGTCTCCGCCGAGGCCCGGCACCTGCCCCAGGCGCTGGTCGACCAGCTCGTCCCCGGTGGCCGGATGGTGGCGCCCGTCGCGGGCGAGATGCTGCTGGTGGAGCGCCGGCCCGACCGGGAGCCGGGGGTCGAGCGCCACGGCCGCTACCGGTTCGTGCCGCTCGTCTGAGCGTCGCGCGCTGTCCGTCCGCCGTTCGCCGACCGCCCCTATCCTGCGCGGGTGAGCGAACTCCCCAGCGAGCCCCAGGTCGGCGAGGAGCTGGTCCGGCTCGCGTCGGCGGACAACTTCCGCGACGTCGCCGGTCCCGGCCACCCGACCTCCGACGGTGGGCGGGTGCGCCGCGGCGTGCTGTTCCGCTCCAACGAGCTGCAGCTGACCGACGCCGACGCCGACTCCATGCGCGGCCTCGGCATCACCGCGGTCTACGACCTCCGGGCCGCCCACGAGGTCGAGGCGCACCCCGACGTGCCCGTCCCGGGGGCGACCTGGCACCACCTCGCCGTGGGCGGGATCCCGATGGACGAGGTGGCCGCGCTGGCGACGCGGGAGCAGTCGCTCGCCGCGATGCTGGCGGTCTACCGCGCGTTCGTGGAGCACCCCGACGCCCGCGCGTCCTTCGGCGAGCTGCTGACCCGGCTGGCGACGACCGACGGCGCCCAGCTCTTCCACTGCACTGCCGGGAAGGACCGCACCGGCTGGGCCGCCGCGGTCGTCCTCGGCCTGCTCGGCGTGCCCGAGGAGGTCGTGCTCGAGGACTACCTGCTCACCAACACCTTCTCGACCGCCACCCGGGACAAGTACCTCGCGATCATCGCCGAGCACCTCGGTCCCGAGAAGGTCGAGGTCTACGAGGCGGTCATGGTCGCCGACGAGGCCTACCTCCGGACCGCGTGGGACGCCGTCGCCGCGTCGTACGGCGACCTGCGCGGCTACGTGCTCGACGGGCTGGGCGTCGCGCCGGGCGACCTCGAGGCGCTGCTCACCCGCCTGCGCGGCTGACGGCGGCGACTCAGGCGACGACCGCGCGCAGCCGCCGGCAGGCCTCGTCGTACGTCGCGACCAGGTCGGTGGGCCGCCCCGCCTCGTGGTCCTGGGCCCACCGGTCCAGCGCGGTGCGCAGGACCGCGGCGGCGGTCTCCACCAGCACCCGGGCGGTCAGCGCGTCGCCGTCGAGGAGGCCGGCCAGCCGGTCGGCCAGCACGGCCGCGCGCTCCTCGTCCAGCCCGATCGCGGCGAGCTGGAGCGACGGCTCGGCGCACATCAGCCGGCGCAGCCGCAGCACCTGCGCGCCGGCGTCGCTGCGGCCGTCATCGAAGGCCGCGAGCAGGTCGCGCCACATCGCCTCGAGCTGCGGCAGGAGGGGCCAGGCGGGGTCCAGGGAGTCCAGCCGCTCCTCCGCCCGGTCCTCGAGGTCGCGGTGCGGGACGAGGGCAGCGCGCTCCTTCGTCGCGGCGTACCGGAACACCGTGCGGGCCGAGACCCCCGCCTCGCGGGCGATGTCGTCGACGGTGGTGCCGTCCACGCCGTGCTGCTCGAACAGCCGGAGCGCGGCGTCGCTGATCTCGCGCTCGGTCGTCCGGCGGCGTCGCTCCTGAAGCGTGGTCACAGGACCCAGGATAGGGAATGCTGACGGTCCCCGCCGCGTTGGCAGTCACTGCCACCGACACCGACGTCCCGGCCCGGCGGCCCCGACACCACCCAGGAGCACTCCCCGTGACCAGCACCGCGGCGCCCGCGCCGAGCACGACCCCGCCACCCACCGTCGACCGCGCCGGGCGGCTGATCGCCCTCCTCGTCGGCTCGGCCTTCGTGGTGATCCTCAACGAGACGATCATGAGCGTGGCGCTGCCCGAGCTCATGCGCGAGTTCGACGTGCCGGCGACGACCGCGCAGTGGCTCACGACCGCGTTCCTGCTCACGATGGCGGTGGTCATCCCGGTGACCGGCTTCCTGCTGGTCCGCTTCCCGCTGCGCCGGGTGTTCATCGCCGCCATGGGCTCCTTCGGCGCCGGCACGCTGCTGGCCGCGCTCGCACCGACGTTCGAGGTCCTCGTCGCGGCCCGCGTCGTGCAGGCCGTCGGCACCGCGCTGATGATGCCGCTGCTGATCACCACCATCCTCACGATCGTCCCGGCCGAGCGCCGCGGTCGGATGATGGGCACGATCTCGATCGTCATCTCGGTCGCCCCGGCCATCGGCCCCACCATCTCCGGCGTCGTGCTCGACCAGCTCGACTGGCGCTGGATGTTCTGGCTGGTCCAGCCGATCGCCGTGCTCTCCCTCGCGCTGGGCGCGGCGTGGGTCCGCAACGTCACCGAGCCCCTAGCCGTCCCGCTTGACGTGCTGTCCGTGGTCCTCTCGGCCCTCGCCTTCGGCGGCCTGATCTACGGCCTCAGCAGCATCGGCGAGTCCGCGACCGGCGAGACCGCCGTGCCCGTCTGGGCGCCGCTCGTGGTCGGCGGGCTCGCGCTCGCCGTGTTCGTAGCGCGCCAGCTCTCCCTGCGCGAGGGAGCGCTGCTGGACCTGCGCACGTTCGCCAGCCGCACCTTCACCATCGCCGTGCTGCTGGTGGCGGTCAGCATGATGGCGCTCTTCGGCAGCCTGATCCTGCTCCCGATCTACCTGCAGTCGGTGCTCGGCCTGAGCACCCTCGAGACGGGCCTCGTGCTGCTGCCGGGCGGCCTCGTGATGGGCCTGCTGGCGCCGTTCGTCGGCCGCGCGTTCGACCGGGTGGGCCCGCGGCCCCTCGTCGCTCCGGGCGCCACCGTCACGTCGGTGGGCCTCTGGGGCATGTCGATGTTCGACACCGGCACCGGCGCGGGCACGGTCATCGTGGTGCACGTCGTGATGAGCATCGGCCTGGCGCTGATGTTCACCCCGCTGCTGACCTCCGCGCTCGGCTCGCTGCCCCAGCACCTGTACTCCCACGGCAGCGCGACCGTCTCGACGCTCCAGCAGGTGGCGGGAGCCGCCGGCACCGCGCTGTTCGTGACCGTGATGACCCGCCGCTCGGTGAGCGAGGTCGAGGGCGGCGCGTCCGTCGTCGACGCCACCGCCGCGGGGGTGCACGCGGCGCTCCTCTACGGCGGGGTGATCTCCGCGGTGGCCGTGCTGGTCGCGCTGCTGGTGCGCCAGGGCACCGCGCCGGCCGGGCCGGCGGACGCGGTGGAGCCGGCGGACACGGCTCAGGCGGCGGGGACCCCCGCCGCCTGAGCGGCGCCGCTCAGCCCTGCTGGACCGCCGCGCTGAAGGTCCGCGGCGTGCCGAGCCAGTCGACGGCGGTGCCGCCGCCCTTCTTCGCGCCGCTGACCCGGACCTCGACCCGCACCGGGCCGGTGTCGCCGTCGTCGTCGAAGCAGTCCTGGGCGAACCGCGAGCGCACCGTGTCCGCGCGGTAGTCCAGCCGGCTGCGGTAGGAGCAGCTCACCCGCTCCACGTCGTCGGAGGAGGTGCGCCACCCCTCGACCTCGAGCAGCGTGTAGTCGGTGCCGTCGAAGTAGCCGCCGATGAGGGCGTACTCCGGGCCCTTGTCGTCGGGGTCGGTGTCGATGAACACCGTGCCACCTGCCGCCGTGGCCGGGCTGCGGCGCAGGTCGCGGTGGGTGGTGGTGATCCGGAGGTTCTGCTCGCCGTTGACGACCTTCACCGAGCGGAGGTCGACCCCGGGACCGATGTCGTCGGCCTTGTCGGTGAAGGTGCTGGTCGCCGCGGCGGCCGGGCCGGCGGTGGCGAGGAGGAGGGCGGCGAGCGCGGTGGGCACGACCGCAGCGGTGGGCTTGGTGAGCACGGGAGGTTCCTTCCAGGCGGGGGGCTGGTCACCAGGAGGACGCAGGATCGGTCCCCCGGGTTGCCTCCAGGGTGCGCCCGGCACCTACCTCCCGGGAAGGGTCGGCACCAGGCCGCGCACCACGTCGTACGTCGCGCGGTCGGCGGCGACCACCAGCCCCGAGGGGGCGGGCCCCTGCGGGCGGTACGGCTCCCCGCGGAACGTGCCGACGTGCCCGCCGGCCTCGGCCACGAGCAGGGAGCCCGGCGCGTGGTCCCACGGCTTGGTCTTCTTGTAGAGCGCGTAGTCGGCCCGGCCGTCGACGATCGCCGGGTAGTCCACCCCGCAGCAGCGCCACGAGAGCTCCAGGGTTCGCAGCGTGCCCAGCGCGCGACCGATCCAGCCGCGCCGGGAGGTGATGCCGAGCAGTCCGTCGCCGACCGGCGGACGGTGCACCCGCACGTCGTTGCGCCAGGCGCCGGCGCCGCGCTCGGCGACGTACGCCGCCCGGTGCTGGGGCTGCCAGATCCAGCTGCGCACGACCTCACCACCGCGCAGCTCGGCGGCCATCACGGCGTGGTCGGGCGAGCCCTTCACGAAGTTGCGGGTGCCGTCGACCGGGTCGACGGTGAAGGCGTGGTCGGCGTCGCGGAACCGGTCCAGCACGCCGGGGTCCGCGGAGGCGGCCTCCTCGCCCAGCACCAGCGCCCGCGGGTACGCCGCGAGCAGCCGCTCGGTGATGAGCACCTCCGCCTCGCGGTCGGCCACGGTCACCAGGTCGCCGGGGTGCGACTTGGAGCTGATGTCGTCCTCGGAGAGGCGCTGGAACCGCGGGGTGATCACCTGCGCGGCGACCTCCTGCAGCATGGCCAGCACCTCGTCGGTGCCCAGCTCAGTCGGCACGGACCGCTCCGTCCCGGACGGGCTCACGCGACGCCCGCACGCCCAGGCTGACCGCCCAGCCGGTCGCGGCGACGAAGAGCAGCAGGGCGCCGACCGCGAAGGCGGCCAGCGAGACCAGCCACGCCACCGCGCCGCCGCCCTCCTCCGGCGCCGTGAGGTAGACGCCCAGCACCGCGAAGACGGTCAGGAGGGCGCCGACCACGCCGCACAACCGCAGGGCCGCACCCGCGTCCTCCGCGTCCGTCCCCATGCCCACCTCCGTCGCCCGGGTCGTCGCCCTCACCGTAGCCGCCGGCGCGGACGGCTCCGCTCGCGGGAGGACCGGGGTCGGCCGGGGGTCAGAGGTCGAGCAGCTCCGCCGCCCTACGGCTGAAGCGCTTGAGCGCCTCGGCCTGCGGCCGGGTCAGCCGGTCCGCCCGGCGCTCCCGGGTCACCTGGTCGCGGAAGGTCCCGAGTCGGGTGCGGGCGTCGGAGTCGAGCCCGAGGCCGGCGTACCGCACGATGGCCCGGACCCGCGTGCGGAGCCGGTGGTCGACGCCCGCCCGCAGGTGCTGGTGGGCGGCGAGGGCGTCGTAGCGCTTGAGCACCTTCGCGCCGCGGCCCGCCGGCTGGTCGGGGACCGTCGCCAGGCCGAGCACGTCGATCGTCCGGGCCGCCATCCGTGCCTCGCCGTAGGCGTTGGGGTGCACCACGACGGGGTTGGTGCCGCCGAAGACCGGCTCGATCCAGCGGGTGCCGGCCGGCTGGCAGGCGTCGTGGCCCTCGGAGACCTGCTCCATGTCGACGTACGTCGCGCCCGTCGCCTCGGCCGCGCGCCGGACGGCGTCGTTGAGGGTGTGCTGCAGGCTGCGGAGGTACGCCACGTCGCCCTCGGCGACCGGCATGCTGGCGAAGCAGCCGCCGGTGGCCGGGAGGATCCAGGGGTAGCCCAGCGCGGCGACCCGCGCCCGGGGCGCGCGCTCGCGGACGTCGGTGAGCGCCCGGACCAGGGCCGGGTACGTCGAGGTGCGGACCGTGTCCTCGTAGGTCGACCCGTGCTCGTCGCGGCACGGGCTGCCGACGCCGCCGCTGCGGAAGCCGGCGAGGCTGCACTGCGCGATCGCCGTGCCGAAGACCCCGCTGTCGTTGCCGCCGATGGTCATCGTCACCAGGTCGGTGCCGGCGGAGAGCGCGTCGAGCTGCGGCGCCACCCCGGGGTGCTGCGCCTCGCGGTAGTCGGTGGTGTCCGCGCCGCCGCAGGTCACGTCGGTGAGCTGTGCACCGGTCCGCCGCGCGATCACGTGGGGGTAGTTGCGGGTCGAGCGCTGGCACGCCACCGGCGCCGTCGGGTCGACCGGCTGGACCCCGGCCGCCGAGCTGTAGGAGTCGCCGAGCGCGACGTACTCCAGCGCGGCCCTGGCGGCCTGCGCGCCGCCGGCCGTGACGAGCGAGGCGCCGAGCAGCGAGCCGAGCAGCGAGCCCAGGGCTGCGATCGACGTGGCGGCGGTGGTGGCGGGCGTGCGGGGCATGGTCTCTCCGAGCGTGCGGTCCGGTGTGGCTGGCGTCACGGTACGCGCGCGGCCCCGCCCGCGGGTCCGGGTGGTGCGGCCCTGGGGTGTCCTTTGGTCCTAGTACCAGCCGTCCTGGCGTGTCGGGGCCCCCCGGCGTCCTACGTTGGTCCCGTCCACCAACGCCGGAGCAGCGGCCGGCGGGTGGTGACGCGAACGGGGCGTCTCCGACTTCCCCCCAGCCGGGGACGCCCCGCCCGCCTCCACGGGCCCAGCCCACCGGCGCCCGGCGTACCCTCGTCGCGACCGACGCAGGCGCACGAGGCAGGGGCAGGACATGACGGCGAGCCGAGCCGCTCGAGGCAGACGTGCGGCGGCCCAGGCCGGCCCGCTCGCGAAGGTGACCGTCGACGTCGACGCCGCCGACCAGCTGGTCTACAAGATCGCGTGCACCGAGTGCACGGTGCGCGACGGACGCGCGTGGTCGGCGTACCGGCCCGGGGCGGACAACGGCTTCATGGCCGCGATGGACCGGTGGACGTTCCACCTCAGCGAGAAGCACCCGGGGTCGGACGCGCCCTGCCTGGAGTTCCTCCCCGCGGCGCAGCAGCGGCTGCACGAGCGACGCGAGGGCGGAACACCCGAGGACTCGTGAATGTTCAACCAGTCATGAAGAACATCGGGTTCCTGTCGTTCGGCCACTGGACGCCGTCGCCGCAGTCACAGACGCGGTCGGCCTCGGACGCGCTGCTGCAGTCGATCGACCTCGCGGTCGCCGCCGAGGAGCTCGGCGTCGACGGGGCGTACTTCCGGGTGCACCACTTCGCCCGCCAGCTCGCCTCGCCGTTCCCGCTGCTGGCCGCGGTCGGCGCGCGCACCAGCCGGATCGAGATCGGCACCGGCGTGATCGACATGCGCTACGAGAACCCGCTCTACATGGCCGAGGACGCCGGCGCCGCGGACCTGATCTCCGGCGGCAGGCTCCAGCTCGGCGTCAGCCGCGGTTCACCGGAGCAGGTCGTCGACGGGTTCCGCTACTTCGGCTACGAGCCGCCCGAGGGCATGGACCACGGCGACATGGCCCGCCGGCACACCGAGGTGCTGCTGCAGGTGCTCGACGGCGAGGGCTTCGCCGAGCCGAGCCCGCGCCCGATGTTCCCCAACCCGCCGGGGCTGCTCCGCATCGAGCCGCACTCCCCCGGCCTGCGCGACCGCATCTGGTGGGGTGCCGGCACCCGTGCCACCGCGGAGTGGACCGCCCAGCAGGGGATGAACCTGATGAGCTCCACGCTCCTCTCCGAGGACACCGGCGTGCCGTTCCACCGGCTCCAGGCCGAGCAGATCGAGCGCTTCCGCGCCGCCTGGGCCGCCGCCGGGCACCCGCGCGAGCCGCGCGTCTCGGTCAGCCGCAGCATCTTCCCGCTGGTCGACGACACCGACCGCGCCTACTTCGGCCGCGAGTCCGGCAGCCAGGACCAGGTCGGCGTGCTCGAGGGCATCCGCGCCCGGTTCGGCAAGACGTACGCCGCCGAGCCCGACCAGCTCGTCCGCGAGCTCGCCGAGGACGAGGCCGTCGCCGCCGCCGACACCCTCCTGCTGACCGTCCCCAACCAGCTCGGCGTGGACTACAACGCCCACGTCCTCGAGGCGCTGCTCACCCACGTCGCGCCCGCCCTCGGCTGGCGCTGACCCCGAGTCCCGTCCTCCTCCGCCGAATTTCGGGGGCCCGGGCGGTGCGACATCCCAGGTTCACTTGGGATGTCGACGCTCCACGGCTGTTGCAACGGCAGAGAACCTTCAACATCCCAGGTTCACTTGGGATGTTGAAGGTTCTCGGCCTTTCCTGACGCTTCCCGGCCTCCTCAGCCGAGCAGGTCGCGGATCTGCGGGAGCAGGCGGTCGAGCTCGGCGGCGTCGCGGAGCACGAGCACCGCGGGCCGGCCCTCGGCGGGGGCGCCCTCCCGGCCGGGGAGGTCGACGTGCGACTCGACCTCGGCCATCGCGGCCCGGAACGCCCGGCGCGCCTCGCTGGTGGAGGACAGCTGCTCGCGCAGCCAGGCGCGCAGCACGTGGTTGTGCGCGGTGACGACCGCGTTCGCGATCAGCTCGGCCCGCAGCAGGCTCGTGGGCGAGCCGCCGAGCCAGGCGTGGATGTGGCGGGTGAAGATCCGCTCGTACTGGCGGATGCCCGACCGCTCCCGCTCCTGCAGCGCCGGCACGCTCCGGGTGAGCCGGTAGCGCCGCCGGGCGCGCTCGCCCTCGTCGAGATAGTGCTGGAGCACCAGCCCGGCCCCCTCGGAGACGCCGACGACCGCCGTGCGCGGCGTCGCCGTGGACAGCCGCGCCTCGATCGCGGTCAGCAGCTGCTCGTGGTCGGGGAAGACCACGTGCTCCTTGGAGCGGAACTGCCGGAAGAACGTCGTCCGCCCGACCCCCGCCCGCGCGGCGATGTCCTCCACGGTCGTCGCGTCGTACCCGCGCTCGGCGAAGAGGTCGAACGCCGCGTCGACGATGCGCTCGCGCGCACTCGGCTCCGTCATGCGCCACCTCCCTCTCCCGGACCGGGCGACCCGCACCGGCACCTGCCGGCCGCAGCCTAGACGGTACGCAGTACCGTGTGGACGGTATCCGGTCCCACGGTGGGGCCGGCCGGGGAGGAGCAACGACGTGGATCGCGTGGGAGTGGTCGGGTTCGGCCTGATGGGAGCCGGCATCGCCGAGGTCAGCGCACGCGCCGGGCTGGACGTCGTGGTGGTGGACGCCGACCGGGCGGCCGTCGACCGCGGGATGTCGCGGCTCGAGGCGTCGCTGCGCCGAGCCGAGAGCAAGGGCAAGCTCTCCGCCGCCGAGGGGTCCGCTGACGACGTGCTCGCCCGCGTCCGACCGGCCACCGAGCTCGACGCGCTGGCCGACCGCGACCTCGTCGTCGAGGCGATCGTCGAGGACGAGACCGCCAAGGTCGACCTGTTCCGCACCCTCGACCGGGTCGTCACCGCCCCCGACGCGGTGCTGGCGAGCAACACCTCCTCGATCCCGATCATGAAGCTCGGCGTCGTGACCCGGCGCCCCGAGCACGTGCTCGGCATCCACTTCTTCAACCCGGTCCCGGTGCTGAGGCTGGTCGAGCTCGTCCCGAGCCTGCTCACCGCGCCGGAGACCACCGAGCGCAGCCGCACCTTCGTCCAGGACCGCCTGGGCAAGCAGGCCATCGACTGCCAGGACCGCGCCGGCTTCGTCGTCAACGCGCTGCTGGTGCCGTTCATCCTCTCCGCGATCCGGATGTACGAGTCCGGCTTCGCCTCCGCCGAGGACATCGACCAGGGCCTGGTGCTCGGCGCCGCCCACCCCCAGGGCCCGCTCGCGCTCGCCGACCTGATCGGCCTGGACACCACCAAGGCCGTCGCGGAGTCGCTCTACGAGGAGTTCAAGGAGCCGCTGTACGCCGCCCCGCCGCTCCTCCAGCGGATGGTCGACGCCGGCCTCCTGGGCCGCAAGAGCGGCCGCGGCTTCTACACCTACTGACCCACCCGGAGAACGAACGAACCGATGAGCACCGACTTCCCCCTCTACGACCTCTCCGAGGAGCACCGGGCGGTCCGCGAGGCCGTCCGCGCGATCTGCGACGCCAAGGTGGCGCCGTACGCCGCGGACGTCGACGAGAACGCCCGCTTCCCCCGCGAGGCGGCCGACGCCCTGCTGGCGGCCGACTTCCACGCCCCGCACGTCCCGGAGGAGTACGGCGGCGCCGGCGCCGACGCGCTCGCGACGGTGATCGTGATCGAGGAGGTCGCCCGCGCCGACGTGTCCGCCTCGCTCATCCCGGCGGTGAACAAGCTCGGCTCGCTGCCGGTGCAGATCGCCGGCTCCGAGGAGCTCAAGAAGCACTACCTCGGCGCGCTCGCGCGCGGCGACGGCGGCTTCTCCTACTGCCTCTCCGAGCCCGAGGCGGGCTCGGACGCGGTCTCGATGCGCACCCGCGCGGTCCGCGACGGCGAGGACTGGGTCCTCGACGGGGTCAAGCGCTGGATCACCAACGCGGGCGAGTCGGAGTACTACACCGTCCTTGCCGTGACCGACCCCGAGAAGCGCTCGAAGGGCATCTCGGCGTTCGTGGTGGAGAGGTCCGACCCCGGCGTCTCCTTCGGCGCCCCCGAGAAGAAGCTCGGCATCAAGGGCTCGCCGACCCGCGAGGTCTACCTCGACAAGGTCCGCATCCCCGGCGACCGGATCATCGGCGCCGAGGGCACCGGCTTCGCGACCGCGATGCGGACCCTCGACCACACCCGCGTCACGATCGCCGCCCAGGCCGTCGGCGTCGCCCAGGGCGCCCTGGACCACGCGCTGGCCTACGCCCGCGAGCGCCGGCAGTTCGGGCAGCCGATCGCGGACTTCCAGGGCCTGCAGTTCATGCTCGCCGACATGGGCATGAAGGTGGAGGCCGCGCGCCAGATGACGTACGCCGCCGCCGGCCGCTCCGAGCGCGGCGACGCCGACCTCACCTTCTTCGGCGCGGCCGCGAAGTGCTTCGCCTCCGACGTGGCCATGGAGGTCACCACGAACGCCGTGCAGGTGCTCGGCGGCTACGGCTACACCCGCGACTACCCGCTCGAGCGGATGATGCGAGACGCGAAGATCACCCAGATCTACGAGGGCACCAACCAGGTGCAGCGGATCGTGATGGCCCGGCAGCTGCTCGCCGGGGTCCAGTCCGACCTCTGAGCCCGCGGCGGGCGGGTCAGGCCGCGTCGTCCGCGACGTAGCCCGGGATCTCCTCGACGGAGTGCCAGACCGGGAGGCCGCGCTCGCGCGCGATGGCGACGTCCTGGTCGGCCCCGCGGGACGCGCCGGGCAGGCGCAGCACGCCGTCGCAGTGCTGGAGCAGGCGCTCGGCGGTGGGGTACATCACCTGCTCGGCCAGGGGGTCGCCCAGGCCCTCGGCCCCTGCGCTGCTCAGCACCGGCAGCGCCACCCACTCGCCGATCATCGGCACGTGCCCGGACCGGAACACCGGCCAGGCCGCGGCCTCGAGGGCGCGCAGGTTCGCCGCGAGCCGCGCCGGCTCGTCGTCGGTGCCGGAGCGGTAGGGACCGGCGATCAGGATCATCAGGGGCTTCGTCATGCTCCGACAATAGCGTGCAGAAACGTGCACGAACAAGCATTTACGTGCGGACGGTCTAGAGTCCTCCCGTGCTCGCCGCCCAGCGCAAGGACCGCATCCTCGCCACCCTCCGCGCCGAGGGCCGGGTGGTCGCCAAGGAGCTGGCAGCCGCGTGGGACCTGTCCGAGGACACCGTCCGTCGCGACCTGCGCGAGCTCGCGGCCGAGGGCCTGCTGCACCGCGTGCACGGGGGTGCCCTCCCCGCCTCCCCCGCGGTCGCCGACTTCGCCGCCCGCACCTCCATCGCCACCGACGCCAAGACCGAGGTCGCCCGGCTCGCCGCTGCGCTGGTGCGCCCCGGGCAGACCGTCGCCGTCGACGGCGGCACGACCGCCCGCCAGCTGGCCCGCCTGCTCCCACCCGACCTGCGGGCCACCGTCGTCACCCACAGCCCGACCATCGCGGTCGAGCTCGCGGAGCACCCGACCGTCGAGGTGGTCATCGTCGGCGGCCGCCTCTTCAAGCACTCCGTCGTCGCCGCCGGCGCGGCTGCCCACGAGGCCATCGGGCGGGTCTGGGTCGACGCCTTCTTCCTCGGCGTCACCGGCATCCACCCCACCTCCGGCCTGACGACCGGCGACGCCGACGAGGCGGCGGTGAAGCGCGCCTGGGTCGCCCGAGCCGCGGAGACCTACGTGCTGGGCAGCAGCGAGAAGATCGGCGCCGCCTCTCCGTTCGAGGTCGTCCCGCTCACGGCGGTCACCGCGGTGCTGACCGACGCCGGGGCACCGGAGCGCGGGGTGGCCGAGCTCCGAGCGGCAGGCGTCGACCTGCGACAGCCCTGAGCCCCTCCCGGCCCCGTGCCGCTCCGCGGCTCAGCTGATCTCGTACTTCTCGCCGAGCAGCTCGTCCTGCTCCTTGGTCGTGTCGACGCACGGACCGCCCACCCCGGCATCGACCTCGCCGGGGTGGCGCCGGGACTCCCCGATCGTGGCCCGCAGGTCGTCGCGGGTGAGCACCCCGTAGGGACGCGGCGTCGTACCGGCGTTCTCGACCGTCCAGCCTTCGGCCTCCAGCGCGTCGGTCAGGGCGGCGATCGCCTCGGCGGTCGACCCGGTGGGCTTCGCCGACCCGCCGGCGGAGTACTCCATCGACGGCGGCTCGACGGTGCAGACCGACCAGGAGCCGGCCAGCGGCGCGAGGTCGAGCCCCACCTCGGCGGCGACGGCGGCCAGGGAGCGCGCGGCGTCCTCGACGGCCGCTCGGGACGCCGCGGTGTCCTCCGCGCCCTTCTCGGATGACACCTTCGGGTCGCCGCACGCGGTCATCGTCACTCCCAGGAGGGCCAGGACGGTCAGGGTCACCAGTCTCGCGCGCACCGCGCGCCTCACCCCTGGTCCCTCGTCCGCGACTCGCCCTCGACGCCGCTGCTCGGGTCGCGGTCCCACTCGGGGTCGCGGGGGGCGTCGTACCAGGGGTCGTAGCTGTGCTCGGCGGTGTTCACGTCCCCACCGTGCCCGTCGACGACCAGTCCGATGTTGTACAGCGACTCGGAGTCGTGGGCGAGGTAGGAGCCGTGCGCCTCGTCGGTGTTGCGGTGCCAGCTGCGGTCGACGTCCTCGGCCTCGAACCGGGTCGCGCCGAAGTCGTCGGAGGACGGGTCGGTCCCGAGGCCGAGGCCGCCCTTGCCGATCCACCCCTCGTCGCCGAGCACGGCCACGAAGTCGCGGCTGTCGCGGCCGACGTACACGTGGTCCTCGCCCACGCTGAAGTCGTCGGCGTGGTCGGCCGGGCCCGCGCCCGGGCTGCCGACGAGCACCACGTCGTCGGCGGCGAGGTCGAAGTCGCCGGCGGCGTACGACGTGGCGGTCGAGCCGTAGCTGTGGCCGATCGCGGTGAGGTGCGCCGGGTCGTCGGAGCGCGAGGCGCGGAGGCCGTCGACCATGTCGGCCAGCCGCCGGCCGCCGTCCTCGGCGCGCCCCTCGGTCAGCGTGGCGGGGTCGTAGAAGGCGTCCGGCGCGTCGTACCCGAGCCAGAACAGCGTCGCCACGCTCGACCCGTCGCCGTTGTAGCGGGTCGACTCGTAGAGGTTCATCATCTGCCCGGTGTAGCCGGTGGTGTCCGCCATCGTCGTGGTGATGCCGGGCGTGAAGACCGCGACGTCGTCGGCGGTGTCAAGGTCGCCGACGCCCACCGCGACCCGGCCGTCGCCGTCGAAGGCGCCCGGGTCGTAGAGGTAGAGCACGCCGCCGGGCCGCTCGCCGGTGATCGGGTCCTCGAAGGCGTCGGCGTCCTCGAGCGCCTGCTCGGCCTGCTCGGCGTTGTCGAGCACCTGCTGCTCGGCCTCGGAGATCGTTCCGTCCTCGGCCTTGGCGCGCAGCGTCGCAAGGTCGTCGTCGAGCACGACCCGGTTCGCGTCGTCGCGGGCACCGGCGGGCAGGCCGTCGGCGGCGCCGACCAGCTCGGGGTACGACGCGACGACCGCCTCGCGCTCGGCCTCGCTGAGCCCCTCCCACCAGTCGCGCACCTCCTCCGGCGTCGCGCCGGTCCCGGGCGCACCGGGCCGGTCCATGGCGTCCTGCGCGAACTGCGGGATCCCGCCGTCGTCGGACAGCGCCGCGTCGAGCGAGGTCCCGGCCTGGAACGCCTGTCGCAGGAGGTCCTCGGCCTCCCGCACGCGTCGCTGGAGGTCGTCGTGGTCGGTGACCAGCTCGGAGTAGTCGATCCGCAGCTCGGTCGCCCGCTCCCGCAGCGCCGCGACCACCTCCGGCGTGGCCTCGGTGGTGGCGCCGATGTCGGCGATGAGGGCGGTGCGGCGGTCGTCGAGCGAGCGCTTGCGCTCGACCTGCTCGTCGTAGGTGCGCAGCAGGTCGCGCAGCGTGTCGGCGTACGCCGTCACCGCCCGCCCGACGCGCTCGACGGTCGTCCCCATCGCCGCGTGCTCGTCGCCGGCCTCGGCGGTGGCCTCGCGGTAGGAGTCGGCGGCGTCGCCGAACCAGCCTCCGATCCACTGGATCCGGGCGGCCTCGTCGGAGAACTCCTCGTAGCGGCCGGAGGCGGTGTGGAGGGCCTCGGCCAGCGTGTCCGCGCCGCCGGG
The DNA here is from genome assembly GCF_040684155.1 of Nocardioides sp. NPDC092400. Taxonomy (NCBI): domain Bacteria; kingdom Bacillati; phylum Actinomycetota; class Actinomycetes; order Propionibacteriales; family Nocardioidaceae; genus Nocardioides; species Nocardioides sp. NPDC092400. The sequence continues at coordinate 85,139 of NZ_JBFBFJ010000004.1, read as the reverse complement.
GTCGCCCTCGGGCTTGATGACCTCGGCCGGCTGGGACGGGGGGACGTCGATCGTGACGGTCACCGGGCCGGCCCCAGTCGTCCGTCGAGGTCGGTGAACCGGCTGTCGGCGCCCTGGTCGGTGGTGCCGTAGTCGTCGATCCGGGCGTCGAGCGCGTCGGCGAAGCCGGTGGCGAGCTCCGAGCTCTCCGCGGCGTACCCGGCCCACGCGGTGAGGAAGGCCTGCGCCGCGCCCTGGACGCTGGGGGCCAGCGCCCCGGTGCCCTGGCCCTCGAGGTCGCGCGACGTCGAGGTCATCAGGTCGGCGAGCGCGCGCCAGTTCGTGCTGCCGAGCGAGAGCTCGGAGTACTCCGCGCCGAGGGTGCTCATGCCTGCTCCCCCTCGGACGTCCCGGGCCCCCCGGGCGCCGGGGCGAGCCGGACGTCGGCCGAGCGGAGCCGGAGGACGAGCCGCGACTCGGCCGGTGCGAGCACCAGCTGCAGCTCCTCGTGGGCGAGTCCGTCGCCTCGCCCGGCGAGCACGCGCGGCAGCCCGTCGGGCGGTGCGAGCACGTGCCAGCCGTCCTGCTCCAGCGACTCCGCACCGCGGCCCACCGCCGCGACGCCGCCGGTCGGGTCGGCGTCGTCGAGCCGGAGCGTGGTCTCGACGCGGGAGGTGGCGGGCGCCCGACCGGAGGTCCAGCGGCTGCGGACCTCGGTCGGCTCACCGCCCACGAGCGAGGTCCACAGCGCGACCGCGTGGGCCTCGACCCGGGCGGCCTCGGACGCGGGGTCCACCTCCGGCCGCGCCTCGACCTCGACCGCTGCCGGGCCGACCGCGGCCTCGGCCGGGAGCACGACGACGTCGATGTCGGGGTGCCGGCGGCGGACCACCGACCAGAACGGGTCGGCCGCCACCTGCTCGGCGGCGTCGGACCCGGTGGTGAACGGGCTCGCGGGCGACGTGGGCATGCCCGGGGCATACCCGCCCCGCGGCCGGCTCACACCGGCCGCGGGCCCCGGGTCAGTAGGACTTCGGCAGGCCCAGGGAGTGCATCGCGACGAAGTTCAGGATCATCTCGCGGCTGACGGGGGCGATCCGGCCGAGCCGGGCGGCGACGAGCATGTTGGCCAGGCCGAGCTCGCGGGTCAGGCCGGAGCCGCCGTGGGTGTGGACGGCGATGTCGGTGGCGTTGCACGCGACCTCGCCGGCGGCGTACTTGGCCATGTTGGCGTACTCGCCGGCACCCATGTCGTCGCCGGCGTCGTAGAGCGCCGCGGCCTTCTGCTGGAGCAGGCGGGACTGCTCGAGCTCGATCTTGACCTTGGCCAGCGGGTGCGCGATGCCCTGGTGGGCGCCGATGGGCTGGTCCTTCCACACCTTCCGGGTCTTGGCGTACTCGACGGCCTTGGCGAGGGCGAAGCGCGACATCCCGTTCGAGTACGCCGCCCCCATGATCCGCTCGGGGTTGAGCCCGGCGAAGAGCTGCAGCAGGCCGGCGTCCTCGTCGCCGACGAGCGCGTCGGCGGGGAGCCGGACGTCGTCGAAGAACAGCGTCCACTGCTTCTCCGGGGCGTCGAAGGTCATCTCGAGCGGCTGCTTCTCCAGGCCCGGCGCATCGGTCGGGACGACGAACAGGCAGGGCTTGAGCTTGCCCGTCCGTGCGTCGGCCGCCCGGCTCACCACGAGGATCCCCTGCGCCTCGTCGACGCCCGAGATCCACGTCTTCTGGCCCTTGAGCACCCAGCCGTCGCCGTCCTTGGTGGCGGTGGTGGTGATGTTGTGGGAGTTCGAGCCGGCGTCGGCCTCGGTGATGGCGAAGGCCATCGTGTACTCCCCGGACGCGATCGCCGGCAGCCAGCGCGCCTTCTGCTCCGGGGTGCCGAACCGGCCGATGACCGAGCCGCAGATCGCCTGGGAGACGACCATCATCAGCATCGGCGCGCCGGCCGCCGCAGCCTCCTCGAGCACCGCCGAGAGGTCGCCCATGCCGCCACCGCCGCCACCGTGCTCCTCGGCGATGTTGACGCCGAGGAAGCCGTGGGCGCCCATGTCGTGCCACAGCTCGGTGACCTTGCCGCCGGTGCGGGCCTTCTCGGCGACGTACTCGTGGCCGTACTTCGAGGCGAGCGCGAAGACCGCCTTGCGCAGCTCCTGGCGCTCCTCGGACTCGGTGAACGCATGGCTCATGACTGCTCCTCCTCGACGACGGCGAGCACCTCGCCGGCTGCGACCTGCTGCCCGGTGGTGACCGGGAGCTCGGTGACCGTGCCGGCGGTCGGCGCCGCCACGGTGTGCTGCATCTTCATGGCCTCCAGGACGAGCACCGGCTGGCCGGCCTCGACCTGCTGGCCCTGCTCGACCGCGACCCGCACGACCGTGCCGGGCATGGGCGCGAGCAGGCTCCCGCTCGCCACCTGCTCGGCCGGGTCGACGAACCGCGGCACCCGGGCGAGCCGGGCGTGGCCGCGGGGGGAGTCGACGTCGACGACCTCCCGGCCGTGCGGCCCGCCGACGAGGACGTCGTACGTCGTGCGCACGCCGTCCCGCTCGAGCGTGACCCGCTCGCAGCCGGCCGCGACCACGCCGTGCCCGTCGACGACGTACCCGTCGCGGGTGCCGAGCCACTCGACCGTGGTCACGGTGCCGTCGCGGTGCTCGAGCCCGGTGCGCTGGGGCTGGGAGACGACGTTGCGCCAGGCCACCGGGATCCCGCGCTGGACGGTGCGCGCGGCACCGGCCCGCTCGGCCAGGGCCAGGGCCGCGGCGACGGCCGCGCCGGGGTCCTCGGCGGCGCCCCGGTCGGGCGTCCGGTCACCGAGGAACGCGGTGCTGAGGTCGCCGGCCAGGAACTCCGGCGAGCGCAGGACGTCCACGAGCAGGTCCCGGTTGGTGACCACGCCGTGGATGCGCGCCCGGGAGAGCACGCCGGCCAGCTTGCGGGCGGCCTCCTCCCGGCTCGGCGCGTGGGCGACGACCTTGGCGAGCATGGCGTCGTAGTGCGTGGTGACCTCCGAGCCCGACCCGAAGCCGGCGTCCACGCGGATCCCCGGCACCCGGGGGACCTCAAACGTCGTCAGCACGCCGCTCTGCGGCTGGTAGTCCGCGGCCGGGTCCTCGGCGTAGAGGCGCACCTCGATCGCGTGCCCCTGCGGCGGTCCCGGTCGGTCGGCCGCCCCGCCCCCCTCGGCGGACGCCAGCTGCAGGGCGACCAGGTCGACGCCGTGGACGAGCTCGGTGACGGGGTGCTCGACCTGGAGCCGGGTGTTCATCTCCAGGAACCAGAAGCGCTCGGTGGCCGGGTCGTAGAGGAACTCGACGGTGCCGGCGCCGCGGTAGTCGATCGCCTCGGCCGCCTTCCGAGCCGCGTCGTGCACGGCCGAGCGGACCTCGTCGCGCAGCCCGGGCGCGGGGGCCTCCTCGACGACCTTCTGGTGCCGGCGCTGGACCGAGCAGTCGCGGTCGCCGAAGACGACCGACCCGACCAGCTGGACCTCGACGTGGCGGCCGCGCTCGACGTACGGCTCGACGAAGACGGTGCCGTCGCCGAACGCCGACTCGGCCTCTGCCCGGGCCCGCGCCACCTCCGCGTCGAGGTCGTCCAGCGTGCGCACGACGCGCATGCCGCGGCCACCGCCGCCGGCCGAGGCCTTGACCAGCAGCGGCAGGTCGGCCTCGGTCGGGTGCTCGGGCGCCTCGAGGACCGGTACGCCGGCCTCGCGCATGATCTCCTTGGCGCGGATCTTCGAGCCCATCGCCTCGATCGACGCAGGAGCGGGTCCGACCCAGGTCAGCCCGGCGTCGACCACGGCGCGCGCGAACGCGGCGTTCTCGGACAGGAAGCCGTAGCCGGGGTGGACCGCGTTGGCACCGGCCCGGCGGGCCGCGTCGAGGACCAGGTCGACGCGCAGGTAGGTCTCCGCCGGGGTGCTGCCGGGCAGGCGCACGGCGAGGTCGGCCTCGCGCACGTAGGGCAGGTCCGCGTCGGCGTCGGAGTGGACCGCGACGGTCTCGATGCCCAGGTCGCGGCAGGTCCGGAAGACGCGGCTGGCGATCTCGGCGCGGTTGGCGACGAGCAGTCTGGTGATCATCCGGCTCACATCCTGAAGACGCCGAAGCGGTCGGTGCCGACGATCGGCTTGTTCTCGATGACGGACAGGCAGATGCCGAGCACGGTGCGGGTGTCGCGGGGGTCGATGACCCCGTCGTCGTAGACCATCCCGGAGAGGAAGAACGGCAGGCTCTGCTCCTCGATCGAGGCCTCGACGAACTGCCGCATCGCGGCGTCGCCGGCCTCGTCGAAGTCGCGGCCCTTGGCCTCCGCCGCGGCCCGCGCCACGATGCTCATCACGCCGGCGAGCTGCGCGGGACCCATGACGGCGGACTTCGCCGAGGGCCAGGTGAAGAGGAAGCGCGGGTCGAAGGCGCGGCCGTTCATGCCGTAGTTGCCGGCGCCGTACGACGCGCCCATCACCACGGTCAGGTGTGGCACGGTGGAGTTGGAGATCGCGTTGATCATCATCGCGCCGTGCTTGATGATCCCGCCCTGCTCGTACTCCTGGCCGACCATGTAGCCGGTGGTGTTGTGCAGGAACAGCAGCGGGGTGTCGGTCTGGTTGGCGAGCTGGACGAACTGGGTCGCCTTCTGCGCCTCCTCGGAGAACAGCACCCCCTGGGCGTTCGCGAGGATGCCGACCGGCCGGCCGTGGATGCGCGCCCAGCCGGTCACCAGCGACGTGCCGTACAGCGGCTTGAACTCGTCGAAGGCGACCCCGTTGGCCGCGCTCGCGCCGTCCACGACGCGTGCGACCACCTCGCGGGGGTCGAACGGCTCCTTGAGGTCGGTCGGGACCAGGTCGAGCAGGCCGTCGGGGTCGGCGTCCGGCTCGGCGTACGCCCGCGCTCGCTGCTCGACCGGCGCAGCGGGCTTGCGCCAGTTGAGCCGGGCGACGATCCGCCGGCCGATGCGGATGGCGTCGCGCTCGTCCTCGGCGAGGTAGTCGGCGAGGCCGGAAGTGCGGGCGTGCATCTCGGCGCCGCCGAGCGACTCGTCGTCGGCCTCCTCGCCGGTGGCCATCTTCACCAGCGGCGGGCCGCCGAGGAAGACCTTGGCCTGCTCCTTGACCATGACCGTGTAGTCGGACATGCCGGGCACGTAGGCGCCGCCGGCGGTCGAGTTGCCGAAGACCAGCGCGATCGTCGGCTCCTTGCGGGCGCTCGCCCGGGTCAGGTCGCGGAACAGGCGACCGCCGGGGATGAAGATCTCCTTCTGCGTGGGCAGGTCCGCGCCCCCGGACTCGACCAGGGAGATCGTCGGGAGACCGTTCTCCTCGGCGACCTGGTTGGCGCGGAAGATCTTCCTCAGCGTCCACGGGTTCGAGGCTCCGCCCTTGACCGAGGGGTCGTTGGCGGTGATCAGGCACTCGACGCCCTCGACGACGCCGATCCCGGTCACCACGCTCGCCCCGACGGTGAAGTCCGAGCCCCAGCCGGCGAGCGGGGAGAGCTCGAGGAACGCCGAGCCCTCGTCGACGAGCAGCTCGATCCGCTCGCGCGGCATCAGCTTCCCCCGGGCGTGGTGGCGCTCGACGTACCGCTCCCCTCCGCCGGCGACCGCCGTGGCGTGCTCGGCGTCGAGCTCGGCGACCTTGGCGAGCATCGCCTCCCGGTTCGGGCCCGTCCCGGCCGTCACGAGGTGTAGCCCAGCAGCTTGGCGGCGAGGTCGGTGAGCACCTCGGTGGCTCCGCCGCCGATCGGCAGCAGGCGGGCGTCGCGGTAGTGCATCTCGACCTCGGTGCCGTTCATGTAGCCCGTGCCGCCGAAAAGCTGCACCGCCTCGTGGCAGACGTACGTCGCGGCGTCGCACGCGGTCTGCTTGGCCAGGCAGGCCTCGGCGATGACCGTCTCGCCGGCGACGTGGCGGCGGGCGACCTCGTGGGTGTAAGCCCGGGCCACCTCGACCCGGCGGTGCATCTCGACCAGCTTGTGGCGCACGACCTGACGCTTGACCAGCGGCTCCCCGAAGGTCTCGCGCTGCCGGCAGTGCTCGGCGGCGAGCGCGAGCGACCGGCCGGCGATCCCGTAGGCGTGCACGGCGAGGGCCATCCGCTCGACGACGAACTGCTCGGCGATGTACCAGAAGCCGGCGTCCTCCTCGCCGACGAGGTTGCCCACCGGCACCCGGACGTCGACGTAGGACAGCTCCGCGGTGTCGGAGCAGTGCCAGCCCATCTTCTCCAGCTTGCGGTCGACGGTGAAGCCGGGCGTGTCGGTGTCGACGACCAGCAGGCTGACGCCCCCGGCGCCGGGGCCGCCGGTGCGGACCGCGGTGGTCACGAAGTCCGCGCGGGTGCCGCTGGTGATGAACGTCTTCGACCCGTTGACGACGTAGTGCTCGCCGTCGCGCACGGCCGTGGTGCGCAGGTTGCCCACGTCCGAGCCGCCACCGGGCTCGGTGATCGCGAGCGAGCCGATCTTCTCGCCGGCCAGGGTGGGGCGCACGTAGCGGTCGACGAGGTCGGCCGAGCCGTGCGCGGAGGTGTGCGGCAGCGCGATGCCGTGGGTGAACAGCGCCGAGAGCAGGCCGCTGGAGGCGCCGGCCGAGAGCATCCCCTCCTGCAGGGCGACGGTGTCGAGCAGGTCGCCGCCCTCGCCGCCCTGCTCCTCGGGGAAGCTGATCCCGAGCAGCCCCTGCTGCGCGGCGCTGCGGTGCAGCTCGCGGGGGATCTCGCGAGCGGCCTCCCAGTCGGCGAGGTGCGGGGCGATCTCGCGGCGGGTGAACTCCGCCCCGAGCTCGGTGAGCGCGCGACGGTGGTCCCCGTCGCCCGGGTCGTTCGGTCGGTTGGTCACAGCAGTCCCTCCTGGACGTGCACGACGCGTGAGCGGACCCACTCGCCGAGCCCCTTGGCCTGCGGGTCGAACCGGGTCGACGCGGCGACGCCCCGCCCGAGCAGGCCGGTGATGACGACGTTGACGGCGCCGAGGTTCGGCAGCAGGTAGACCTCCACGGGGAGGTCGGCGGCCTCGGGGACCAGCTCGCGCACCTTGCGCGGCGTGATCAGCTTGGCGAGCCACGTGGTGCGCGCCTCGTCGAGCCCGGCGTCACCGGTGCGGGCCACCCACAGCCCGAGGTTGGCGTCGCCCCCCTTGTCGCCGGAGCGGGCGTGGACGAAGGTGCCGAGCGGTGCCCGGCGGGTCAGCGAGTCCGTCGGCGCCGGGTACGGCGAGGGCCGGCGGCCGGCGTCGGCCGCCTCCTCGTGCGCGGCCGCGGGGGCCGTCGGCGGGTCGGGCACCACCTCGCGCCGGCCGTCGGGGTGGACGACCGTGTGGGTCACGGCCGAGCGGTCGACGTACGCCGCGCGGTAGACGCCGTACGGCGTGGGCTGCGCGGGCGGGCCGGTCATGGTGAAGCCGGGGTACGACGCGAGCGCGAGCTCGACCGCGGGGCCGGTGAAGGCCTTGGCGACGGGACCGGCCTCGGGGTCCATCACCGTGACGCGGAGCAGGGCGGAGGCGCCCTCCTCGGTGTCGGCGTCGGCCGGCGGCAGCGCGGAGCGGGTCCAGGTCACCGACTCGGCGGTGAGCGCGGGGGCCAGCTGCTCGCGCAGCCAGTCGGCCTTGGCGTCGATGTCGAGCCCGGTGAGCACGAACTCGGCGGCGTTCCGGTAGCCGCCGAGCTCGTTGACGCAGACCTTGAGCTGCTCCGGCGGAGCCTCGCCGCGGACCCCCGTGACCGCGACCCGGTCGTCGCCGACCTGCTCGAGGCGGACGGTGTCGAGCAGGGTGGTGACGTCGGGGCCGAGGTAGCGGGTGGACTGGATCTCGTAGACCAGCTGCGCCGTGACGGTGTCGACGGTGACCGCGCCACCGGTGCCGGCGTGCTTGGTGATGACGCTCGACCCGTCGGCCGCGACCTCGGCGAGCGGGAAGCCCAGCGGCTTGGTCGGGTCCATCCGGCCGCTGCCGATGAGCTGGCGGAAGCCGGAGAAGTTGCCGCCGGTGGCCTGGGTCCCGCACTCCAGGACGTGGCCCGCGACGACGGCGCCGGCCAGCTCGTCGTACGACTCGGGGGTCCAGCCGTGGTGCGCGGCGGCCGGGCCGACGACCAGGCTGGCGTCGGTGACCCGGCCGGTGACCACGACGTCGGCGCCGCCGGCGAGGGCGGCCGCGATGCCGAAGCCGCCGAGGTAGGCGTTGGCGGTCAGCGCGCCCTCGAGGCCGAGCTCGGCGGCACGCGGACGGAGGTCGTCGCCCTCGACGTGGGCGACCGCGACGTCGATGCCGAGCCCGCGGGCGATCTCGCGGACCCGGTCGGCCAGCCCGGCGGGGTTGAGCCCGCCGGCGTTGCTGACCACCTTGACGCCGCTCTCGAGCGCCAGGCCGAGGCAGTCCTCGAGCTGGCGGACGAAGGTCCGCGCGTAGCCCAGCGAGGGGTCCCTCATCGTGTCCTTGCCCAGGATGAGCATGGTGAGCTCGGCGAGGTAGTCGCCGGTGAGCACGTCGAGGCGGTGCCGGTCCCGGCCACCCTCGAGCATCTCGCGCATCGCGGCGAGGCGGTCGCCGTAGAAGCCCGAGCAGTTCCCGATCCGCAACGGTGCCGTCGTCGGGTCAGCCACGGGGCCGCCTCCCCTCTCCCGGGGGCCCGGCGAAGCACTGGGCCACGTCCAGCCAGCGGTCGGCGTCGGGGCCGACGGCGACCAGGTCGGTGTCGGCGCGGTGGACGCGCTGGGTCACCAGGCGGGCGAGGTCGGCGGCGGAGCCGGTGACCGACTGAGCCGCGTCCTCGGCACCCCACGTCCAGGTGGCGCCGCTCGGGGCGACCAGCTGCACCCGGACGTCGTCGCTCGGCGGCGTGAGCCCGCGGGTGGCGAAGGAGAAGTCCCGGGTGCGGACCCCGAGGTGGGCGACGTGGCGGACCCGGTCGGTGACCTCGAGGTCGCGGCCGAGCGCCTCGTGGACGTCGAGGGAGTGCGCCCAGGTCTCCATGAACCGGGCGGTGGCCATGGAGGTCGCCGACATCGGCGGGCCGAACCACGGCATCCTCGCCCCGGCGGGCAGGTCGCGCAGGGCGGCGGTCAGCGCCTCGCGGGCCCCGCCCCAGCGGGCGAGCAGCGCGGCCGGCGCGAGCCGCGCGATCTCGTGGGCGCCCGCGTCGACGAAGCCCTCCGGGTCCGCGCCGGCGCGCTGCACGAGCTCGTCCCACGCGGGGGCGGCGCCGGTCGCGGCCCGTGCCGAGAGCACCGCGACCTCGTCGGTCCACACCAGGTGCGCGACCTGGGTCGCCACGGTCCAGCCCGGTGCCGGGGTGGGCGTGGCCCAACCCTCGGCGTCGAGCCCGGAGACCACGGCGTGCAGCTGGTCGCCCTCTGCGCGCAGGTCCACCAGCAGGTCGTCGAGCAGGCTCATGCGTCCCCTCCGGGGGTGGTCGTGCCTCGGGCCAGGGCGGCGTCCAGCGTGTCGGCCCACTGGTCGAGGATCCGGCGGCGCCGGCGGGCGTCGTCGGTGATCGTGTCGGCCAGGCCCAGGCCGCGCACCAGGTCGAGCGTCGCCTGGATGAGCTCGCGCACGCCCGGTCGCGACTCGTCGGCACCGAGCAGCTCGACGGTCATCCGGTGGGTCTCGCGGCCGATCCGCTGCTCGAGCGGGGCGACGGCCTCCAGGAGCGCCGGGTCGGTGCGGGCCGCGACCCACAGCTCGAGGGCGGCGACGAACAGCGGCGAGGCGAAGTGGTCGCCCAGCACTTGCAGCACGGCGCGGGTACGTCGCCGGCCGGTCGGCAGCCCCTCGGCCGCCGCGGCCAGCTCGTCGCGGCGCACCTCCGAGAGGTGGGCGACCGCGGCCACGACGAGCGCGTTCTTGGTCGGGAAGTGGTGCAGCTGGGCGCCCCGGCTGACCCCGGCCCGCTCGCTGACCAGCGTGGTCGACGTACCGCTGAAGCCGCGCTCGACCAGGCACTCCACCGTCGCCTCGAGCAGCCGGGCCCGCATCGCGCGGGTCCGCTCCTCCTGGCGCACGCGGGTGCTGCCGGACGGGGTGCTCACCCGGCCAGCATGGCCCTCGTCCGCACAAACAGTCAAGCCTGACTGTTTGTTTCCGTCAGTCGAGCCGCACCGTCAGCGGGAGCCGGCCGCGGCTGGTCAGCCCGACCAGCCCGGCCGTCACCAGGGGCAGCCCCACGACGACGAGGGCCACGAGCGGCCACGGGACCGCGAGGAAGTGGTCGGGCAGCGCCGCGCCGGTGGCGTCGACGTCGCTCCAGGTGCTGCTCGTCAGCGGGAAGGACGCCGCCACCCCGGGCACGGCGCCCACCAGCGCGCCGAGCACCGCGCCCACGAGGCCGACGACGAGCGCGTACGCCGCCGCCACCGACCGGCGGGTGCGGGGCGACGCGCCCACGGCGGCCAGGGTGGCGAGGTCGGGGCGGGCGTCGGAGAGCGCGAGGGCGGTGGCCGTCAGCGTGCCGCCGAGCATCAGGACGCCACCGAGGGTCCCGAGCACGACCATGAGGATCCACGTGTCGTCCTCCGTCGCGAAGCCCCGCTCGACGTAGACGTCGAGGTCCGGGTCGATGCCGCTGACCACCTCGTCGACGTCGCGCTGCTCCTCCTCGCTGACCGGTCCCCGCACCTCCAGCGACACCGTGCCGACGCGCAGGCCGGCCCCCGCGGCCAGCGCCTCGGGGAGGACGGCCTGGGCCGGCGTGTCGAAGCCGCCCACCCGGACAAGCGTCGCCGGCAGCTCGGCGCGCTCGACGACGCGGGAGCGCCCACCCGACGTCGGACGATCGACGACGGCCAGCCGGACCGAGTCGACCGGCACCACCCGCCGGTCGGTGAGGACCACCACCCGTCCCGAGGAGAGGGCCGCGTCCGCGCGGTCGCTCTCGCCGGGCGCGAGGCGCTCGGCGAGCACCCGGGGGACGCGGTCGTCCACCAGGACCGTGCTGCCGGCGGCGCTGCGGGTGGAGCTCAGCAGGCCCCGCCTCCCCGGCACCCGGACGCGTACCTCGCGGTAGACGTCCGGCTCCGTCACCTCGCGGAGCCCCCGGACCGGCGTCACCTCGCCGTCGACCTCGGGCGCGACCAGGTCCTGGACCCGCTGCCAGTCGGCGTCGGTGGTGAGCGGCCCGCGGACGATCGCGTCGCCGTCCACCAGCTGGGGGCTGTAGAGCGCCTCGTCCTGGGCGCGGTCACTGGCGTTGGCGATCCCGAGGGCGACCACGCCCGCGACCGTCGCCGCGACCGCCGCGACGGCGGGGACGGTGCGGGTGCGGTGCCGGGCGGCGTCGCGGACGGCGTACCGCAGGGCGAGCGGCAGGCGGCGGGAGACCCGTGCGAGCGCGACGAGCACGACCGGCACGAGCAGGACCATGCCCAGGACGGTGGGGATGGCCGAGGCCGCGATGGCCAGCTCCCCGCCCGAGCCCTGGAGCGCGCCGTACGCCGACCCCGCGCCGCCGACCCCGAGGAGGGCCAGGCCGAGGAGCGGCGACCGGAACGTGGGCGCCCGGTCGCCCCGCCGGCCGGCGAGCACCGCGACGACGTCCTGGCGCGACGCCAGCCAGGCCGGCACCACGGCGGCGAGGAGGGCGCTGAGCAGCCCGAACGCCGCGACCCCGCCGACCTGCAGCCACGGCACGTCGTAGGGACCGAACCAGGTGGTGGAGTGGTCCTCGAGGACGTGCGCCGCGAGAGCACCCGCCCCCAGGCCGAGCAGCACCCCGATGGTCGCGCCGAGGCCGCCCAGCACGACGCCCGAGGCGAGCACGACCCGACGCGCCTGCCGCGGGGTGCCGCCGCTGGCGGCGAGCAGGGCCAGGGTGCGCGACTGGCGGCGCGCCCCGACGGCGAACGCAGGTCCGGCCAGGAGGACGACCTCGATGAGGACCATGACGGCGACCAGGGCCACGATCGCCGGCCAGGCGTCGTCCGTGCCGCCGGAGGGGCGTACGTCAGCCGGGACCTCGGAGTCCGGCGGCGGGTCCTCGAGGACCGCGCGGCTGACGACGAGCGCGCCGAGGTCGTTGAGGGCTCGCACGTCGGACCAGGTGACCGGGCCGCCGCCGACGAGCCAGGACGTGCCGGTGGCCCGTCGGCCGACCAGGGCAGCCCCACTCCCGACGACCAGCGGCCTGCTGCGCTCCGAGGTGGACTCACCGACGCCGACCACCTCGAACCGTGCCCCGTCGAGCAGCTCGACCTCGGCACCCACGCCGAAGCCGCGCCGGGCCAGCGCCCGGTTGGCGACGACCTCGTCGTCGGCCTGCGGGAGCCGTCCGTCCTCCAACCGGAACAGGCCGGCCGCGAGCGGGTCGGTGAGGTCGACCTGGGAGGCATCGGCGTCGAGGACACCGCGCTCGGTGGTGATGAGCGCGGCCGCCCGGCGCCAAGCCAGCGCGGTCAGGTCGCGGCCCAGGGCCCGCTCGAGGTCGGTGATGCCCGGGGTCGGCGTACCAGGGCCGCCGGTGGACCAGCTCATCGCGTCGTCGGGATCAGGGGTCTGGGCGGCCGACAGCGCACCGCGCTCGATGTCGACCCGGGCGTCGGCGGCCCCGATCCGGCGCTCCAGCGCCTCGGCCCCGCTGACGTCCTCGGTCGCGACGACCACGGCCGCGGCGGTCACGGCCAGCACCGGCAGCGCGATCATCACCAGCACCAGAGCCGTGCGCGTCCGGGCGCGGCGCACGTCGCGCCAGGCGATCCGCAGCGCCGGCCGCCATCCGGAGGCCCGGCTCACTGGGCTGCGTCCTGGTCCAGCAGCGCGTCGACCGGCGCGGAGCCGGTCTCGTCGATGACCACGCCGTCGCGCAGGAACACGACCCGGTCCGCCCACGCCGCGTGCCGCGCCTCGTGGGTGACCAGCACCCCGGCGGCGCCCGCGTCGCACCGGGCACGGAGCAGCCGCAGGATCTCCTCGCCGGTCTCGGTGTCCAGGGCGCCGGTGGGCTCGTCGGCCAGGACCAGCCGCCTGTCGCCCACGATCGCGCGGGCGATCGCGACCCGCTGCTGCTGCCCGCCCGACATCTCGTCGGGAAAGCGGTCGGCCAGGTCGGGGATGCCGACCTCCTCCAGCGCCGCCAGGGCGTGCCGGCGGGCGGCGCGCGCCCGCTCGCCGTCGAGCTCACGGGGCAGGGCGACGTTCTCCGCGGCGGTGAGGGCGGGGATGAGGTTGAAGTCCTGGAAGACGTAGCCGAGCGACGTACGCCGCATCCGGGCCAGCTCGGGGGCGGGAAGCGACCCGAGGTCGACGCCCTCGACGGCCACCGTGCCGGAGGTCGGGCGGTCGAGGCCGCCGGCGAGCGTGAGCAGCGTGGACTTCCCCGACCCCGAGGGGCCCATCACGGCGACGAGCTCGCCGGCGTGGGCGGAGAAGGAGACGCTGCGCAGGGCGTGCACGGCGGTGTCGCCCTCGCCGTGCACCCGGGTGACCTGCTCGAGGTGGAGGACGGCGGTCATCGGGACTCCCCGGCCTCGCGGGAGCGCAGCGCGGCCCGGCGCCGCAGGGTGGCGGCGGCGCGGAGCCGCTCGGCGGACTGCCGCAGCCAGCGCTGCTCGGCGCGCCGGAACCGGCCGTGGTCGACCTCGGTCAGGGCGCTCACCGGGTGCGCTCCTGCTCGGCGGCGGCACCGCGGTCGCCCGCCGGCGCGCCGGGCGCGGCGTCGCGTCGTTCCACGGCCGCTCGTCGCAGCCGGGCCTCGCAGTGGTCGAGCCAGCGCACCTCGGCCTCGGCGTCGAAGACCAGCGAGTCGAGGACCAGGCTCCAGGCGAGGTCCGCCGGCTCGACCGGGTTGGCGGCGCGGCCGCTGCGCTTGAGCCGGGTGTAGTCCTGCAGGGCGGTCATCGTGGCGCTGCGCTGCTGCTGGATCACGGTCCCGACGTCGACGCCCGGGACCGTGACGGCCAGCGCGAGCTTGATCGCGAGCTCGTCGCGCGGGGGCTGGGTCCGGGCCACGGGCGTGGTGAACCAGGTGGCGACCTCCTCGCGGCCCGCGCCGGTGATCCGGTAGACCACGTGGCCCTCGCCGTCCTCGCCGGCCCCCTCGACCAGGCCGTCGCGCTCGAGCCGGGTGAGCGTCGTGTACACCTGCCCAACGTTGAGCGGCCAGGTCGCCCCGGTCCGCTGCTCGAACTCGCTGCGCAGCTGGTAGCCGTACATCGGCCCCTGCTCGAGCAGCGCCAGCAGCGCCTGCTTCACCGACATCGTCGACCTCCGCGTCGTGGGCGACCCGCGTCGGCGCGCTGCCGAACGGGCCTAAATACTCGGTATGTATACCACGTATGCACCTGGCCCGGGCGCCTGCGTCGCTCCTCCGCGCGCAGGGCAGACTCCGCGCCATGACGACGATCCTCATCACCGGCGCGTCCAGCGGGCTGGGCGCGGAGATGGCCCGCCAGTTCGCCGCGCGCGGCAACGACCTCGCCCTCTGCGCCCGCCGGGAGGAGCGGCTCACCGAGCTGCGGGCCGAGATCCTCGCGGCCCACCCCGACCGGCGCGTGGAGACGCGCACCCTCGACGTGCTCGACGACGAGGCGGTCTTCGAGACCTTCCGCGCCTTCCGAGGCGACCTCGGCTCCCTGGACCGCGTCGTCGTCAACGCCGGGCTCGGCAAGGGCGCGCCCCTCGGCACGGGCGGGCAGGCGGCCAACAAGGAGACGGCGATGACGAACTTCGTCGGCGCGCTCACCCAGACCGAGGCCGCCATGGAGGCCTTCCGCGACCAGCAGGCCGGCCACCTGGTGATGGTGTCGTCGATGTCCGCGATGCGCGGCATGCCGAAGACCATGACGACGTACGCCGCCACCAAGATCGGCGCGGCCTACCTCGCCGAGGGCATCCGCAACGAGCTGCACGGCAAGCCGCTCGGGCGGACCGTCAAGGTCACCGTGCTCTACCCCGGCTACATCGCCTCGGAGATGAACGAGAAGGTCGCCCAGCGGACCAAGATGATGGTCCCCACCGACGTCGGCGTGCGCGCGATGGTCGAGGCCGTGGAGAAGGAGGTCGACTCCGCCTGCGTGCCGCGCCTGCCCTGGGCCCCGCTCTCGGTGGTCATGAAGCACGCGCCGCTCGGGGTGTTCAAGAAGCTCATGTGACGGGTGGGGCGCCGTACCGGGGTGCTCCGCGGCCGATCCAGCCGCTCCGCGGCCATTGCGATGGCAGGGAACCTTCAACATCCCAAGTTGACTTGGGATGTTGACGCTCCGCGGCCTTCCTTGCCACCCACCGGCGGAGCGGACCCGGCTACCGGTAGGTGAGGGTCTCCCCCGCGAGGTGGGTGTGCTCGTTGAAGGTCAGCAGCCGGGCGCCGGTGGAGCCGACCACGACGCGCGAGCACGAGGAGTTCACCACCACCGTGTTGAACCGGCCCCACAGCCGGGCCGTCGTCACGGCGTCGCCGTCGGGGTCGGTCAGCGACGCGGCGGCCACGGCGATCGGGCCGCCGGAGGTGACCACGACGACCGTGCCGCCGGGGCCGGCCTGGGCGCAGGCCCGCTCGAGCGAGCCGCGCACGCGGCCGAGGAAGCCCGCCCACGGCTCGGGGTACGCCGCGTCGTCGGCGCCGGAGGTCCACCGGGCGGTCGCCTCCTCGAAGACCCGCTGGAACTCGCGCCGGTCCAGGCTCGGCGAGGCCAGGTCGGGGTGGGCCGCGACAACGCCGAGGTGGTCGAACTCGTCCCAGCCGGGGTCGACCTCGACCGGCGTCGACCAGCCGGCGCCCTCGAGCACGCCCTCGGCGGTCTCGCGGTGCCGGCGCATGTCGCCGCGGACGACGACGTCCGCCGTGACGCCCTGGCGGGCGAGCTGGGCGCCGAGCAGGCGCGCCTGCTCGTGCCCGGTCGCGGAGAGCACGTCGTAGTCGTCGGCCCCGAAGGACGCCTGGCCGTGGCGGACCAGCAGCAGGAGGCCCATCAGGCCGGAGCGCCGGAGCCGTGCTCCGCGAGCAGCCGGCGGCAGCGCGCCTCGAGGTAGGCCACCACCTGGCCGAGCACCGCGTGCGACTCGTTGGTGGTCTGCCGGTGCACGTAGCGGTACCAGATCTGCTGGGCGATGACCGCGAGCCGGAACAGCCCGAAGACCTCGTAGAACAGCCGCTGGTCCGCGCTGATCTCGAAGCCCATGCGTGCGCAGTAGCGCTCGACCAGCTGGTCGCGGGTCCACATCCCCGGCGCGTTCGTGGGCTGCCGGCGGAACAGCTGGAACAGGTCGTCGTCGGCCGCCTCCACCCAGTAGGCCAGCGTCGAGGAGAGGTCCATCAGCGGGTCCCCGACGGTCGCCATCTCCCAGTCGAGCACCGCGCGGACCTCCAGCCGACCGCGGTCGTCGTCGAGCACCAGGTTGTCGAAGCGGAAGTCGTTGTGGATCAGCACCTGCGCGACGTCCGCGGGCTGGTGCTGCTCGATCCAGGTGACCACGTCGGACCAGTCGCCGGTGTCCTCGGTGCGGGCGTCGGCCATCCGGCCGACCCAGCCGCGCACCTGCCGGCCGACGTACCCCTCGCCGCGGCCGAGCGCGGCGAGCTCCGGCACCGCGGCCACGTCGACGGAGTGCAGCGAGACCAGCACGTCCAGGGCGCGCTCGCACAGGGCGTCGGCCTCCTCGGCGCTCACCTCGCGCGGGAACTCCGAGCGCAGGATCAGGCCCGGGACCTTCTCCATCACGTAGAACTCCGAGCCGATCACCGCCTCGTCGGTGCAGTGGCCGACCATGCCGGCGACGTAGGGGAAGACCGGCGCGAGCGCAGACTGGATGCGGTACTCCCGGCCCATGTCGTGCGCCCCGGCGGCCTTCCGGCCCGACGGCGGGCGGCGCAGGATCAGCTCGCGGTCGCCGGCCACGAGCAGGTAGGTCAGGTTCGACGCGCCGCCGCTGAACTGGCGGACCTCGTCGATCGTCCCCACGCCCGCGCCCTGCTCGTCGAGCCAGGCGGCCACGGCGGCCGCGTCGAAGGCGTCCTCCTCGCGGACCGGCTTGGCCGGGTTGCCGTCGCGCGTGCCCTCGGTGCTCATGCAGGTGCTCCTTCGTTGCCCATCCGGTCGAGCTTGGCGGCCTGCGCGCGCATGACGGCGTCGTACGTCGCGCGGTCGCCGACCTTGAGCGCGTAGGCGTCCCGGGCCGCCTGGTCCGGGAGGATCACCTCGTCGCCCCGGTCGATCCCCTCGAGGACCGCCGCGGCGACCTCCTCGGCGGTGGTCGGCGACTCCTCGACCAGCTTGCTCATCACGGCCGCCAGCGCGGTGTCGTGGCCGCGCAGCGAGGTCATCAGGTTGGTGCGGAAGTACGACGGGCACACCACGTGCGCGGTCACGCCGTACGACGCGAGCTCGTGGCCGGTGGTCTCGGTGAGGGCGACGACGGCCGCCTTGACCGCGTTGTACGACGCCATCCCGCCCGGGTGCACCAGGCCGGCCAGCGAGGCGACGTTCACGATCCGCCCCGAGCCCTGCCGCTTGAGCAGCGGGACGAACGCCCGGGTGCCGCGCACCGCACCGAACAGGTTGATCTCGGTGATCCACTGCCACTCGTCGAGCGTGGCGACGTCGAGCCGACCGCCGCCCGCGACCCCGGCGTTGTTGACCAGGACGTCCAGGCCGCCCCAGGTGCGCCCGACGTGGTCGACCGCGGCCGCCCAGTCGTCGCCGGAGGTGACGTCGAGGCGCAGGTCCGCCCCCTCGGCGAGGTCGGTGGCCAGCACCTCGTCGCCGCGCGCGCGGAACGCCTCGGTGAGCGCCTTGCCGAGACCGGACGCCGCGCCGGTGACGAGGACGCGCCGCCCCTGGCCGGTCATCGACCCGGTCATCGCTTGGCGCCGTACTTGCCGAGCTCGAGGCGCGCGACGACCCCGCGGTGCACCTCGTCGGGACCGTCGGCCAGGCGCAGCGCGCGGGCGGCGGTCCACGCCGCGGCCAGCGGGAAGTCGCTGGACAGGCCGCCGCCGCCGTGGAGCTGCATGGCCATGTCGATGACCTGCTGGGCCATGTTCGGCACGGCGACCTTGATCTGGGAGACCTCGGACAGCGCGTTGAGCGGGCCGCCGACGTCGAGCTTCCAGGCGGCGTTGAGGACGAGCAGCCGGGCGGAGTCGATGGCGATGCGGGCGTCGGCGATCCGCTCGCGGTTGCCGCCGAGGTTGATGATCGGCTTGCCGAACGCCGTGCGCTCCAGGCCGCGCCGGCACGCCAGCTCCAGCGCCATCTCGGCCAGGCCGATGAGCCGCATGCAGTGGTGCACCCGGCCCGGGCCGAGCCGCCCCTGGGCGATCGCGAACGCCTCGCCGGGGCCGCTGATGATGTTCGAGACCGGGACGCGGACGTCGGTGAAGGACACCTCGCCGTGGCCGAGCGGCTCGTCGTGGATGCCCATGGTGTCGAGCAGCCGCTCGATCCTCACGCCCGGGGTGTCGCGGGGCACGAGCACCATCGAGTGCCGGCGGTGCCGGTCGGCGTCGGGGTCGGTGAGCCCCATGAAGATGAAGATCCTGCAGTCGGGGTGGCCGACGCCGGTCGACCACCACTTGCGGCCGTTGATGACGACCTCGTCGCCGTCGACGACCGCGGTGGCCTCCATGGTGGTGGCGTCGGAGGAGGCGACGCCCGGCTCGGTCATCGTGAACGCCGAGCGGATCCGCCCGTCGAGCAGCGGCTCGAGCCACTCCCGCTTCTGCTCCTCGCTGCCGTAGCGGAGCAGCACCTCCATGTTGCCGGTGTCCGGCGCGTTGCAGTTCAGGACCAGCGGCGCGATCGCGGAGCGACCGGTCAGCTCGGCGATCGGGGCGTAGTCGACGTTCGTCAGGCCCTCGCCGCCGTCGGTGCCGAACCGCGCGGCGTACTCACCGGCGTGCTCGTGCGGGAGGAAGAGGTTCCACAGGCCGCGCTCGCGGGCCTTCCCCTTGAGCTCCTCGAGCAGCGCGAGCGGCTGCGACCACGGGTCGCCCGTGCGGCGGGCCTCGGCCAGGTCCGCGTGGAACCGCGGCTCGACCGGCTCGACCTCCTCGGCGAGGAACGCGCGCACGCGCTCGGTCAGGTCGGCGGCACGAGGGGACGGGGAGAAGTCCATGTCGCGCACCCTAACCAGCGAGTAGTGGGAGACTCACCGGGTGCTGCGCACAGCTCTCGCCGCCTCCCTCCTGCTCGTCCCGCTCACCGGGTGCACCGGCGGGAGCGAGGACCCCGACGGCGCGCCCGCGCCGGGTCCGGCCGGTGCCGCGGCGGAGGTCCGCGACGGCCTCGCCGCGCTGTACGCCGGCGACCACGCGAGCGCCACCGACACCGCGGACGGCGAGTGCTTCGCCGACGCGCTGCTCGCGGAGGTACCGGTCGAGGAGCTCGAGGCCGCCGGCGTCCTCGTCGACGGGTCGGTCGCCCCCACCTCCCCCGCGCTCGAGCCGGCGCTGGCCGAGCAGTGGGTGGACGCGATGTTCGGGTGCATGGACTTCGTCGAGGAGTCCGCCCGCGCCCAGGTCGCCTTCACCAAGGGCAAGGTCGACTGGCGGGAGTACGCCGCGTGCCTGCGCGACGCCCTCGACGAGGACGCCGTCCGCGACGCCGTGGTCGGCACCCTCACCGGCGACTGGGGCTCTCCCGCCGTCGCCGCCCTCACCGACGCCCAGGCCGACTGCTCGGCCTCCGCGACCCCCACCACGGGGTGAGGGCGCGGTCGCTGCCCTCCTCAGCGACCGTGTGGTCGCTGGACACCCCTCCCGGTCACCCCGCGACGGTCATCACGACGCGGGCCCGGGCGGGGGCGTCGAGCCAGAGGGCACGCGCGCGCAGCAGCCGGACCAGCGACCAGCACACGAACGGCACCGCGACCAGCGCGGAGACCTCCCAGGCGGGCACCCGGGCCAGGCCGGAGAAGACGAGGCCGGTGAGGGTGGTGGAGACCGCGAGCCGCGTGGAGTAGCCGACCATCGCCAGCGGCGGGGCCGGCGTGGCGCGGGCGGAGCGCAGGTCGACGGCGTAGGGGCGGCGGGCCGACCAGCGCATCGCGGCCGCGACCACCTGCACGGTGACCACGAGGACGGTGCACACCAGCGCGGTCAGCTCCGCCGGGGACGGCACGCCGGCCCGGACGGCCGCGAGCAGCACGGTGACCCCGGACGCGACGAGCAGGAACTCCGCCAGCACCCACGCCCGGGCGGCGAACACCGTCCCCGGGGCCACCGGCAGGCTCTCGCGCCACAGCCCCCCGCGGCCCTCCAGGCACCAGGCGTTGACGCCGAACAGCAGGGCGCCGCCGGAGGCGACGAGCCCCGGCAGGACGGTCATCGTCGACCAGGGCAGGTCGCCGAGCAGCGCCACCGCGCCCGGTCCGACGGCCAGCACCGCGATGCCCCGGCGCATCGGCAGCGCGCGCCACACCGACCCGCGGTCGGTGCGGACCAGGGCGGCCAGGTCCGAGCGGGGCAGCCGGCGGGCGGCGTACCGACCGGACTCCACGCCCACCTCGTCGCGGGGCGTGCGCCGCGCCGCCAGGTGGGCCGGCACCGCGCCCAGGGCGACCGCGACGACGAAGGCCACGAGCAGCGCGGCGATGGTCGCCGCCCACGACCAGGACACCCCGCCGACCATCCCGACGACGACCTGGCGCGTCGGCAGCCGGTCCAGCAGCGGCACCAGCGCGCCGGCGGCCTGCAGCCCGAGCGCGGCGCCGAGCAGGACGACGGTCACCACGCGCACGACCGCGATGCCGTGCCGCGTCCGGCGCACCCCCTCGAAGGTCCAGGCCACGACCTGGGCGAGCGCGGTGGCCACGGCCAGCCACACCAGGACCACCGCCTGGGCAGGGGCCAGGCCCGCCGGGCCGAGGGCGTAGGCGGTGGTGCCGAGCAGGGTCCAGCCCTGCAGCAGCCAGGCGATGTTGAGCGGCGCCAGCAGCAGCGCGCCCAGGTGGTCGGTGGTCGGGCTCACCGGCAGCACGGCGGCCGGGTCGCGGTCGAGGAGCTCCCGCCCGCCACCCGACGCCACCGCCGAGACGACCACGAGGCCGAGGAAGCCCGCCAGCGCGGTCGGCAGCAGCAGGAGCACCTCGAAGGCGCGACCGGGGCCGCCGGCGCCGGGTGCGTACGCCGGCACGACGGCCGCCGCGGCCGTCAGCCCGACGAACGCCGTGGTCACCCAGGCGGCCGCGCCCCGGCGGCGTACCGTCGCGGCGCGGAAGCGGACCAGGTGCCCGACATCGGCGAGCGCGCGGGTGGTGTCAGTCCAGGAGGCCGCGGTAGGCACGGGCACCCTCCTCGCCGGTCATGTCGGCGGCGTCGGCCGTGGCGACCCGGGCGCCGCCGCGCAGCACCGTGACCGTGCTGCAGGCCTCCACGGCGAGCTCGCGCAGGTGGGTGGAGACCAGGACGCACGCACCGCGGGCGCGGGCGTCGTCGATGGCGTCCATCGTGGCCTCGACGCCGATCGGGTCCACCCCGTCGAACGGCTCGTCGAGCAGCAGCACCGCGGGCCGGTGCAGGACGGCGAGCACCACCGACAGCCGCCGGCCCATCCCGTGGGAGAAGCCCGCGGTCACCCGGTGCGCCACGTCGCCGAGCTCGAAGCGCTCGAGCAGGTCGCGGGCCTGGTCCTCCCAGCCGGGGTCGGTCCGGGGCAGCCGCCGCAGGCGCGCCGCGAGCTGCAGGTGCTCCCAGGGGGTGGCCCGCGGGACGAGCCCGCCCACGTCGGGGCAGTAGCCGACGGCGCGCTTGACCGCCAGCGGGTCCCGGCGTACGTCGTGCCCCGCGACGGTGACCGTCCCCGAGGTCGGCGGCACGACGCCGGCCAGGACGCGCATCGTCGTGGACTTCCCGGCGCCGTTGCGCCCCAGCAGGGCGGTCGCCTGCCCCGCCTCCGCGACTAGGTCGACCCCGGCCACGGCCTCGACCTCGCCGAAGCGCACGTGCAGGTCGCGCACCTGCACCGGGTGGCCGCCGGGGGGAAGGGTCACCGACCCATTGTCGCCCGCGCCGGCCGTTCGCGCGGCGGGATGCGGCGGGTCGGGCCGCTCGGGGGCGGTCGGCGGCGGTCGGGCGCGTGCTTCCCGGGGCAGTCCCTTGCTTGCCGGGGCAGATCTACCCCGGTAAGCGCAGGGGTCCCCGGTTCACCGGGGACCCCTGCACCACCACGGGCCGAGCGGGCCGAGCAGCAGCCGATCAGGCGGGGAACGAACCGCCCGAGGCCGCGAGGTCACGCAGGTACTGCGTGGGGCGGAACCGGTCGCCGTAGGTCTCGGCCAGCTCGTCGGCGCGCTTGACGAACGCCGCGAGGCCGATCTCGCCGGCTGCCGCGGACCCGGCCGGAGCCTCGTAGCCGGTCATGAACTGCGCGGCGCCACCGGTCATCGGCGGGAAGCCGATGCCCATGATCGACCCGATGTTCGCGGCGGCCGCCGAGGTGATGACGCCCTCCTCGAAGCACTTCGCGGTCTCCAGCGCCTCGGCGAAGAGCATCCGGTCCTTGCAGTCCTGGATCGACGGCTGCTCGGAGGCGACCGGGAACAGCTCGCCCAGGCCCGACCACAGCGACTGGCGCTTGCCGGCCTCGTCGTACTCGTAGAAGCCCTTGCCGCGGAGGCGGCCGGCCCGGCCCGCCTCGAGCATGCGGGTCACGACGGCGGTGCCGGGGTGCTCGGCCAGGTCCTGGCCGTCGCGCTCGGCGGCCGCTCGGGTGGCCTTGGCGATCTTGTCCATCAGCTCGAGGTTGAGCTCGTCGGAGAGCTGCAGCACCGGCGCGGGGTAGCCGGCCTGGGTGGTCGCGCGCTCGATGGTCCAGGGCTGCACGCCCTCGGACAGCATCGCCATGCCCTCGTTGACCATGAAGCCGATGACGCGCGAGGTGTAGAAGCCGCGGCTGTCGTTGACGACGATCGGGGTCTTCTTGATCTGCTGCACGACGTCGTAGGCCTTGGCCAGGGCGACGTCGGAGGTCTCCTTGCCCTTGATGATCTCGACCAGCGGCATCTTGTCGACGGGCGAGAAGAAGTGCAGGCCGATGAAGTCGGCGGGGCGGTCGACGCCCTCGGCGAGCTCGGTGATCGGCAGGGTGGAGGTGTTCGAGCACAGCAGCGCGTCGGGGTTGACGTACGGCGCGACCTCGGCGAAGACCTTCGCCTTGAGCGAGGGGTCCTCGAAGACGGCCTCGATGACCAGGTCGCAGCCGGCCAGGTCGGCGGGGTCGCCGGTGGCGGTGATCCGGCCGAGCATCTCGGCGGACTTCTCCTCGCTGAGCCTGCCGCGGGAGACGGCCTTGGCGTTGATCTTCTCCGAGTACGCCTTGCCCTTGGCGGCGTTCTCGTCGGAGACGTCCTTGAGCACGACCTCCATGCCGGCCCGGGCACACACGTAGGCGATGCCCGCGCCCATCATGCCGGCGCCGAGCACGCCGACCTTGGTGGCCTTCCACGGCTCGATGCCCTGCGGGCGCAGCGAGCCGGACTTGATCGCCTGCAGGTCGAAGAAGAACGCCTGGATCATGTTCTTCGAGCCCTGGTTGGTGACCAGGTGGGTCAGGTAGCGCGACTCGATGCGCGAGGCGGTGTCGAAGTCGACCTGCGCGCCCTCGACGGCGGCCGAGAGGATCGCGCGGGCGGCGGGGTACACCGCGCCCTTGGTCTGCTTGCGCAGCAGGGCCGGGAACGCCGGGAGGAAGCCGGCCAGCGCCGGCGACTTCGGGCTGCCGCCGGGCATCTTGTAGCCGGGGGCGTCCCAGGGGTTCTTGCTCGCCTCGGGGTTGGCCTTGATCCACGCCTTCGCGGCCGGCACGAGCTCCTCGCGGGTCGCGACCAGCTCATCGACCAGGCCCTTCTCCTTGGCCTGGGCGGCCTTGAACTGCTTGCCCTCGAGCAGGAAGCCCATCAGGCCCTCCTGGAGGCCGAACATCCGCACGATGCGGGTCACGCCGCCACCGCCGGGGAGCAGGCCGAGGCTGACCTCGGGGAGGCCCACGACGACCGAGGAGTCGTCGACGGCGATCCGGTGGTTGGTGGCCAGGCAGATCTCGAGGCCACCACCGAGCGCGGCGCCGTTGATGGCGGCCACGACCGGGCGGGGGAAGGTCTCGAGGCGGCGCAGCGCGGACTTGACGTCCTCGGCCATCGCGAACACGTCGCCGGCTTGCTCGCGGGTCGCGGTGACCATGCTCTTGAGGTCGCCGCCGGCGAAGAAGGTCTTCTTCGCGCTCGCCACGACGACGCCGGTGACGCTCTGCTCGTCCTCGGCCACCTCGGCGTGCAGGCGCTCGACGGCGGCCTTCATCGAGGAGATGTAGAGGTCGTTCATGGTGTTCGCCGACTGGTTCGGGTCGTCGAGGGTCAGGGTGACGATCCCGTCCGCGTCGCGCTCGTAGCGGACAGCGGTCTGCTCGGTGGTGCTGGTGGTCATTCGGAGTCCTGTTCGTTCAGGTGAGATCGGTGTCGGGAGGAGCAGCGCGCGGTCAGACGACCTCGACGATGGTGGCGATGCCCATCCCGCCGCCGACGCAGAGCGTGGCGAGGCCGCGGCGCAGGTCGCGGCGCTTGAGCTCGTCGACGAGCGTGCCGAGGATCATCGCGCCGGTCGCACCCAGCGGGTGGCCCATCGCGATCGCGCCACCGTTGACGTTGGTGATCTCGTCGGTGATGCCCATGTCGCGCATGAAGCGCATGGCCACCGCGGCGAACGCCTCGTTGATCTCGAACAGGTCGATGTCGCCGACCTCGAGGCCGGCCTTGGCCAGCGCCTTGCGGGCGGCCGGGGCCGGGCCGGTCAGCATGATCGTCGGGTCGGCGCCGGAGACCGCGGTCGCGAGGATGCGGGCGCGCGGGGTCAGGCCGAGCTGCTGGCCGACCTCCTCGCTGCCGATCGCCATGATCGCGGCACCGTCGACGATGCCCGAGGAGTTGCCGGCGTGGTGGACGTGGTCGATCTTCTCCACCCAGTGGTACTTCTCCAGCGCCACGTCGTCGAAGCCGGCGTCGGCGCCGATCTGGGCGAAGGACGGCTTGAGGCCCGAGAGGCTCTCGACGCTCGTGTCGGGGCGGATCAGCTCGTCGCGGTCCAGGACGGTGATCCCGTTGATGTCGCGGACGGGGACGACGGAGTCGGAGAAGTAGCCGTTGGCCCACGCCTTGGCGGCGCGGTGGTTGGACTCCGCGGCGTACGCGTCGACGTCGTTGCGGCTGAAGCCCTCGATCGTCGCGATCAGGTCGGCGCCGATGCCCTGCGGCACGAAGCCGGTCTTCAGCGCGGTGGCGGGGTCGGAGGCCCAGGCGCCACCGTCGGAGCCCATCGGCACGCGGCTCATCGACTCCACGCCGCCGGCGAGGATGAGGTCCTCGAACCCGCCGCGGACGCGGGACGCGGCCTGGTTGACGGCCTCGAGGCCCGAGGCGCAGAAGCGGTTGAGCTGCACACCCGCGACGGTGTCCGGGTAGCCGGCGGCCAGCGCGGCCGTCTTGGCGATGTCGCCGCCCTGGTCGCCGACCGGCGAGACCACGCCGAGGACGACGTCGTCGACGCGCTCGGGGTCCAGGGAGGGGTTGCGCGACTTGATCTCGTCCAGCAGGCCGACCACGAGGTCGACGGGCTTGACCTCGTGCAGCGAGCCGGCCGCCTTGCCCTTGCCGCGCGGCGTACGAATGTGGTCGTACACGAATGCTTCTGCCATGACCGTCCTAGCGTCTGGGTGCGTCTGTGATGGTGGTCCCCCGATTGTGACACCATCGGTGTCACGGTCAAGGGCGGGCTGGTTGTGGTCTGGCTCACGAGAGGAGCGCACGTGATGCAGACGGAGGAGCGGCTGGAGGCCGCTCGGGAGCTGCTGACGCTCGACGAGCTCACCAGCAGGGTCGGGATGAGCGTGCGCAACGTGCGCTTCTACACGACCAAGGGGCTCGTCCCGCCGCCGATCCGGCGCGGCCGCAGCGGCTACTACACCCCCGACCACGTGGCGCGGCTGGAGCTCGTGCGCGAACTGCAGGGCCACGGGTTCACCCTGGCCGCGATCGAGAAGTACCTCGCCGGGATCCCCGAGGACGCCGCCCCCGAGGACATCGCCCTGCACCGGGCGATGCTCGCGCCGTGGCAGGCGGACGTCCCCGTGGAGATGTCGCGCGCGGAGCTGGAGAAGCGGGCCGGGCGGGCGCTGGACGACGACGCGCTGGCCACGCTCGAGGCGCTGGGCATCGTCCGCCGGCCGCGGCGCGGCCGGTTCGAGGTGGCCGCCTCCCAGCTGCAGGTGGGGCTGGGCCTGGTCGACCTCGGGTTCCCGACGGAGGCGGCCGTCGCGGCGGCCCAGGTGTACGCCGCGCACGGGCGCCAGATCGCCCAGGAGCTCAACGAGCTGTTCCGGACGATGGTGTGGCCGGCGTACAAGGAGGCCGGGGCACCGCCCGAGCGGATCCAGCAGGTCGTGGAGCGGCTCAAGCCGCTGTCGATCGCGAGCCTGGTCGCGGCGTACGAGGCCGCGATGGACTCCGACCGCCGGGCCCGCATCGAGGCGCGCGCCGGCCGGGGGTCCTAGGACCGCGTCCCTAGGGTGGTCCCATGAGCACCGTCCTGGTCACGGGCGCGACCGGCTTCGTCGGCGCCCGGCTCGTCCCCGAGCTCGTCGAGCGCGGGCACACGGTCAAGGCGATGACCCGCCATCCCGACACCTACGACGGCCCGGGCAAGGCGGTCTTCGGCGACGTCCACGACCCCGGCTCGCTGGCCGAGGCGCTCGAGGACGTCGACGTCGCGGTCTACCTCGTGCACTCCCTCGACGACGACGACTTCGAGCGCAAGGACGCCGCGGCGGCGAAGGGCTTCGGCCTGGCGGCCGCCGCGAGCGGCGTGCACCAGATCGTCTACCTCGGCGGGCTCGGCTCGGACGAGGAGGACCTCTCCGCCCACCTGCGCTCGCGACGCGAGGTCGAGCGGCTGCTCGGCGAGTCCGGCGTGCCGGTCACCGTGCTGCGTGCCGCGATCGTCGTCGGCTCCGGCGGCATCTCGTGGGAGATGACGCGCCGGCTGGTCAAGAACCTGCCGGCGATGATCGTCCCCCGCTGGGCCGGCACCCGGACCCAGCCGATCGCGATCGCGGACGTGGTCCGTTACCTCGCCGGCGTCGTCGACGTGCCGGAGGCGCACGACCGGGTCTTCGAGATCGGCGGCGCCGACCAGCTGACGTACGCCGACATGCTGGCCCAGGCCGGCGCGGTGATGCACGGGCGGCGGCTGCCGATCATCCACGTGCCGCTGGGCACCCCGATCCTGTCGCAGTACTGGATCAAGCTGGTCACCGGCGTGGACGCCACCACCGCGGCGAACCTGATCGAGTCGATGGGCAACGAGGTCATCGTCACCGACGACTCGATCCGCGACCTCGTCCCCGGCGAGCCGCTCACCTACGCCGAGGCCGTCGAGGCGGCGCTCGCCGAGGACCGGGAGTCCGCGGCGGGCTGAGGCCCCTGCCGCGCCGCTGGAAGCTTCAGCGGCTGGCCGCTGAACCTGTCGCCCGCCGGCCGCCCCGCCCTCAGCCGATGACCGGCGGAAGGACGAGCAGCATCGAGAGCGACCAGGTGCAGTGGGTGAGGATCGGGGCGAGGATGCCGCCGGAGGCACGCCGCTCGAGCCCGACGATCACGCCGAGCAGGATGGCGGCGAAGGCGAGCATCGGGTTGCCGGTCGCGGCGGTGGCGACGACGTACGCGACGGTCGTCCACAGCACCGGCCGGCGCGGGATCGCGGCGTACGCCGCCCCGCGGAAGAACAGCTCCTCGGCGATCCCGTTGACCGCGGTGATCAGGACGAGCAGCGGTAGCGAGCCCTGGTCGGCGTAGTCGAGGACCGAGCTGACCTGTCCCTGGAGGTAGGGGATCTCCCGGATCACCAGGCCGCCGAGCACGAAGACCCCGACGATCGCGGCGCCGAGCAGGACCGGCGTGACGACCGGCCGGGTCAGCCCGTCGCGCCAGGCGATGCGGCCGAGGTGGAGCGGCCCGGAGGCGAAGGCGCCGACCGTCCAGACGCCGGCGAGGGCCGCGGTCGAGACGTAGAACCAGCCGCTGCCGGGATCGATCCGCAGCGAGAGGCCGAGCACGACCGCGCCCACCACCACGACCGCCATCGTCACCACCTGCCGCCGCCGCAGGGCGGCGGCGGTCTGGCGGTGGTCGCGCGGGACGACGTCCCACAGCGCTCGCTGGAACCAGGCTCGGACGGGGCTCACGTCAACGACCTTACGGACGCCCCGTTGCCCCGCCCGGCTCGTGCCACGAGGTCAGCGGCGCCCGGTGCTGAACGACGCCGCGCTGTGCCGGCTGCCACCGGTCGAGCCGCCGGACGCCGCACCGCCGGTACGCCGCCCCCGGCCGCCGGAGCCGCCCTTGGCGCCGGCCGAGGAGGGCGCGCCGGCCTTGGCTGAGCTGCCCGCACCGGACCCGCCGCGCGAGCCGCCCGAGGCGGAGCCGCCCTGGCCGCCGGAGCGACCGCGGCCACCGCGCGAGGAGCGCCGGCCGGAGCCGGAGCGCCCGCCGCCGGTGCCGCCGGCCTGGCCGCCGGCGCGGCCCTGCTCGACGGGCGCCTCGACGACGAGGCCGCCGGGGACGACCTGCCGCTCGCCGGGGGCGAGCTGGGTGAGGACCGGGTGGTCGGTGCCCGCGAGGCGGGTGATGGTCGGCTTGATGCCGGCCGCACGGGTCAGGTCGCGGACGTCGCGCACCTGCTCGTCGGTCATCAGGGTGACGACGGTGCCGGCGGCGCCGGCCCGGGCGGTGCGGCCCGAGCGGTGCAGGTAGGCCTTGTGCTCGGCCGGCGGGTCGGCGTGCACGACCAGCGCGACGTCGTCGACGTGGATGCCGCGGGCCGCGATGTCGGTGGCGACCAGCGTGCTGGCCTTGCCGGAGTGGAAGGCCTCCATGTTGCGGGTGCGGGCGTTCTGGCTGAGGTTGCCGTGCAGCTCGACGGTCGGCACGCCGGACTTGTTGAGCTGGCGGGTCAGCGCCTTGGCGCCGTGCTTGGTGCGGGTGAAGACCACCGTGCGACCGGGCGCGCTCGCCAGGTCGACCAGCACCGGGACGCGGTGCTCGCGGGAGAGGTGCAGGACGTGGTGGTCCATCGCGCTGACCGGTGACTGGGCCGAGTCGGCCTGGTGGACGACCGGCTCGTGCAGGAAGCGCTTGACCAGGACGTCGATGGCCTTGTCGAGCGTGGCCGAGAACAGCAGGCGCTGGCCGCGTGCCGGGGTCGCGTCGAGCAGGCGGCGCACCGAGGGCAGGAAGCCGAGGTCGGCCATGTGGTCGGCCTCGTCGAGCACCGTCACCTCGACCGAGCCGAGGTCGCAGTGGCCCTGGCCGATGAGGTCCTCGAGGCGGCCGGGGCAGGCCAGCAGGATGTCGACGCCCGCGCGCAGGCCACGGACCTGCGGGTTCTGGCCCACGCCGCCGAAGACCGTCAGCGTGGTGAGGCCGAAGGCGTCGGCGAGCGGCTTGAGCGCCTCCTCGATCTGCCCGACCAGCTCACGGGTCGGGGCCAGGACGAGCGCGCGGGGCTTGCGTGCGGCGGCCGGGCGGCCGGAGGCGGCCAGGCGGGCGACGAGCGGGAGGAGGAAGGCGTAGGTCTTGCCGGAGCCGGTGCGGCCACGGCCCAGGACGTCGCGGCCCGCGAGGGAGTCCGGGAGCGTCTTGGCCTGGATCGGCGTGGGCTCGAGGATGCCGCGCTGCGCGAGGACCGCGGCGAGGTCGGCAGGGACGCCGAGGGAGGTGAAGCCGGTGGTGGGGGTGGTGCTGGTGTTCGAAGGCATGAAGGTGTGACAGATCCGTCCGATGGCGGGTGTCTCGCCATGGGACGGCGCGGAGCTGCTGCCCTGGTGACCAGGGAGGTGCTCGACGCATCAAGAACGGCTCCGGGGCGAAACTGGAACGGGCCGCACCCCCACTGTAGGGATGCGACCCGCACAACACCCCATCGTCGAGGGGTGACATGTCTCTCCCGCCGGAGCGGGAATGCTGCTACTTGGTGAGGCCGTCCTTGACGTCGCCCGCGGCGTCCTTGACCTTCTCGCCGGCGTTCTTGAGGTTGGCCGACGACTGGTCGGCCTTGCCCTCCGCCTTGAGCTGGTCGTCCCCGGTCGCCTCGCCGGCGGACTCCTTGCCCTTGCCGCCGAGCTCCTCGGCCTTGTTGCTCAGCTTGTCGCCCAGTCCCATGTCTGACCTCCTGTGGTCGTGCGGTCGGGTACGCCGTACCGGTGACCGCCGCGCCGGACCCGGAAACCCCCGGGCGGCTCAGCGGAAGGTCAGCACCCCGTCGTCGATGGCGTCGCGGTGGATGGTGCGGACGTCGGTCAGGTAGTTCTGGTCGAGCTTCCACGGCGCCCGGTCGCCCTGGCGAGGCAGCCCGTCGAGCGCCCGCTGGACGTAGCCGGAGGAGAAGTCCAGGAACGGCCGCTCGTCGACCGAGGGGTCCCGGTCGGCCACGAAGGACCGCTTGCCGGTCGCGTCGAGGTGGCGCAGCATCCGGCAGACGTAGTCGGCGACCAGGTCGGCCTTCAGCGTCCACGAGGCGTTGGTGTAGCCGATCGTGTAGATGAAGTTCGGGATGCCGCTGAGCATGAGCGCCTTGTACGACATGGTCTCCGACAGCTCGACCGGCTTGCCGTCCACCTCGAGCGGGATGCCGCCGAAGGGCAGCAGCCTCAGGCCGGTGGCGCTGACGACCACGTCGGCCTCGAGCTCGCTGCCGTCGGTCAGCCGGATCCCCTTCTCGGTGAAGGTGTCGATCGCCGCGGTCACGATCGAGGCGTCGCCGCTGCGCAGCACCTTGAACAGGTCGCCGTCGGGCACGAAGCACAGCCGCTGGTCCCACGGGTCGTACGACGGCTTGAAGTGGGTGTCGACGTCGACGTGCTCGGGCAGCTGGCGACGTACGCCGGCGCGCACGACGCCCTTGACCACCCGCGGCCGGCTCTTGGCGAGCTTGTAGGTGCCGATGGCGAGCAGGATGTTCTTCCACCGCACGATCGGGTAGCTGACCTTGGCCGGGAGCTTGGCCAGCGCCTTGGCCCACGGGTCGCGGCCGGGCCGGGACAGGATGTAGGTGGGCGAGCGCTGCAGCATCGTGACGTGCTCGGCGGTGCCCGCGAGCGCGGGGACCAGCGTGACCGCGGTGGCGCCGCTGCCGATGACGACGACCTTCTTGCCGGTGGTGTCGAGGTCCTCGGGCCACTGCTGGGGGTGGACGAGGCGGCCGGCGAAGTCGTCCTGGCCGGGGAAGACCGGGGAGTGGCCGGACTCGTAGTCGTAGTAGCCCGCGCAGCTCCACAGCAGGTCGGTGGTGAGCGCCTTCTCGCCCTCGGGCGTGGAGACGCGCACGGTCCACCGCGAGGTGTCGGAGTCCCACGAGGCGCCCAGCACCTTGTGCCGGTAGCGGATCAGCCGGTCCACGCCGTGCTCCTCGGCGACCGTGCGCAGGTAGTCGAGGATCAGCTGGCCGTCGGCGAGCGCGGTGTCGCTCGGCCAGGGCCGCCACCGGTAGCCGAAGGTGAACATGTCGGAGTCCGACCGGATGCCGGGGTAGCGGAAGAGGTCCCACGTCCCGCCGCTCACCTCGCGCATCTCGAGCACCGCGAGGCTGCGTCCGGGGTGCTCCTCGCGCAGCCGGCAGGCCGCGCCGATGCCGGAGAGGCCGGCGCCGATCACGAGGACGTCCACGTGCTCGGGCGCGGGAGCGTGCTCGGTGGTGGGCTCGGGTGCGTGCTGGGGGGTGCTCACCCGCCCATTATTGACGGATGTTCAACAAGGAGTCGAGCGTGACGCCGCTCACCGTGCGTACCGCTCGACGAAGCGGGCGAGCAGCCGGGACGGCTCGGTGACGCTCGCCGCGCGGGCCAGCGCCTTGAGCGCCTCGGCCCCGCCGGGCTCGAAGTAGCCGTGGTGCTCGTAGACGTCGATGCGCAGGCACAGCCCCTCGACGTCCAGCTCGGGGTGGAACTGCGTGGCGTAGACGTTGCGCCCGATCCGGAACGCCTGCACCGGGCAGGTGGCCGAGGAGGCCAGCAGCACGGCGCCGTCGGGCAGGCGGGAGACGGCCTCCTTGTGGCCGAGGTACGCCGCGAACCGCTCGGGCAGCCCGCCGGTCAGCGGGTCCGTGCGGCCCGCATCGGTCAGCGTGACCTCGACGGCGCCGATCGGCTCGCCGTAGGTCCGGTCGACCACGCCGCCGCGCAGCACGCCCAGCGTGCCGATGCCGTAGCAGCAGCCCAGGAACGGGTGGTCCGCCGCGACCGCCCGCGTGGACAGGTCCTGCAGCTCGGCTTCGACGCGGTGCTGGACGGGCAACTTCTGGTCCGGCGGGTCGCTGACGTTGAACGGTCCGCCGCCCAGCACGACGCCGGACCAGTCGTCGAGGTCGACCGGTCCGCCGAGGGCCTCCTCCAGCGGCTGCTGCTCGAGCCGCACGCGGCGTACGTCGCGCTCGTCGAGGCCGGTGGCGAGGAGGACGGCGTCGTACTCCCCGTCCGCGGCGGCGTCCTCCGCACGGGTCCCGAGGAAGAGGAACGGCCTGGTCAGACCTGCACCGCCACTCCGCGCTCGATCAGCCCGTCGACGTCCGGCACGCCCCACGCGGTCAGCGCGGCGCGCGTGTGCTCGCCGGCCTCGCGCGACGGCGGGGTGCCCAGCGTCGCCCCGGTCCGGCTGAAGCGGGGGGCCGGGACGGGCTGGAGCAGGTCGTCGCGGGTCACGAAGACGCCGCGCGCCTTCATGTGCGGGTGCTCCGCCGCCTCGCTGATGGGGATGATGCCGGCCACGCAGGCATCAGTGCCCTCGAACACCTCGACCCACTCCGCCTGCGTCCGACCCCGGAAGGTCTCGGTGAAGAGCGCGCGCATCTCCTCCCACCGGTCCATCTCGAACTGGCCGGGGCAGGTGTCCTCGACGCCGAGCAACTGGACGAGCCGCGCGAAGAACTGCGGCTCCAGGGACCCCACCGACATGTGCCGGCCGTCGGAGGTCTCGTAGACGTCGTAGAACGGCGCGCCGCCGTCGAGCAGGTTGACCGCCCGCTCCTCGCGGAACTGGCCGCCGGCGATGAACGCGGCGGTCATCGCGTTGAGGCTGGCGGTGCCGTCGACGATGGCGGCGTCGACGGTCTGGCCCTTCCCGCTGACCTTCGCCTCGAGCAGCGCGGCGAGGATCCCGATCACGAGGTACGTCGACCCACCGCCGAAGTCGCCGACGAGGTTGCTCGGGAAGTGCGGCTTGGACTTGTCCTGGCCGAGGCCGAAGAGGGTGCCGGTGATCGCGATGTAGTTCATGTCGTGCCCGGCGGCCTGGGCCAGCGGCCCGTCCTGGCCCCAGCCGGTCATCCGGCCGTAGACCAGCCGCTCGTTGACCGCGGCACAGTCCTCCGGGCCCAGCCCGAGCCGCTCCATCACGCCGGGGCGCATGCCCTCGACGAGCACGTCGGCACCGCGGACCAGCTCGAGCACGGTCTGCACGGCCTCGGGGTTCTTCAGGTCGAGCGCGACGCTGGGGCGGCCGCGGTTGAGCAGGTTGTGCGCGCCGCCGGCGAGCGCCTGGCCGCCCGGCCGCTCCACGCGGATGACGTCGGCCCCGAGGTCGGCCAGCAGCATGCACGCGTGCGGGCCGGGCCCGATCCCGGCGATCTCCACGACCTTGACGCCCCGGAGCGGCCCGGTCCCCCGGCCCAGCTCGATGCCCGTGCTCGTCTCACTCATGGGCCGGATCATGACAGAACCACTGTCACGGTCGCGAGGGTCGTCTCGCCGGCGCGCGCCCACGACGACGGACGACCACAAGTGGGTGGTGCGCCACGCCGAGCTGGTCGGACGGCACCGGGCCGGGACTTCGGGTAGTCGGTCGACGGGCGGTCGACGGGGGTGAAGGCGGTCAGGCCGGGAGGACGCGGGCGAGGAACTGGCG
Source organism: Nocardioides sp. NPDC092400 (assembly GCF_040684155.1). Classification (NCBI taxonomy): domain Bacteria; kingdom Bacillati; phylum Actinomycetota; class Actinomycetes; order Propionibacteriales; family Nocardioidaceae; genus Nocardioides; species Nocardioides sp. NPDC092400. The sequence continues at coordinate 51,285 of NZ_JBFBFJ010000004.1, read as the reverse complement.
GGTCCGCTCCTCGCGCGGGGCGGTGAAGAGCTGGTCGGGCGGTCCCTGCTCGAGGATCCGGCCCTGGTGCAGGAAGCACACCTTGGTGGCGACCTCGCGGGCGAAGGCCATCTCGTGGGTGGCCAGCACCATCGTGGTGCCGGCGACGGCGAGGTCGCGGACGATGGTCAGCACCTCGCCGACCAGCTCGGGGTCCAGGGCGGCGGTGATCTCGTCGAGGAGGAGCAGCTCGGGGCCGGTGCACAGCGCCCGCACCAGGGCGACCCGCTGCTGCTGGCCGCCGGAGAGCCGGTCGGGGTGCTTGCGTGCGTGCTCGGCGAGGCCGAACTGGTCCAGCAGCGCCAGCGCCCGGCTCTCCGCGTCGGCCTTCGAGACGCCGTGGACCCGCCGCGGGGAGAGCGTGCAGTTGTCGAGGACCGAGAGGTGCGGGAAGAGGTTGTAGGCCTGGAAGACCATCCCGACCCGCTTGCGGACCTCGCGCGGGTCGACCAGCGGGTCGCTGATCTCCTGCCCGGACAGGGTGATGGTGCCGTCGTCGACGTCCTCGAGCAGGTCCAGGCAGCGCAGCAGCGTCGACTTGCCCGACCCCGAGGAGCCGATCAGGCAGACCACGTCGTGGGCGCGGACGTCGAGGTCGACCGAGTCGAGGACCAGCCGCTCGCCGTAGGTCTTGCGCAGGCCACGGACCTCGAGCAGCGCCGGGGAGGAGGGAGCGCTCACAGCTGCCCCGCCCGCTCCCGCGCCAGCCAGCGCCGCTGCAGCCAGTCGGTGAGCCGAGCCAGCGGGACGGTCAGCACGACGAAGAACGCCGCGACGACGACGTACGGCGTGTAGTTGAAGTTGTACGCCGCGTAGTCGCGCGCGGCGAAGACCGCGTCGAAGACCGCGACGGCCGAGACCAGCGCGGTGTCCTTCTGCAGCGAGACGAAGTCGTTGAGCAGCGGCGGGACGACCCGGCGGACGGCCTGGGGCACGACGACGTACCGCAGCGCCTGCGGGCGGCTCAGCCCGAGCGCCTCGGCGGAGGCGACCTGCGAGGGGTGGATGGAGTCGATGCCGGCGCGGAAGACCTCGGCGACGTAGGCGCTGTAGGAGAGGACCAGCGCGACGCCGGCCCAGAAGGTGCCGCTGATCGGCACGCCCTGGAGCCCGAGCGCCGGAATGCCGAAGCCGAGCATCAGCACGAGCAGCAGCGTGGGCACGCCGCGGAGCAGGTCGGTGTAGACGACGGCCAGGACGCGGAGCGGGGCGAGGTACGGCGAGCGGGCGACCCGTGCGAGCGCCACCAGCAGGCCGAGGGCGAGGATCACGACCTCGCAGACCAGGAACAGCCGGACGTTGAGCCAGAACCCGTCCAGCACGTCGGGGAAGACGGCCTTGGCGTGCTCCCAGGAGAAGAACAGCTCCCGGACGTTCGGCCACCCCGGGGAGCTGGTGAGGGCGACGCCGAGCGCGACGAGCACCAGGACCACGAGTCCCGTGGCGACGCTCAGCGAGCGCAGCCGGAGGCGGCGGCGCACGGCTCGCCGCTCGAGCTCGCGGTCGCTGGGCGTCCAGCCCCCGCCGGTGGGGGTGGACGTGGCCGTGGGGGTGTCAGTCAAGCGTCGGCACGCTCACCACGTCGGAGAGCCACTCCTGCTCGATCTCGGCCAGCGTGCCGTCCTCGCGGAGGCTCGCGAGCGCGGCGTCGACGCAGTCGCGCAGCGGGTTGCCCTTCTCGAAGAGCATCCCGAACTCCTCCTGCTCACCGGTCTCGGGCTGGAACTGCCCGACGATCGTGCTGCCCTCGATCTCGACGGCGGAGATGTAGAACGCGGTCGGCAGGTCGGCGAGGATCGCCTCGACCTGGCCGTTCTTGAGCGCCTGCTTGGCGGCGTTGGTGTCCTCGAAGACCAGCGGGTCGCTGGCCGGCTGGATGACGTCGCGGATCGCGGTCAGCGAGGTGGTGCCGGTCTGGGCGCCGAGCTTGTGGTCGGCGAGCTCCTCGACGCTCTCGAGGCCGGCGAGCGGGGAGTCCTCGAGGGTGATCACGGCCTGCGCGGCCTGGTAGTAGCCCTCGGAGAAGTCGACGACCTCGGCCCGCTGGGGGGTGATCGAGACCTGGTTGATGTCGAGGTCGAAGGTCTTCTTGCCCGGCGCGTAGGAGGAGTTGAAGGGCACGGTCACCCAGGAGACCTCGTCCTCGGAGAAGCCGAGCTCCTCGGCGACCGCGTAGGCGACCGCGGACTCGAACCCCTTGCCGTTGGTGGGGTCGTCGTCGACGAACCACGGCTCGTACGCCGGGGAGTCGGTGCCGATGGTGAGCCGGCCGTCCTCGACCAGCGGGGCGCCCTCGACGCAGGCGGCCGGGTCGGCGTCGGCGCTGGCGCTGGTGTCGGCGGAGGCGCTGCTCGAGTCGCTCGAGGCGTCCGGCTCGTCGTCCTCGACCGGGGCGCACGCGGAGACCAGCCCGGTGGCGAACGCGGTCAGCAGGACGGGGGCGGCCAGGGCGGCACGACGCGAGCGCATGGGTGGAATCGTAGGGACTCGACTCGTCCCGTGTTCAATGACCGGGTGATACGTGACCTGAGCGACACCGAGGCCCGCCGCGCGCTCGTCCACAAGTGGGGCCAGGTGCCCGAGGACGTGCTCCCCGCGTGGGTGGCGGAGATGGACTACGCGCTCGCGCCGGCGGTGGCCGACGCCCTGGCCGAGGCGGTCTCGCTCGGGGTGACCGGCTACCCGTCGTTCGAGCCGGGCGGCGGCGCGCTGGGCCGGGCGTACGCCGGGTTCGCCGAGCGGCGGTTCGGCTGGCGGGTGGACCCGGCGCAGGTGCTGCCGACGGTCGACGTGACGGCGGGCGTGCGGCTGGCGGTCGACGTGCTGAGCGGGCCGGGACCGGTGGTGCTGCCGCTGCCGGCGTACGCGCCGCAGCTGGACCTGCCGGCGGTGTGCGGCCGCGAGCGGTGGGACCTGCCGGTCGAGCCGGACGCGGAGCGGGTGACCATCGACCTCGACCGGCTGGACCGGATGTTCGCCGACGGGGCCTCGACCCTACTGCTGACCCAGCCGCACAACCCGTGCGGGCAGGTCTACACGCGCGCCGAGCTCGAGGGGATCCGCGACGTGGTGGCGCGGCACGGCGGCCGGGTGGTCAGCGACGAGATCCACGCCCCGCTGGTGCTCCCCGGAGCCGAGCACGTGCCCTACCTCGCCCTCGAGGGCACCGGCGAGCACGCGGTCGCGGTCGTGGCGGCGTCCAAGGCGTTCAACACGGCGGGGCTGCGGTGCGCCCAGGTCGTGGCCGACGACCCGGCGACGGCCGCGCGGCTGGCCGGCGTGCCGATCGCCCAGAACGACTCCTGGTCACCGCTCGGCGAGGTGGCCGCCGTGGCGGCGTACGAGCAGGGCGACGCGTGGCTCGACGCCCTCCTCGACCGGCTGGACGGCCAGCGCACCCTGCTCGCCGAGCTGCTGGCCGAGCACCTGCCCGAGGCACGGATGCGGCCCCTGGAGGCGACGTACCTGGCGTGGCTGGACCTGCGCGCCTACGGCCACGACGACCCCGCGGCGGTCGCGCTCGAGCGGGGGCGGGTGCGGGTGGCGCCGGGTCAGGACTACCACCCCGGCCTGCCCGGCCACGTCCGGCTGAACGTCGCGACGTCGCCCGAGCGGCTCCGCGAGGCCGTGCTGCGGCTGGCGCGGGCGCTGGTGGGCTGAGCCCGCGGACGTGACGGTCGCGGGTCAGACGTCGAGCCGGCCGCGGCGACGGACCAGCGGCCGCTCCGCCTGCGGCAGCCAGGTGCGGGTCACGTGGTCGACGACGTGGACGCCCGGCGGCGCCTCGATCCGGTGCAGCCCCGGCACCTCGTGCCCGCGGCCCTCGCGCAGCGCGGAGTAGACCTCCCACTCGCGGCGCTTGCGCGGCGCACGGGAGGAGTCGAAGTCCTCGGCGCTGCTCCAGTGCGCGAACTCGTCCTGGTCCAGCCACTTCAGCTCCACGCACAGGCCCTCGGGCAGCACGATCCGCTCGGAGGTCTCCGGGAACTCCCGCACCTCCCACTCGAAGGCCTTGACGAAGGTGAACTGCTCCCCCATCGGGTAGACCCACGGCTCCAGGAAGCGGAACCCCAGGTCGATCCAGGCCACCGACTTGCTCTCGATGCTCAGCGGGTGGCGCGGCACGGCGACCACCGCGCCCGAGCCGTGCAGCTGCCAGGACAGGTCGGCCAGCAGCGCCTCGCCCTCGCCGGTCAGCACCATGTCGCCGTCCCACTTCATCGAGTAGCCGGTGCGGACGTGGGAGAAGGACCAGTTGTAGAAGTGCGTCAGCGAGTGCACCGAGTGCGGCGGCGTCGCGAGGTGCTCGGTGCCGGCGCGGCTGACTCGGAAGGGGTAGGTCGTGACGGTGATCCGGTCGCCGGCGCCGCACTCCTCGGCCACCCGCCGGGCGACCTCCGGGGTGCCGTCGTCGGACTGGTTGTCGACCAGGACCACCCGCTGGACCGCCCGCAGCATCGGGGGGAGGACCCAGGGCAGGTTGCGGGCCTCGTTCTTCACGCGGAACACGCAGGTCAGCCCGGGGTCGAGCGGCCCGTCCTGCCACGCCCAGCGCACGTCGTACGTCGCGTCGCCCTCGAGGCAGGCGATGTCCGGCGCGCTCATCGCTGCTTGCCGAGCGCCTTGCGCAGGCCGCGGCGGGCACCGGCGGGCACCATCGCGCGGACGCCGTGGGGGATCCGCTCGGCACCGCGGCGGCCGGGTGCGAGCTGGTCGGGCGCCGGCTGCTGGCGCTGGCCCTCGCGCTTGGCGGCCAGGGCGGTGGACTCGCTGAACGCCTCCGCCTCCTCGTAGAGCTCGGCGTACGCCGTGCGCAGCTCGTCGAGCCGGTCGTGGACCTCGGGGGTGTCGCCGTCGGGGTCGGCCAGGCGGTCCAGCTGCTGCCAGGACTCCTCGGCGACCTCCCGCAGCCGGGCCGGGACGCGCACGTCGTCCCAGGTCAGCTGCACGCGGCGCAGGTTCGGGTCGATGAACTGGTGGACCTTGCGGATGTCGTTGGCCGAGGCCGACTTCACCGCGTCGAGGTCGAAGAGCTGGCCGAGGCCGAAGACCGGGATCGTCCAGTCGGTGAGCATGTCGTGGTAGCGCACGAAGGCCCGGGCGCTCCCCCGCGTCGAGCGCTCGGTGTGCAGCATCATGTTCACCCACGCGGCCGTCCGGCTGACCTCGCCCGAGGTGGTCGAGGTGCGGCCGCCGGCGTAGTACTTCTGCTTGCTGCCGACCACCTCCGTCGGCGGGCGGAGCATCGTGACGTAGGCCGGTGTCGCGTCGCAGCGCAGGGCGGCGCTGCGCCACAGGCCCATGAACCACGCCAGTCGCGGGTCCTTGACGACGACCTCCGGGCCGCCCTCGACGAACTGCTGCTCCAGCCAGTCGTGCAGCCGCCCGCGCAGCGGCTCGAACGTCGCGAGCTTGCCGGCCTCGAACCAGGCGGCGGGCCGGGCGTCGGAGACCGCGACGTTGCAGCGCTGCAGCAGCTCGTGGTGGAAGTCGACCACCCACTGCGGCTCGCCGAAGCCCTTGGGGTTGGTCTCGTCGGCCTGCACCTCCGGCTGCGGCACGTGCATGCCGAGGGTCTGCAGCGTGCCGGACATCGTGCTCGTCCCGCTGCGGCCGGATCCGACCACGAACACCACCCGCCGCTTGACCGGAGGGGCCGGCGGGGCAGCGGTCGTCGACATGGCGCTCAGCCTAGAAGATGCACCAGGCCACGCCTTCCACCCGCCGGTCGCCCGGTGCCGCTCGACCGGCAGGTGCGGTCTCAGCCGATCGAGCGGGTCTGGGCGGCGATGACGTCGGCGTACCACTGGTAGGAGCGCTTGGGCGTGCGCGCCTGCGTCTCGTAGTCGACGTGGACCAGGCCGAAGCGCTGGGAGTAGCCCTCGGACCACTCGAAGTTGTCCAGCAGCGACCAGCAGTAGTACCCGCGGACGTCGACCCCGCGCTGGACGGCCGTGGCCACCGCGCGCAGGTGGGCGTCGATGTAGTCGATCCGCGGCTGGTCGTCGACGACGCCGTCGGCGTCCGGGCCCATGTTGTACGCCGCGCCGTTCTCGGTGATGTAGAGCGGCGGCAGCGCGTTGCGGAAGCGGGCGCGGAACATGATCAGCCACTCGCGCAGGGCGTCCGGGACGACCGGCCAGCCGAAGTCGGTCGTCGGGTGCCCCAGCAGCTCGCGGAACGCGAAGGGCAGCTCGGCGTCCTCGGCCGCGGCGCCGATCTTCATCGGGTTGTAGTAGTTGACCCCGTAGAAGTCGAGCGGCTGGCGGATCGTGGCCAGGTCGCCGTCCTCGACCACGTCCTCGAGCAGCGGCGCGATGTCGACGGGGTAGCGCCCGAGCAGCATCGGCTCGATGAACAGCCCGTTCCACATCGCGTCGAAGAGCTTGGTGGCGCCCACGTCGGCGGCGTCGTCGGAGGCCGGCCACATGGGGGCGTGGTTGTTGGCGCAGCCCACGCTGGCGGTGACCCCGGCCGGCACGGAGTCGCGCAGCGCGATCGCGGCCCGGCCGTGGGCGAGGAGCAGGTGGTGGGCGACGGGCAGCGAGTCGAACATCAGGGTCCGGCCCGGGGCGTGCATGCCGATGCCGTAGCCCATCATCATCACGACGTTCGGCTCGTTGACGGGCACCCAGTGCTCCACCCGGTCGCCGAACCGCTCGCCGGCGATCGCGGCGTACTCCGCGAACCGGTCGATCGTCGCCCGGTTGAGCCAGCCGCCGTCGTCCTCGAGCGCCTGCGGCAGGTCCCAGTGGAACAGCGTGACCATCGGCTGCACGTCCGCCGCGAGCAGGGTGTCGAGCAGCCGGTCGTAGAAGTCGAGGCCCCGGGCGTTCGGCGTGCCGCGGCCGGTCGGCTGGATCCGCGACCACGACAGCGAGAGCCGGTAGCCGCCCACCCCGAGGTCCTTCATCAGCGCGACGTCCTCGTGGAACCGGTGGTAGTGGTCGCAGGCGACGTCGCCGGTGTGGCCGTCCTTGGTCCGGCCGGGCGTGTGGCTGAAGGTGTCCCACACCGACGGCCCGCGGCCGTCCTCGGCGGCCGCGCCCTCGACCTGGTACGCCGCGGTGCTGGTCCCGAAGCGGAACCCCGGCGGCAGCTGGGGCAGGCCGCGGGCGGCGGGGTCGGAGGGGTGGGCGGCCACGGGCACAATCATGGACGTGACGACCGAGATCCGCCGCAGTTCCGCACGTTTCCTGAGCCGGGCGCCGGGGATGGTGACCCACCACGCGTTCTCGTTCGGCGAGCACTACGACGCCCAGCGGCTGCGCTTCGGCCCGATGGTGTGCCACGACGAACACCACCTCGGCGCGGGCAAGGGCTTCGACACCCACCGCCACAGCGGCCTCGACATCGTCACCTGGGTCGTCGACGGGCGGCTGCACCACACCGACTCCCACGGCCACGACGCGGTGCTGGCGCCCGGCGAGGTGGCGGTGCTGAGGTCCGGCTCGGGCGTCGAGCACGCCGAGCACGCGACCGAGGACGGCCGGGCCCACTTCGTCCAGGTCTGGCTCGCCGCCGACCCCGACCGCGCCGACGACGAGCCGACGTACGACGTCCTGCCGGTGCCGGCCACCGCCGTGCCCGGCGGCGGTCTGGTCGAGGTCCTCGCGCCGCAGGCCGGCGCCACCCTCCACCTCGCGCGCCTCGACGCCCTCGAGACGCTCACCCTCCCCGCCGCGGCCCAGGTGCACACCTACGTCGTCAGCGGCGCCCTGGTCCGCAGCTCGCTCGCCGAGCCGCTTGCCGCCGGCGACGCCTTCCTCTTCACCGACGAGCCCGAGCACCCCGTCACCGCCGCCGTCCCCACCGAGCTGCTCGTGTGGACGTTCGCGGGGTGAGTCGGGGCGCGGGCGGGTGTCGGAATCCCCGGCCCCCCGGGGAATCCGGCGCATCCCAGGGGAAACATCCCCTGAGAAGCGCCGGTTCTCCCTGAGAAGCAGGCCCGCCCGAGGACGTCAGCGGAGGACGGCGAGCGCGCCGGGGCGCACCTCGACGACGAGCGGGGCGTCGGCGAGGCCGGGCAGCACGCCGAGCGGCTCGCCGTCGCCGCCGACGGGGACCGGCCGGCCGCCGGCCCGCGAGGGGTCGGCCCGCAGCTCGACCCGCCGCCCGGACAGCACGGTGACCTCGTCGAGGTCGACGTGCCCGCCGTCGTACACCTTCGGCAGCGCGCGGACCAGCGCGGCCTTGGAGGCGGCCTCGATGACCACGACGTCGACCAGGCCGTCGGCGACCGTGGCGGCGGGGGCGATCTTCATGCCCTTGCCGTAGTAGGCGGAGTTCGCGACGACGACGGTCGCGGCCTCGACCTCGCGCTCCTCCTCGTCGACGCGCAGCCGGTAGCGCGCGGGCGCGTAGGTGAGCAGGGCACGGACCGCGGCGTAGGGGTACTGCAGCCTCCGCGGCAGCCGGTGCGCACCGTCGACGAGCTCGGCGGCGCGGGCGTCGACCCCGCAGTAGACCGAGCCGGCGACCTCGCGCGGCGCCGCGCCGCGGGACGACGCGCACAGCAGGTCGACGCGGCGCGGCTCGCCGGTGAGCAGCAGCGACGCCAGCTCCTCGGGCGAGGAGGGCAGGCCGAGCATCCGGGCGAAGTCGTTGCCGCGGCCGGCCGGCAGCACCGCCAGGGTCCCGCCCACCGCCGAGACCTCGCCGGCCAGCGAGGAGAGCATCCCGTCGCCGCCGACCGAGACGACCACGTCGCCGCGGGCCACCGCCGCGGCGACGAGGGCGGGGACGGCGCGAGGGCCGGGTGAGTACGTCACGTCGACCGTCGCGCCCGCGTCCCGCAGCAGCCGGGCGACCGGCACGACCGCCTCCGGCGCGGCGCCGCCGCCCGAGGCGGGGTTGACCAGGAACGTGAAGGAGCGGGTCACGGGACCAGCACCCCGGGGTTGAGGATCCCGGTCGGGTCGAGGTCGGCCTTGACCGCACGGAGGACCGAGACGCCGAGCTCGCCGATCTCCGCGGGGAGCCGGTCCCGGTGGTCGGTGCCGACCGCGTGGTGGTGGGTGATCGTCGCCCCGACGGCCGTGATCGCCTGGCCGGCGGCGGCCTTGGCCGCCAGCCACCGCTCCAGCGGCCGGTCCCCGCCCGCGGCGGCGACGGTGAAGTAGAGCGAGCAGCCGGTCTCGTAGACGTGGCTGATGTGGCACAGCACGAGCACCGGGCTCGCACCGTCCTCGCCGGCGAGCACCCCGGTCAGGGCGGCGCGGACCGCGTCGTACAGCTCGGGCACCCTCGACCAGAACGTCGCGGTCTCCAGCGTCTCGACGAGGACGCCGACGTCGAGCATCGAGTCGCGCAGGTACGGCGCGTCGAAGCGGCCGTGCGCCCAGGCCCGGCCCGGCTCCTCGCCCAGCGGGGTGCCGCCGAGGCCGGCCAGCACGGCGGCGACCGCGCCGCGGCGCGCCGCGACCTGCGCCGGCTCCCCCTCGTGGCCCACGACCATCAGGCAGCCGCCCGCGTCGGGGCCGCCGATGTGGTCGGGACGCGCGAGGTTGATCGCGGTCTCGTGCTCGTCGGAGAGCCGCAGCACCGTCGGCAGGAGCCCTGCCTGGGCCAGCGTGCGCATCGCGGTCGCGCCCTCCTCGAAGGAGGTCCACCGCCAGCCCTCGTACACCTTCTCCGCCGGCAGTCGGCGCACCCGGACGGTCACCTCGGTGATGACGCCGAAGGCGCCCTCCGAGCCCAGCAGCAGCTGGCGCAGGTCCGGGCCTGCGGCGCTCGCGGGGGCACTGCCGAGCCGCAGCTCGCCCCGGGGCGTGGCGACGCGGAGGCCCACCACGAGCGCGTCGAACCGGCCGTACCCGGCACTGGACTGCCCGCTGGACCGGGTCGCGGCGAAGCCGCCGATCGTCGCGTGCTCGAAGGACTGCGGGTAGTGGCCGAGCACCAGGCCCTCGGCCGCGAGGAGCGCCTCGGCCTCCGGGCCGCGCAGCCCGGGCTCGAGGGTCGCGGTCATCGAGGTGTGGTCGACGGCGAGCAGCCGCTTCATCCGGACCAGGTCGAGGGACACGACCCCGGCGTACCCCTCCCGCCGCGCGGCCAGGCCGCCGGTCACCGACGTCCCGCCACCGAACGGCACGACCGCCAGGTGGTGCGCCACGGCCACCGCGAGGACCGCCGCGACCTGCTCGTGGTCGCCCGGCCGGACGACGACGTCGGGCGCGTCGCCGAGGTCGCCGGCCCGCTGCCGGAGCAGGTCGGGGGTCGACTTCCCCCGCGTGCGGAGCCGCCGGGTCGCGTCGTCGAGCAGCACGTGGTCGGCGCCGACGGCACCCCGCAGCGCGTCGAGCACCTCGGCGGCCAGCCCGGACGGCGGCACGACCACGTCGGCGGCCGCCGGACGCTCGTCGAGGCCGAAGACCGCCTCGACCAGGCCGCGGGCCGAGTCCGGCAGGGCGGCGGCGCGGGCCGGGTCGCCCCAGCGGCTGGGGTGCATCTCGCCGACGGCGGCGGTCAGCGCGACCGGGAGCGGGGGAGGCGTCATGCGTTACACTGTGACACATGACGTCACTTCGTCACAACGACCCGCGAGACGGCTACCTCGACGCGGCGCGGGCCTGCATCCTCGACCTCGGCTGGCGGCGTACGACGCTCACCGAGGTCGCGCGCCGGGCCGGCGTCTCGCGGATGACGATCTACCGGACCTGGTCGGACATGCGGCAGCTGCTCGCCGACCTGATGACCCGCGAGTGGACCGAGGTGGTCGTCGCGGCCGAGGCCGAGGACGCCCCGGGCCGGCCGGTGGTCGAGCGGCTCGTGGACAAGCTGGTGCGCACGGTGAAGGTCCTGCGCGGCAACGAGCTGTTCGTGCGGATCGTGGAGCTCGACCCCGAGCTGGTCCTGCCCTACCTCCTCGACCGCCGCGGGCGCTCCCAGCAGCTGATCCTCGACCTCGTCGAGCAGGCGCTCCGGGAGGCGCAGGCCTCCGGCGACGTGCGGGCCGGCGACCCGGCCGCGATGGCCCGCGGGCTGGTGCTCTCCGCCCACGGCTTCGTGATGTCCGCGCACACCATGGTCGACGACGCCGTCTCCGAGGAGGCGCTCGAGCAGGAGATGCGCACCGTGCTCACCCGGACGCTGCAGCCGTGAGGTCCCCCGAGCGGATCACGCCGGGCCTCGCCGGGGCGCCGACCGACGTCGACCTGGTCGTCGTCGGGCTGGGCATCACCGGCGCCGGCGTCGCGCTCGACGCGGTCACCCGTGGCCTGAGCGTGCTGGCCGTCGACGCCCACGACCTGGCGTACGGCACCTCGCGGTGGAGCTCGAAGCTGGTCCACGGCGGCCTGCGCTACCTCGCGAAGGGCCAGGTCGGCGTCGCCCACGAGAGCGCCGTCGAGCGCGGCGTCCTGATGGAGGTGACCGCGCCCCACCTGACCCGGCCGATGCCGGTGGTGGTGCCGCTGACCAGCAGCGTCACCCGGGCCCAGGCCGCGCTCACCTCCGTCGGCCTCCGCGCCGGCGACGCCCTGCGCCGCGGCGCCCGCACCGCCGTCGAGACCCTCCCCCGCCCGCGCCGGCTCTCGGCCACCGAGACGCTCGCGCTGGCGCCGCCGCTGCGCCCGGCGGGGCTGCGCGGGGGGATGCTGAGCTGGGACGGGCAGCTGGTCGACGACGCCCGGCTCGTGACGACCGTGGCCCGCACCGCCGCGGCGCACGGCGCGGTCGTGCGCACCCGCGCCCGGGTGCTGGGCGCCACGGGCACCGAGGTGCGGCTGCGCGACGAGCTGACCGGTGCCACCACCACGGTCACCGCCCGGGCGGTCGTGAACGCCGCGGGCGTGTGGGCCGGCGAGCTCGACGACGACGTCGTCCTGCGCCCGAGCCGCGGCACGCACCTGGTGCTCCGCGCCGACGCGCTGCCCGGCCTGCAGGTGTCGGTCTTCGCGCCGGTGCCCGGGGGAACCAACCGGTTCGTGCTGGTCCTGCCCCAGCCCGACGGCACGGTGTACGTCGGGCTCACCGACGAGCCGGTCGACGGGCCCGTGCCGGACGTGCCCGAGGCGACCGAGCCGGAGATCGGCTTCCTGCTCGACGTGGTCTCCGCCTGCTTCGCCCGCCAGCTGCACCGCTCCGACGTGGTCGGCGCCTTCGCCGGGCTGCGCCCGTTGCTGGAGTCGGGTGCCGGCGGCTCCACCGCGGACCTCTCGCGCAAGCACGCCGTCCTGGTCGGTCGCTCCGGGGTGGTGACCGTGGTCGGCGGCAAGCTCACGACGTACCGCCGGATGGCGCAGGACGCGGTCGACGCCGCCCTGGCCACGCCACCCGCCGCCGGTCTCGCGGCCGGCCCGTGCCGCACCCGCGCCCTGCCACTGCTCGGGGCCGCTCCGCGCGACCGGCTGGCCGCGCTCGAGCAGCCAGAGCGGCTGGTGCGGCGCTACGGCACCGACGCCGCCCTGGTCCTGGCGGACGCCGTCGAGGTGACCGGCCTGGCCGAGGACGAGCTGCTGGCCCCGGTGGCCGAGGGCGTCGCGGTGACGCTGGCCGAGCTGGTCTTCGGGGTGACCCACGAGGGCGCGCACGACGTCGCCGACCTGCTGGACCGGCGTACCCGCGTCGGCCTGGTCCCCGCCGACCGGGCGCTCGCCGAGCCGGCCGCGCGCCGGGCGCTGGCGCTGGTCGCCGGCGCCGCGCCCGGGAACCGATGACTTTCTCCCTCGACGCGGGTCGGTGGTGCAGAGCAGACTGACCGAGGTGGAGGCAGACGGCATGACCGCGACGACGACCGACCCCGAGCTGAGCGACTTCCCGACGCTCACCGAGCGCTACCAGCGCGAGCTGCTGGCACACTGCTACCGGATGAGCGGCTCGGTGCACGAGGCCGAGGACCTCGTCCAGGAGACCTTCCTGCGCGCGTGGAAGGCGTCGGCGGACTTCCAGGGCCGCAGCTCGGTGCGCACCTGGCTCTACCGGATCGCCACCAACGTGTGCCTGACCAACCTCGAGGGCCGGCCCCGCCGCCCGCTGCCCGCCGGGCTGGGCACGCCGGACCAGATGGCCGGCGAGGCGCTGGAGACCGACCACGAGATCGCCTGGCTCGAGCCCGTGCCCGACGCGGCGGTCGTCGTCGCCGAGCGCGACTCGATCCGGCTGGCGTTCGTCGCGGCGCTCCAGCACCTGCCCGCCAAGCAGCGCGCGGTGCTGATCCTGCGCGACGTGCTGCGCTGGTCGGCCGCGGAGGTCGCCGAGGCGCTCGACACCACCGTCGCCGCGGTCAACTCCGCCCTCCAGCGCGCGCACGCGCAGATGAAGGACCGCGGGCTGACCGAGGACACCGTCGAGCCGGACCTCAGCGACGCGCAGCAGCAGCTGCTCGAGCGGTACGTCGACGCCTTCTGGCGCAAGGACGTCGGCGCCATCGTGTCGATGCTGACCGCCGAGGCGACCTGGGACATGCCGCCGTTCACCAGCTGGTTCAAGGGCGCCACCGCGATCGGCTGGCTGATCGGCAACGAGTGCCCCGGCGGCGAGCACGACATGCCGATGCTGGCGACCTGGGCCAACGGGCAGCCGGCGTACGGGCTCTACATGCGCACCCCCGAGGGCGACTTCACCCCCTTCCAGCTGCAGGTCATCGAGCTGGACGGGGACCGGGTGCGGCACGTGACGGCGTTCTTCGACGCCCGCCTGTTCACCACCTTCGGCCTGCCCGACCGCCTGCCCGCCGACCACCGGCCCCAGGACGGGCCCCAGACCCAGCCGGTCCCGTGAGCCGCGCGCTCGACGGCGCCGTCGAGCTGCTCGACCGGTCCCTGGCCTACGCCCGCGGCACCCTGGCCGACGTCACCGAGGCGGACCTCGACCGCCGTACGCCGTGCACCGCCTGGACCCTGCGGGCCCTGCTGGGGCACATGGAGGACGCGCTCGACGCCTTCACCGAGGCGGCCAGCGGGGTGGTCGAGGTAGAGCCGCCGCCCCCGGCGCTGACCCGGGTCGACGCGCTGCGGGAGAAGGCGTGCGCCCTGCTCGCCGCCTGGACGCGCGCCGCCCGCGACGACGGCCGCGCCACCGGGGACGGTCGCGGTCCGGTCGCCGTGGGCGACGCCGGTCTCGCCGGACCGGTGCTGGTCGCGGCCGCCGCGCTGGAGATCACCGTGCACGCCTGGGACGTCGGTCGCGCCACCGGTCGCGGCCGGGCCCTCCCCGACGACCTCGCCCGCGGGCTGCTGGCGGTCGCGGGCGTCGTGGTCGACCCGGCCGACCGGGGGGTGCGGTTCGGGCCCGTCCGCGCGGTGCCCGACGACGCGACGTACGGCGCGCAGCTGCTGGCGTTCCTCGGCCGGGATCCCGGGCCGGCCAGGACCGGGCACCTGGCTGGACCACCGCCCCCGATCTCCGGCGAAGCGGGTACGCCCGACGGGCTGGCTTCCTAGGGTTGCGGCCGTGCCCGAGCCCGCCGACCCCGCCGATGCCGTCGACCGGGTCACCGAGGCGGTCCGGGCCGGCCGGGTCGTCGAGGCGCTCTCGGCGCTGACCCGGCTCCGCGGCGGGCTGCCCGTGCGCGAGGGCGTCCGAGCGGCCGCGGCGGCCGTGGAGTGCCGCCTGGCACGAGGCGACCTCGCGGACGCGATGACGATCGGCGACCGGCTCGGGGCGTACGTCGAGCGCACGGCCGAGCCGCTCGAGGCCGACCTCGGCGACCTCGGCGACCTCGGCGACGTGGCGGCGTACGCCCTCCACGCCCGCGGCGAGGTGGCCTCCGCGTTGGCCGACGCCGAGCTGGCGCTGGACCGGTTCACCGAAGCCGGCGCGGTGCTCGCCGGCACCACGCCCCGCCCCGAGCACGTCCTGGAGCTCCCCTGGCGCAGCGGTGCGGCCCTCGCCCTGGTGCGGATCGGCCGGTTCCGCGAGGGTGCCGACCTGGCGCGCGAGCACCTGGCGCTGGCCGAGGCGTCCGGGTCGCCGTACGCCGTCGCGGTCGCGCTGCGCACCGTGGCGACCGCCGACTCCGGCGCGCACCGCACCGAGCTGCTGCGCCGCGCCCGCGCCGCGCTGGACGGCACCGTCGCCGACCGCCTCGCCGCCCAGGTCGACACCGACCTCGCCGGCCTGCTCCTGCTCAGCCACGACCCGGGCGTCGCCGTCGAGGCGCTGGCCCTGCTCCGCGGCGCCGAGGAGTACGCCGGCCGCCAGGAGCTGTGGCCGCTCCAGGGGCGGGTACGCCGCCTGCTCGACCGCCTGGGCGAGGCACCCCGCCAGGTGCAGTCCGAGGCGCTCGCGGCGCTGACCGCCTCCGAGCGACGCGTCGCCCGGCTGGCCGCCGACGGCCTCACCAACCGCCAGATCGCCGAGCAGCTGGTCGTCACCGTCAAGGCGGTGGAGTGGCACCTCTCCCACGTCTACCGCAAGCTCGGCATCAGCTCGCGCACCCGCCTCGCGGGCACGCTGGGGGCGCCGGCCTGAGCCGTGCCGGAATCCCCGGGGAACCGGGGAAACCAGCACTCCTCGGCCGATGCATCCCCTGAGAAGTGCCGGAATCCCCGGGGGACCGGGGAAACCGGCAGCCCTCAGGCCGGCGGCAGCCGCGGCGCGTCGGCCGACACCCGGTCGAGGATCCAGGCCTGGACCTGGGCGTCGTCGGGGGAGAGCGCGTCGCTGATGGCGTGCGGGACGACCCGGCTGAAGTAGTCGGTGACGGGGCCGTCGGACTCGCGGACGATCATCCCGGCCGCCTGGCCGTCGACGATCCAGGAGCCGAGCACCACGTGGTTGCCCTCGTAGACCGGCAGCTGGGTGTAGCCCTGGTAGACGAATCCCTCCTCGCCGTACACGCCGGGCATCCGCGTCTCGTACCCGTCGGCGAGGTGGATGCGGATGTTGTCGCCCTCGCGCCCGTGCAGCGGCTTGGCGACCCACTCCTCGAGGTCGCGGGGCTCGTCGAAGTACGCCGGCAGCAGCAGCCGGTGGCCCGGGTTGCGCTCCCACAGGACCGGCAGGATCGCCTTGGTCGAGAGCAGCACCTTCCACGGCGGCTCGAACCACCGCACGGGCTGCCGCTCGGCCCGGTCGACGACGAGCCGGCCGAAGTCCTCGCCGAGCATCTCCTCCCAGGGGTAGAGCTTGAAGGCGGTGCGGATCGGCTGGTCGTGCACGTCGCGGAACTCGCGCGCGTCGGGGTTCCAGCCCACCTCGGCGATCGGCTGCGCGAGCGCGGTGACGCCGGCCTGGATGGCGCAGTCCATCAGGTAGGTGACCGTCATCTCCATCTCGCCGCCGTCGTAGGAGCCCTCCTCCCCCAGGTCGTAGAGGAAGTGCACGCGGCCGTCGCCGAGGGCGCCGAAGTTCAGCAACCGCCGCCAACAGTTGACCAGCCGGTCGTGGACGCTGTTCCACTGGTCGATGTCGGTCATGACGTCCTCGATCCAGCGCCACTGCGCGACGCCGGTCTCCACGAGCCCGGTGGGGGTGTCGCCGTTGACCTCGAGCATCTTGACCGAGCCGTCCGCGCCGTAGGCGAGGTCGAAGCGGGCGTAGACCGCCGGGTCCTCCCGGGCGATGGACTCCCGGACCAGGGCGAGCGTGCCGGGCGGGAGTCCGAGCCGCTGGTCGGTCATCGTCGCGGCCATGTGCCCGGCCGCGTCGACGCACATCGCCCACAGCTCCTCGGTCGAGGACTCCAGCAGCTCGACCTCGTCCATCGTCAGCTCGTACCAGGCGGCCTCGTTCCAGTACGGCACCTTCGTGCCGTCCGGCTTGTCGGTCGTCGGGAAGATCAGCCCCTGCTCGGTGACGATCCGCTCCCAGTCAGGCCGCGGTCGAGCGCGGTGGCGCCACATCAGGCGATGCTCGCGCAGACGATCGCGCCGGTGCTGAGGGCGACGGCCGCAGCGACGTACGCCAGCGGCCGCACCGGACCCGCGGAGGTCACGATCCGCCGCAGGTCGCCGGGGGTGATCGCCTCGATGACGAAAAACATCACCGCGTTCAGCACGATGCCCAGAGCCCCGAAGGACACCGTCCAGGCCAGTGCCCACCCCAGGTCGGTCTCGCCGTTGGTCCAGATCGCGGTGAACAGCACGGCCGCGTTCGAGACGAGCCACGCGCCGGTCACGACGCCGGCCGAGCGGCTCGCCGCGTGCACCGACTCCTCGCCACGCTCGTCGATGCCGCGCAGGTGGCTGCCGAGGTGGCCGGGGGTCACCAGGTCGAGCACGTAGTAGGCGACCACCAGCAGGATGCCGGCGAGCACCGCGTAGACGATGGCGTGGCCGAGGGCGTTGAGCAGGTCGGACATCGGGTTCCTTCGCAGGTCAGGGAGGGGTACGGCGCGGCGCGGGTCGGGCGGGTGGCTGCGGTCGGGCGGGTGGCTGCGGTCGGGCGGTCGGGCGGTCGGGCGGGGGGTCAGCCCGAGAAGCCGCGGCTGCTGCCGCCGAAGCCGCCGGTCTTGGTCGTCGACTTCACCGTCGAGCCGCCGGTCGAGGGCAGGCCGCCGCGCTGGACCTTGCCGGAGAGCGAGGAGCCGTTCCAGGTGCCGCCGGAGACGGGCGCCCCGACGGACGGCACGCGCGAGCTGGCGCCGAGGTAGTACCAGAAGAAGCCGGTGCCGACGCCGTTGTAGTCGCTGTCGTCGTCGCACTGGTCGTCGTCGACGCGCTCCTCGGTCTCGGGGTTGACGCAGACCGCGGCGTAGTCGGCCGAGGACGAGCAGCCGGTGAGGCCGGCCGCCATCAGCGCGGTGACGCCGAGGGCGACGCTCGTCGAGCGCATCCGCCGCCGGGTGGTGGTGGTCATGGGCTGGGTCCTCCGAGGGGTGCGGTGCGTGCGTGCTGGGGGGCTGTGTCGCGTGCTGCGTCTCGTGCTGCGTCTCGGGCCTGTGGGTCAAGAGTGCCCGGTCGGGGGTACGGCTCAGGACTCCTGGTCCCGGAACGCCGCCAGCATCCGGTCGTCCACGTCGTCCGGGCTCGCGTCGTCGTGGCGGTGGCTGGCCAGCCGCTCGCGCACCCAGTCCTCGCCGTGGACGTCGACCAGGCTGTCCACCACCAGGTGCTGGAGCAGCTCGACCCGGTCGTGGAGCGACTCGATCGTCTCGGCGAGGGCGACCTGCTCGAGGTGGGTGAACTGGTTGCGGTCGTGCACCAGGCCGGCGATCACGTGGCCGATCGCGATCGGCACGAGGACGAGCATGGTCACGATCAGCACCACGGCCACGACCCGGCCCGCGGTGCTGGCGGGGTAGGAGTCGCCGTACCCGACCGTGGACCCGGTCACGACGCCCCACCACAGCGACTCGACCGGCCCCTTGTCCTCCAGGGCGGCGTAGAGCAACGAGCAGCCCACCCAGGTCCCGAGGATCCCGACGACGAGCAGCCACGGGTGGTTGACCAGCCTCCGTGCGGGACGGGCGAGGCGCGCGGCCCGAGCCGCGCTCGCGGCACCGGTGGGGGTGGTGGGGGCGTCGGTGCTGCGGGGGGTGTCCATCGTTCTCCAACGTGCGGGGGCCGGCCGCACGTTCCTTCCCCGCCGGGGTCGTGCTCAACCCACCCGGTCGCCGTGGCCGCTGCCGGCGGCACGAGTTCGGCCGATCGCCGGACGCCCGCCGCGCCGCCGCCCACCATGGGAGCCATGGCGACCTGGGGGGGACGGCTGGTGGCGACCGCTGCCCTGCTGCCGGCACCCCTGGTCCTCGCGGCTCTCGCCACGCTCGCCGGCTGCGCCGGGACGCAGGTCGACCGGGCGATGGGCGTCCGGGCCGACGTCGGCCGTCTCCCCGCGGTGGCGGAGGTGTCGGTGGCCGGCCCGTCCGCCGACCGCGGGGCGCAGGTGGCGGTGACCGTCCGGCCCGGTGCCGGCGTCGGCGAGGTGGTCCGGGTCGCGCGGGGCGTCGCCGAGGCGGGCGGCGACGGGGGCTGGTCCACCTATCGGCTCGAGCTGCGCGAGGCCGACCACCCCGAGGACCTGCTCGTCGGCGACGAGGCGTTCGCGACCGGCGGGGCCCGCTCCGCGGTCGAGGCGTTCCGCCGGACGAGCGACGCCCTGCTCGGGCCGCTCACCTGGACCGTCGCCCCGGGCAGCACCACCGTGGCGGTCGACGCCGGCGGCGGGCTCGCCCACGACGTGCAGGAGGCCGCACGGACGGCGTACGGCGACCGGACCACGACCTGGCGCTTCGTCGCCGGGGCCGGCACGGTGCTCGTCGACGGCCGGGTCGGCCCGGCCGAGCAGGAGCTCGTCGAGCGCGTGCAGCGCTCGGTCGCCTCCCCGGCGCTGCCGGTCCCGGCCGACCACTGGTGGCTCGAGGCCCGCGACGACCACGTGCTGCTGGACCTCGAGGTCGCGCTCCCGGGCGCACCCGTGGCCGGCGCCGACCTGGTCCCCGAGCGGTACGCCGACGCGGTGGGCCGGCTCGCCGGGACGGCCCTCGACGCGGTCCGCGGCGGCCGCCCGCGGCTCGCCGTACCCCTCTGGCTGCGGCTGCGCGAGGGCGCCGACGTGTTCGCCTGGTGGCGCAGCGACCGCCCGCCGGTGCCCGGCCGCGACCCGCTCGGCCGCGGCTGGGACCGCTGGCTGCACCACCTGACCGCCTCGTGAGGGGGACCCTCAGCCGGCCGGCAGCGCGACGTACGTCGTCTCGAGGTACTCCTCGATGCCCTCGAACCCGCCCTCGCGGCCGAAGCCGCTGGCCTTGACCCCGCCGAACGGCGCCGCGGGGTTGGAGATGAGGCCGGTGTTGACGCCGACCATGCCGAACTCCAGGGACTCCGCCAGCCGGATCGTGCGGGCCAGGTCGCGGGTGTAGACGTAGGAGGCGAGGCCGTACTCGGTGTCGTTCGCCTTCGCGACCGCCTCCTCCTCGGTCTCGAAGGTCGTGATCGGCGCGACCGGGCCGAAGATCTCCTCGGCGTTGATCGCGGAGTCCTGGGGCACGTCGAGCAGCACGGTCGGCGGGTAGAAGTAGCCGGGCCCGTCGTGCCGCT
Source organism: Nocardioides sp. NPDC092400 (assembly GCF_040684155.1). Classification (NCBI taxonomy): domain Bacteria; kingdom Bacillati; phylum Actinomycetota; class Actinomycetes; order Propionibacteriales; family Nocardioidaceae; genus Nocardioides; species Nocardioides sp. NPDC092400. The sequence goes on along the minus strand of NZ_JBFBFJ010000004.1, from coordinate 31,321 downwards.
CGCCGCCGACGACCACCCGGGCGCCGTCGTGCACGGCGTCGGTGACCAGCTGGCTGACCGACTCCACTGCCTTCTCGTCGATCAGCGGCCCGACGTCGGTGCCCTCGTCCTGCCCGCGGCCGAGGGTCAGCCCGCCCATCCGCTCGGCGAGCCGGCGACCGAACTCCTCGGCGACCTCGGCCTGCACGAGGAACCGGTTCGCGGCGGTGCAGGCCTCGCCCATGTTCCGCATCTTGGCGATCATCGCGCCGTCGACGGCGGCGTCGAGGTCGGCGTCGGCGAAGACGAGGAACGGCGCGTTGCCGCCGAGCTCCATGCTGACCCGCTGGAGCCGATCGGCCGACTGGCGCACCATGATCCGCCCGACCGCGGTCGACCCGGTGAAGGACACCTTGCGCAGCCGGTCGTCGGCCTGCAGCGCCTCGCTGATCTCGGCGGCGCGGGTGGAGGTGACAACGTTGAGCACGCCGTCGGGCAGCCCGGCCTCGGCGAGCACCCCGGCCAGCGCCAGCATGGTCAGCGGCGTCTGGGCGGCGGGCTTGACGACCATCGTGCAGCCCGCGGCGATGGCGGGCCCGATCTTGCGGGTGCCCATGGCGAGCGGGAAGTTCCACGGCGTGACGAACAGGCAGGGGCCGACCGGCTTCTTCAGGGTCAGCAACCGGCTCCCGCCCGCGGGGTTGGCCATGTAGCGCCCGTGGATGCGCACCGCCTCCTCGGAGAACCAGCGGAAGAACTCGTTGCCGTAGCCGACCTCGCCCCGCGCCTCGGCGACCGTCTTGCCCATCTCCAGGCTCATCAGCCGCGCGAAGTCGTCGGCGCGGTCGTCGACGAGCTGGAACGCCGTGCGCAGGATCTCGCCGCGCTCGCGCGGCGGCGTCCGGCCCCAGGTCACCTGGGCCTCCGCGGCGGCGTCGAGGGCGTCGGCGGCGTCGGCGACCGAGGCGTCGGCGACGTCGGTCAGGACCGAGCCGTCGGCCGGGTCGACGACCTCGAAGCGTGCGCCGTCCTCGGCCGGGCGCCACTGCCCGCCGACGAGGAGGTTGCGCTGCTGGTCGGTGATCAGGGGGAGACGGTTCGGTCCGGTCATGGCTCCGAGACTGTCACCTCGACCTCTTCGACCAAATGGCTGACACGGCCTTGACGTGCGTGGAATGCTTTGCATGTCGACTTCGGAGGGAGCACCGAGAAGACGGCACGAACCCCTTGCCGACCCCATGCGGCGAGGGGTTCTCCCTTGCCCGGCCCACCGGCGTCCCCACGCCAGGGTCGGGCCGTCGGCCCGTCGGCCCGGTCTCAACCCCCGGCCCGGCGGGCCGCCCTGAGGAACGACTCGAGCAGCGGGCCGGCCGTGCTCGAGCCGGACTCGCCGCGCTCCACGAAGACCGCGACCGCCAGGTCGCCCTGGGCCGCGACCATCCACGCGTGGGTGTCGATCCGCCCGCCGTGCTCGAACTCCGCGGTGCCGGTCTTGGCCAGCACCGGCGGCCCCGGGACGTCGGCGAGCTGGGCACCGCTCCCGTCGGTGACCACCGAGCGGAGCAGCGAGCGCAGGGCCCGCGCCTCCGCCGGCCGCAGCGGCTCGACGCCCTCGGGGACCGAGACCTCGACCTGCTCGAGCAGCCGCGGCACCACGGTCGTGCCCTCCTGCACGCTCGCCATCACCGTCGCCATGACCATCGGTGAGGCCAGCACCTTGCCCTGGCCGATGAGGTCGGCGGCGGCCGCGGTCTCCGAGGCGGGGGGCTCGAGGCTGCCGAAGAACGCCGGGAACCCCAGGTCGTGGTCGACGCCGAGGCCGAGGGAGCCGGCCGCCTCGGCGAGCGCGTCGGTGCCGGACCCCCGCTCGAGCTCGTCGCGCTGGGAGATGAAGGCGGTGTTGCAGCTGTTGGCCACCGCGGTGCGCAGCGGCACGTCGCCGAGCCCCGAGGCGGGGTAGTCGGAGTAGTTCGTGAACCGCCGCCCGTCGACGGTGAGCGTCGCCGTGCAGGGCACGCTCGTCCCCGGACGCAGCCCGGCGCGCAGCAGGGCCAGGCTGGAGACCGTCTTGAACGTCGACCCCGGGGCCAGCTGGCCGTACGTCGCGATGTTGAGACCCGCGTTGCCCGGCCCGTTCGCGGCCGCCAGCACCGCGCCGTCGCTCGGACGCACCGCCACCAGCGCGCTCGCCGGGCCGACCTGCGCCAGCACCCGCTCGGCCGCGAGCTGCAGGTCGACGTCCAGCGTGGTGGGCAGCTCCTCCCCCGGGGTCGGCTCGACCCGGAACAGCTCGCGCTCCGCGCCGTCGGCGCCCACCGCCTCGACCAGGACGCCCGGGGTGCCCTGAAGCTGGTCGTCGTAGCGCGCCTGGAGGCCCGAGAGGCCGGCCTCGTCACCCGCCTGCAGGGAGGGGTCCTCCTCGATCATCTCCGCGGTGACGTCGCCGACGGTGCCGAGCAGGGGCGCGGCGAACTCCTTGGTCGGCGCGAGCGGTCGCCGGCCCGGGATCGCGATGACGCTGTCGAGGGCACCGATGCCCTGGCTGACCGCCGGCGGGACCTCGTCGTCGCGGTAGGTGATCGCCTCGACGAACGCCTCGTCGCCGGCCTCGCGCACCTGCGCGGCGTACGCCGCCGGGTCGGTGCCGACCAGCGCCGCCAGCCCGCGGGCGTCCGCGACGGCCTGCCGCAGCGGGGCGCGCGGCTTGTCGATCCCGAAGGTCACCACGGGCCGGTCGGTCACCAGGGCCGTGCCGCCGGCGCCGGTGATCTCCCCGCGGTCGGGCGCGAGCGTGGTCCGGTCGAGCACCTCGCCCTCGGTGAGGCCGGGCTCGACCACCGAGGGGTCCCAGGCGACCTGCCACTCCTCGCCCGCACGGCGCAGCTCCGCCTGGGACTCGTAGGTCCACTCCTCGCCGTCCATGACCGGCCAGGACCAGGTGAGGGTCGCGGTGGCGGCGCTCGCCGCCTCCTCCTCCGACCCCTCGGCCGCCTCGCGCACGTCACCGACCTCGACCGAGGGCGCCTGGTCCTCGGACCTGACGCCGGCGACCACCGCGTCGTAGGACTCCTGCGCCTCGGCGGCCGTGGCGCCGGCGAGCGCGACGCCGTCGAGGTCACCGGCGGCGAGGCCCCGGGCGAGCTCGGCGGCCGCCTCCTCGGGGCCGGGCGCGGAGTCCTCGCCCGAGCAGCCGGCCAGGGCCGCGGTCAGCAGCAGGACGGCGGCGGGCGCGAGACGGGCGGGAGCACGCATGCAGACCCTTCTACCAGCCGTCGGCGACAGCCCGCCCGGCCCGGGCGGGGTCAGCCCAGCGAGGCGTGGATCTGCTGACCGGTGGGGAAGGCGTCGATCTTGCCCTCCACCAGGTCGGTGACGGCGGCCTTGAAGCGGGGGCACGTGGCGATGTCGTGCGCCCCGCAGCGCAGCGCGTGCTCGGTCATCTCCCGGGACCGCTCCATCTCCTTCATCCGCCGGTCGAGGTCGTCGAGGTGCGCCTGGAGCACCGCGTGCCGGTCCGCGGCCTCCGCGTCGAGCATCACCGCGATCTGCTCGAGGGTCATCCCCGCTGCCTTGCTGCGGATGATCACCGCCACCCGCACCACCTCGTCCTGGCCGTAGCGGCGCCGCCCGGAGGCGTCCCGGGCCGGCGACAGCAGCCCGACGTCCTCCCAGTGCCGCAGCACGTGCGTCGCCAGCCCGAACCGGCTCGCCAGGTCGCCCACCGACCACCGCTGGATGCGCTCGCTTGACTTCATGTCAACATGAACTCACAGACTGCTGACCATGGACAACTCAGCAGCCACCCCAGCAGCCCCCTCCCGAACCGAATCCCCCGCCGGCAGCACCGGAGCGCGGTACGACGCGGTCGTCGTCGGCGGCGGCCCCGCCGGCCTCCAGGCGGCGCTCACCCTCGGCCGCGTGCACCGCTCGGTGCTGCTGCTCGACAGCGGCCGCTACCGCAACGAGACGGCCGACGCGATGCACAACTTCCTCACCCACGACGGCACCCCGCCGGCGGAGCTGCGCGCGGCGGCCCGCGCCGAGCTCGCGGCGTACGACACCGTGGACGTGCGCGCCGTCGGCGCCGAGCGCGTCGCGCCGGACGAGGGCGGGTACGCCGTCGACCTCGCCGACGGCAGCACCGTGCGCGCCCGGGGCCTGGTCCTGGCGACCGGGCTGCGCGACACCCTCCCCGACAAGCCGGGCCTCGCGGGCCTCTGGGGCCGGGAGGCGGCGCACTGCCCGTTCTGCCACGGCCACGAGTACGCCGGCCGGTCGGTCGCCGTCCTCGGCGCCGGGCCGGCCGCCGGTCACCTGACCCGGATCATGGCGCCGGTGGCGTCCCGCCTCACCGTGCTCGCCGACGGCGCGCCCCTCGAGGCCGACCTGCCCGACGGCGTCGAGGTGCGGAGCGAGCCGGTCGTCGGCTTCTGCCGCAGCGCCGGCGGTGCGACCGTCACGTTCGCCGACGGCTCCACCGAGGAGCACGCCGGCGTCTTCGTGGTGCCGGTGAGCACCCAGGCCGCGCCGTTCGCCGAGCAGCTCGGGCTGGCCACGCTGCCGTCGGGCGGCGTGGAGGTCGACGTCATGGGCCGCACCAGCCTGCCGCGCGTGCACGCCGCCGGCGACATGGCGCACGTCGCCGCGCTGCCGATGCCGATGGCCTCCGTGCTCGTCGCCGCGGCGTCCGGCATGGTCGCCGGGGCCGCGATGGTGGCGGCGCTCCTCTAGCGACCGGAGCCGGCCCGAGCCGGCCGGGGTCAGCCCTTGTGGCGCGGCTTGCGGGCCGGGCGGGCCGGGCCGTTGTCGGGCTGGAGCTCGATGAGCTTGCCGGAGATCCTGGTCTCCTCGAGCTTCTGGAAGACGGTCGGCGACAGGTCCGCCGGCAGCTCGACGAGGGAGAAGTCCGGGCGGATCTGGATGTGCCCGAAGTCCCCGCGCTGGAGGCCGCCCTCGTTGGCGATCGCGCCGACGATCTGGCGCGGCTCGACCTTGTGCCGCTTGCCGACGTTGATCCGGTACGTCGCCATCGGGACGTCGGTGCGCCCGCGCGGCTTGCGCTCGCCGCGGTCGGGACGGTCGCCCCGGTCCTTGCGCTCGGGACGGTCGTCGACGCGCGGCGGGCGCACCTCGGCCTTGGGGTCGAGCAGCAGCGGGGTGTCGCCCTGCGCCACGACGGCGAGCGCGGCGGCCACGTCGACCTCGGGCACGTCGTACTCCTTGACGTAGTGCCCGATGATGTCGCGGAACTTCTCGATCCGGTCGGTCTGGCCCAGCGCCTCGGTGATCGCGTCGTCGAAGCGGGAGAGCCGGGTGGCGTTGACGTCGTCGACGTTCGGCAGCGGCATCTGGGTCAGCGGCTGCCGGGTCGCCTTCTCGATGTGCTTGAGCAGGTAGCGCTCGCGCGGGGTCACGAACGAGATCGCGTCGCCGGTCCGGCCCGCGCGGCCGGTGCGGCCGATGCGGTGGACGTAGGACTCGGTGTCGGTGGGGATGTCGTAGTTGACGACGTGGCTGATCCGCTCGACGTCGAGGCCGCGGGCCGCGACGTCGGTGGCGACGAGGATGTCGAGCTTGCCCGACTTCAGCTGGTTGACGGTCCGCTCGCGGACCGCCTGCGCGACGTCGCCGTTGATCGCGGCGGCGGAGAAGCCCCGGGCGCGCAGCTTCTCGGCGAGCGTCTCGGTCTCGTGCTTGGTGCGGACGAAGACGATCATCCCCTCGAAGTTCTCGACCTCGAGGATGCGCGTGAGGGCGTCGACCTTCTGCGGGTAGCTGACCAGCAGGTAGCGCTGGGTGATGTTCGCGGCCGTCGTGGAGCTCGCCTTGACGGTGATCTCCTGCGGGTCGCGCAGGTAGCTCTTGGAGAGCCGGCGGATCTGCGCGGGCATCGTCGCGGAGAACAGCGCGACGTTCTTGTCCTCGGGCGTGCTCGCGAGGATCGTCTCGACGTCCTCGGCGAAGCCCATGTTGAGCATCTCGTCGGCCTCGTCGAGCACCAGGAAGCGCAGCTCGGACAGGTCGAGGGTGCCCTTGTCGAGGTGGTCCATGATCCGGCCGGGGGTGCCCACGACCACGTGGACGCCGCGGCGGAGCGCGGAGAGCTGGACGCCGTACGCCTGGCCGCCGTAGACGGGGAGCACGTGCACGCCCTTGCGGTGCGCGGCGTACCGCTCGAAGGCCTCGCACACCTGGAGCGCGAGCTCACGGGTGGGGGCGAGCACCAGCGCCTGCGGCGTCTTCTGCTTCAGGTCCAGCTTGCTGAGGATCGGCAGCGCGAAGGCGGCGGTCTTGCCGGTGCCGGTCTGCGCCAGGCCGACGACGTCGCGGCCCTCGAGCAGCGGGGGGATGGTGGCGGCCTGGATGGGCGACGGCGTCTCGTAGCCGACGTCCTTGAGGGCGCGCAGCACGGAGTCGTCGAGGCCCAGGTCCGCGAAGGTGGTCGTGGGGGCAGGGGCGTCTTCGGTGGTGCTCACCCTCCCCACCGTAGAGGTTCGGCGCGCCGGGCCGCTCTTCCGCGTCGCGGTGCGCTGGGTCACCGCGCCCGCCGGAGACCACCGCGGCGGCGGCCGGGGACGGCTGCGGAGGCCTCGCCGCATCCCCTCGGGAGCGTGCTCGGCACGTACGCCGCCGCAGCGACCCCGAGGTGGAGCGTCGCGCCCGTTCCGGGCGGTTCCTGGTCACGCTGGTGGGGATCGGCTACGCTGGGTGAACAGAAGGTGAACAGGAGGTGTCCCATGCAGGAATCCACGGTGACCACGGGGTCGCGCACGCGACCCACGATGTGCTGGGTGCCCGTCGTCGACAGCCGCGGCCGCACGCACATGGAGGCCCGCTGGCTCGACGAGGGCGTGGCCCTCGGCCGCACCACGGCGACGTACCACGCCGCCTGACCGCAGCCGGTCCGCAGCAGCCAGCCACCACGGCCGCGCCCCACGAGGGGCGCGGCCGTGGTGCGTTCCGGAGGGTCGGTCCAGACCATCCTCCCGACGACGGGAATGAAACCGGACCCTGGTCCGTTCTAGTGGTTGAACTTTGAACGAAACTCGTGGATGCTTCCACGAGCACCCCACCACCACCCCGCACCTGGAGCACCCCATGAGCATCTTCAGCCGCAAGTCCGAGACCCCCGCCGCCGCCGAGCCCGTCTTCGACGCCGCCACCACGGCCGTCGCCGACATCACCGGCGACTACACCATCGACGCCTCGCACAGCCGGATCGGCTTCAGCGCCCGCCACGCGATGGTCACCACCGTCCGCGGCGCCTTCAAGGAGTTCGAGGGCACCGCGCACATCGACACCGCGAACCCGTCGGCCTCCCACGTCTCGCTGACCATCAAGACCGCCAGCATCGACACCGGCTCCGCCGACCGCGACGGCCACCTCACCTCCGCCGACTTCTTCGACGCCGGCACCAACCCGGAGATCACCTTCCGCTCGACCAAGGTCGAGAAGGTCGACGACGACACCTGGGCCATCACCGGCGACCTGACGATCGCGGGCACCACCAAGCCCGTCACCATCGCCTTCGACGAGACCGGTTCCGCGCAGGACCCGTTCGGCAACCTCCGCGTGGGCTTCGAGGGCGGCACCGCCATCAACCGCAAGGACTGGGGCCTGACCTGGAACGCCGCGCTCGAGACCGGCGGCGTCCTCGTCTCCGAGAAGATCAAGCTCGAGTTCGACGTCTCGGCGATCAAGAACGCCTGACCCGACTCCCGACCGGGGCCGTCCACCGAGGTGGGCGGCCCCGGTCGCACGTCCGGACCGGGACGGCCGGGCCCTCGACGCGGCCGGGGCGGCAGGCCACGCTGTCGCCCATGGTCTCGTTCGTCACCCGCTACGACTTCCGCGTCCCCGGCGGCGACGCCGCCACCCGGCAGGAGGTCTACGCCCGGTCGCTGCAGCAGGCGGCGTACGTCGACGCCCACGGGCAGGACGCGATCATGCTCTCCGAGCACCACGCCTCCGACGACGGCTACCTGCCCTCCCCGCTGCTGGTCGCCTCGGCGATGGCGGCGGTGACCTCGCGGGTGCCGATCACCGTGGCGGCGCTGCTGGTCAACCTGCACGACCCGCTGCGGCTGGCCGAGGACATCGCGGTCCTGGACCACCTGGCCGCGGGACGGGTCAGCCTCACCTTCGGGCTGGGCTACCGCGAGGTCGAGTACGACCTGTTCGACCGCTCCTGGCGCACCCGCGGGCGCGACGTCGAGGAGCGGATCACCGCGGTGCTCGACGCGTGGGCCACCGGACGGGTCACGCCGCGGCCCTTCAGCGACCCCCACCCCTTCCTCCTGTACGGCGGCGGCACCCCGGCCGCCGCCCGCCGTGCGGCCCGGCTCGGGCTCTCCTTCCAGCCCCAGCACTCCGACCCCGCCCTCCGGGAGGAGTACGTCGCGGCGTGCCGCGAGCTGGGCCGCGAGCCGGGGGTCGTGCTGACCGCGCCACCCGGACCGGCGAACGTGTTCTGCGCCGAGCGGCCCGAGGAGTTCTGGGAGCGCTGGGGCCACCACCTGCTGGCCGACGCCGCGGCGTACCAGTCCTGGCACGGCGACGCCGCCTCCCACGTGCTCGACCCCTCGCGCTCCGTCGAGGAGATGCAGGAGGCCGGGGTGTACCTCGTGGTCACGCCCGAGGACCTGGTCGAGCGGGTCCGCTCCCGCGAGGTCCGGCTGGTCACCTGCCACCCCGCCTGCGGCGGTCTCCCGGCGGAGCCGTCCTGGGCGTCGCTGCGGCTGGTCTGCGAGACGGTCATGCCGGCGGTGCGGGCCTGACCCGGCCCGTCCCGGCTACTCCTGGACGGTGGTCACGACACTCGTGACCGAGGGTCGACGCGGGGTCGAGGAGAACCCGAACCGCGGAGGCGGCTCCACCGGCGCCAGCGAGCCCAGGTCGGCGCCCTCCAGGCTGCCGGTGGCCGCGGTGACGGCGTGGTGGTCGGTCGCGCCGTACCACTCGCGCCGGGTGCCGGCCGCCGACCCGCGGGTGCGCACGCCGTCCAGCAGGACCCGGGCGAGGGGGTCGGTGAGCGCGCCGAACGCCGGCGCGGTCGCCAGCCGGGGCGGGACCAGGCGCAGCAGCCGGCCGAGCGCGGTGCGGCCGCCGACGGTGAGGTCGAGGGCGAGCGAGGGGGACCGCACCTCCCAGCGGCTGCCGCCCTCCGCCGCGTGCTCGGTCACGGCGAACGGCTCGATGCGGACCTCGTCGAAGGTGTACGTCGCGGCGATGAACTCGGCAGCCTCGGCGTGCGGGGCCAGCAGCAGCCGGTGCCCGGCGGCGGTCTCCACCATCGCGTCGGAGAACGCGCGCAGCGGGGTCGCGTGCCAGTGGCCCACCACCACCCGCACCCCGCTGGTGGTGCCCACGCCGGCGATGCGCCCGTGGAATCGCGACCTCACGCGGCCCGCCGGGCCGGGGGCCCCCCAGGAGCTCCTGTGGGGCCCAGCGGCAGGTCGACCCCGGCCCGGACCGCCGGCGGCAGGGCGGAGATCGCCACCAGCGCGACGAAGCCGCTGATCACCTTGTCCCCCAGCGACACCAGGACGTTGCCGGCACCGACGGCGACCACGAGGCGGTCGGTCGCGGCGAGGAACGTGGCGCTCACCGCGTCCTCGCCGTGGCCGGTGCTGCCGTCGTAGAGCAGCACGAGGATCGGGACGGCGACGAGGGTGCAGACCAGCGCGGCCGCGGCGTTCAGGCCGAGGAAGCGCGGCAGGGTGCGGCCGAGTCCGAGCCGGCGGGCGCCGTACCCCCAGACGAGCGCGCCGGCGATGTTCACGAGGGCGAACGGGATCGACTCCTCGCCGCTGCTGAGCGTGCCCGCGAGGTTCGAGGCGAGGCCGACCGCCGCACCGCGCCAGGGGCCGAGCGCGATCGCGGCGACCGCGGTGCCGACCATGTCGAGGTAGACCGGCAGCGCGAGCAGGTCGACGAACGACCGGCCCAGCAGGTTGACCAGCACGCAGGCGGTCATGAGCAGCAGCACCCCGGCGGGGCGGACCCGCTCGGCCGGCTCGGTGGCCTGGGCGGCCGGGTCGGCCGGCTCGGTCGCCTCGGTCGCCTCGGCCGGCGCGGGCGCGGGGACGGGCGCGGGGACCGGGGCGGGGGCGGGGGCCCGCAGCCAGCCGTCGACCAGCGCCGCGTCGCCGTCGAGCGCGTGGACGATCTCGCGGACGAGCGGGACGTTCACCCGGGCCCGGCCGGTGCGGAACGCGTCGTACACCGTCGTGCGGGCCACCCGCGCGGCGTGCTCGTCGGCACCCGCGGCGAGCCGCTGCTCGGCGACACGTCGGGCGATCTCGGCGAACGAGGGCTCGCCCGCCGCGCGCCGGAGCGCCTGCAGCTGCTCGGCCAGCCCGTCCCAGCGGGCACCCCCGCCGGGCTCACCGGGCCGGGTCGCCCTGTCGTCGTCGACCTCCACGTCCGCGTGCCCCCTCCCGAGCCGAGTGCGCGTCCGGCGCCACCCTAGGTCGCGTCCGGGCCGGCCGGAGGCTGTTCGGGATCGTCCGGGAACACCTCACACGCGGGAAACGGCGCCTCGCCGGGCCCGACCCGCGCCGAGACTGGGCGCTCGCGGATCCGCGTGCCTCCGGGGGGACGGCGCGCGGGTCCGCCCGCGCACGCACCCCGCTGATCCAGGAGGACCGCATGACCGACCCGCAGGACCCCGCCCCCGCCGACGAGCGGCGGGAGGGGCTCGGATGGATCGGCCCGGCGGAGCAGCGGCTGCTGGCGTCGTACCGGCGGATCGGCTGCACCGAGCGCGAAGCCCTCACCGCGGTCGCCGGCGACCTCCTGCAGCGCTCGACCGAGCCCGGGGTGCCGGTGGACGACGCGGTGGAGGAGACGGTGGTCCGGCGCTTCCTCGAGGCGGCCGGGCTGACCCTGGACGAGGTCCGCGACGCGCTCGGCCTGCGCTTCGACGAGGCGGGCTGACGCCCCGTCCGCCCGGTCCGGGTCAGCGGATCTGGGCCCCGGAGATCGCGCGGGCGATGACGAGGCGCTGGATCTCCGAGGTGCCCTCGAAGATCGTGTAGATCTTGGCGTCGCGGGCCATCCGCTCCACGGGGTACTCGCGGGTGAACCCGTTGCCGCCGAGGATCTGCATGGCCTGGCCGGTGACCTTGACGGCCGTCTCGCCGGCGACCAGCTTGGACATCGACCCCTCGGCCGCCTCGAAGGTCTTGCCCTGGCTGGCCATCCACGCGGCACGCCACACCAGCAGCCGGGCGGCGTCGATGGAGGTCTTCATGTCGGCCAGCGCGAAGGCGATGGCCTGGTTCTCGATGATCGGCCGGCCGAACTGCTCGCGGGTCCCGGCGTAGTCCAGCGCCACCTCGTAGGCAGCCCGGGCGATGCCGACGGCCTGGGCCCCGACCGCGGGGCGGGTCCGCTCGAACGTCGCCATGCTGGCGTTGCCGCCGGCGCGGGTGCCCTCCCGGGCGCGGGCCAGGCGGGCGTCGAGCTTCTCCTTGCCGCCCAGCAGGCAGCGGCCCGGCACGCGCACCTGGTCGAGCACGACCTCGGCGGTGTGGGAGGCGCGGATGCCGTGCTTGTGGAACTTCTGCCCCTGGCTGAGGCCCTTGGTGCCGGGCGGGACGACGAACGACGCCTGGCCGCGCGAGCGCAGGTCGGGGTCGACGACCGCGGTGACGACGTGCACGTCGGCCAGGCCGCCGTTCGTCGCCCACGTCTTGGTCCCGTTGACGACCCACTCGTCGGTCGCCTCGTCGTACGTCGCACGCGTGCGCATCGCGCCCACGTCGCTGCCGGCGTCGGGCTCGGAGGAGCAGAACGCGCCGAGGCGCAGGTCCCCGGGCTGGCCGAACATCTCCGGGACCCACTCGCCGACCTGCTCGGGCGTGCCGTTCGCGCTGACGCCGGCGGCCGCGAGGGCGGTGCCGACGATGGCGAGGCCGATGCCGGCGTCGCCCCAGAAGAGCTCCTCCATGGTCACCGGGATGCCGAGACCGCTCTCGTCGAAGCTCTGGGTGGCGAAGAAGTCGAGGGAGTAGAGCCCGATCTTCGCGGCCTCCTCCAGCACCGGCCACGGGAACTCCTCGCGCTCGTCCCACTCCGGCGCGGCCGGGCGGATGACGTCGGCGGCGAAGGAGTGGACCCAGTCGCGCAGCTCGAGGTGGTCGGGGCCGAGGTCGAACGAGGGTGTCGTCACGTACCGGAGGGTAACCACGCGCCTCGCCGGTGTCTGCGCACCACGACGAAGAGCACGAGCGCCAGCAGCACCAGGGGCAGGTGGGTGAGCACGGTCAGCGCGACCAGCCCCCCGGCGACCGCGAGCACCGCCGGCGAGGGCCCCGACCGACGGGCCGCCCCCCGGCCCGGCACGGACCGGACGGACCGGGTGGACCGGAGGGGTGCGGCCGGAGGGGCGGCCGGCAGGTCGCGGAACACGGGACCCAGGTCCGCCCGCGTGCGGGCGGCCCAGACCCGGTCGAGGCGCTCCGCGTGCTCCTCGGCGGTCAGCCGGCCCTCGGCGTAGTGCTCTGCGAGGTCGGCCGCCGCCCGGTCGCGCTCGGCGTCGCCGATGCGCAGGTGCTCGTTCATGCGTCCGTGGCGGGCCGGTCGTCCGGCCGGTCCCCGGCCTGGTCGTCGGCCGGGTCCTCGGCCGGGTCGCCGTCGGCGAGGATGCCGTACAGCCGGCGACGGGTGTCGACGAGGACGTCGACGGCCGCGCGGCGCTGGCCCTCGCTGCCGGTGGTGACGATCTGCCAGACCGCGCTCATGACCTGCCCGATCTCGGGACGGACGTCGACGCCGCCGCGGGCGTCCTCGCGGGTCGACGCCTCGAAGGGCGACCAGACCGCGGCGAGCTCCTCGGGGTGCTCGGCGACGTACGCCCGGCCGGCCTCGGTGAGGCGCAGCGCGCGGCGACCGCGGTCGGCGTCGGTCTCGACCAGGCCCTCGTCCTCGAGCTGCTGCACGGTCGGGTACACCGAGCCGGGGCTGGGCCGCCAGGCGCCCTCCGTGCGGTCGGTGATCGCCTGGATGACCTGGTAGCCGTTGAGCTGCTCGGTCTCGCCGGCCGTGGCCAGCACGTCCAGGATGGCCGCACGGACGTCGCCGCGGCGGGCGCGGGGTCCGCGACGGCCGTCGCCGGCGCCCGGGCCGCCGAAGAGGCCGGCGAGCCACGGCGGCGGTCCGCCGCGACGGCCGCCGCCGCGGTGCCCGCCGCCCAGGTCGGACCAGGCGCCCCAGGGTCCGGGGCCGCCGCGCTGGGGGTGGTGGTGGTGCTTCATGGCGCTCTCCTTCGAGTACGTGTCGCGAACTGTTCGCGATCTATCGCGACAGTACGTCGATAGGACCGTCCAGACAAGGACTGCGGTGTCGGATTCCCCGGCCCCCCGGGGATTCCTGCGCTTCTTGGGGGAAACCTCCCCTGGGAAGCGCAGGTTTCACCTGAGGAGTTCCGCCCGAGGGCCGGGACCGCCCGCGGGGCCTGACCTGACAGATGTCATGGCCGACCGGTGAGCCGGCGCACTGGGGCAGGGCCTGATCCGCTGGGAGCGTGGGACGCATGACGACCAGCACTGCTCCTGCCGTCCCCAGCGGTCCGCACATCGAGGTGCGGGGGCTCCACCGGACCTACGGCACGGGCCCCGCGGCGTTCGAGGCCGTCCGCGGCGTCGACCTGGTGGTCGAGGCCGGGACCGTCGTCGCCCTCCTGGGCACGAACGGCGCCGGCAAGACGTCCGCGCTCGAGGTGGTCGAGGGGCTGGCGCCGCCGAGCGCCGGGGAGGTCCGGGTGCTCGGGCTGGACCCGGTGGCCGACCGGGCGGAGGTACGGCGCCGGACCGGCGTGCTGCTGCAGAGCAGTGGGTTCCCGGCGGACCTCACCGTGGCCGAGACGCTGCGCATGTGGGCGGCGACGATGACCGCCCCGCGGCCGGTCGCCGACGCGCTGGCCGACCTCGACCTGGCCGGCCGCGCCGACGTACGGGTCCGCGCCCTCTCCGGCGGCGAGCTGCGCCGCCTGGACCTGGCGTGCACGCTGCTCGGCGAGCCGGAGGTCGTGCTGCTCGACGAGCCCACCACCGGGCTGGACCCGGAGAGCCGCCGCCGCGTGTGGGAGCTGGTCGCGGGCCTGCGCGACCGCGGCTGCTCGGTGCTGCTGACCACCCACCACCTGGAGGAGGCCGAGGAGCTGGCCGACCGGGTGGCGATCATGCACGCCGGGCGCATCGTCCGCGAGGGCACGCCCGCCCAGCTCGGCGCCGACCACCCCTCGACGATCCGGTTCGAGGGCACCGCGGCCGGGCTCCCCGACCTGCACGGTCTGCCCGCGGTCGCCCGGGTCGGCACCGACCACGGCACCACGACCATCGGGTCCCGCGACCTGCAGGCGACGCTGACCGCGCTGCTCACCGCCGCGGCCGACCGCGACGTGCGCCTGCCCGGCCTCGAGGCCCGCAGCGCCTCGCTCGAGTCGGTCTTCCTCGCCATCGCCTCCGGCGAGGAGCCGGCCCCCGCACCCGCACCCACACCCGAACCCGCCCGCCCGACCGGAGGAGCCGCCCGATGACCACGCTCTCGCTGTCCCGCACCGCGGGCCTGGCCCGCGCGAACGCCACCCTGGTCCTGCGCAACCGGCTCACGCTCATCTACGGCGTCGTCCTCCCGCTGCTCCCGCTCGGCCTGCTGCTGGTCGGCGACAGCGGGTCGGAGGACTCCGGCGGCGCCGGCGCGGCCGCGATCATGACCGCGCTGATGATGGCGGCGCTCTTCCCGGTCTTCTACAACCTGCTTTCCCAGCTGGTCACCCGCCGCGACGAGCTGGTGCTCAAGCGGCTGCGCACCGGCGAGAGCACCGACGCGGAGATCATCACCTCGCTGGCGCTGCCCGGCTTCGCGGTAGCGCTGGCGACCGCCGTGGTCGCGGTGCCGCTCGCGATCGCCTTCGGCCAGAACGCGCCGCTCAACCCGCTGCTGTACGCCGTGACCGTGGTCGTCACGCTGCTGATGTTCGCGGCGTTCGCGCTGTGGACGGCCGCCTGGACCAGCAACGCCGAGGCCGCCCAGATCACGAGCATGCCGGTGATCCTGCTCGCCGTGCTGGGCCAGGTCGCGATCGGCTTCCCCGACGAGGTCCGTCGGTTCACCGACCTGACGCCGGGCGCCGCGATGACCGACCTGGTGCGGGTGAGCTGGTTCGGCATGGAGACCGGCAGCACCGAGCGGACACTCGACTTCGCCGGCAGCTGGGCGGCCGCCGGGCAGCCGCTGCTGGTGCTGGTCGCGTGGGCGGCGCTGGCCGGGTACCTCGCCCGCCGCTCGATGCGGTGGGAGCCCCGCGCCTGACGGCGCGACTAGGGTCGGGGCCGTGCTGCAGCGGTGGTGGCGTCGCGCCTGGTCCGACCGCGACCAGGTCCAGCGCGTGGACCTGTACACCCGCCAGTCGCTCTACGTCATCGCCGGCGGGATGAACCTCCTGATCCTCCTCGGCGCCGTGCCTGCGGCGCGCCAGCACCCCGCGGCGTACGCCACGACCGTCGCGGCCGGCGCCGCGCTCTCCGTGGCCTCCGCCTGGTCGCTGCGCGACGCCATCCGGATCTACCCGCACACCGGCCCGCTGCCCGTCCGGAGCACCGGCGTCCTGGTCGGCCTCGCCGTCCTCGCGACCGCCGGGGCGCGGGCGCTGCCGACCGACCTGCCGGACGCCCTCGGGCTGCTCGCGGCGTTCTCCCTGGCCTGGGGCCTGGGCGGCTACCGCGACCGCCGGGTCGCGGTCGCCGGTCTCGTCGGCATCGGTGTGGCCGCCTGGCTGCCGTCGAGCGACCCCGCGACGGCGACGTACGGCGTGCTGGTCGGGGCGTTCTTCATGACCACCGCCCGGCTCTCGCTGTGGCTGCTCGACATCGTCCTGGAGCTCGACCGCGGGCGCGACGCCGAGGCGGCGCTGGCGGTCGCCGAGGAGCGGCTCCGGTTCTCCCGCGACGTCCACGACGTGCTGGGCCGACGGCTGGCGACGATCGCGGTCCAGGCCGAGCTCGCCGCCACGCTCGCGGGCCGCGGCGACGAGCGCGCGGCCGACCGGATGCTCGAGGTCCGCTCGCTGGCCCACGAGGGTCTGAAGGAGGCCCGCGAGCTGGCGCGCGGCTACCGGGCGGTCGACCTGGCCCAGGAGCTGGACGGCGCCGTCGCGCTGCTGCGCTCGGCCGGCATCGACGCCACCGCCGACGTCGACGGGCTGCCCGAGGAGTGGCACGAGCCGGCGGCGTGGGTGGTGCGCGAGGCCGTCACCAACGTGCTGCGGCACTCCCGGGCCACCTGCGTCGAGGTGCAGTACGCCGCGGGCGCCCTGACCGTGCGCAACGACGGCGCCCTGCCCGAGAGCGGCGGGGACGGCGCCGCCGGCACGGGCCTGGCCGGCGTGCGGTCGCGCCTGGCCACCCTCGGCGCCGGGCTCGAGACGGTCCGGGACGCCGACTCCTTCACGGTGCGGATGGTGCTGCCGTGAGCGGGGGCCCGGTGGTCCGCGTGCTGCTGGCCGACGACGAGAACCTCATCCGCGAGGCGCTCGCCCAGATGCTCGACCTCGAGGACGACCTCGACGTGGTCGCGCAGGCCGCCTCGGGCCCCGAGGCCGTCGCCGCCGCGGTCCGGGCCGGCGTCGACGTGGCGGTGCTCGACCTGCAGATGCCCGGCCTCGACGGCATCGCCGTGGCCGAGCGGCTCGCCGCAGACCTCCCCGGGTGCGCCACCGTGATCGTCACCAGCCACGGCCGGCCCGGCCACCTCAAGCGGGCGCTGGCGGCGGGCGTGCGGGGGTTCCTGCCCAAGACCACCTCCGCCGCGACCCTGGCGCGGGTGGTGCGGACCGTCCACGCGGGCGGCCGGTACGTCGACCCCGACCTGGCCACCGAGGCGATCGCCGCCGGGGACAGCCCACTGACCCCGCGGGAGGCCGACGTGCTGGAGCTGGCCGCGGACGGGGCGCCCGTCGACGAGATCGCCGCCCGCGCCTCGCTCTCCCCCGGGACCGTGCGCAACTACCTGTCCAGCGCCGTCATCAAGCTCGGCGCCGCCAACCGGCACGACGCCTGCGCCATCGCCCGCCGGATGGGGTGGATCTGAGACCGGGCGGCTACCGGGCCAGCCAGGCGGCGTACGCGTCGAAGGTGTAGGGCCGCCCCAGGAAGTCCTCGACCAGGTCCGCGGCGTCCTTGGCGCCGCCCGGCGCCAGCACGCGGTCCCGGTAGCGCCCGGCCACCTCGGGGTCGAACAGGTCCGCGGGGTCGAAGGCGCTGAAGAGGTCCTTGGCGATCACGAGCGACCACATGTAGGTGTAGTACGCCGAGGAGTAGCCGCCGAGGTGGCCGAAGCTGGCGAACATGTGGGTCCCCTCGATCCACCGCAGCGGCGAGTACTGCTCCTGCAGCTCCACCATCCGGGCGGTGAGGTCGTCGGGCCGCTCGGCGTGGAACCAGTAGGACATCGCGGCGTAGAACATCTGCACCCGCGCGAAGGTGCCCTTGCCGAAGTCGTCGGCCCTCCGCATCCGCTCGACGAGGTCGGCGGGGATCGGCTCGCCGGCCGCGTCGGTGGCGAAGGAGCGCAGGACCTCGGCGTCCCACGCCCACTCCTCGAGCATCTGGCTCGGCGCCTCGACGAAGTCCCACTCGGTGGCGACGCCCGCGAACCGCGCCCACCGGCCGTGGCCGCCGAGCACGTGGTGCACCAGGTGGCCGAACTCGTGGAACAGCGTCACGACGTGGTCGTGCTCCATCAGGCCGCGGGAGAAGTTGCAGACCAGGACGCCCTCGGGCAGCTGCTCACCGGCGACGCCGTCGACGAGGGTGAACTGCGCGGCGTGGCCGTACTTGCCCTCGCGCGGGTGGAGGTCGAGGTAGATCCTCCCGACGGCGGAGCCGTCCACGGCCGAGGTGACGTCGTACGCCGTGACGTCGGGCGCCCAGACGGGCGCGTCGGGGACCGGCTCGTAGTGCAGGCCGAAGAGCCGGCCGGTCACGTCGAGCAGGCCCTGGCGGACCTTGGCGAACTCGAAGTAGGTCCGCACCAGCTGGGCGTCGACCTCGAGCTGCTCCTTGCGGACCAGCTCCTCGTAGTAGGCGGAGTCGACGGCGGTGAGCGCGTCGGCCTCGGGCCGGTCCCGGCGCAGCCGGTCGAGCACCAGGGCCAGGTCGCGCTCCCCCGGCTCGCGCGCGGCCTCGGCGATCCGGTCGATGAACTCCGGGATCGCGGCGCCGGAGCCGATCATCTTCACGGCCGCGTCGTAGGACGGCCAGGAGTCGTAGCCCACCAGCGTCGCGCGCTCGTGGCGCAGGGCGAACAGCTCGCGCAGCACCTCGTCGTTCTGCGGCCAGCCGCGCTGGAGGAACTCGACGGCGATGTCGCGGCGCACGTCGGCGTCGTGGCAGAACGTCCGGACCGGGACCACGTCGGGGTAGTCGGTGGTGACGGTGACCAGCCCGTCCTCGTCGGGGGCGTGGGAGTCCAGCCAGTCCTGCGGCAGGCCGGCGAGGCGCTCCGGAGCGACACGGATCGACCGGACGTCGTCGCGGATGCCGCGCGAGAAGGCCTGGTCGAGCTCGGTCAGCCGGTCGTCGAGCTCGGCGATCCGGGCCCGGGTCGCGTCGTCCCGGTCGACCCCGGCGCGACGGAAGTCCTCGAGCGTCCTGGTGAGCAGCCGGGCGGCCTGCTCGTCGAGACCGGAGGGGTCCAGCGCGGCGAAGGCGTCGTGGAGCGCGCGGTCCTGGGAGAGCTCCGTGGCGAGCTTCGCGACCTCCTGCTCGGCCCGGTCGCCGGTGTCGCGGACCGCCTCGAGCGGGTGGACGTTGCCGAACAGCGAGCCTGCGGCCGCGACTCCCGAGAGGAGGCGGGTCACCGCGTCCCACTGCTCGAGCGCGGCCACCGGGTCGGTGGGCGGGTCGGCGCGCAGCTCCTCGACCAGGGCGCGTGCCCGGGCCAGCCCGTCCTCGGTGCGGGCGGCCAGCCAGGCCTCGGCGGAGTCGGCGTCGGGCAGCTCGAGCGGCGTCGGCGAGGAGGGCAGCGGTGAGGTCACGCGCCGATGGTAGGCCCGGCGGCCGACGCCACCGGCTGGGCCGTTCCGCCCCGGCGAGGTGGCCTGCGCACCTACCCTGGGGCAATGCTCCGCCCGTCCCTGCGCGCCCGAACGGCTGCCCTCCTCGCCGCTCTCGCGCTCGGCGCGACCCCGCTCGTCGGCCTCACCGGGCTGGCGAGCCCGGCGAGCTCGCAGCCCGCCGACCGCGACGCGGTCCACCAGGCACCGGACAAGGCACCGGACAAGGCGCCGGCGGCGGCCCCTGCGGTCGCGAGGAAGGACCCCCGCAAGACGCGCGGTCTCTTCGTCGACCGGCGGATGCCGGTCTTCGGGCAGGGCTCGCGCTACACGAAGATCGCGGGGAAGTCCCAGGCGCTGTGGCTCGGCATCGAGTACTACCCCACCGACCGCGTCCGCGCGGTCGTCGAGGAGTACGTCGGCATGGCCGCCGAGGCCCGCAAGACCCCCGTGCTCGTCGTCTACTCCATCCCCGACCGCGACTGCGACCAGCACTCCGCCGGCGGCGCGGCCGACGGGGCGGCGTACCGCGTCTGGGTCAAGCAGGTCGCCGCCGGCGTCAAGGGCAGCAAGCCGCTGCTGGTGCTCGAGCCCGACGCGATCCCGTTCATCGGCGACCCCGGCTGCGAGGACGTCGCGGACCGCGTCTCGCTGCTGCGCTTCGCGGTCAAGAAGCTGAGCACGGCCGGCGCCTGGGTCTACCTCGACGCCGGGCACAGCGACTGGCGGCCCTACGACGGCCGCGCGCTGCTGCTCAAGCAGGCGGGGGTGGCCCTGGCGCGCGGCATCGCCACGAACGTGTCGAACTTCCGCAGCCTCCGCGACGAGCTGGCGTACGGCGCCCAGCTCCGCGCCGACCTGGCCGGGCTGGGCGTCACCGGGGTCAAGCAGGTCGTCGACACCTCGCGCAACGGTGCCGCGGACCCCGTGGCCGGCGACGTCATCAACCCGACCTGGGCGCGGGTGGGCCGGGCCCCGAAGCTGGTCTTCGACGGCGCCCTCGACGGGCGGCTGTGGGTCAAGCACCCCGGCGAGTCCGACGGTCCGGTCAACGGTGGCCCCGGGTCGGGCCAGTGGTGCGACCTGCTCGCCGACCGGCTGCTCGGCCTCGGCGAGTCCCCCACCTGCTGAGCCCGCGCCCGGCCCCGCCGGGGCAGCGGCTCACCAGCCCCAGGTGCCCGGGTCCCCCTTGAACGGCCCGACCACGGCCGAGGTGATCCAGCCGCCGTAGAACCCGCCCGGCTGGGGGAGCACCCGCTCGCCGTCGACCCAGCAGGAGTCGACCGCGGACGGCATCACCGCCAGCGCGTCGGCGAGGTCGCGGAACGCCGGGGTCGGGTCGGGGTAGGTCCACGCCGCCCCGGGGGCGGTGCGGCCACCGCCGAGCAGGTCGAGGTAGGCCGCCCGGCCCTTCCACTCGCAGGTGCTCGACCCCTCCGCCGCCCGCAGCGACCCGGCCACGAAGTCCGCGCGCGGCAGGTAGTACGTCGGCGGGTGGCTGGTCTCCAGCACCCGCCACCCCCGGGTGGTCGAGGCGACGGTCACCCCGCCGAGCACCACCTCGAGGCGGGCGGTGGTGGCCTCGAGCCGGGGCGGACGCGGGTAGTCCCACACCGACTCCTGGCCCGGCCCTGGCTTCTCCGGCACGGGTCGTCGCACGTGCTCGACGGTAGCCCGGCGGCCCACCCGTCGCCGGGCGCCGCCGCGGCCGGGCGTAGGTTTCCGCCCCGTGGCAACGGCAGCACGGTTGCGGGGGCTCCTCGCCGACACCCGCCCCCTGCGCGACGAGCACTTCCGTCGGCTGTGGGTCGCCAACATCATCACGGTGATCGGCGCGCAGCTCACCGTCGTGGCGGTGCCGGCGCAGATCTACCAGGAGACCGGCTCCTCGGCGTACGTCGGGCTGACCGGGCTCTTCGGGCTGGTGCCGCTCGTCGTCTTCGGCCTGTACGGCGGCGCGCTGGCCGACGTCTTCGACCGCCGCACGATCCTGGTGGTCACCACGGTGGGACTGATCGTGACCAGCGGCCTGTTCTGGCTGCAGGCCGCGGCCGGCGGGGTCGGCGTGTGGGTGCTGCTGTCGCTGTTCTCGGTGCAGCAGGCGTTCTTCGCGGTCAACCAGCCCACCCGCAGCGCGCTGCTGCCCCGGCTCCTGCCCGCCGAGCTGCTGCCGGCGGCGAACTCGCTGAACATGACCGTCTTCCAGGCCGGCGCGATCGCCGGGCCCCTGGTCGCCGGCGCGCTCATCCCGGTCCTCGGCTTCGAGTGGCTCTACCTGATCGACACCTTCACGCTCCTGGCGACGCTGGGAGCGGTGGTGCGGCTCCCGGCGCTGCCGGTGCTCGACGCCGTCGCCGGCGCGCCCGGGCTGCGGTCGGTCGTCGAGGGGCTGGCCTACCTGCGCGGGCACCCCGTGCTGCTGATGTCCTTCGTCGTCGACATCGTCGCGATGGTCTTCGGCATGCCGCGGGCGCTGTTCCCCGAGATCGCGCACCTCGACTTCGGCGGCCCCGACGAGGGCGGGCTGGTCTTCGCGGCGCTGTTCGCCGCGATCCCCGCCGGCGCGGTGGTCGGCGGCGTGCTGAGCGGCTGGGTGTCGCGGGTCGAGCGGCAGGGCCGGGCGGTCGTCTGGTGCATCGTCGTGTGGGGCGGCGCGATGACCGGGTTCGGCCTGGCCGTGGGGCTCGCCGACCGCTGGCGGGAGCCGATGCTCGTGGTGGCGCTGCTGATGCTCGTCCTGGGCGGTGCCGCCGACATGGCCTCCGCGGCGTTCCGCACCTCGATGCTGCAGGCCGCCGCGAACGACTCGGTGCGCGGCCGGCTGCAGGGCGTCTTCATCGTCGTGGTGGCCGGCGGGCCGCGCGTCGCCGACGTGGCGCACGGTGCCGCTGCGACCGCCGTCGGGACCGCGGCGGCCGCCGCCGGCGGTGGCGTGCTGGTCGTCGTCGGCACCGTCGTCGCGGCCCTGGCGGTGCCGTCGTTCGTCCGCTACCGGATCACGCGCCCAGCAACCCTCTGACGTACGCCGCCTGGCCGAGGTGCTTGGTGTCGTCGTCGACCACGCTGACCAGGCGCGCGCCGAGGGTGACCGGCGGGTCCCAGCTGTCGTCGACGACCCGGTCGAGGTCGTCGGGGCCGACCGTGTCGAGGAACGCCACCGTCTGCTCGTGCACCGCGCGGAGGTACGCCGCCAGCAGGTCCGCCGGCGCGCGGACCCGGCCCACGGCCTCGGCGTCCTGCCCGTAGCCGGTGGCGCCGTCGTCGAAGGGCAGGTCGAACCGCTCCGCGAACCCCTGGGCGGTCCACACCTGCTCCTGTCCGGCCACGTCGGCCACGTGGTCGTCCTGGACGCGGGCCAGGTGCCAGACCAGCCACGCGATCGGGTTGGCGTCCGGCGCCGGCCGGCGGGTCAGCTGGTCGTCGGTCAGGCCGTCCACGACCGCCGTACCGCTCTCGACGATGCGCCCGAAGGCGTCCTTCAACAGGTCTGCGGGAGTCATGCCTACCGACGGTACGTCGCCGCTGGGGGTACCGGCCGTCACATGAGGCTCCCGTCGGTCCCCGGTCCCCGCGACGTCCGCTGGCTCGTCGAGCAGGCGATGGCCGTCGCCCCGCGGGCGGCGAACCTGCTCGGCGGGGCCGAGGACCTGCTCGCGCAGGCCGGGGGGCTGCTCGCTCGCGTGCAGGCGCTGGTCGCGCGCGTCGAGTCGATCGTCGAGGACGTCGACGGCATCCGGGCGCGGGCCGACGAGCTGGTCGCGGGCGTCGACGAGATCCGGGTCCGCGCGAGCGCGTCCATCGACGGGGTCGACGAGATCCGGGGCCGGGCCGACACGGTGATCGGCGGCGTCGACGAGGTGCGCGGGCGCGCGGTGGACGTCGTGGACCAGGCGCAGCGGATCGCCGACAAGGGCGAGCGCGCGATGGGCGGCCTCGACGACGTGCGGGAACGGGCCGACGTGCTGCTCCGCCGCGTCGAGGAGGGCGCGGTCGGGCGGATGCTCGACCTCGCCGAGCGCCTCGAGCCCTCGCTCGAGGCGCTGGAGCCGGTGCTGACCCGCCTGGCCGAGACGACCACGCCGGCGGAGGTAGACGCCGTCGTCGGCATGGTGAACAAGCTGCCGGCGCTGGAGAAGGCGCTGCACGAGGACGTCATGCCGCTGCTGCACCGCCTCGACAGCGTCGCACCCGACATGCACTCGATGCTCGAGGTGACCCAGGAGCTCAGCGAGCTCGTCCTCAACCTGCCCGGGATGGGCCGGATCAAGAAGAAGGTCGAGGAGCAGCAGGACGACGACGCCCCCGACTGATCCCCTCGCGCCGCGTCGCTCGTCGGCGCGGCTGGGTACCGCTGGGGCATGACGCGCTTCGGCTACACCCTGATGACCGAGCAGAGCGGACCGCGGGAGCTGGTGAAGTACGCCGTGGCGGCCGAGACCGCCGGCTTCGACTTCGAGGTCTCCAGCGACCACTACTCCCCGTGGCTGACCGAGCAGGGCCACGCGCCGTACGCCTGGACCACGCTCGGTGCGGTCGCCCAGGCCACCGAGCGGGTCGGCCTGATGACGTACGTGACCTGCCCGACGCTTCGCTACCACCCGGCCGTCGTCGCGCAGAAGGCCGCGACGCTGCAGATCCTCGCCGAGGGCCGCTTCACCCTCGGCCTGGGCAGCGGCGAGAACCTCAACGAGCACGTCGTCGGCGCCGGCTGGCCGGCGATCGGCCCCCGGCAGGAAATGCTGCGCGAGGCCATCGAGATCATCCGCGCGCTGCACACCGGCGAGCTCGTCGACTACCGCGGGCAGCACTTCGACGTCGAGTCCGCCCGGGTCTGGGACCTGCCCGAGGAGCCCGTCCAGATCGGCGTGGCCGTCGCCGGCGAGCGCGGCCTCGAGCAGATGGCGCCGCTGGCCGACCACCTCGTCGCCACCGAGCCGCGCAAGGACCTCATCGAGGGCTGGAACAGCGTCGACGGTGCGCCGAAGATCGGGTCCGGCGGCGCCCGCGCGGTCGGGCAGATCCCGATCTGCTGGGGCCCCGACGAGGACGCCGCGGTGGCGCTGGCCCACGAGCAGTTCCGCTGGTTCGCCGGTGGCTGGAAGGTCAACTCCGACCTCCCCACCCCCGCCGGCTTCGCCGGCGCCACGCAGTTCGTCCGCCCCGAGGACGTCGCGGAGTCCATCCCCTGCGGCCCCGACCTCGACAAGATCGTCGAGTCGGTCTCGGCGTTCTGGGAGGCCGGCTTCACCGACATCGCCCTCGTCCAGGTCGGCGACGCCCTGCAGGAGCAGTTCCTCACCGACGCCGCGCTGCCGCTGCTCGAGAAGCTGCGGGCTGCGGCGCCGTCGTCGTAGGCCGGGGTGCGGGGCGGCCCTGCAGGGGTCCCCGGTGAACCGGTGACTCCCTCGCTCACCGGGGCAGATCTGCCCCGCTAAGCGCCGGACTGCCCCGGCAAGGTCGCCCCCGAGGCCGGCGCACGGCCTCCGACCGGCCGCGACCGGCGGCGACTCTCAGCCGCGCAGCTTCTCCAGCCGCTGCCGCAGCAGCGGCGCCCGGTGGGCGTTGCCGTGCAGGTCGACGTACCGCTCGCCGAAGACGGCGAGCAGCGCGTCGTCGAGCCGGCGGACGGCGCCGGGCGGGTAGCGGTAGTCCATCCGCTCGTTGAGCCCGAGCGCCGTGGTCGGGCGGAGGACGTCGGCGAGCTCGTCGAGCGAGGTGATGCCGAGCTCGAGGAGGAGGCCGGAGATCCAGGCGTAGTGGTCGGTGCGCGACCAGCCGGCGTCGGCGTACTGACCGGCGAGGAACGCGGCGAGCTCGCGGGGGTCCAGCCGCGGGTCGTCGTCGACGGTGGGGGTGGGTGCGGCGGGCTCGGCGCGGAGCCGCTCGCGGATGGAGGAGAACTCCCGGTCGGCCAGCTCGAGCAGGCCCGCGGCGAGGGTGAAGCGGCGGTCGAACTCCGAGGCGTGCTCGGCCGGCACCGACCCCTTGTAGCGGATGTCGTGCTCGAACTCCGCCCACGCGTGCTGCACCACCGTCCGCACCTGGACCTGCGCGACCCGCCCGCGGAGCCCGGCGTACGCCGCCTGCGACTCGCGCGCGGCGTCGAGGGCGACCAGCAGGTGGCGCGAGGCGTACCCCCACCGGCCCTCGTCGGCCGTCTGCTGGCCCATGTCGCGGTCGTCGTGGACGACGACCTGGTCGGCCAGCAGGCCGGCCACCGTCTCGACGTCGTCCTGGACATAGGTGATCACCCGGACGCCGAGCTGGTCGGTGATGTCGGTGAGCGGCTCGGGGTACATCGGCTCCCCGTCGCGGACCCGGCCGGCCTTCTCGGCGAAGGACGCGACCGACTTGGTGCGACCGGTGACCGAGAGGTAGTTGATGCCGGCCTCGTCGAGGATCGAGGTCACCAGTGCGACGGCCTGCTCCCCGGCGAGCGAGAGGTCGGCGTGCTCCGCGGCGTAGGTCTGGATCGCCGCGCGGATCGACGCGCTGCCGTCGGGGAGGGCGGGGGTGACGATGTAGCCCTCGGCGAGGTCGCCGTAGACGGTCGTCCGGTCGGGGAAGCGGTCGGCGAACAGCCCGACGTAGGCGCACACGACCGCGTCGACCTGGTCCTCCACCACGCGCAGCTCGCTCTTGCGGGTCGCGGTCTCGACCGCGTGGCGCAGCGCGGCCCAGGTCTCCTCGGTGCGCACGACCGACTCGACGTGCTTCATCAGCGTGAGCAGCTCGCCGCGGAGCAGCTCGACGTCGCGGCCGCGCTTGTCCTTGTACTTCAGCGTGCGGCCGAGCCCGAAGAGCACGATGGTCGCCGGGTGCGGGTAGACCTCGATCGCGCGCCGCGCGCGACCCGAGCGCGGGTCCATGTCCAGGCCCAGCCGCTTGCAGATCCGCGCGCCGCGGGGGCCGTCGCGGAACTCGGGCTTGGAGAGGTTCGAGGGGTGGCAGCCGGCCTCGAAGCGCCGGAAGTCGCGGGTCAGCGCCTTCTCGGCCGGGCGGGAGCCGGTCTCGTTGCGCACCACCAGCGGGGCGTCGATCGCGACCAGGCACGGCCCGTCGACGTACGGCGCGAGCCGCTCGGCGATCTCGTCGTCGGTGCGCACCGCCGAGACGTGCACCAGCGCACCGTCCTCGTCGAGGACGGCGAGACCGGTCGGCTGCCGCTCGCCCCAGGCGAGGTCGATCCCGATGTGGTGCACGCGGTCAGCCTGCCCTACCGCGACGACATCCGGACCGGACCCGGCACGGTCCAGACGGCGATCGCGGTGGTGACCGGGACCGCGAGCACCAGGCCGGTGCTGCTGACCAGCGTCCGGACCACCTCCTGGGCGATCTCCTCGGTGGCGAGCAGCTCGCCGATCGACAGCCCGTAGAGCGAGAGCACCATCATCAGCACGAGCGCGGTGCCGGCGTAGGCGAAGACGATCGTGTAGATCGTCGAGGCGATGTGGTCGCGCCCGATGCGCATGCCGCTGAGGAACAGCCGCCGCCGGCCCAGCTCGGGTGCCGCGCCGCGCAGCTCCCAGACCGCGGAGGACTGGGTGATCGTGACGTCGTTGAGCACGCCGAGGCCCGCGACGACCAGCGCGCAGGTGAAGACGTCCTGCAGGTCCAGGCCACCGATGTACGTCGTGAGGAACCCGGCCTCCTCGCTGCCGAAGCCGGTCAGCCGGGTGGCACGGGTGGCGACCAGGCCCAGGCCGGCGGTCAGCGCGAGCCCGACCAGCGTGCCGGCCAGCGCGGCGCTGGTGCGCAGCGAGAAGCCGTGGGTCGTGTACAGCACCACCACCATGATCAGCGTGGAGGCGACCAGGCCGACGGCGAGCCCGGGCTCCCCGGTGAGCAGCGCCGGCAGCACGAAGCCCAGCAGCACCAGGCCGGCGAACCCCAGGCCGAGCAGCGCCAGCAGGCCGCGCCAGCGTGCGACGAGCAGCACGACGAGCACGAACAGCCCGGCGAGCAGCCACAGCGGCGTCTCGCGGTCGGTGCCGAAGTAGGTGTACTCGTAGCCGCCGTCGGCCGTCTCGGCCGCCTGCAGCCGCAGGCTGTCGCCCGGCTCGAGGTCGAGCCCGGCGACCTCCGGCGGCAGGCCGACGCTGCGCCGGCTGCCCTCCTCGGGTCCGCTCTCGAGGGTGACCGACGCGGTCGTGTCCTCGACCGAGCGGAGCGTGGCGTCGACGAAGGACACCCCCGGCCCCTGGAACGACACCTCCTCACGCAGCCGGTCGGCCTCCGCGCGGTCCGGCCACAGCATCGCGAGCCCGATCAGCGCGAGGACGCCGGCCACCGCCAGCGCACCGAGCAGGACGGCCCGCGCACCGCGACGTACGTCGACCTCCGCGTGCGGCCCGTGCCCTCCGTGCCCGTGCCCGTGCCCCTGCGCCGGCCCGGCCGTGTGCCGACCACCCATCCCCGGCCCGCCCTCAGGCGAGCAGGTCGCGGGTGATGCCCGCGACGTCGGTGACGCCGCTGAGCGCCATCGTGAGGTCGAGCTCGGCCATCAGGTGCTCCATCACCGCCCGGACCCCGGCCTCGCCGCCCAGCGCGAGCCCGTAGACCCACGGCCGGCCCACGAGCACCGCCTGCGCGCCGAGCGCCAGCGCCTTGAACGCGTCGGCCCCGCTGCGCACGCCGCTGTCGAAGAGCACCGGCACCCGGCCGCCGACGGTGTCGACGACCTGCGGGAGGGCGTCGAGCGAGGCGATCGCGCCGTCGACCTGCCGGCCCCCGTGGTTGGACACCACGATGCCGTCGACGCCGTGCTCGAGGGCGAGCTGGGCGTCGCGGGGGTCCTGGATGCCCTTGAGGACGATCGGCAGCGAGGTCCGCTCGCGCAGGTAGGAGATGTCCTCCCAGGTCAGCGAGGAGCGGGAGAAGACGTCGAGGAAGGTCTCGACCGCGGCCCGGGGCACCGGCGAGCGCAGGTTGTCGAGGAACCGGCCCGGGTAGTGCCGCGTCATCGACAGCAGCGCACGCACCGCCGCCGGCGTGGGGCGCGGCTGCGTGCCCTCGACGGCGGGCGGGTTCGCCGCGCGGGCCTCGGCGAGGGAGCGGAAGTGCGGGTCGCTGGTGTACTGCGCGATGCCCTCGGCCCGCGCGAACGGCAGGTAGGCCAGGTCCAGGTCGCGCGTGCGCCAGCCCAGCACGTGGGTGTCGAGGGTGACGACGAGCGCGTCGCTGCCGATCTCCTCGGCCCGCCGGACGAAGGAGTCGACGACGCCGTCGTCCTTGGACCAGTAGAGCTGGTACCAGCGCGGCGACGCCCCGAGGTCGGCGGCGACCTCCTCCATCGGCACCGACGCCTGGGTGGAGAGGACCATCGGGACGCCGAGGGACCGCGCGGCCCGCGCGACGGCGTGCTCGGCCTCGCGGTGGGCCATCTCGAGGACGCCGATGGGGGCAAGGAGGTACGGCGAGGGCAGCCGGCGGCCGAACAGCTCGACGGACTGGTCGCGCTCCTCGACGTCGACCAGCATCCGGGGCACGATCCGGTGGCGGTCGAACGCGTCGGTGTTCGCCCGCACGGTCCGCTGCTGGCCGGCGCCGCCGGCGACGTACGACCACGCCTCGGCGCTCATCCGCCGCTGCGCCGCGGCCTCGAGCGCAGCGGGCTCGACCGGGACGACCGGCCGGCGGCCGAAGACGCCCTCGCGGTAGATCCGCGCCTGGACCTCGCGCCCGACGCTGGTCGCGGCCTCCACCGCGCGCTCCGCCATCCGGCCGACCTCGTGCAACGTCGTCTGTCCCGTGTCGCTCACGCCGCTCAGTGTTCCAGGGCCTGGCTAGTCTCGGCCCATGCCGCTCGCCTCCACCGTCGCCCGTGTCGCGCTCGGCTCGATCATGGTGGGCGCGGGGGTGCTGCACCTGACCAGCCAGCGCGAGGAGTTCCAGGCGCAGGTGCCCGGGTGGTTCCCGGTCGACGAGGACCTCACCGTCCTCGGCTCCGGCGTGGTCGAGATCGGTCTCGGCGCGGCGTTCGTGGCGCTGCCGCGGCACCGCCGGCTGGTCGGCGCCCTGCTCGCGGCGTTCTACGTCGTGATCTTCCCCGGCAACGTCGCCCAGTACGTCGAGGGCACCGACGCCTTCGGGCTCGACACCGACACCAAGCGGCTCGTGCGCCTCTTCTTCCAGCCCCTCCTGGTGCTGTGGGCGCTGTTCGGCGGCGGGCTGCTGGGCCGCCGCTCCCGTGGCTGACCGGCCCGCCGCGGCCCGCCGGCCGGTCGACCTCGCGGCCGTCGCCTGGCCGCGTCGCACCGAGCGCCTGGTGCTGCGCCGCGCCGTGCCCGGGGACGCCGCGGCGCTCTGGGAGGTACGGCGCCACCCGTCGGCGCACGAGTGGCTCACCGCCGGGGTGCCCGACCGGGCGTCGTACGCCGCGGAGCTCGCGCGTCACGAACGGCTCGAGCACCTGCTGGTCCTCGAGCTCGACGGCGTCGTCGTCGGCGACCTGATGCTGCGGATCACCGACGCCTGGGCGCAGGCCGAGGTCGGCGAGCAGGCGCTCGCCGTCCAGGCGGAGCTGGGCTGGGTGCTGCACCCCGACCACGCCGGCCGCGGCCTCGCGACCGAGGCGGCGGCCGAGCTGCTGCGGATCTGCTTCGAGGACCTGGGGCTGCGGCGGGTGACCGCCGAGTGCTTCGCGGACAACACCGCGTCCTGGCGGATCATGGAGCGCCTCGGCATGCGCCGGGAGACCCATGCCGTCGCCGACGCCCTGCACCGCTCCGGGCGGTGGCTGGACAGCTACGGGTACGCCGTCCTCGCCGAGGAGTGGCACGCCGCGCGCCGCTGACCACAGCCGGCCGGGCAGCTCGGGCCCGTCTCAGAGCGTCGGGCGCACGTCGCCCAGCCAGCGCAGCACGGTCGAGCGCACCCGGCCAGCCCGTCGTTCGAGGGGCAGCGCGCTGCCCGCACCCGCGACCGTGCGCGCGGTGACCCGCTCGCTCGTCGCGAACAGCCGCTCCGCGGCCCGCTGCGACAGGGGTCGGACCCGGGTGTCGCGGTCGCCGGTGAGAAGCAGGACGGGCACCTCGACGCGGCCGGCGGTCACCGTCGCGGAGCCGACCGCGGCCAGCAGGCTGGAGACGTCGCCGAACGGGGTCGGGTTCCGCTTCGCGGTCGCCAGCGAGCGCACCCGCGCCGTCGCCGAGGCGAACAGCAGCCGACGGAAGTCCGCCGCGCTCGCGCCGTGCTCGGAGTAGCCGCCGCCGCCGAGGCACCGCGCCAGCTGGTCGGCGGCCTCGCGGACGGCGAGCGCGGTCGGGGTCGCGGTCGGGGCCGACATCAGCACCAGCCCGGCGACGTCGTCGAACTCCGCGGCCTCGAGCTGGGCGAGGGTCGCGCCGGTCCCGTGCCCGTGCAGCACGACGTGGGTGGCGTGCGGGGGCTGGTCGTCCTCGTGGGACCGGTCGGCGAAGCGGTAGACACCCGAGTAGAGGTGCTGGACGACCTGGTGCAGCATCGTCGCCTGCGCTCCCAGGCAGGTCGCGTTGCCGTCGGCCAGTGGGCTGCGGTCGTAGCCCAGCCGGTCCAGCACCAGCGAGGTCTCCCCGCGGCGCGCGAGCCTCGTCGCGTAGTCCACGCCCGGCACCCGCCGGAGGTTCCAGAACCACGCGCCGGTGCCGGCGTCGTGCACGAGCACGTTCACGCTGACCTTCGCGCCGGCCCCGGCCACCGCTCGTCGCGGACCCACCAGGCGGCCGCGCAGCACGTGCGCCTGGTTGTCCGAGAGGCACAGTGCCGACGTCTCGTTCGCGTTGCTGACGTCGAACTCCACCGGCCGGCTCACCACCCGCGCGGGCCTGACGGCCGGGGCGCCCGGCCCCGCCACCTCGGTCACCCGGGCCGGCGCCGGGCGGACGGCCGGCTCGGCGTACGACGGGACGGCGAGGGCGGCGCTGCCGAGAGCGAGTCCGACGAGACCCACGAGGACGGAGACGGCACGCTGACGCATGCTGTTGAACGTAGTTCAACAGTCTCGGCGGCGACAGACCGTCGGTATGTGACCTTCGGCTCGCCGGTCGACCGCGACCCCGCCCCCGCGGGCGCTCAGCCGGCCAGCACCTCGTCGAGCGCGACCGCGTCGATCCCGACGGCCTGCCCGACCGGGGCGTTGGTCAGCCGCCCCGCACGGGTGTTCAGGCCCAGCGCGAGCGAGGCGTCCTCCCGGCACGCCCGCGCCCAGCCCTTGTCGGCCAGCGCCACCACGTAGGGCAACGTCGCGTTGGTCAACGCATACGTCGAGGTGTTCGGCACCGCCCCCGGCATGTTCGCCACGCA
>NZ_JBFBFJ010000003.1:319197-420838 GCF_040684155.1 Nocardioides sp. NPDC092400 | reverse complement strand
ACCGTCGACACGTTCCGCGACACCTCCTCCGCAGCACCCGAGACCACACCCGCCTGCACCGACGTCTCCTCCGCACCCGCAGCGATCTGCTGCGAACCCGCCGACAGCTCCTCTGCCGCACCGGCGACGGCCTCGGCCGACTCCGACACCGACGTCACGATCTGGGCGACCGATCCGACCGAGGCGTTGAGCGCACGCTCGAGGTCGCCGAGCTCGGCGGTCGAGGTCTCCTCGACCCGCCGGGTCAGGTCGCCCCCGGCGAGGGCCTGGAGCACGTCGATCCCGCGGCGCAGCGGCCGGGTGATCGAGCGGGCGATGACGAGCGCCAGCCCAGCGAGGGCGAGCATGCCGAGCACCGCGACGACGAGGATGTTGCGCATCATGTCGCTGCGCGCGCCGTCGACCTCGTCGGTCTTGGCCTCCGCCGAGCCGGTGAGGTCCTCGACCGCCCCGCCGACGATGTCGTCGACCTTGTCGTTGGCCTCCTGGATCTCCCCGACCCGGGCATGCATCGCGCGCTGGTCCTTCACCGCACCCGCCACGAAGGCGGCGATGTCGCGGCCGTAGCCGTCGAGCGCCGCACCGAAGGCGGCCACCTCGTCCGGGCTGACCTCGATGTTGTCCGACGGCAGGGACGCCACCAGCTCCTCCATCGTGGCCACGTCCTCCTCGACGTCGGTCACGACGGTGCGGGGGTCCTCGGCGGTGAGCGACTTCAGCGCGTCGTACTTCAGCTCGCTGGAGCGCGTGTCGATCGCGTGCATGCCCGAGCGGGTGTCCTCCAGCGCGGCCAGCTCCTGGCTGAGCCGGTCGACCTGCTGCAGGCCGTGGACCGCCACGCCGGTGATGACGACGGAGGTGGTGACGCCGATGCCGGCGATCGCGGCGAGGCGCCGCCCCACCGACCAGGTGATGAGGGTCTTCATGATGGCTCCGGGGTCCGGGTCAGGCCGCGACGGCGCGGTCGACGTCGAGGGCGAGCAGCAGCTGGTCCTCGAGCTTGTAGGCGCCGAGGATGAGGTCGCGGGCCACGCCCGCGAGGGTGTCCGGCGGCGGCTCGAACTGGTCGGCCTCCACGTCGACGACCGAGCCGATGCTGTCGACCAGCAGGGCCACGGGCTCGCCGGAGACCCGGATGACGACGAGCATCGGCTCCTGGTCGCTGGAGTACGCCGCCAGGCCGAGCTGCTCGCGCAGGTCGACCGCCGAGAGCACCTGGCCGCGCAGGTTGATCAGCCCGGCCACGCTGGTCGGTGCCAGCGGGATCCGCGTCCGCGGCTGCCCGCGCAGCACCTCCTGCACGGCGTCCACGTCGACGCCGTACACGCGGTCGTCGAGGGTGAAGGTCACCAGTCGGGTGCTCACAGCGCCTCCGCGAGCTCGGGCGCCGCCTCGAGGGGCGCGTGGTCGTAGAAGCCGGGGTCGGCGGCGAGGATCGCGGCGCGCACGTCGAGCAGCTCCACGATCCGGTCGCGCACCAGGGCCGACCCGAGGAGGCCGTGGTCGTCGATGTCGCTGCGGACCTGGGCGTCCTCGTCGACGATGTCGATGATCTCCTCCACGACGATCGCCACGCTGCGCTCGCCGGCGGAGTACACGACGACCGTCAGCTCGTCGTTCTCCTGGCCCCCGAAGGCCCCGAGGTGCCGGTCGAGCCGGAGCAGCGGGAGGATCGCGCCGCGGTACTGCACGACCTCGCGGCTGCCCACCTGCTCCACCGTGGAGGCCGGGATGCTCTCGAGCCGGGTCACCGAGGAGAGCGGGATCGCGACCCGGCGCTCGCCCCCGATGCCCACGACGAGCATCCGGAGGTGGTCGCTCGCGGCGACGGCCTCGACGGCCGTGGCCTGCCCGGTCGCGCGCTCCAGCGCCTCGGCGGACAGCACCCGCCGGGCCAGCGCCTGCACGTCGAGGATGAGCGCGACGCGGCCGTCGCCGAGGATCGTGGCGCCGGAGTACGTCCCGAGCTCCTTGATCCGCGAGGTGAGCGGCTTGACGACGATCTCCTCGGTGCTGAGCACCCGGTCGATGACCAGGCCGAACCGCTTGCCCTCGGCCTGCAGGACCGCGATCAGCACGTGGCCGTCGGAGCGGTCGGACTCGACACCGAGCACGTCGGCGAGCCGCACGAGCGGCAGCAGCGCGCCTCGGAGGCGGTAGACGCTGGCGCCGTTGACGTCCTCGACCTCGCTGGCGGCCCGGTCGGCGTCGAGCGCGACCAGCTCCAGCAGGCTGACCTGCGGGATGGCGTACCGGTCGCCGGCGCACTCGACGGTGAGGGCGGGGACGATCGCGAGGGTCAGCGGGATGCGGAGCCGGCAGGTGGTGCCGCGGCCGAGCGCGGACTCCACCTCGATGGTGCCGCCCATGGCCTCGATGTTGGTCTTCACCACGTCCATGCCGACCCCGCGGCCGGAGACGTTGGTGACCGCCGCGGCGGTCGAGAAGCCCGGCGTGAAGATCAGCTGCAGCACGTCGGCGTGGGTCATCGCCTCGAGCTGCGCGGGTGTGCGCAGGCCCCGCTCGACGGCCTTGGCCGACACCCGGGCCGGGTCGATGCCGGCACCGTCGTCGCACACCTCGACGACGACCTGGCCGCCCTCGTGGTAGGCCCGCAGGGTCAGCCCGCCCTGCGCCGGCTTGCCCGCGGCGAGGCGGTCGGCGGCGCTCTCGAGGCCGTGGTCGACGGCGTTGCGGACCAGGTGGGTCAGCGGGTCCTTGACCGACTCCAGCAGCGACCGGTCCAGCTCGGTCTCGCGACCCTCCATGACCAGCTCGACGGACTTGTCGAGCGCGGAGCCCAGGTCGCGGACGACGCGGGGCAGCTTCGACCACAGGTGGTCGATCGGCTGCATGCGCGTCTTCATCACGCCCTCCTGCAGCTCGCTGGCGATCAGGTTCAGCCGCTGCGCGGCACCGGCCAGCTCCTGGTCGGCGCTCTGGGCGCCCGCCTGCCGCACGATCTGGTTCCGGGTCAGCACCAGCTCCCCGACGAGCCGCATGAGCGTGTCGAGGAGGTCGACGTCGACCCGGATCGAGGCGTCCGCCACGTTCCGGCGCGCCGGCTCAGCAGCCGTCGCGTCGGCGGTGTCCTCGGCCGCCTGCCGGACGACCGGCAGCGGCTCGGGGGCCGGCTCGGGCTCGCGGGCCGGCTCGGGCTCGGGCCCGGTCTGCGGCTCGGCGAGGAGCTCGGCCACGAGCGGCTCCAGCTCGAGCACGGGGGCCGGCTCGGCGACCGCGTCCACGGGGGCCTGGCCGCCGTCGAGCACCGCGGAGATCCGCGCGACGACCGGCTCGACGTCGACCTCGCCCTCGCCGCCGGTTGCCTCGATGGAGGTCAGCAGCTCGCGGACGACGTCGACCATCGCCAGCAGCGTGTCGGTCGTCGTGGGCGTCATCGACATCTTGCCGTCGCGCAGCCTCGCGAGCAGGTTCTCCCCGACGTGGGTGACCGCCTCGAGCCGCCCGAACGCCAGGAACCCGCTGGTCCCCTTGATCGTGTGGATCGTGCGGAAGATGCTCGCCAAGAGGTCCCGGGAGCCGGGCTCCCGCTCGAGGGCGACCAGGTCGCGGTCCAGCTGGTCCAGGTTCTCGTGGCTCTCCACGAGGAACTCCTGGACGATCTCGTCCATCTCGTCCATGTGTGTCCTGCTGCCTTCCATCCATGTTCGGCAGCCCCCTCATCGGTCGGCACGGCGCCGACCTGAGCCGATCCGCCGGTGGGAGGGGATCTCGTCCTCGAGGACAGCGGTCCGGCACCTGAGGCGGACGCGCCACGGCGGCGGCCGCGGCAGCGTGGGGACCATGACGATCCTCCTGTCGGACCCGCGGGTCCGAGCCGTGCCGGTGGTCGAGTCCGGTGAGCCCCTGGTCCGCCTCGGCGCGGACCTCTCCCCCGTCGGCGCGCGGGTCCGCCGCGGCCTCGCGGAGCGGCTCGTGCGCGCCGACGCGGCACTGCCCGACGGCCTCCGGCTGCGGGTGCTCGAGGGGCACCGCAGCGCGGTCGACCAGCAGGCGATCATCACGGCGTACGCCGCG
The DNA here is from genome assembly GCF_040684155.1 of Nocardioides sp. NPDC092400. Lineage (NCBI taxonomy): Bacteria > Bacillati > Actinomycetota > Actinomycetes > Propionibacteriales > Nocardioidaceae > Nocardioides > Nocardioides sp. NPDC092400. The sequence continues at coordinate 416,800 of NZ_JBFBFJ010000003.1, read as the reverse complement.
CAGCTGCGGGTCCTGCACCCGGAGGCGGCGGGCGACCCGGCCGCGCTGGAGCGCCTCACCAGCCGGTTCGTCTCGCCCCTCGACGTGGCGCCGCACGTGGCCGGCGCCGCCGTCGACCTGACCCTCGTCGACGTCCGCACCGACCCCGCCGGCGTGGAGCTCGACCTTGGCACGCCGGTCGACGCGACCCCCGAGCAGAGCGGCGGCCGCTGCTTCACCGCCGCCACCGACATCCCGGCGGCCGCCCGCGCCCGCAGGCGCCTGCTCGCCGAGGTGCTCGGGGCCGAGGGCCTGGTCAACTACCCCACCGAGTGGTGGCACTGGAGCCACGGCGACCGGTACTGGGCGCTGGTGACCGGGGCCGCCCACGCGCTGCACGGCCCGGTCACCGAGGCGGTGGCGGCGTGAGCACGGCGTGCTCCCCCGCGCCGACGGCGGTCCCCGGGCCGGCACAGGTGCCCGTGCTCCAGGTCGACCTGGCGGACGTCGCGGCCAACACCCGGCTGCTGGCCGACCGCGCGCAGGGCGCGCTAATGGCGGTCGTCAAGGCCGACGGCTTCGGCCACGGTGCGGTCGACGTCGCCCGCACCGCCCTGGCGCACGGCGCGACCTGGCTCGGCACCACCGGGCTCGGCGAGGCGTGGCCGCTGCGGGCGGCCGGGCTGCGCGCGCCCCTGCTGAGCTGGCTCAACCCCGTGGACGCCGACTGGGCCGCCGCGGCCGCCCGCGACGTCGACGTGGCCGTCCCCGGCGCCGAGCACCTCGCCGCGGTCGCCGCCGCACCGGGCCGGTCGCGGGTCCACCTGCACGTCGACACCGGCATGGCCCGCGACGGCGCGGCGCCCGCCTCCTGGTCGGCGCTGTGCGCCGCGGCGCGCCGTGCCGAGCGGCGCGGCCAGGTCGAGGTCGTGGGGCTGATGGGCCACCTGGGCTGCGCCGAGGACCCCACCGACCCGTGCAACGGGCTCGCCCGGACCCGGTTCGCCTGGGCGCTGGAGACGGCCCGTGCCGCCGGGCTGCGGCCGGTCCACCGCCACCTCGCCGCCACCGCCGCGACCCTCACCGACCCCCGGACCCACCACACGATGAGCCGGGTCGGTGCCGGGCTCGTGGGCATCGACCCCTCGGGCACGACGCCGCTGCGCGGGGCCCTCACGCTGACGGCCCCCGTCGTCTCCGTGCGTCGGGTGCCGGCCGGGACGCCGGTCGGGTACGGCCACGCGCACCGCACCCAGCGCGCCACCCACCTCGGCCTGCTCGCGGTCGGGTACGCCGACGGGCTCCCCCGCGCCGCCTCGGGCCGCGCCGAGGCGCTCGTCGCCGGCCGCCGGCGCCCGCTGGTCGGCCGCGTCTCCATGGACCAGGTCGTCGTCGACCTAGGCGACCGCCCGGTCGACCTCGGCGAGCCGGTCACCCTGCTCGGTCCCGGCGACGCGGGCGAGCCGACCGCGCAGGAGTGGGCCGCCTGGGCCGGGACCATCCCGCACGAGGTCGTCACCGGCCTCGGCGCCGCCGCCCGTCTCCAGCGCCGCACCGCCGGCGCCACCCACCTCAGGAGCCTCCCGTGACCACCCTCACCAGCCCCCGGTCCACCCACGTCCCGACCCGCGTCCCGACCCGCCTGGCGGTCATCGGCGGCGGCCGCAGCTGCGAGCACGACGTGTCGCTGGCCTCGGCCGCGTCCGTCGCCGACGCGCTCGACCCGGCGGCGTACGACGTCGTGCGGCTCACCATCGCCCGGGACGGGTCCTGGCTCGACGAGCACGGCACCCCGCTCGACCTGGCCGGCGCCGTCGGGGTGCTGGCCGGCTGCGACGTGGTCTTCCCCGTCGTCCACGGCCCGCACGGCGAGGACGGCGAGCTCGCCGCGCTGTGCGAGCTCGCCGGCAGGCCCTACGTCGGCTCCGGCGTGGGCGCCGGCGCCGTCGCCATGGACAAGTGGGTGACCAAGCTGGTCGCGGGCGCGGTGGGCATCGCCACCGCCGCCGGACGGCTGGTCACCGCCGACACCGCCGCGACGCTCGCGTGGACCGGGCCGGTCGTGGTCAAGCCGGTGGCCGCCGGCTCCAGCCACGGCGTGACCCTGGTCCGGACGCCCGACCGGCTCGCGCCCGCGCTCGACGCGGCGCTGGCCCTCGACGGACGCGTGCTCGTCGAGGAGGTCGTCGACGGCCGCGAGGTCGACGTCGCCGTGCTGCGGCGGCCGGACGGGTCGCTGCTCGCCTCGCCCGCCCTGGAGATCGTGGTCGACGGGCTCTTCGACCACGACGCGAAGTACGGCGGCCACGCGGACCTCCTCGTGCCGGCGGACCTCGACGAGGTCGACGCCAAGGCGCTCGAGCAGGCCGCGGTGGCGACGTACGACGCGCTGGGCTGCGACGGCGTCGCCCGGGTCGACTTCTTCCTCACCGCCGACGGGCTGGTGCTCAACGAGGTCAACACCGTCCCGGGGATGACCGAGCACTCCCAGGTGCCGCGGATGTTCGCCGCCGCCGGCCTGCCGTACGCCGCCCTGCTCGACGAGCTCGTCCGCGGCGCGCTGGCGTGAGGGGGCGGGTCGACGGCATCGACCTGCTGCGCGGGGTGGCCGTCGGCCTCGTGCTGCTGCGGCACGCGGCCCCGGACCCCTTCCCGGGCGCGGGCGTGGTCGGCGTCGTGGTGTTCTTCGCCCTCTCGGGCCACCTGATCACCGGCCTGCTGGTCGACGAGGTGGCCCGCACGGGGCGGATCGACCTGCTCCGCTTCTACCGTCGTCGCGCGCGCCGGCTCGTCCCGCCGCTGCTGGTGCTGGTCGCCGGCGTCGTCGTGGTGACGCTCGCGCTGGACCCGATCGGCGACCGCGACCGGCTGGGCGACACCGTCCTGGTCGCGCTGACCTGGACCGCCGACCTCCCGCTGGGCGACCCGAGCGACGCGACGTTCCACCTGTGGACGCTGGCGCTGGAGGAGCAGTTCTACCTCGTGTGGCCGGCGCTCCTCCTGCTCGCCGTGCCCCGCGGCCGCACCCGCACGCTGCTGGTCGTCGCGACCGTCGGCTGCCTGCTCGCCTGCGCGGCGACCGTGGTGTGGCTGCGCAGCGACCCCGACCTCGCCTACGCGCTGCCGACCTCCTGGGCGGTGTGCTTCGTGGTGGGTGCGGCGTCCCGGATCGGTGCCGACCGGCTGCGGGTGCCGCGACCGGTCGTGCTGGCGGCCCTCGGCGCGCTGGCGGTCCTGGCCGTGGTTCCATTGCGCGGTCACGCGCTCACCTACCTGGCAGGAGGCCCGGCCATCGCGCTCCTCACGGCGGTCGTGCTGTCGTCCTGGCGCACCTGGACGACCGTGGGCTCCCCGCTCCTGCGTCCGCTGGTGTGGCTCGGGACGGTGTCGTACGCCGCGTACCTGTGGAACTACCCGCTGACGGTCTGGCTCCGCCCGCACACCGACCTCGCCGGCCCGCTGGCGGCCGTGCTGACCCTGGTGTGCGCCGCGCTGAGCTGGCGTTTCGTCGAGGCGCCCCTCCAGCGCCGCCGCGCGGCCGCGCCCGACCGGGCCCCGGTGGCCGCGTGAGCGAGGCGCCGACCTGGCAGCGGTGGGTGCCCGATGCCTCCGCCGGCGTCGCCACCCTTGCCCTGGGGATCATCGAGGTCCGGGGCAACCTCTTCCTCGACGACGGCGGCGCGGCGTACCTCGTCGTGCTCGCCGTCGCCGTGGCGGTCGGGCTCTCGCGGGCGCTGCCGGCCGGGTCGCTCGCCGCGGCGTGGTTCGCCGGGGCCGTGCAGGTCACCAGCGGGACCGGCGCGATGCTCGTCGAGGTGCTGCTGGCGGTCGCCGCCTTCGGGTGCGCCCGCTGGGGCCGCCCGCTCACGGTGTGGCTCAGCGGCCTGTCGATGCCGCTCGGCGCGCTCATCGCGGTGCTCTGGCTCGACAGCGACCTCGTCTACCGCGCGCTGGACCTGGTCGGCGTCCGCCTGCTCGCCCAGACGGCGTACCGCGGCGGGGACTGGCGGGTCCCGGCCAGCCTGCTGATCCTGGCGCTGCTCGCCACCCCGTGGCTGGCCGGCCTCGCCCTGCGGTTCCTCGACCGGGCCCGCAGCTCGCGGGTCTCCCAGGTCGCCGCCGAGGCCGAGCGCGACCAGGCCGAGGAGATCGCGCGGCTGCGCGAGGGACAGGCGCAGCTCGCGCGCGACGTGCACGACGTGGTGGGGCACTCCCTGGCGGTCATCCTGGCCCAGGCCGAGTCGGCGCAGTACCTCCCCGCCACGGACCTCGAGGCGCACGCCGAGGCGCTGCGCCGCACCATGGCCAACATCGCGACCTCGGCCCGCACGTCCCTCCAGGACGTCCGCCAGGTGCTCAGCGCCTCCGCCGGCGCCGCTCCCGCGGCCGGCCAGCACGGCGACCTCGACGCCCTGGTCGAGGGCGTCCGGGCCAGCGGCCACGAGGTCGTCTCCTCCGAGGTCGGCACCCCGCGGCCGTTGCCGCCCGAGCTCGAGGTGGTGGCCTTCCGGGTGCTGCAGGAGATGCTCACCAACGCGATCCGCCACGGCCACCGGGGCGAGCCGGTCCTGGTCGAGCGCCACTGGGAGGGCGAGCTGCGGCTGGAGGTGCGCAACGTGGTCGGCGCCCCGCCCGCCGCCGACGAGACCCGCCCGCTCGCGGCCGTCGACCCCGCGGAGATGGAGGCGCAGGCGACGGCCGGCCACGGGCTGGAGGGCATGCGCCGCCGCCTCGAGGCGGTCGGCGGCCGGCTCGACGTGCGCCGCCGCGAGGAGCCGGGCGGCGCGACCTTCACCGCGACGGCCTGGGTCCCGCTGCGGTCCGTGCCCCGGGGAGCCGGCCGGTGAGCGGCTCGACCCCCGGCGAGATCGAGGTCCTCCTCGTCGACGACCAGGACCTCTTCCGCGAGGGCGTGCGGGTCATCGTCGACGCCCAGGACGGCATGCGGGTCGTCGGCGCCGCCGGGGACGGCCTCGAGGCGCTGCGCCTGGTCGACGAGCTCGAGCCCGACGTGGTGCTGATGGACATCCGGATGCCCGAGATGGACGGCGTCGAGGCGACCCGCCAGCTGTTCACCCCCGACCGCGCCGCTCGCCGCAGCAAGCCGCTGCGGGTGGTGGTGCTGACGACGTTCAACCTCGACGACCGGGCGGCGACGGCGATCCGGTACGGCGCGAGCGGGTTCCTGCTCAAGGACACCACCCCGCTGATGCTGCGCGACGCGATCCGCACCGTGCACGCCGGCAACGCCGTCCTCGCGCCCTCGGACCTCTCGACGCTGCTCGACGGCCAGTTCCGCGCCCGGGCGGCCGTGCCCGCGGCGTACGCCGGGCTGACCGAGAAGGAGCGCGAGGTCTTCGCCGCCGTCGCCCGCGGGCTGTCCAACACCGAGATCGCCGCGCGGATCTACGCCAGCGAGTCCACGGTCAAGACCCACGTCGGCGCGATCCTGCGCAAGCTGGCGCTGCGCGACCGGGTGCAGATCGTCGTCTTCGCCCACGAGCACGGGCTCGTCGGGGGCTGATCCCGGCCCTGCTGCGGTCCTCGACCACCCGGATCGCGCAATTGAACGATCGCGGTGGCCTGTTCAGCGGATCCCGGTCTTCGCCACCCGGATCGCGCAATTGAACGATCGCGGTGGCCCGACGGCAGGCGGCAGGGAGCCGCCTAGAAGCCGACGCGTCGCGGCGCCGACTCGCGGCGCACGACCTCGCCCTTGGCCTGGGCGGAGGCCTTGAGCTCGGCCTGGAAGTCGACCATCCGCTGCTGCAGCGCGGGGTCGGTGGCGGCGAGGATGCGGACGGCGAGCAGGCCGGCGTTGCGGGCCCCACCCACCGCGACCGTGGCGACCGGGACGCCGGCCGGCATCTGGACGATCGAGAGCAGCGAGTCCATGCCGTCGAGGTAGCGCAGCGGCACGGGGACGCCGATGACCGGCAGCGGGGTGACCGCGGCCAGCATGCCGGGCAGGTGCGCCGCTCCCCCGGCCCCGGCGATGATCACCGAGAGCCCGCGGCCGGCGGCCTCCTTGCCGTAGGCGAGCATCTCCTCGGGCATCCGATGCGCGGAGACGACGTCGGCCTCGTGGGCGACACCGAACTCCTCCAGCGCCTCCGCCGCGGCCTGCATCGTCGGCCAGTCGGAGTCCGACCCCATGACGATCCCGACGCGCACCTGCTCAGCCATGTCACTCACTCTCGTTGCCGAGGTCGCCACGGAACCAGGCGGCGGCGTGCCGCGCCCGCTCCAGGCAGTCCTCAAGGTCGTCGCCGTAGGCGTTGACGTGGCCGACCTTGCGGCCCGGTCGCAGCTCCTTGCCGTACAGGTGGACCCGCAGGTGCGGGTCGCGCGCCATCGCGTGCGGGTAGCCGTCCCAGAGCCGCCCGACCTCGGGGTCGGGGCCGCCGAGGATGTTGACCATCACCGTCCACCGCGCGCGGGGGGCCGGCGAGCCCAGCGGCAGGTCCATCACGGCGCGGAGGTGGTTCTCGAACTGCGAGGTGACCGCGCCGTCCTGGGTCCAGTGGCCGGTGTTGTGCGGCCGCATCGCGAGCTCGTTGACGAGGACGCGCCCGTCGGTCGTCTCGAACAGCTCGACCGCGAGCACCCCGGTGACGCCGAGCTCGCCGGCGATCCGGAGCGCGACCTGCTGGGCGTGGGTCGCGAGGTCGGGGTCGAGGTCGGGCGCCGGGGCGACCACCTCGTGGCAGATGCCGTCGCGCTGGGTGCTCGCCACGACCGGGTACGCCGCCGCCTGGCCGCTCGGCGAGCGGACCACCAGCGCGGAGAGCTCGCGCCGGAAGTCGACCCGCTCCTCGGCCAGGATCCGCACCCCGGTGGCCCGGGCGGCGGCGAACGCCTCGGCGCAGTCCTCGGCGGAGCCGACGAACCACACTCCCTTGCCGTCGTACCCGCCGCGGGTGGTCTTCAGGACGCAGGGGAGCCCGAACGCCTCGACGTCGGCGACGTCGGCGACGATCGCGTTCCGCGGGCACTCCACCCCGAGCGCGGCGAGGCGCTCGCGCATCACGCCCTTGTCCTGGGCGTGCACCAGCGCGTCCGGGCCCGGGCGGACCGCGACGCCGTCGGCCTCGAGGGCGTGCAGGTGCTCGGTCGGCACGTGCTCGTGGTCGAAGGTCACCACGCGGCAGCCGGCTGTCACCGCCCGCAGCGTCGGGAGGTCGCGGTGGTCGCCGACCAGGTGGTCGGGGATGACCTGGGCGGCGGAGACGCCCTCGGCCTCGGCGAGCAGCCGCAGCGGCAGGCCGAGCGCGATCGCCGGCTGCGCCATCATCCGGGCGAGCTGGCCACCGCCGATGACGGCCAGCGTGGGAGCGAGCTCAGGCACGTCGGAACCCTAGAGCAGACGACCCCACCGTCCGGCGGCCGGTCAGCGCCACGCCCTCGGCAGGGGGCCGGTCAGGCGGGCGGCCGGGTCTCGAACCGGAGGCCCTTGCCGCGGATCGTGGTGATCAGGTGCGGGCGCCGGCTGTCGTCGCCGAGCTTGCGGCGGACCCAGCCGAGGTGCACGTCGATGGTCTTCGAGGAGGTCCAGAACGTCGTGTGCCACACGTCGCGCATGAGCTCGTCGCGGGTCACGATGTCCCCGGCCCGCGAGATCAGGGCCTGCACGAGGTCGAACTCCTTGCGGGAGAACACGACCTCTTCCTGGCCGCGCCACGCACGGCGGCTGTCTGGGTCGACTCGGACGTCCTGCACCTCGAACACACGACAACCGTAGGCAGCCAGTCCGTGAACCGGGTAAAAACGCCCCGTATTGACAGTGACAACTTCCTGCCAGGTTTCTCACCCAGAAAGGTGAGACCCGTCTTAATGTCTCCGGACGGCCAACGGCTCCACGATGCCGAAGCCGCGGACCGGTCGGGCGGGCAGCCGGCGGGTCTCGAACTGGTCCGCGGGCAGCAGCTCGGCGGTCGTGGCGTCGACGATCACGCGGTTGCGCCGGGCCACCGCGGTCAGCCGGGCCGCCATGTTCACCGGCGGCCCGAAGACGTCCCCCAGCCGCATGACCACCGAGCCGGTGGCGAGGCCCACCCGGACGTCGGGCATCCGCTGGTCGCGGCCGATGACGTTGATGATCCCCTCGGCGGTGTCGTAGGCCCGGACGGGGTCGTCGTTCACGAACAGCACGGAGTCGCCGATGCTCTTGATGACCCGGCCGCGCTGGATCGCCACCACGTCCGCGCACCGGGACTCGAAGAGCTCGACCAGGTCGCCGATGCGCTCCTCGCTCAGCTGGTTGGACAGCGCGGTGAACGACACGATGTCGGCGAAGCCCACCGACAGGGTCGTGGTGTGCAGGTCCTCCTCGTCGGCGCCGAGCGCCTCGATCCGCGCGACCGCCGCGGCCAGGTGCCGCCGCCAGGCGTAGATCAGCAGCTCCTCGAACGGCCCGCCGAAGTGGTCGAGGAAGCGCCGGGCCGACCCGCCGCGGGTGCCGGTCGCCTCGTCGCCGTGCTCGAGCTCGTCGATCCGGTTGACCATCGCAGCCACCTCCCAGTCGGCGAGGCGCGCCATGTTCTGGCCGACGGCCCGGGTGATGTTCACCGCGAGGTCGAAGTCGAAGAGGCCGGCGCGGACGCCGTCGACGAGGGTGGAGAGCGCCCGCAGGTCCGCCTGGTTGTACGCCGCCTCCTCGCCGTGCTCAGGGAAGCCGAGCGCCCGCCACAGCCGGCGGGTCTCCTCCAGGCTCACCCCCGCGCCCGCCGCGACGTCCTCGGCGCTCAGGTCGAGGGCCTCGCCGAGGATGGTGCGGTGCAGCTCCTCGGGAGCCTGGCCCTCCCCGGGCGGCTGGTCGGGCTGGTCGGGCTGGTCGGGGTTCTGGGAGGTCAGCTCAGGCACCTTCGTCGCGTCGGTCGGTCCGGGGGTCGTGCAGGCCGTGCAGCAGGTCGTTGAGCCGGCGCTGGACGTCCTCGACGTGCGGGATGTCCGGCAGCCGCACCTGGCCGTGCGTGCTCGCGTCGCTGATGACCAGCGTGCCGCAGCCGAGCATCCGGTCGGTCAGGTGCAGCTCGGTCGCCACGTCGCTGATCCGCGACAGCGGGATGTCGTGGCCGCGGCGGGTCAGGACTCCGGTCCGGGTCACGAGCCGCCGGTCGGTGAAGGTGTACGACGCGGTCGACCAGACGAGGAACGGCCACACGACGTACCGCAGCAGCACGACCGCGGCGACGGCCCAGACGAACCACGTGACGTACCGGTTGTCGGCCAGCACCTGCACCGACACCGCAGCGGCGAGCACCACGACCAGCACCAGCAGCGGCGCCAGGAGTGCCTTCGCGTGCGTGCGGGTGCTCACGACGACGGTCTCCCCGTCGCTCAGGAGCTTCTGCGAGATGGCCACCCGCGGATCATGTCACCGATCACACCCGGAGCGGTGCGGGAAGCAGTCAGTCCGCGGGACGCACGTGCACGACGTCGCCGGCACCGACCGCGACCGGGCCGTCGGGGCCGGCCACGACGAGGTGCCCCGAGGGATCGATCGCGGTCGCCATCCCGGTCAGCACCGAGCCGTCGGGCAGGTCGACCCGCACCTGCCGGCCGACCGTCACGCAGGCGTCGGCGTACGACTCGGCCAGCCGCATGCCGGCCAGGTCGCCACCGGCCTGCCACGCGTCGTAGGACTCGCGCAGGCTGGCGAGCACGTCGACCAGCAGCCGGGTCCGGTCGGGCGCCGTCCCGCCCGCCGAGCCGTGGGAGGCCTCGATGGCCAGCGAGGTCGCCGTCGGGACCGGCAGCTCCTCGGGGGCGAGCCCGACGTTGATGCCGATGCCGACGACGGCACAGGGCCCGCCCTCGGTCTCGATCCGCTCGACCAGGATGCCGGCGACCTTGCGGTCGCCGATGAGCACGTCGTTGGGCCACTTGACCCCGGCTGCGAAGCCGTCGGCCTTGAGCGCCTTGTCCACGGCGTAGCCGGCGAGCAGCGGGAGCCACGGCCAGCTCCGGGTCGGCGCGGTCGGGCGCAGCAGGACCGAGAAGGTGAGCGCGGAGCGGGCCGGCGTCTCCCACGACCGGTCGAGCCGACCCCGGCCGGCGGTCTGGTGCTCGGTGACGACGACCAGACCCTCCGGCGCACCCGCCCGGGCGCGCTCCGCGACCAGCGCGTTCGTCGACGGCGCCTGCGGCACCACCTCCACGAGGAGGCCCGGGACGAGGTCCGGACTGATGGCGGAGAGGACGGTCTCGTCAAGTGGTGGGCGCTCGGCCGACGTCGCGGTCACGGGCACTACATTGACCCACGGCCCAGCCACGGCGCCAACCAGACGCCAGCCAGACGCCAGCCAGACGCCAGCACCGACGCCAGCGAGGAGACCTCCGGACCGTGAGCGCAGAGAGCACCGAACGTCCCGGGCAGGGGACCGACGTCCCCGCGGACATCGACCTGCACACCACGGCCGGGAAGCTGGCCGACCTCGACCGGCGGCTCGACGAGGCGGTGCACGCCGGCTCGGCCAAGGCCGTCGAGAAGCAGCACGCCAAGGGTCGCAAGACCGCCCGCGAGCGCATCGAGATGCTCTTCGACGAGGGTTCCTTCGTCGAGCTCGACGAGCTGGCCCGGCACCGCAGCACCGCCTTCGGCCTGGAGAAGAACCGTCCCTACGGCGACGGCGTCATCACGGGCTACGGGACCATCGACGGTCGCCAGGCGTGCGTGTTCTCCCAGGACTTCACGGTCTTCGGCGGCTCGCTCGGCGAGGTGTACGGCGAGAAGATCACCAAGGTGATGGACCTCGCCATGAAGACCGGCTGCCCGATCATCGGCATCAACGAGGGCGCCGGCGCCCGCATCCAGGAGGGCGTCGTCTCGCTCGGCCTGTACGGCGAGATCTTCCGGCGCAACGTGCACGCCTCGGGCGTCATCCCCCAGATCTCGATGATCATGGGCAACTGCGCCGGTGGCCACGTCTACTCCCCCGCGGTCACCGACTTCACCGTCATGGTCGACCAGACCTCGGCGATGTTCATCACCGGTCCCGACGTCATCAAGACCGTCACCGGCGAGGACGTCTCGATGGAGGACCTCGGCGGCGCCCGGACGCACAACACCAAGTCCGGCAACGCCCACTACATGGCCTCCGACGAGGAGGACGCGATCGAGTACGTCAAGGCGCTGCTCTCGTTCCTCCCGCAGAACAACCTCGACGAGCCGCCGGCCTATGACGAGGTCGTTGACCTCGAGGTCAACGACTCCGACCGTGCGCTCGACACGATCATCCCGGACTCCCCGAACCAGCCCTACGACATGCACGACGTCATCAGGGCCGTCGTGGACGACGAGGACTTCGTCGAGGTCATGGAGCTGTTCGCGCCGAACCTGATCATCGGCTACGGCCGCGTCGAGGGCCGCCCCGTCGGCGTCGTCGCCAACCAGCCGATGCAGTTCGCCGGCACCCTCGACATCGACGCCTCCGAGAAGGCCGCGCGCTTCGTGCGCACCTGCGACGCCTTCAACATCCCCGTCCTCACCTTCGTCGACGTGCCCGGCTTCCTGCCCGGCACCGACCAGGAGTGGAACGGCATCATCCGCCGCGGCGCCAAGCTCATCTACGCCTACGCCGAGGCCACCGTCCCGCTGGTCACCGTCATCACCCGCAAGGCCTACGGCGGCGCCTACGACGTCATGGGGTCCAAGCACCTCGGCGCCGACATCAACGTCGCCTGGCCGACCGCCCAGATCGCGGTCATGGGCGCCCAGGGCGCGGCGAACATCGTGCACCGCAAGACGCTCGCCCAGGTCGAGGCCGAGGGCGGCGACGTCGAGGCTCGGCGCGCCGAGCTGATCGACGAGTACGAGACCACGCTGGCCAACCCCTACATCGCCGCCGAGCGGGGGTACGTCGACGCGGTCATCCAGCCGCACGAGACCCGGGCCGAGGTCGTCCGTGCGCTGCGGCTCCTGCGCTCCAAGCGGGAGACGCTGCCGCCGAAGAAGCACGGGAACATCCCGCTCTGATGGCCGCCGACGAGCAGTCCCCGGCCGTCGCCCCGGAGCAGGCGCAGGACCAGGCGCAGGACCAGGGGCAGGAGCCGACCCGGCCCCTGCTGCGGGTCGTCAGCCCGCACGCCACCCCCGAGGAGGTCGCGGCGCTGGTGGCCGTGCTCTCCGCGATGGGCGGCGACGAGCCGGCGCCCCCGCGGCCGCGGCCCGAGTGGGGCGCGCCGCACCGCGCCGTACGCCGCACGCTGCCGCACGGCCCCGGCGGCTGGCGATCGAGCGCACTTCCTCGCTGATTCCCACCCGCCGAGCCCCCTCCGCACGTCATCCTTGAGCGGAAGTTGAGGTTCGCGGCGCCACCCCTTGAGGTGGGCCCACCAGGATCGTCCCGACAGACGACCGGACGGGCAGCCACGGAGCGGCCCGGCAGGGATAGGAACAGCACGTGGACGCGAACGACATGGGGTCGGCGGGTGACCAGCTGACGGCGGGGCTCGCCCCGGGCGTCGAGGACCCGCGCTACGTGCGGATGCCCGACCCGGCACTCGAGGCCTACGCCCAGCAGTTCCTCGAGGCGGTCGACGAGCTGCCGACGCTGCGCCCGACCGTCGGCTGCGTCATCCCGGCGTACAACGAGGCCGAGACCATCGCCGGCGTCCTGGACTCGCTGCTGCAGCAGACCCGGCTGCCCGACGCCATCCACCTCGTCGTCAACAACACCAGCGACGACTCGGTCGAGATCGCCAGCCACTACGCCGGCCCGCACACGCGGATGACGCCGACCGGCGAGCAGACCACGGTCGTCTACGTCCACGACATCGGCAAGAACCCCGACAAGAAGGTCGGCGCCCTCAACTACGGCTACTCCCTCGTCGAGCACATGGACTACCTGCTCGGCGTCGACGGCGACACCACGCCGGAGCCGGACGCGATCCAGCACCTCGTGGACGAGATCTCCAGCGACGACCGCATCGGCGGCATCTCGGCGATCTACTCCATCGACGACTCCGCGATGGACGGGGTCGTCACCAAGTTCCTGATCGCCGGCCAGCGCGCGCAGTTCTCGGCGTTCAACATGCAGAACCTGCTCAAGGGCCGCAACATGGCGGTCCTCGGCGGCCAGTTCTCGATCTTCTCCACCCAGGCGCTGCGCGACGTCATGCGCGACAGCCACCAGCGCACGCCGTGGGTCAGCGACTCCGAGGTCGAGGACTCCCTGCTCTCGCTGCAGATCAAGTCCGCCGGCTACCTCACCAAGATCTCCGCCCGTGCCCGCGCGCACGTCGGCGGCATGACCACGCTGCGCTCGCTCGACGCCCAGCAGGTCAAGTGGAACTTCGGCGCGATCGACCTGATGTGGCCCGGTCAGCGCGGCGACACCAAGGGCCAGCCGTTCCACCCCAACCTGCGGCTGCGGTGGTTCGAGCACCTCTCGATGGTCATCAACATGACCACGCGCCTGATGTTCCTGGCGCTCCTCATCGGCTCGCTGATGATCGACGCGTTCGTCTTCCAGGCCTGGTGGCTGATCCCGCCGCTGGCCGCGGTGTGGCTGAACTTCCGGGTGGCGCACTCGATGCAGTTCGCCAACCGGCGCGACTACCTCTTCGTGCTGCTCGTCTTCCCCGCCGAGCTCTACATGTTCATCCGGATGGGCCACTTCGTGCGGGCCTGGCTGAAGTTCTTCAGCCGCCAGCAGACCGACAACTGGGCCGCCCAGGCGAAGGCCGAGCGCGGCAAGGGCATCGCCTGGACCTACCCGTTCGTCGCCCTCGGCGTCTTCTTCGTCGCCACCTGGGCGGCCTGGACGCAGGTGCCCGTGCAGACCACGTCGGACCTGCTGGCGTTCGGCTGGCCGATCCTCGGCGTCATCACCGTGCTGCAGACCGTCTGGATGTTCATCAAGTCGTGCCGGCGCTACCGCGGGTTCAAGGCATGAGCGCCCGCGCCGCCGTACCCGCTCCCACCCGACCCACCGCTCCGGAGACCACCACCGTGTCCACGTCCTCCCGCCCCGGCGGCCCCCGCCGGTCCCGCGGACTGCGCGGCCTCGCCGCCGCTCTCGCCCTCCTCGTCGCCGGCTCGCTGTCGAGCTGCTCGGTCCTCGACGGCTTCGGCACGGACCCGGAGCCGGTGAAGGCGGAGAACCCCGCCGCCGCGCAGCCGGCGTACGACTCGCAGTTCACCCGCGACGGCACGTTCCAGTCGCACATCAAGATGGACGGGATGGACTTCGTCTACACGATGTGGCCGACCAAGGCCACGCCGCGGACCAACGAGTGGTTCCCCAAGGGCAACAAGTTCTTCTCCCTCACCCTGCAGGTCTACGACCTCGACCGGAAGCTGCGCGACCCCTTCCGTACCAAGCGCAAGGCCTACCTGGGCAACATCAAGGCCACCTCGCGCACCATCACCTCCGACGGCGGCCGCACCCAGCACCCCTACCGCCTCGACGCCGAGGCCTCGCGGATCACCTTCGACCCCGAGGCGGTCACCCATCCGCTCCACGGCATGCTGATCACCTCGCCGAAGGGCGCCTTCGAGCTGCGCAACCAGAAGATCGGCCCGGTCTCCGACGACACCCGCGGCGTCGAGCTCACCCTCGTCGCGGACGTCCACTTCGAGACCTCCCCCGGCTCCGGTGAGTTCGTCGCCCGCACCGTGAAGCAGACCGTCCCCATCGCGATCTTCGAGTCCGACACCCCCACGGTCGTCACCAAGATCCCGATCAACGCCAACTGACCCACCGCTGGTCGAGCAGCCGAAGCATCGCTGGTCGAGCAGCCGAGCCCCGGCGAGGCGTCGTCGAGACCCGGTGAGGTGCGCAGGCCTGGGGAGTCGCTGCTGGTCGAGCAGCCGAGCCCCGGCGAGGCGTCGTCGAGACCCGGTGAGGTGCGCAGGGCCTGGGTGCTCGCCTCCGGCTTCCGGGCCATGGGTGGTTGCGGTGGGGGCAGCTACGGGAGAGGTACGGCGGGTGGTCGCGGCGGTCTCCCGGCTGCCAGGTCGCCCTGTTGGTCGAGCAGCCGAGCCCTGGCGAGGCGTCGTCGAGACCCAGTGAGGTGCGCAGGGCCTGGGTGCTCGTCTCCGGCTTCCTGGCCATGGGTGGTCGCGGTGGGGGCAGCTACGGGAGAGGTACGGCGAGTGGTCGCGGCGGTCTCCCGGCTGCCGCTGGTCGAGCAGCCGGGCCCTGGCGAGGCGTCGTCGAGACCCGGCGAGGTGCGCAGGGCATCGAGCCTCTGGGGTCGCCGAGAAGTTCCCTGAAGTCGTGGTCCACGATGCGGCCTGACCTGGGGAAACACGCGTCTGACTGTCGGTGGTCGGTGCTTGAGTAGACCCATGGCCAAGGACTCCCGACGCAGCACACACGTGGTGTGCCGCGCTGTCGCGAAGTCCCGCAAGCAGATGCGGTCAGCCGCCGAGGTCCACCTGTGGTCGATGTCGGACGACGACGTCACCGACACGCTCCGCGAGGCCGCGCGGCTCCGTGCACAGGTCGAGGCACTGGAGCTCCGCCTGGTCGCCGAGGCCGACCGCCGGCACGCCGGCGAGCGGGTCGGTGCCACCGACACCGCCGCTTGGTGGGCGACCGAAACGCATCAGACCCGTCCCGCTGCGAAGCACCGCATGCGGCTGGCCGAGTCCTTGGACCGCCACTGCCAGACGGCAACGGCTTTCGCCGATGGCGAGGTGTCGGTCGATCACGCTCGCGTCATCACCGAGTGCCTCGACCAGCTGCCCACCGACCTGGACGACCCGACCATCGCGCTCCGTGCCGAGCAGCACCTGCTGGCCGAGGCGCAGCACCGTGACCCCAAGGCGTTGCGGATCCTGGCCAAGCACGTCCTCACCGTCGTCGCACCCGAGATCGGCGAAGCACGCGACGCCCGCGCACTCGAAGCGGAGGAGCGGCTCGCCCGCGAGACGGCGTGGCTGACGATGAGCCCCGACGGACGGGGCTCGGTGACGGGGAAGTTCAAGATCCCCGAGCTCCACGGCGCCATGCTCAGGAAGACCCTCCTCGCGTTCGCGGCGCCCAAGCACCAAGCCGCCACCCAGGAACCAGGCGGATCCGAGCCCGTGGAGCGGCGGCCGTCGCCGGAGCGGATGGGCGACGCGTTCTGCGAGCTCCTCGAACGCCTCCCCACCACGTCCGTCCCGAAGCTCGGCTGCCTCAACGCCACCGTCGTCGTCACCATGGACATCGCCTCGCTCCTCGGCGGCCTCGCACCGGGTGTCCTCGACGACGGCACCACCATCTCCGCCGCCCAGGCGCGACGGCTGGCTTGTGAGGCAGGACTCATCCCCGCTGTCCTCGGCACTCAGTCAGAGTTGCTCGACCTCGGCCGCACCGCGAGGCTCTTCACCGGTGCCCAACGCAGAGCCTTGAACCTCACCCAGCCGACCTGCACCGCAGAAGGCTGCGACTGGCCCGCCCACCTCTGCCACGCCCACCACGACCAACCCTGGTCCACCGGCGGCGCCACGGACCTGGCCAACGCCCGCAACCTCTGCCCGCGCCACCACGCCCGCATCCACGACCCGGCCTACGACACCACCCACCTGCAAGGCGGGAAGGTCGCCTTCCACCGACGGCCCTAGGCCGACCCGAGCGGCTCCCTCCTCCACCTCCGCGACCACAGCGGTCGACCCCCGCCGACCGTGGGCCGAGAAGCAGGCGCGACCAGGACCTCGACCACAGCGGCGCGCAACCACACGACTCGAAAAGAGACCTCGAGCCGAGCCCACCCGGCGGCCCGGCGACCACCCCCAGGCCCTGCGCACCTCACCGGGTCTCGACGACGCTCGCTCGCGCTCGCTGCTCGACCAACAGGGCCGGGTCTCGACGACGCTCGCCAGGGCTCGCTGCTCGACCAGCGGGCGCGCGTCACGGCGACCCTCGACCTGCAGGCGCGGGTCTCGACGGCGCTCGACGTGCGGGGTGGGTCAGGCGGTCTCGGCGAGGCGGTAGCCGACGCCCCGGACGGTCTCGACGAAGCGGGGGACGGCGCCGTCGTCGCCGATCTTGCGGCGCAGGTTGGCGATGTGGAGCTCGACGGAGCGCTTGTCGGCCTCGTTGACGAAGTAGGAGGTGACGTACTGCTGGCCGCGCATCGTGAGCACGAGGTCGGCCTTGCTCCGGACCCGGCGCCCGGTGCTGAGCAGGGAGGCGAGCAGGTCGAACTCCGTGCGGGTCAGGTCGACCGCGCCGCCGCCGACCGTCACGACCCGCGTCTCGTTGTTGAGCGCGAGGCCGTTGAACCGGATCCACGAGCCGTCGGCGGACGGGCCGCCCGCAGGAGGCACCGGCGCCGTGGGGGCCGCGTGCGTCCCGCCGGTGGGCGCGGGCGGCTGGTACGCCGGCTGCTGCACCGGCTGCTGCACCGGCGCGGGCGGAGCGGCGGGCGCGGCCGGGGGGAGCGGCGCGGCGGGCTGCTCGTACACCGGCTGATGCTGCACCGGCTGCTGGTACGGCGTCGGCTGGTAGGTCGGCGGCTCCGCGACCGGCGGCTCGGCGACCGGCTGCTCGTGGACCGGCTGCTGGTAGGCGGGCCGCTCGTAGGACGGGGCCGGGGAGGGCGCCGGCGCCGGGGGCGGCGGCTGGTGGTGGGGCTCGTAGGTCGGCTGCGGCGGCGGGGCGATGGGCTGTGGCTGCTGCGGCGGTGCCGGCTGCACGGGGTCGTCGGTGCGGACGAGCCGGAGCGGCGAGTTCTGGGTCAGGTCGCGGGCGGCGGCCGCGGCCCACGACTCCTGCGGCGGCTCGGGCTCGGCGGCAGCGGCGGCCGGAGCACCGGCCTCGACCTCCTCGGCCCAGCCGACGGGCTGGTCAGCACGCACCCGGGGGCGGCGCAGCATCGAGTCGGCGCGGGCACGCAGCTCACGCGGGCGGAAGGGCTTGACGAGGTAGTCGTCGGCGCCGGCCTCGAAGCCCTGCACCACGTCGATCTCGTCGGCCAGCGCGGTGATCATGATCAGGTAGGTGTTGCTGAACTCGCGCAGCCGCCGGGCCACGGCGAAGCCGTCCATCCCGGGCATGTTCACGTCGAGGGTGGTGATCAGCGGGTTGTGCGTGCGGACCGCCTCGACGCCCGACGGACCGTCGGGCGCGACGACCGTCGAGAATCCGGACTGGGTCAGGACGATGTCGATGAGATCGCGGACGTCCGGGTCGTCCTCGATGATGACCGCGGTCCACGCATCCCCCTGCATGGCACGAACCCTAACAACGGCTGCCCCGTCCGGGTGCGCGGTCAGCGTGCGGCGAGCAGCTCGCCGGCGCGCTGGGGCCAGAACTCGCCCGCCGGCGGGCCGCCGTTGCACTCCCCGTCGCTCTCCCCCGGCGGCTTGATCCACAAGAACGCGTCCAGCCCGGTGCCGTCGTCGACGTACCCGGGCCGCTGGCCGAGGGACTGCCCGGGCGGGTTGCACCACTCGTCGCCCGAGCCGACGCCGTTGCGTCCGCTGTCGACGACGTAGTGAGCGCCGCCGACCAGCTCGCTGACCTCCTCGGCGTACGCCACCTCGGCGGGGTCGGTCTGGTAGTTCGACACGTTGGTCGCGAAGCCCCGCACGTCCGCGACGCCCACCTCGCGCAGCAGCGCGGCGACCTGGCGGGGGGCGACCCAGCCGGAGTGGCCGCCGTCGATGTACGTCGTCACGCCGGCCTCGACGAGGACGTCGACGGCCCGCGCCAGCAGGTCCACCCGCTCCGCGCGGCGGTCGCAGTCGACCGCGGAGGCCAGCGCGTCCGGCTCGAGCACCACGGCGGCGTCGTACCCGGAGGCGGCGGTCGCGATCTCCTGGACCCACGGCACGTAGGTCTCGGCGTCGAGCCCGCCGCTGGAGTAGCCGCCCGTGCAGTCCCGGTCGGGGATGCCGTACACCACCAGCAGCGGCACGCGACCCGCCTCGTCCGCGGCGGTCACGACCGATTGGACGTAGCCCCCGACGTCGCCGGGCGGGCGCTCCTCCGGTGTCAGCCAGATGCCCTGCGGCACCTCGACGAGCTCGGCGAACGCCGCGGCTTCCTCGGCACGGCCGTCGGCCTCGGCCTGCCGGGCCGCCTGCGCGGTGCGGGAGTCGGGGTCGGCGTACTGCGGCCGCTCGGCGAACGGGTTGGTCTCCTGCGGCCCGAGCTCGAACGGCCCCAGGTGCTGGGCGCGGGCCACCAGGACACCGCCGACGGCGAGCGCCACGACGGCGACGGCGGCCACCAGGAGCACCCGGGGCAGACCGGAACGGGAGGGCTCGTCCGTGCGGCCGGGAGGGTCGAGGGGCACGCGGTCATTGTGCCTGCCGGGCGGTGCGCGATGCTGGGCCGGTGGTCACGTTCGTCCTCGCCTCCGCCTCCCCCGCCCGCCTCACGACGCTGCGCAACGCCGGCCTCGACCCGTTGGTGGTCGTCTCCGGGGTCGACGAGTCCCAGGTGGTCGGCGTGCCGCCGGCCGAGCTGGCGCTGCAGCTGGCCGAGCTGAAGTGCGCGGCGGTCGCCGGTCGCCCCGAGGTGCCCGCCGGCGCCCTGGTCCTCGGCTGCGACTCCGTCCTCGAGCTGGACGGCCAGGCGCTGGGCAAGCCGGCCGACGCCGAGGAGGCCGTGGAGCGGTGGCGCTCGATGCGCGGCAGGTCCGGCGTGCTCCGCACCGGTCACTCGCTCCGGGACACCGCCAGCGACCGGGTCGTCGCCGCCACGGCGTCGACCACCGTGCACTTCGCCGACGTCGGCGACGAGGAGGTCGCGGCGTACGTCGCGACGGGCGAGCCGCTGCACGTGGCGGGCGCCTTCACCGTCGACGGCCTCGGCGGCGCGTTCGTGACCGGGATCGAGGGCGACCACCACAACGTGGTCGGCGTCAGCCTTCCCCTGCTCCGGACGCTGATGAGCGACCTGGGCCACTCGTGGACGGATCTCTGGACTCGCTGACCGGACCGCCCGGCAGCGCGGTGCCGTCGGGGTCGGTCGACTCACCGAGGTGGTCCGGCTCCGCGGGGAGCACCGGCTCGGCCGGGTCGTACATCTCGGTGAGGTGGATCGGCCGGCGGAAGACGAAGCGCCGGAAGAGGTAGAACCGCGAGACCAGGCCGAGCACCAGCCCGATCACGTTGGCCGCGATGTTGTCCGAGATCGGGTCGCTGAGCCCCAGCACGTCGCGGCTGATCTTCAGGCACGCGATCGGGAAGAGCATGGTGACCGCGTTGATGCCGACGAACGCCGTCAGGCCGCCGTCGGCCTGCCGCGGCGGGCGGTCCCGGAAGGCCCAGGTCCGGCTCCCGCGGTAGCTGACGAACATGCCCACCGTGTTGGCGATGACGTACGCCAGGATCGGCTGGTCGGGCAGCAGCGCGTGCTCGCCGGTGTTGTAGCCGTGCAGCAGCAGGTTGAAGATGAACAGCGCCACGACGGTGGCCAGGCCGCCGACGGCGACGAACCGACCGGCCTCACCGAGGAAGCGCCGGTTCGACATGGTGCCCAGGCTAACGAACGTCGGTCCGCTTCCCCGCCTCGGCGCGACCGCCGCCCCCGCGAGCGCCGCTCAGGCGGTGGTGCCCGGCTCGAGCCGGCTGCCGGCCTCCAGGACGACGCCCTCGCCGACGACGCTGTGCCGCCCGACGATCGTCACCGCGTCGGGGTCCTCGGTGGCTGGTGCGTCCGGGTCGCCGACGCGGGCGCCGGCGGCGATCTCGCAGCCGCTGTCGACGATCGAGCGGTGCACCTGCGCGCCGCGTCGTACGACGCTGTCGGTGAACACGACGCTGTCCGCGACGACCGCGCCCTCCTCGACCACCACGCCGGGGCCGAGCACGCTCCGCTCCACCTCGCCGGCGACCCGGCAGCCGGGGCTCACCATGCTGTCGGCGACCGTGGCCGAGGCCAGCACGCGGGCGGGCTGACGCTGGGGCTGGCGGGTCAGGATGTCCCAGCCGCGCACGCCGACGACGTCCTGGTCCTCGGTGAGGAACTCCTCGTGCGCCTTGAGGTAGAGGTGCGGCTGGCCGAGGTCGCGCCAGTAGCCGGGCATCGGGTGGGCGACGACCTTGCCCCGCTCGACGAGCCGGGGCAGCAGGTGGTCGCCGAAGTCCTCGAGGCCGGTGTCGCCCGCGGGGCTGTCGCCGCTCAGCTCCTGGTGCAGCCGGCCGAGCTCCTCGACCAGCACCGCCGGGTCGTAGACGAAGATCTCCGTCGCGACGGTCCCCGTCGTGGGCTCCTCGGGCTTGTAGTCGAACGCCGTGACCCGGCCGTCCTCGTCGTGCTCGACGGTGGCGTGGTTGGACGCCTGCTCGATCGGCACCTCGGAGGTGACGACGGTGCACTCGGCGCCGTGCTCGCGGTGCGTGGCGATCGCGTCGCGGTAGTCGAAGCGGTAGACGTGGTCGGCGCTCATCACCAGCAGCACGTCGGGGTCGAAGGCCTGCACCTGGTCGCGGATGCGGAACAGCTCATCGGCGTTCCCCTTCGCGAAGCCGTCCTCGTCCAGGCTCCCGGTCCCCTCCTGGGGCATGAGGAGGCGCAGGCCGCCGGTGTTGCGGTCGAGGTCCCAGGGCCGGCCGTTGGCGACCTGCTCCTCGAGCGTCCCGCCCTGGAACTGCACCGAGAGCCACACGTCGGTCACGCCGGAGTGCGCGAGGTTGGACAGCGGGAAGTCGAGCAGCTGGTAGACCCCGACGAACGGCAGCGCCGGCTTGGCCCGTTCCCGGGTCAGCACGTCCATGCGCCCACCGGCGCCTCCGGCCTGGACGATCGCGAGCACCCGGTCAGCAGCCATGCCTCATCGTGACAGGCGCACCATGACGCTCCTCACTCGACGGGCAGGCCGAGCCCCCGCGCGATGAGCATCCGCTGGACCTCCGAGGTCCCCTCGCCGACCTCGAGCACCTTCGCGTCGCGGTAGAAGCGGGCGACCGGGTACTCCTCCATGAAGCCGTAGCCGCCGAAGACCTGCGTCGCGATCCGGGTCGCGGTCACCGCGGACTCGGTGGAGTAGAGCTTGGCGACCGCCGCCGCCTGCTTGAACTCCTGGTACGTCGCGCCGCCCGCCGCCATGGAGTCCTTGATCGCCGCCGCGCGGTAGGTCAGCATCCGGCTGGCGTGCAGCATCACCTCGAGGTCGGCGACCTGGAAGGCGACGCCCTGCTTGCGACCGATCGGGCCGCCGAAGGTCTGCCGCTCCCCCGCGTAGGCGACCGCCATGTCCAGGCAGGCCTGGATGCACCCGACCGACAGCGCCGAGATCGCGACCCGGCCGTCGTCGAGGGTGGCGAGGAACTGGGCGTACCCCCGGCCCCGCTCGCCGAGCAGGTGGTCGGCGGGCACCCGGGCGTCGGCGAAGGACAGCGGGTGGGTGTCGGAGGCGTGCCAGCCGAGCTTGTCGTAGGCCTTCTCGACGGTGAAGCCGGGCGTCCCGGCGGGGACCATGATCGCGGAGATCTCCGGCTTGCCGCCCTCCCGCGTGCCGGTGCGGGCGGTGACCGTCACGACCGACGTGATCGCAGAGCCGGAGTTGGTGATGAACTGCTTCGACCCGTCGACGACCCACTCGTCACCGACCAGCTCGGCCCTCGTCCGGGTGGCCCCGGCGTCGGAGCCGGCACCGGGCTCGGTGAGGCCGAACCCGGCGAGCCGCTCGCCGGCCACCAGGGCCGGCAGCCAGCGCTCCCGCTGCTCGGGCGTGCCGTAGGTCAGGATCGGGTTGATGCCGAGGCCCACCCCGGCCTGCAGGGTGATCCCCATCGACTGGTCGACGCGGCCGATCTCCTCGATCGCCACGCACAGGCTCGTGAAGTCGCCATCGTCCCCGGCGCCGCCGTACTCCTCGGGCGCGGTGAGGCCGAAGAGGCCGAGCGCACCCATCTTCTGCACCACCTCCACGGGGAAGTGGTGCTCGCGGTCCCACCGCGCCGCGTGCGGCGCGATCTCGGCCTCCGCGAACTCGCGGACGCTGCGGCGGAACTCCTCGTGCTCGCGGGACAGCTCGAACGACGTCATGCACGGCATGCTAGACGCAGAGGTTAATGGTTGTTAACCACCAGCGGCCGTCGGATCGCCGTCTCGCGACTGAGACCACCCGGACCCCCCTGGACAGGGGGCGATAACCTGCCCGCCGGGTCGCCCGACCCGTCCGTCGAACGAGCGTCCGAGAGAGCCAGGAGTGCCCACGGTGCCGGAGAGCAAGCCCCTCACGAAGGTCCTGATCGCCAACCGAGGCGAGATCGCAGTGCGGGTCATCCGCGCCTGCAAGGACGCGGGCATCGGCAGCGTCGCGGTGTACGCCGAGCCCGACCGCGACGCCATGCACGTCCGGCTGGCCGACGAGGCCCACTCCCTGGGCGGCGCCACCCCGGCCGACTCCTACCTCGACATCGCCAAGATCATCGCGGTGGCCGAGAAGTCCGGCGCGGACTCGGTCCACCCCGGCTACGGCTTCCTCGCCGAGAATGCCGACTTCGCCCAGGCCGTCATCGACGCCGGGCTGACCTGGATCGGCCCGCCGCCCGCCGCCATCGAGGCCCTCGGCGACAAGGCCCGGGCCAAGCACATCGCCGACAAGGCGAACGCCCCGCTCGCGCCGGGCACCAAGGACCCGGTCAAGGACGCCGACGAGGTCGTGGAGTTCGCCGAGGCCAACGGCCTCCCGGTCGCCATCAAGGCGGTCTTCGGCGGCGGCGGGCGCGGCCTCAAGGTCGCCCGCACGCTCGAGCAGATCCCCGACGCCTACGAGTCCGCCGTCCGCGAGGCGGTCACCGCCTTCGGCCGCGGCGAGTGCCTGGTCGAGAAGTTCCTCGACAAGCCGCGCCACGTCGAGACCCAGTGCCTGGCCGACCAGCACGGCAACGTCGTGGTCGTCTCGACCCGCGACTGCTCGCTCCAGCGCCGCAACCAGAAGCTCGTCGAGGAGGCGCCCGCGCCGTTCCTGTCCGACGAGCAGCTGGCCGAGCTCTACGAGTCCTCCAAGCGCATCCTGCGCGAGGCCGGCTACCACGGCGCCGGCACGTGCGAGTTCCTCGTCGCCCAGGACGGCACCATCTCCTTCCTCGAGGTCAACACCCGCCTGCAGGTCGAGCACTGCGTCTCCGAGGAGGTCACCGGGATCGACCTGGTCCGCGAGATGTTCCGCATCGCGGCCGGCGAGGAGCTCGGCTACGACGACCCGGAGATCCGCGGCCACTCCATCGAGTTCCGGATCAACGCCGAGGACGGCGGCCGCAACTTCATGCCGGCGCCCGGCACCCTGTCGGCCTGGAGCCCGCCGAGCGGCCCGGGCGTGCGCCTCGACGGCGGCTACGAGAACGGCGAGACCATCCCCGGCTCGTTCGACTCCCTGATCGCCAAGCTGATCGTCACCGGCCGGGACCGCACCCAGGCGCTGGAGCGCTCGCGCCGCGCGCTGGACGAGTTCGTCGTCGACGGCATGCCGACCGTCATCCCCTTCCACCGCGCGGTCGTCTCCGACCCCGCGTACGTCGGCGCCTCGACGCCCTCGGGCGAGGGCTCCTTCGACGTCTACACGCAGTGGATCGAGACCGAGTTCGACAACCGGATCGAGCCCTACTCCGGTGACGCCGCCGAGGCCGACGAGCCCGAGGAGCGGCAGAGCGTCGTCGTCGAGGTCGGCGGCAAGCGCCTCGAGGTCGTCCTCCCGGCCGGGCTGGGCGGCATCTCCGCCGGCGGCGGCGCCGGTGCGGCTGCGAAGAAGCCCAAGCGCAAGAAGGGCGGCGGCAGCGGTGCGGCGGCCAGCGGCGACGCGGTCACCAGCCCGATGCAGGGCACGGTCGTCAAGGTCGTCGTCGAGGAGGGCCAGGAGGTCGCCGAGGGCGACACCGTGGTGGTCATCGAGGCGATGAAGATGGAGCAGCCGCTCAAGGCGCACAAGGCCGGCACCGTCACCGGCCTGCAGGCCGAGGTCGGGCAGACCGTCACCAACGGCGCGGTCATCTGCGAGGTCAAGGACTGACGCGACTCCCGGCCGCCGGCGGGCGGCTGGCTAGCGTGTCCGCGTGACGACCGTCCTGCGCGAGCCGCGCCACCGGGTGAGTCCCCGAGCCCGCCTGATGTGGCAGGTCACCGCCCTGGTCGAGGGCGTGGTGACCATAGGCGTCGTGCTCGTCGTCGACCTCACCGTGGACGCCGTCGACGTGCCCTGGTGGGCGGTGGCGCTCGCCGGGGCGGCGGTGCTCGGGTGGGTGGCGGTGGTGCCGCAGTGGCGCTACGCCGTGCACCGCTGGGAGGTGACCGACACCGCCGTCCACACCCAGCGGGGGTGGTGGGCGCGCGAGCAGCGGATCGCGCCGCTCTCGCGCATCCAGACCGTCGACCGCGCCGAGGGCGCGGTGGCGCGGCTCTTCGGCCTGGCGACGGTCACCGTGACCACGGCCTCGGCCGCCGGCGCCCTCGAGATCGAGGGCCTCGACCGGGCCCTGGCCCGGGACCTCGTCGCGGAGCTGACGGCGCGCGCCGACGCCGTCGACGGCGACGCGACGTGAGCCTGCCCGGCGCCCCGGAGGACTGGCAGCGGCTCGACCCGCGGATGCTCCTGGTGCACCCGGTCCGGGAGACCGTGAAGCTCGCCCCGGTGCTGCTCGGCCTGCTCGTCGCGGGCACGGCGTCGGGCGCCCGTGGTTGGCAGCTGCTCGGGATCCTGGTGCCCGTCGCGCTCGGCCTGCTCCGGTACCTGACCACCAGCTACCGCGTCGCCGGCGGCCGGGTCGAGCTGCGCCGCGGGCTCCTCGAGCGGCACGTGCTCTCGACCCCGGTCGACCGCGTGCGCACCGTCGACCTGACCGCCTCCCCCATCCACCGCCTGCTCGGCCTCACGACCGTGCGGGTCGGCACCGGCACCGCCTCGACCAGCGACGACGAGCAGCTCGACCTCGACGGGCTGCCGGTCGAGCGGGCGCGCCGGCTGCGCGAGGAGCTGCTCCGGGCCGCTCCCGGGCCCGGCGGAGCCCTCGACCCGGGCGAGGCGGGTCCCGCGCCGGCCGCTCCCCCGCCGGTGCTCACCTTCGACCCCGCCTGGGCGCGCTTCGCCCCGCTGACCTCGACCGGCGTCGTGCTCGGCGCCGGCGTCCTCGGCGGCGGCGTGCAGCTGCTGGAGGCGGTGGGCGGGGCCCGCCGCCTCGACGTCTCCTCGTGGGCCGACCGCGCCGCGGGCGCGCCGGTGCTGCTGGCCGCGGTGGCCGCCGTCCTGGCTGTCGGCGTGGTGACCTCGGTGCTGGCGGTCGGCGGCTACCTGCTCGCCAACTGGGGGTTCACCCTCGGCCACGCCGACCGGGCCTGGCACCTGTCGCGCGGCCTGCTCACCACCCGCGAGACCAGCCTCGACGACGCCCGGCTGGCGGGCGTGACCCTCGGCGAGCCGCTCGGGCTGCGCGCGACCGGGGGCGGCCGGCTCGCCGCGATCGTCACGGGCCTCGGCGACGGCCAGGAGTCCTCCTCGGTGCTCGTGCCGCCCGCGCCGCGCGGCGTGGTCCAGGCGACCGCGCGGCGGGTGCTCGGCGTCGCCGGGCCCGTCGACGTACCCCTGCGCCGGCACGGTCCGGCCGCCACCCACCGGCGGTGGACCCGGGCGCTGGTGCCCGCCCTGGTGGTCGCCGGCGGCTGCCTGCTCCTCGCGGGCCGGGCCGGCTGGGCCTCCACCTGGCTGCTGGTCCTGGCCGTGGTGGCGCCGGTGGTCGCCTGCGCCCTGGCGGCCGACCGGTCACGCTCGCTCGGGCACGCGCTGGTCGAGGGGTACGTCGTGAGCCGGTCGGGCAGCCTCTACCGCCGGCGCGACGTGCTCGACGTGGGCGCGGTGATCGGCTGGAACCTCCGTGCCACCTGGTTCCAGCGCCGCGTGGGGCTGGTCTCGCTGGTCGCCACGACGGCGGGCGGTCGTCAGGCGGTGACGCTGCTCGACGTGCCCGAGGCGGACGCGGTCGCCCTCGCCGCCGCGGCGACCCCCGGGCTGGTCGAGCCGTTCCTCTACGATCACCCGGCGACCGGGAGGAGCACGCCGTGGCCGACGACATCGACGCCATCGTCGAGGACCTGACGACCTCCGGCCTGCACCTCGGGCCGGGCACCGAGACCTGGATGACGGAGGCCGAGGTCGCGGCGGTGCGGAAGGCCCTGGCGGAGGCCGACGTGCCGGTCCATGTCGTGCTGGTCCGCCCGCCCGAGGACAGCAACATCTACGCCGGTGACGACCTGCTCGCGCGCGTCCACGACGCCGGCGGACCCGACGGGCTCTACGTCGGCGCCAACAGCGAGTGGGCGGTCGCCGAGGGCGAGCCGGCGTCGTACCCCACCATCCCCGGCGGCCGCGAGGTGCGTCCGGCGGTCCAGCAGTGGGGCGACGTGGCGGGCAGTCCCGACGTCGCCCGGGACGCCGAGTCCCTGCTCGTGTCCGACGCGGACGGCGACGCCCAGCCCCTCGCCGACGCGCTGCTGTCCCTGGTCCGGCACCTCGACGACGGGACCTACGAGGCCGCCGCCGCCGCGGCGAGCGACGGCCGTTCCGCGCGGTACGAGGCGGAGCGCGAGTCGGGCGGCTCGACCGGGTCCTCCACGTCGTACGCCGACGAGGGCGACACCTCGGACGCCGTGGTCGGCGGCGTGACCGTCCTGGTCCTCCTCGCGGCCCTCGGCCTCGGGGCCGCGGCCGTGGGGCGGCGGGTGCGTGCCCGTCGCGGGGCGCGGACGTTCGCGCTGCCCGACTCCGTGCTGGACCGGGTCCGCGAGGCCGGCGACGCCGAGCTGGCCCGCCGCGCCCGCGCCGACGTGCTGGCCCTCGGCGAGCGGATCGACGCCGCCGACCTCGGCGGCTCCGGCGCAAGCGCCTGGGCGGCGGCGCTCGACCACTACGACGCCGCCGGGCGGCTGCTCCCCGACGAGCCGACCGCCGAGGTCGACCCGCTCGACGCCGTGGGCGCCGTCGTGCTCGCGGGGCGTGGCGAGGAGGCGCTCGCCGCCGCCCGCCGCGGCCGGCCGTTCGAGCCCTCCACCCGCTGCTTCCTCAACCCGCTGCACGGCCGCGCGTCGCGTGACCACGCCCTCGAGCACGACGGCCGCCGCGTCGAGGCGCCGATCTGCGCGGCCTGCCGCCGCGACCTCCAGGCGGGGCGCCGGCCCGACATCCTCGAGGTGGTCGTCCGCGGCAGGCCCCAGCACTACTTCGAGACCGACCGCGAGCCGTGGGCCTCCACCGGCTTCGGGGCGCTTGAGCCCGACCTGGTCCGGCGCCTGCACCGCGGTGGTCGCCGGTGACGGCCGACGCGACGCCGGGCGTCACCGACCTGGAGTCGCTGGCCGGGTCGCTGGCCGAGGACCACGTCCTCGTCGACCCGCTCTTCGGCAACGGCCGCACCGAAGAGGTCGACGCGGCGCTGACCGAGGTCGTCGACGGCCTCGGCTACCCGGCGTACGTCGTGCTGGCGCCGGGTCCCGAGGGCCTCTCCGGGACCGACCCCGGCCGCGACCTCGCGACCCGCCTGCACGAGCGGATCGGCGGCGACGGGCTCTACGTCGTGCAGACCGACCCGAAGAGCCACGCCCTGACGTTCGCCTCCTTCGGCGACGTGCCCGAGGCGACCCTGCGCTACGAGGTCGAGACCGGCCTGCGGCCCGAGGGCGGCGCGAACGCCGGGCTGGCCCCCGCGGGCATCTCCGCACGCACGCTCGACGTCCTCGACGCCGTCGACCGGGGCGAGGAGGTCTCCGAGGACCGCTTCGACTCCTGGTCGGGGCGGACGGTCTTCCAGGAGCCGGCCGAGTGGGACCTCGACTACGACGTGCCGACCTCCGGCACCTACGCGATGGGCAGCACCCTGGCGCTCGTCGCGGTCGCCGGCTGCTCCTACCTGCTGCTGCGCACGGCATTCCGGTGGCGCGAGACGGCCCCCGCCGCCGGCCCGGTGGCGGCCGCCCGCCGGACGGGACGGACCCGCTCGTCGGAGCAGCGTCGTGCCGCCCGAGGCGACGCCCCGGCGCCCGCGCCCGGCCCGGCGGAGGTCCGCGCCACCGCCGAGCGCGAGCTGGAGTCCCTGTCGCGGCTGCTCGCCCGCGGTGCGGGCCGGCCGCTCGGACCGGAGCAGCGGGAGCTGGTGGACGGGTCCTACGACACCGCCCGCTCGCTGCTCGAGCGCACCGGCACCGATCCCGCCGACCTCGACGACCTGCTCGGGGCGCTGGTCCTCGTCCGGGTCGCCACCCGGGCCGCGGGCACGCGGAAGCGCTCGCGCCGGTCGGCACGGGGACAAGCCGAGGAACAGGCCCAGGAACAGGCCCAGGAACAGGCTCAGGCACCAGCGCCGTACCGCCCGTGCTTCTTCGACCCCCGCCACGGCGAGGGCACCGCACGCCGCACCGTCCCCGTCGGGGACCGCGAGCTGACCGTGCCGGCGTGCCCGCGGTGCACCCGCGCCACCGGCACGGCGCTGGCGCCGATGGTGGTCCGCGGCGGGCTGCTCGGGCGCGCCCGGCCCTGGTACGAGCTCGACACCGTCTGGGCCCGCACCGGGTACGGCGCGTTCGTCGACGACCTGTGGCAGCACGTCGCCGCCGACCTGCGGCGGTCGCGGTGACGGCGCTGGGACGGCTGGCCTGCGGCGTGGCCGCGCTCGTGCTGGGCGCCGGCGCCGCCCTGGTGGTCGACCACCGGCTCGACGAGAGTCCCGACGAGGCCTTCGCAGCAGGCGACCGGGTGGTGGCCGCGGCGGAGGGTCTGCGCGACGACCACGTGCACGTGACCGCGGACGGGCGGGCCATGCTCGACGAGGCCGCCGAGGAGGAGATCGCCGACCTCGTCGCCGAGCGGGACCTCCCGGTCTACGTCCTGGTCTGGCGCGACAGCTGGTTCGCGGGCTACGACCACTACATCCAGGCCGCCGAGCAGGTCCTCCACCGGCTCGACGAGCCGGGCGTGCTGGTGCTCTGGCAGGGCCCCGAGGCCAGCACGACGCAGGTCTCGCCGGGCTGGACGATGGACCGGTACGCCGAGGACTGGGGCGAGGCGGAGGACGAGCCGTCGTACCTCGGCGACGCGGCGCTGCGCATCCCCGAGTGGCTCGAGCAGCTCCCTGCCGACCCGCTCGTGCGGCAGGAGGGCGACTACTGGGGCGGCACCGGCGGAGGGATCGCTGCCGGCCTGTTCTTCGGCCTCCCGATCGTGCTCGGCTGCTGGGTCCTGCTGGGGTTCGTGCGCCTGCTGACCGGACGCCGGTTCCGCAACCGGCCGGTGTAGCGGCGGCCCGGCGGCGACGGTCCCGTGCCGGTCCCGGGCCGGTCCCGTGCCGCCGGTCGTCTCGCGCGTGGCCTCCGCCACGGCGGTGACGGCCGTGGACCCCTAGCCTGTCCGCCATGTTCTCCAAGGTGCTCGTGGCCAACCGCGGCGAGATCGCGGTCCGTGCGTTCCGCGCCGCCTACGAGGTGGGCGCGAAGACGGTGGCGGTCTTCCCCTACGAGGACCGGTGGTCCGAGCACCGGCTCAAGGCCGACGAGGCCTACGAGATCGGCGAGCGGGGGCACCCGGTGCGGGCCTACCTCGACCCCGAGGCGATCGTCGCCACGGCGGTGCGCGCCGGCGCGGACGCGGTCTACCCCGGCTACGGGTTCCTCTCGGAGAACCCCGCGCTCGCCGAGGCGTGCGCGGAGGCCGGCATCACCTTCATCGGGCCGACGTCCGAGGTGCTGGAGCTCACCGGCAACAAGGCGCGCGCGATCGCCGCGGCCAAGGCGGCCGGCGTGCCGACCCTCGCCAGCGTCGAGCCCTCCACCGACGTCGACGCGCTGGTCGCGTCGGCCTCGGAGATGCCCTACCCCCTCTTCGTCAAGGCCGTCGCCGGCGGTGGCGGCCGCGGCATGCGCAAGGTCGACGAGCCCGGCCCGGACCACCAGCACCTCCGCGAGGCGGTCGAGACCTGCATGCGGGAGGCCGAGGCGGCCTTCGGCGACCCGACGGTCTTCATCGAGCAGGCCGTCGTCGACCCGCGCCACATCGAGGTGCAGATCCTCGCCGACGGCGAGGGCAACGTCATCCACCTCTTCGAGCGCGACTGCTCGGTGCAGCGGCGCCACCAGAAGGTCGTCGAGATCGCGCCGGCGCCGAACCTCGATCCCGAGCTGCGGGACCGGATCTGCGCGGACGCCGTGCGCTTCGCCCGCGAGATCGGCTACCGCAACGCCGGCACGGTGGAGTTCCTGCTCGACCCGCAGGGCAACTACGTCTTCATCGAGATGAACCCCCGGATCCAGGTCGAGCACACGGTGACCGAGGAGGTCACCGACGTCGACCTGGTGCAGTCCCAGCTGCGGATCGCCTCCGGCGACACCCTCGCCGACCTCGGCCTCTCCCAGGAGGGCATCGTGCTGCGCGGCGCCGCGCTGCAGTGCCGGATCACCACCGAGGACCCCGCGAACGGCTTCCGCCCCGACACCGGCGTGATCACGACGTACCGCTCCCCCGGCGGCGGCGGCATCCGGCTCGACGGCGGCACCGTCTACACCGGCGCCGAGGTCTCCGCGCACTTCGACTCGATGCTGGCCAAGCTGACCTGCCGCGGCCGGACCTTCGACAAGGCGGTCGAGAAGGCCCGGCGGGCGGTCGCGGAGTTCCGCATCCGCGGCGTCTCGACGAACATCCCGTTCCTGCAGGCGGTGCTCGACGACCCCGACTTCGCCTCCGGCAACGTCACGACGTCGTTCATCGAGACCCACCCGCAGCTGCTCCAGGCGCGCGGCAGCGGCGACCGGGGCAGCAAGCTGCTGACCTACCTCGCCGATGTCACCGTCAACCAGCCGCACGGCGAGGCGAAGGTCTCGGTCGACCCCGCGACCAAGCTCCCGCCGACCGACCTGCAGGTCCCGGCGCCGGACGGCACCCGCCAGCTGCTGCTCAAGGTCGGGCCCGAGGAGTTCGCCCGCCGGCTGCGCGAGCAGTCCCGGGTGGCCGTCACCGACACGACCTTCCGCGACGCCCACCAGTCCCTCCTCGCCACCCGCGTGCGCACCCGCGACCTGCTGACGGTCGCCCCGCACGTCGCCCGGACCACCCCGGAGCTGTGGTCGCTCGAGGCGTGGGGCGGCGCGACGTACGACGTGGCGCTGCGCTTCCTCGCCGAGGACCCGTGGGAGCGGCTGGCCCAGCTGCGCCAGGCCGTGCCGAACATCGCCCTGCAGATGCTGCTGCGCGGCCGCAACACCGTCGGCTACACGCCGTACCCCACCGCCGTGACCGACGCCTTCGTCGAGGAGGCGGCCGCCACCGGCATCGACGTCTTCCGGATCTTCGACGCCCTCAACGACGTCGAGCAGATGCGCCCGGCGATCGAGGCGGTGCGCGCGACCGGGACCACCGTCGCCGAGGTGGCGCTGTGCTACACCGGCGACCTGTCCGACCCGGGCGAGCAGCTCTACACGCTCGACTACTACCTGCGCCTGGCCGAGCGGATCGTCGAGGCCGGCGCGCACGTGCTGGCGATCAAGGACATGGCCGGCCTGCTGCGCGCCCCGGCGGCGCGGACGCTGGTGACCGCGCTGCGCGAGCGGTTCGACCTGCCGGTGCACCTGCACACCCACGACACCACCGGCGGCCAGCTCGCGACGCTGACCGCGGCGATCGAGGCGGGGGTCGACGCCGTCGACGCCGCGACCTCGTCGATGGCCGGCACCACCTCGCAGCCGCCGCTCTCGGCGCTGGTCGCCTCCACCGACCACTCCGAGCGGGAGACCGGGCTGTCGCTGGCGGCGGTCAACGCGCTGGAGCCGTACTGGGAGGCCACTCGCCGCGTCTACGCGCCGTTCGAGTCCGGCCTCGCCTCACCGACCGGTCGCGTGTACCGCCACGAGATCCCCGGCGGGCAGTTGTCGAACCTGCGCCAGCAGGCCATCGCGCTGGGCCTCGGCGAGAAGTTCGAGCAGGTCGAGGACATGTACGCCGCGGCGAACGACATCCTCGGCAACGTCCCCAAGGTGACCCCGTCCTCCAAGGTCATCGGCGACCTCGCGCTCTCGCTCGTGGGCATCGGCGCCGACCCGGCGGAGTTCGCCGAGGACCCGGGCCGCTTCGACGTCCCCGACTCGGTGATCGGCTTCCTCAACGGCGAGCTCGGCGACCCGCCGGGCGGCTGGCCCGAGCCGTTCCGCACCAAGGCGCTCGAGGGGCGCACCTGGCAGGCACCCGACCAGGACCTCACCGAGGACCAGCGCGCCGCGCTCGCGCAGGCCGGACCGCCCCGGCAGCGTGCGCTGAACCAGCTGCTGTTCCCCGGGCCGACCAAGGACTTCCTGGAGAAGCGCCAGACCTACGGCGACGTCTCGGTGCTGCCGACGGTCGAGTACCTCTACGGCCTGCGCACCGGCGTCGAGCACCAGGTCGACCTCGCCGAGGGCATCCGGCTGATCCTGGGCCTGCAGGCCATCAGCGAGCCCGACGAGCGCGGCTTCCGGACCGTCATGGCCACGATCAACGGCCAGATGCGGCCCATCGCGGTGCGGGACCGGTCCGTGGCCTCCGAGGTGGCCGCGGCGGAGAAGGCCGACACCTCCCGGCCCGGCCAGGTCGCGGCGCCGTTCGGCGGCGTGGTCACGGTCGTGGTCGCCGAGGGCGACACCGTGGCCGCCGGTGACACCGTCGCCACGATCGAGGCGATGAAGATGGAGGCCTCGATCACCGCCCCGGTCGCCGGCCGCGTCGAGCGGGTCGCCGTCGGCGGCACCCAGGCCGTCGAGGGTGGCGACCTGGTGCTCGTCCTGGCCGAGTGACGCGCCGGTGAGCCGCTCGTGGCGCGGGTGGCGCCGGGTGAGCGCCGGGTGAGCGCGGCCGGCGCCCACCTGGCCGCCGGCCGGTCCACCCCCGTCGTGGCGGGGGTGGTCACGGCGGTGGTGGGGTTCAGCAGCTCCTTCGTCGTCGTCCTCGCGGGCCTCGCCGCCGTGGGCGCCTCCTCGGCCGAGGCGGCGTCGGGGCTGGTCGCGCTCTGCCTGGCCCAGGCGCTCGGGATGCTCTGGCTGGGGCTGCGCCACCGCACCCCGCTCACGCTCGCCTGGTCGACCCCGGGTGCGGCCCTCCTGGTCTCCACCGGTGCCGTCGAGGGCGGCTGGCCGGCCGCGGTGGGCGCCTTCGTGGTGACCGCCCTCCTCATCGGCCTGACCGGCCTGGTGCCCTGGCTGGGCGACCTGGTGGGCCGCATCCCCGCGTCGCTGGCGCGCGCGATGCTGGCCGGGGTGCTGATGCCGTTGTGCCTGGCTCCGGTGACCGGGCTGGCGGACGCCCCCGGCCTGGTCGGTCCCGTGGTGCTCACCTGGGTCGTCGGGCAGCTGCTCTTCCGGCGGTGGGCGGTGCCGGCCGCGCTGGTCGTCGCGCTCACCGTCGTGCTGCTCGAGGCCGGCGACACGGTCGACACCGACCGCCTGCTGCCCACCCTCGCCTGGACGACGCCGGAGTGGACCCTGCCGGCCCTGGTCTCCATCGCGCTCCCCCTGTACGTCGTGACGATGGCCTCGCAGAACGTCCCCGGCGTCGCGGTCATGGCCAGCCACGGGTACGCCGTGCCGTGGCGCGAGTCGATGGCGGTCACCGGCCTCGGGACGCTGCTCGCCGCACCGCTCGGCGGGCACGCCGTCAACCTCGCCGCGATCACCGCCGCGATGGCCGCGGGTCCGCTGGCCGGCCCCGACCGCTCCCGGCGCTGGCTGGCCGGCACCAGCGCGGCGGTCTCCTACCTCGTCCTCGCCGCGGCCGGCTCCGCGCTCACCGCCGTCGTCGTCGCCGCGCCCGGCGACGTCGTCCAGGCCGCCGCCGGCCTGGCGCTCCTCGGCACCCTCGCCGCCTCGCTCTCCGGCGCGCTCGCCGACGAGGACGGCCGGGAGGCCGCCGCCGTCTGCTTCCTCGTCGCCGCCTCCGGCGTCACCGTCCTCGGCGTCGGCTCGGCGTTCTGGGCGCTCCTCGCCGGCCTCGCGCTCCGCCCGCTCCTCCGCGCCCGCGGCTGAGTCCGCCGCGTCGGCGTCGGCTCGGTCCGGGATGGCCCGGGCTGGGGCTCGGGCCGCCACCGCGATCGCGCAATTGAACGATCCGGGTGGTGCCACGACCGAGGAAGCGCTCCCACGCCACAGCGATCGCGCAATTGAACGATCCGGGTGGCCGCGACCACGGCCCAGGCCGGCCTCAGCCCACGGACGGCGCGAACGTCGGCGCGGGGAGCGGGTCGCGCAGCGACTCGTAGCCGTGGGCGACCTCCACCAGCGTCCGCTCGCTGCCGGCGGTGCCCCAGAACGACACCGCGACCGGCAGCCCGTCGGCGAGCTCGGTCGGCACGGTGAGCAGCGGGTAGCCGGCCATCGCCGGAACCCCGGTGCACGACCCGATCAGCTCCTCGGGACCGTCGAGCCGGATCCGGTGGGCGCGGGGGTAGGACGGGGTCACCAGCACGTCCAGCGCGTGCTCGCGCAGCACCCGGTCGATGCCGCCCTCGCGGGTGGCGGCCACGCAGCGCGCCCGCGCGGCGGCGTACTCCTCGGAGTCGGTGCCGGGGCCCGCCAGCGCCTCCTCGAGGCAGACCTGGCCGAAGTGCTCGAGCTCGACGTCGGCGTGGCGCCGGTTGAACTCCACGACCTCCGCGAGGTCGCGCGGGCCGTCGCCCGGGCGGCCGGCGAGGTACGCCGCCAGCTCCGTGCGCAGCTCGGCGAGCATCACCAGCAGCTCGTCGTCGTAGAGCGAGGCCGGCATCGTCGGCAGGTCGGTGCCGTCGACGACGACGGCCCCGACGGCCGACAGCGCCGCGATCGCGCGCTCGGCGGCGGCGTCGGCCTCGGCCGAGTAGCCCCAGTAGGGCCCGCGCGGCACGCCGATCCGCTTCCCGGCCAACCGACCCTCGACGGCGTGCGCCGCGTAGTCCACGCCGTCCCCGGCGAGCACCGACAGCAGCGCCGCGGCGTCGCGCACCGTCGTGGCCATCGGTCCGGGCGAGTCCTGGGAGGAGGCGATCGGCACGACCCCGGTGGTGGGCACCAGACCGACGGTCGGCTTGAGCCCCACGCAGCCGTTGTACGCCGCGGGGCAGCTGATCGAGCCGTCGGTCTCCGTGCCGACCGCGAACGCCGCCAGGCCGGCGGCGACGGCCGCGCCGCTGCCGGAGCTCGACCCGCCCGCCGACCGGTCGAGCGCGTAGGGGTTGCGGGTGAGCCCGCCGTACGCGCTCCAGCCGGAGGTGGACTCGTAGTCGCGGATGTTCGCCCACTCCGAGAGGTTGGCCTTGCCGAGCACGACCATCCCGGCCTCGCGCAGGCGGGCGACCAGCGCGGCGTCCTGGACCGGGTTCGGCCGCTGCGCGAGCACCAGGGAGCCGGCGGTCGTGGGCAGGTCGACGGTGTCGACGTTGTCCTTGACCAGCACGGCCCGCCCGTGCAGCGGACCGCGGCTGCGGCCGGCCGCGGACTCGGCGTCGCGCGCCCGGGCCTGGCCGAGGGCGTCGGGGTGGACCGTGCAGACCGCGCGGACGACCGGGTCGACCTCGGCGATCCGGGCGAGCAGCCGCTCGACCTCGGCGACGGACGTGGGCGCGGCGTCAGGCGGGTTCACGGGCGGAATCATCCCCCCGTGCGACCGCGCCGCCGTCAGCGGGAGGCGACCTTGAAGGTGAGGTACGTCGAGCGCAGCCCCAGCACCGACCGCAGCGTGTCGCCGGACACCGTGACCGAGCCGCGCGAGCCGACCAGCCGGACGCTGGCGACGCGCCCGCCCCACTGGCCGTTGCCGTCGCGCGAGGCGACCACGATCCGCCGCAGGTCGCCGACCGCGGGCCAGGCGCGCTCGATGCGGCCGTCGTCGACCGTCGTGCTCCACCGGTGCACCGGGTTGCCGGCCCAGCCGTCGTACGGATCCTTCTGCGCGGTGAGGTAGGGCACCGACCCGGCCGAGGTCCACCCGCCGCTGCTCGAGGCGAACTGGGTGAAGGCGGGTTCCCCGCCGGCGGTCAGCACCTGCCCGGCGGTCGCGTCGACCGCGGCGTTGGAGGCGGGGTGCTCGGCGGCCACGCCGCCGTACACCTGGCAGGAGGTCGTGTCGCACAGCTGGTAGGCCGAGGCCCGCGGGTGGGCACGCTCGTACGACGCGTACGTGCGCGCCGCGACGGCCTGCGCCCGCACGGCGGCGGGGCTCCAGGTCGCCGGGATCTCGAGGGGCACGACGCCCTTGAGGTAGCTGTCGAGCCTCAGGTCGTTGACGGTCTCGACGCCGGTGCCGACGCGGGCGGCGCGGAGCCGGCCGCGGTAGGGCCTGTCGCCCGCCGGCGTCACCAGCGTGACCGGCGCTCCCCCGGCGTAGAACTCGCCGTTGCCCGCGAGGTCGCGCCACCTGCGCCACTTGTCGGTCCGGTAGGCGACCCGCAGCCTCCCCGTCCCGGCCTCGGCGATGCGCCACTGCTTCGCGCCGTTCTCGGGCAGCCGCAGCCGGTCGCCGCCGGCGAGGTCCCGGACCGTCAGCCCGCGGCGCGGACGGACCACGACGTCGTCACCGGGATCGGTGGACAGCGCCACGGTGACCCGGCCCCGGCTCGTCCCCCACTGGGTGCCGGGGTAGTAGAACTCCACGATCTCCCGGTGGCCCAGGCCCTGCCGGGCCGCGCCCTCGGCGCCGTACTGCGACATGCCGTGGCCGTGCCCGTAGCCGCGACCGGTGATGGTCACGGTCGCCGCGCGCGGCACCGCCCAGTCGTCGATCGTGGACGCGGCGGCACGGGCGGGAGCCGCCTGCCCCGCCCCCGGGAGCAGGGCGACCGGCAGCACGAGGGCGCAGGCCGCCAGGGTCGAGAACAGACGCATGCACCAATGGCACCACCTGTCACAGGAGTCCCGCAATCGGTGCGAGTGAACTACAGATCTGTAGTTTCCGCAGGTCAGCACAGGTCAGCGCGGGTGAAGCGGGCTCGCCGGCGAACCGTCGTACGCACCCAACCTGGTGCCGCTGTGACTGCTGGGCCGGTGGGATCGCGGACGGGGGCCGGGAGGCTCAGAAGTGGTGCAGCCTCCGGGCGGCCTCGGCGATCGAGCCGGACATCGACGGGTAGACCGTGAACGCCTGGGCGAGCTGGTCGGCG
Source organism: Nocardioides sp. NPDC092400 (assembly GCF_040684155.1). NCBI lineage: Bacteria > Bacillati > Actinomycetota > Actinomycetes > Propionibacteriales > Nocardioidaceae > Nocardioides > Nocardioides sp. NPDC092400. Next base: position 378,807 of record NZ_JBFBFJ010000003.1, on the reverse strand, counting down.
GTGAGCGACTCGGCGACGGCGACGGAGACCGGGTGGATCAGCTCGCTGGCGCGCGGGCCGACAACGACGCCTCCGACGACGATGCCCGTGCCCGGGCGGCACAGCAGCTTCACGAAGCCGTCGCGGACCCCTTGCATCTTCGCGCGCGGGTTCCCCGACATCGGCAGCGTGACGACCTCGGCCTGCATCTCGCCGGCGTCGACGGCCTGCTGCGACCAGCCGACCGTCGCGATCTCCGGGGAGGTGAAGACGTTGGAGGAGACCTTCTTCAGGTCCAGCGGGTGCACCGCGTCGCCGAGGAAGTGCCACATCGCGATCCGGCCCTGCATCGCGGCGACCGAGGCCAGCATGAAGACGCCGGTGCAGTCGCCGGCGGAGTAGACGCCGCGCGCCGAGGTGCGCGAGACCCGGTCGACGTTGACGAAGCCGCCGTCCTTGAGGACGACGCCGGCCTCCTCGAGGCCCATGTCCGTGGTGTTCGGGACCGAGCCGAGCGCCAGGATGCAGTGCGAGCCCTGGACCGTGCGGCCGTCGGTGAGCGCGACGGTGACGACGTCGCCGTCGCGGGTGACCGACTCCATCCGCGACTTCGACAGCACGGTCATGCCGCGGCGGCGCAGGACGTCCTCGAGCACGGTGGCCGCGTCGGCGTCCTCGCCCGGCAGCACCCGGTCGCGGGAGGAGACCAGGGTGACCGGGATGCCGAGGTTGAGGTAGGCGCTGGCGAACTCCGCGCCGGTCACGCCCGACCCGACCACGATCAGCTCGGTCGGCACCTCGGTGAGGTCGTAGACCTGCTCCCAGGTGAGGATGCGCTCGCCGTCGGGCTGCGCGGTCGGCAGCGTGCGCGGGGCCGCACCGGTGGCGATGAGCACCGCGTCGGCCTCGAGGGTCTGCTCGGAGCCGTCGGCCGCGGTCGCGACGACGCGGCCCGGCCCGTCGAGCCGGCCGCGCGCCTCGACGACGCGCACGCCGTCCTTGGCCAGGCGGCGGGCGATGTCGGCGGACTGGTCGGCGGCGAGCTGCTTGACCCGGGCGTTGACCCGGGCCAGGTCGACGCGGATGGTCTCCGCGGCGTCGCCCTCGGTGTCGGTGAAGATCACGCCGAGCTCGGCCGCGCCGGCCAGCTCGTCCATGACCTCCGCGGTCGCGATCAGGGTCTTGCTCGGGACGCAGTCGGTGAGGACCGCCGAGCCACCGACCCCGTCGGTGTCGACGACCGTCACCTCGGCGCCCAGCTGGGCGGCGACGTGCGCGGCCTCGTAGCCGCCGGGCCCGCCCCCGACGATGACGACGCGGTCGGTGGCCATCAGAAGTTGATCATGTGGCCGGCGATGCCGTGGACGGCTTCCTTCACGGCCTCGGACAGCGTCGGGTGGGCGAAGACGTTGCGCGACACCTCGTCGGCGGTGAGGTCCCACTGCTGGGCCAGGGTCAGCACCGGCAGCTGCTCGGTGACGTCCGGGCCGATCATGTGGGCGCCGAGGATCTCGTTGTGCTCGGCGTCGGCGACGACCTTGACGAAGCCGACCGCGTCGCCGAGGCCCTGGGCCTTGCCGTTGGCCGAGAACGGGAACGTCGCCGTCTTGACGTCGTACCCCTTGTCCTTGGCCTGCTGCTCGGTGTACCCGAACGAGCCGATCTGGGGCTGGCAGTACGTCGCCCGCGGGATCATGTCGAAGTCGATCTCCATCGTCTCCGCGCCGGAGATCGTCTCCGCGGCCACGATGCCCATCGCCTCGGCGGCGTGGGCGAGCATCATCTTCCCGGTGACGTCGCCGATGGCGTAGACGTGGTCGACGTTGGTGCGCCCACGGCCGTCGACGGCGATGGCGCCGCGCTCGGTGAGCTCGACACCGGCCGCCTCGAGGCCGTAGCCCTCGGTGCGCGGCTGGAAGCCGATCGCCTGCAGGACCTTGTCGGCCTCGAGCACCTGCTGCTCGCCGTCCCTGGAGACGGTGACCTTGACCTTGTCGCCGGAGTCGTCGATGCCCTCGACCTTGGTCGACAGCAGCACCTTCACGCCGAGCTTCTTGTAGTGCTTGAGCAGCTCCTTGGACACGTCGGCGTCCTCGGTGGGCACCATCCGGTCGAGGAACTCCACGATCGTCACGTCGACGCCGAAGTTCTTCATGACGTAGGCGAACTCGACGCCGATCGCGCCGGACCCGGCGATGATGATCGAGCCGGGGAGCTGGTCGGTGAGGATCTGCTCCTCGTAGGTCACGACGCGGTCCGAGAGCTCGGTGCCGGGGATGAGCCGGGTCCGCGCGCCGGTCGCGATGATCAGGTCGTCGCAGGTGTACGACGTGGTCTCGCCGTCCTTGGTCACGTCGACCGACGTCGGGCCGGTGAGGGTGCCCCAGCCGTCGATCTCGGTGATCTTGTTCTTCTTCATGAGGAAGTGGACGCCCTTGACGATGCCGGCCGAGACCTGGCGGCTGCGCTTGTGGGTCGGTCCGAACGACATCGTGGCGTCGCCCTCGATGCCGAACTTGTCCTTCTCGTGGGTCAGGACGTGGGCGAGCTCGGCATTCTTGAGCAGCGCCTTCGACGGGATGCACCCGACGTTGAGGCACACACCGCCCCAGTACTTCTCCTCCACCACGGCGACCGTCTTGCCGAGCTGGGCGGCGCGGATCGCCGCGACGTAGCCCCCGGGACCGGCGCCGAGGACGAGGACATCGAAGTGGTTCGTCACGGTCGCCAGCCTACTTCTGTCGCGCAGGTCACCCCGACCGGGTCGCCCACCGACCAGTAGCCTGCGGACGTGACGCTCTACGCCGCCTACGGGACCAACCTCGATCCCGCCCGGATGGGCGAGCGCTGCCCGCACTCCCCGATGCGCACCACCGGGTGGCTCAGCGGGTGGCGGCTGACGTTCGGCGGCGAGGAGCACGGCTGGGACGGCGCGCTCTCCACGATCGTCCAGGACCCCTTCGAGCAGGTCTTCGTCGCGGTCTACGACATCACCCGTGAGGACGAGAAGCACCTCGACGGCTGGGAGGCCGCGGACTCCGGGCTGTACCGCAAGACCAAGGTCCGGGTCTCCACCATGGACGGCGAGGTCGTCGTGTGGACCTACGTGCTCGACGCCTACGAGGGCGGGCTGCCCTCCGCGTCGTACCTCGGTGTCCTCGCCGACGCGGCCGAGGCCGCCGACGCGCCGGCCGACTACGTCGCGGCCCTCAGGCGCCGCCCCTGCCGGTCGACAGGACTCTGACCGGGCGGCGGACCTGACCTACAGTTCCGCCGTGACCGAGACCAGCTCCCCCGACCCGTACGCCCTGGCGCAGGAGGCGGCCACCGCCCTCGCCGACCTGACCGGCGTCGAGCGCCACGACCTCGCGCTCGTCCTCGGCTCCGGCTGGCTGCCGGCGGTCGACGCCCTCGGCGGGGCCACCGCCGAGATCGACACCACCGACCTGCCGGGCTTCAGCGCCGCGGCCGTCGCCGGCCACTCGGGGAAGATCCGGTCGCTCAAGGTCGGCGAGAAGAACGTCCTGGCGTTCCTCTCCCGCACCCACTACTACGAGGGTCGCGGCGTCGCCGCCGTCGTGCACGGCGTCCGGACCGCCGCCGCGGCCGGCTGCTCCACCGTCGTCCTCACCAACGGATGCGGCGGGCTCAAGGAGACCTGGACGCCGGGCACCCCCGTCCTGATCTCCGACCACATCAACCTGACCGGCCGGTCCCCCATCGTCGGCGCGAACTTCGTCGACCTCACCGACCTCTACTCCAGCCGGCTGCGGGCGATGTGCCGCGAGGTGGACCCGACCCTCGACGAGGGCGTCTACGTGCAGTTCCCCGGCCCCCACTACGAGACCCCGGCCGAAATCGGCATGGCCCGGGCGATCGGCGGTCACCTGGTGGGCATGAGCACGACGCTGGAGGCGATCGCCGCCCGTGAGGCCGGCATGGAGGTGCTGGGCATCAGCCTGGTCACGAACCTCGCCGCGGGCATCACCGGCGAGCCCCTCAACCACGCGGAGGTGCTCGAGGCCGGGCGCGCCGCCGCCACGCGCATGGGTGACCTCCTCGGCCGGATCGTCCCCAGGATCTGAGCCCGGACATGGACACCGCGGCGGGCAGCACCCGGCAGCTGCTCGTCGACGCCGCCCTGCGGGCCTTCGCCGAGCACGGCGTGCACAACGCCTCGCTCCTCGAGATCACCCGCCAGGCCGGGCAGCGCAACCGGGGTGCGGTCCACTACCACTTCGGCAGCCGCGAGGGCCTGATCGCCGCCGTCCTGGAGCAGCACGCCGACGACATCGGCCGCCGCGAGGTCGAGCTGCTCGACCTCGCGCGGCAGCACCCCGCCGACGACATCGCCTCGGTCGTCGAGGCGATCGTGCGGCCCGTCACGGAGGTCTCGGAGATGGGCTGGCGCGGGCGGTGCTACATCGTCATCGTCGGCGAGCTGGTCCAGCAGGACATCACGCCCCTGGGACCGGACGTCCAGGCCGCGTTCGCCCGCACCGGGGGCTACGAGCTGTTCGGGCTGATGCGGGAGCGGCTCGCACCGATGGCGATGGACCAGTCGCTGGAGAACGAGCGGCTGGCGCTGATGACGGCGTTCGTCATGCACTCGGTGGCCGCGCGCGCCCGCGCCGGCGAGCTGCCGCCGAGCGGCCGCGAGGAGCTGCCGACCGAGCGGTTCGTGCAGAACCTCGTGCTGATGGCCACCGCGATGGTGACCGCACCGGTCCCCGCGCCGGTCCCCGCGCCGCTGCCGACCGACCGGTAGCGTGGCCGCGTGCCGCGCATCAGCGCCGGTTCGCTGCAGGAGCACCGCGCCGACCTGCGACGCCGGGTCTTCGACGCCTTCGCCGAGCTGGTCGGCGAGCGGTCCTACGACGCCGTCACCATGGCCGCGATCGCCGAGCGAGCAGGCATCGGCCGCACCGCGATCTACCACCACTTCCCCGACAAGGCCGCCGTCGTCGTCGCCTTCGCCAGCGACGAGACCGAGCGGTACGTCGCCCGGCTGACCGAGGTCCTCGGCGTCACCGACGACCCGGTCGAGCAGCTGCGCACCTACGTGCGCCACCACCTCGCCGCGGACGAGGAGTTCCACCTCGGCCTGGGGCCGCGGCTGTTCGCGATGCTGAGCGACGAGGCCCGCCGGGAGATCCGCGGGCACGTCGTCGCGGTCGAGGACGTCCTGCGCTCGGTCCTCGTCGCGGGGCGCGACTCCGGGCGGATGGTGGTCGAGGACGTCGAGGCCACGCTGCCCCTCGTCCATGCGTGCCTGAGCCCCCGGCACCTCCCGGCGCGGACGATCGAGTCGTTCGTCCTGCGCGCGGTCGGGGCCGGGGGCTCCGCGGGCTGAGGGGTCAGCGGGCGACCTTCAGCGCCACGGTCCGCGCCACGCGCTCGTAGACCGACGAGCCGGCGTACACGACCTTGATCCGGTAGCCGCCCTTCGCGAGCCTCGGCAGGGCGACGGTGGCCCTGCCCCCGGCCAGCCTCGCGGTGCGGGTGGCCACGACCTTGCCGGTCCGCCCCGACGTCGCCGCCCTGGCGATGCGGACGGTGACCTTGCCGCCGACCGTGCCGGCGTCACCGGTGTAGGCGACGCGGAGCCTGCCGGCCCGGACGGACGTCGGCTTCTTGGTGACCGCGACGGTCGCGCGCGGCTCGGTCTTGCCGCCCAGCGCGGCCCAGTCGATGGTCACCGGGGTCTCGGTGTCCTGGGAGGTGTTGGAGTGGGTGTGCGCCTGCCAGGTGTAGAGGGAGTACGACGTGCCGCGCTCCAGCTTGGCCGCCGGCGCGGTGAGCGACGTGGTGAAGGCACCGCCCACGACCTGCGCAGCGGGCACCCAGGCCGCCGCCACGAACTCCGACTGGTCGGCCATGTCGTCGGTCTCGGGCAGGCCACCGGCCTCCGCGAGACCGACGTACACGCCGTTGTCGCCGGGGTTGGTGGTGCCGTCGAAGCCGGTGCCGGAGACGGTGAACGCGACTCCGCTGCGCGAGGTGGTCGCGGTGTGGGAGACCGCGGGCGCGGCCGCGGCGGCCGGGGTGGCCCGGGCGGTGAACGCCGCCGGCGCCTTCTTGGCGTCGCTGCTCGCGCCGGAGGCGTGGAAGTGGGCGCGCAGCCCCGACGGCAGGTGGCCCAGGAGGTCGGCGGCCCAGGCCTTCCCGTCGACCGGCTGGCCGGCGGGGATCCCGAGCGCCGCCGACCCCGGGCCCTCCGGGAGCACGCCGTCCCAGGCGGGGGTGGCGGTGATCGAGCCGAGGCCGTCCGCGACCGTCCAGGCCGGCGCGTCGAACGTGGTGACCGTGACCCGCGCCGGGGCGACGTCGCTCGCCGGCTGGCCCATGCCGCCGTTGACCTTCGCCGAGACGAGCGCGCTGATCGTGCCGTCGCCGTCGGCCTCGACGGTCACCCGCGGCTGGGCGAACGTGACCGTGTAGACGGCCGTGCCGACCATCGGGATCTCGAACGTGCCCGCCACGGAGCCGGCGTAGGACACCGACCCCGCACCGGTCGCCGGGTCGTAGCTCCCCACGCCGTCCGGGAAGGTGACCACCCCGTCGGCGGCCTCGGTGGCCCCGCCGGCGAGCTCGTGGCTCGACAGGTGGTCGTCGAACTGCTGGGAGATCTCCCAGGTCAGGGACGGCGCGGCCGCGGCGGTGGCCGGGGCGGCCGTGGCCGGGGCGGCCGTGGCGACCAGGGCCAGGCCGGAGGCGGCCATCGTGGTCGCTGCGGCCGAGGCGGCCCAGCGGGTCGGGCGGATCATGGTGCTTCCTCTCGGTACGGGGTGGCGGCGGGGGCACGCGGGTGCGCCCCCGCCGTGGTTCAGCGGACGCGCAGGTCGAGGACCGTGGTGTCGCCGACGTAGTTGCGGGCGCCGAGGTAGCGCACCCGGACCTTCCAGGTGCCGGCACCGAGCCGGGCGACCGCGAACGTGGCCCGGCCGTCCTCGAGGGCGACCGGCGCGATCGTGCGCCGGAGCTTCCCGTCGCGGTAGAGCCGCAGCCGCACCCGGCCGGCGGGGTCGCCGACGGCAGCCGCTCCGCGGACGACCGTGGTCAGCCGGCCCGCCGCGGTGGCGGTGGGCTGGCGCGACCAGCGCGCGGTGACGACCGGCGACGCCTTCTCGACGACCACCACGTGCTCGGCGACGACCACACCGTCGAAGGAGATCCGTGCGGTGTGGCGGCCCGCGCCCAGGCGGGCCGGGATGCGGAACGTCGCGCGGCCGTCGACGAGCTCGGTGGTCTGCTCGGCGCCGAGGCCGGTCAGGACCGCGGTGCCGGACGCCGGCTCGCCGCCGACCGTGATCACGGCCGAGATCGAGCCCGACCGGCCGAAGGCCGCCTGGGCGGGGCCGGTGACCCCGACCGCCGCGGGCTGCTCGGGCTCCTCACCCGGCTGCTCGGGCTCCTCGCCGGACTGCTCGGGCTGCTCGGGGCCGCTGCCCCCGCCGGGCCCACCGGCGGGCGGCGCGAGCCTGGACCAGTCGATGGTGACGGGCGTCTGGGTGTCCTGGCTGGTGTTGGAGTGGGTGTGCGCCTGCCACGTGTAGACCGCGTAGCTCCTGGTGGGGTCGAGCTTCGCGGTCGGAGCGAGCAGCGTGGTGCTGAAGGCGCCGCCGGGCATCTGCTGCGGCATGACCCAGGCCGCCGCCGCGAACGCGGCCTGGTCGGTCTGCGAGCCGGTGCTCGGCATCCCGCCCGCGGGCGCCAGGCCGACGTAGACGCCGTTGTCGCCCGCGTTGGTGACCGCCCGGAAGCCGGTGCCGGAGACGGCCACCTGCACCCCGCCGGCGTACGACGCGGCCGTCACGGACGCGGTCGTCCGCGGGTTGCTCGCCGGAACCTCGGGACCGGTGCCCGGGCCGGGGTCGGTCCCGGGGCCGGTGCCGGGCTGCGCCAGCTTCGACCAGTCGACGGCGAGGGCCTTCTCGACGGCCTGCGAGTCGTCCGCGACCGGGTTGCCGTGGGCACTCCAGGTGTAGACCGACCACGACCTCGCGGGGTCGAGCTTCGCGGTCGGCACGACCAGCGCGGTGGTGAACGACCCGCTGACCAGCTTCGCCCTGCCGACGTGCGTGGCCGCCGCGAAGCCGGCGTCCGTCAGGCCGAGGATGCCGCCGCTGGGCGCGACGCCGACGTACACGCCGTCCGGCGCGCGCTGCACCTTCGCGTCGGGGTCGAAGCCGGTCCCGGTCACCGACAGCGCGAGGCCGTCGGCGTACGACGCGGAGGTGGTGGTCACCTCGAGCGCGGGCGTGGCGACCGGCGCCGCGGCCGGCGTGGCCTGGGCGGTGAAGGGTGCGGGCGCCTTCTTGGCGTCGCTGCCCGCACCGGAGGCGTGGAAGTGCGCGCGGACCCCGGGGGTCAGCTGGCCGAGGAACGCAGGGTGCCAGGACCGGCCGGCGACCGGCTGGCCGGCCTTGATGCCGAGCGCAACCGACTCCGGGCCCTCCGGGAGCACGCCGTCCCAGTCGGGCGTGGCGGTGACGGACCCGAGGCCGTCCGCGACCGTCCAGGCCGGCGCGTCGAAGGTCGTGACGGTGACCCGCTCGGGATCCGTCGACGCGGCGGGCGCCTGGCCGCTGCCGACGTTGGAGGCGGACACCTCGGCCGTCACGGTGCCCTCGCCGTCGGCGTCCACGGTGACCGTGGGGTTCGCGATCGTGACCGTGTAGAACGGCGAGCCGCCGAAGGCGAACGAGCCCGCCACGGAGCCGGCGTAGGACACCGACCCCGCACCGGTCGCCGGGTCGTAGGTCCCCACGCCGTCCGGGAAGGTGACGACACCCTCGGTGGTCTCGGTGGCGCCACCGCCCAGGACGTGGCTCGAGAGGTGGTCGTCGAACTGCTGGGAGATCTCCCAGGTCAGCACGGGGGCCGGTGGCGCGGCGGGGGCCGGCGCGGCGGCTGCGACGAGCGCGAGGCCGGAGGCCGCGAGCGTCGTGGCGGCCGCCGAGGCGACCCAGCGGGTGGGGCGGATCATGGCGTTCCTCTCTCAGGCGACGCGGGCGCGTCGGGGCACGGGCAGCAGCAGCACGACGGCCGCGGCGAGCAGGAGGGCACCGGCCAGCCACCAGGGCCAGGACGGGGCGGGGCCGGGCTCGGCCCGGGTGGGCGCCGCGGCGACCAGCTGCGTGCTGGCCGGCAGCGCGGCCGGCGCAGCCGCGGCCGGTGCGGCGGCGACCGGTGCGGCCGGCACCGTCGGCACGGCGGGGGCCACCGGGGCCGGGGCGGCCACCGGGGCGGGGGCCACCGGCGCGGGACCGGGCGCCGGGTCCGCGGTCGGCGGCGCGACCGTCGGGTTGACGATGACCGGCTGCGTGGGCGGCGCGGTCGGGGTCGGCGCGGGGTCGGTGCCCGTGGCGTCGTAGGACACGGTGAGCGGCTGCGGGACCTTGAACGGGTCGGTCGAGGAGCCGCTGGAGAACCAGAAGGCGGCGGTGCCGAGGCGGTCCATGTACGCCACGAAGGCCCCCGGGAAGGAGCCCGACCACTCCTCCCCCGTCGTCTGGCCGAGGCCGTCGACGGTCACGCCGCGGTACGCCGGCTCGACGCTCAGCCCGCCGCCCGGTCCGGCGTCGCCGAGGTCGACGTCCGGCAGGTCGGCGAGCGTGACGGTCTCCCCCGGCACGGGGGTCCAGGACCCGGGGTCGTCGACCGAGGAGGCGTACCCGCTCACCGTCGCGGTGAGGGTGCCCCGCCCGTCGGCCACGTCGAGCACGGGGTCGCTGACGTGGAACATCGACATCCCGGAGTAGTAGACGACCGTGAGGTCGCCGTCCCACGCGACGTGGGCCGTGCCGGCGGCGGGGTCGACGTACCCCTCGCCCGAGGCGATCGTGAACCGCAGACCGCTCGTCGACCCGCTCGCGGGTGGGCCGAGCGGCTTCCCGGCGGCATCGGTGGACAACCCCTTCCAGGTCGCCGGGCGCCACCGGCGGCCGTCCCACTTCTGGATGCGGACGTCGCCCTCGCGCTGCTGCCAGGACGACCGCGGCAGCGTCGTGCCGCCCCGGCCCGGGTCGGGGACCCGGCCGGCGGAGAGGAAGTTGTAGGTGTCCGGCGCGTGCGCCCGGTTGCTCGACTCGTGGTTGATCCCCCACCGGAGCACGGCCCCGTCCAGCTCGACCCGGGTCGTGGGGTCCTCGGCGGGCTCCTCGGCACCGGCGGGCGCCGCCCCGAGCACCCCGCCGGACGTCCCGCCGAGCAGGGCGACGACGGCGGCCGAGGCGAGCGCGGCGGCGATGCCGTGCCGTCGCCGGTCAGGCCGCACGACGCACCCGCCGCGTGCGCAGGAGGGGGTACGCCGCGCGGCCGGCCGCCGCGAGGAGCACCAGGCCCGCCGCGCCGGCGACGAGCAGGCCGGCCCGCTCGGAGCCCGGGCGGGCCGTCGCGGCCACCGCGTCGGTCCCGGTGATCGCGAAGGAGACCGCGGGGGCCCCGTCGACGCCGTGGACACGCAGCTCGTGGGTGCCGGCCGCGGCGTCCTCGGGCAGGGCCAGCACCCCGGCGGTGCCGCCGTCGGCGCCGACGAGGAACGGCCCGGCACCCGCCGCACCGTCGTCGAGGACGACGGTGACCTGGCGGCCCGGCGGGAGGCCGGCGGCGGTGAAGGCGAGCACGTTGCCGGCGACGGCCGAGGCGCGGTCGACCTTGAGCGTGGGCGTGCTCGCCGCGGCGCCGGCACCGGGCACCTCGCCCGCGGCGGGCGTCTGGGCGCCGCTCGGCACGGATCCCTCCGGCACGGCCCCGGCCACGGGACCGGGCGGCGCGACCGGTGCGCCGGTGTCCGCCCCGGCCGCGGGCGCGGCCGGGTCGGTCGGGTCAGCCGGGTCGGCCGGGTCGGTGGGCGCCGCCTGCTGCAGCGAGGCGACCCGCACGGGGGTGAAGGTCTCGTTGCGGGCGTTCTTCACGCCGTGGGCACCGACGGTGATCACGCCGCAGGTCAGCCTCCGGCAGTCGATGGTCCGCACCGAGTCGTCGCGGTCGTAGGCCCGGAACGTCGCGCCGGGCACGACGACCGTCGTGGACCACGTGCCCTTCGCCGACATGGTGCCGCCGTTGGCGGAGCCCGCGGTGTCGGAGCCGGGGAACGCGACGTACTTCTGGAAGCCCTGGTTGTCGCGCGCCTCGCTGTCCGGGACGTACCAGTAGTCCTCACCGGTCGCGCCCCCGCGGCTGGGCTGCCAGGTGCCGTCGACGGCACCGAAGAAGACGTAGATCCCCCCGTGCCCGCCGCGGATCGACTGGAAGCCGCTCCCCCGCACCTGCAGGGTCGTGGCGTACGTCGGGTCGACGGCCGCGTCGCCGTCGGGGTTCGCGACGGTGACCCGCGAGGCCGCGGCGGCCGGGGCTGCGGGCACGGCGAGCGAGCAGGTGGCCGCGAGCAGCAGCGCGGCGAGGAGCCGGGACCTCACAGGACCTCCTGGAGCGGCGACGGGGTGCGGACGGGGACGACGAGGAGGTGGCCGGCGTGCTCGACGACGTCGACCGGGTGGCCGTAGACCTCGCTCAGCAGCGCCCCGGTCAGCACCTCGGCGGGCGGGCCGTCGGCGCGGACCCGGCCGTCGGCGAGGACGCAGACGCGGTCGGCGTACGCCGCGGCGAGCGAGAGGTCGTGCAGCACGACAACGGCGGCGGCACCGGCCCGGACGGTGCGGCGCAGCACGTCGAGCAGCGCCTCCTGGTGACGGATGTCGAGGGCCGCGGTCGGCTCGTCGAGCATCAGCACGGGGGTGGCCTGGGCGAGCAGCCGGGCGAACGACGTGCGCGCCTGCTCGCCGCCCGAGAGCGTGGGGAAGTGCCGCTGCCCGAGAGCGGCCACGTCCGCCCGCTCCATGGCCTCGGCGACGACGCGCTCGTCGTCGTCCTCGGCCGGGGTCCGGTGCCACGGGGAGCGGCCCATGCGCACGACGTCCTCGACGCGGAACCCGAACGCGAGGCCCTGCTGCTGCAGCTGCACCCCGCGCACCCGGGCCAGGTCGCGGGCGGCGTGCCGGCGCAGCTCGCGCCCGCCGAGCTCGACGGTGCCCGTCGTCGGCACGGTGTCGCCGGAGAGGACGCCGAGCAGGGTGGACTTGCCGGCGCCGTTCGGCCCGACCAGGGCCAGCAGCTCCCCGGGCCGGACGTCGACGTCGACCCCGTCGAGGATGCGGTGGCCGTCGACGGCCACGCCGACGCCGCGTGCGCGGACCGTCGCGCCGGGGGCCGTCACGCCCAGCCCCCCGCCGTACGACGGGCCCGGCGCAGCAGCCAGAAGAAGAAGGGGCCGCCGACCAGGGAGGTCAGCATCCCGATCGGCAGGTCGGCGTACTCGATCGCGGTGCGGGCCCACAGGTCCGCGACGACGAGGAGGACGGCACCGCCGAGCGCACTGGCGGGCACGAGCAGCCGGTGGCCGGGACCGGCCACCAACCGCACCAGGTGCGGCACGACCAGCCCGACGAACGCGATGATCCCGCAGAAGGACACCGCCGCGGCGGTGAGCACGGCGACCGCCACGATCGTGGTCATCCGCAGCCGCTCGACGTCGACACCGACGTGGCGGGCGGCGCGGTCGCCGAGCGCGAGCAGGTCCAGCCGGGGCGCGAGGAGGAGGGCGACGAGGATCCCGCCGACGGCGAGCGGCGCGACGACGCCGACCTGCTCCCAGCGCGACCCGTTGAGGCTGCCCAGCTGCCAGAAGACGATCTCCTCGCGCGCCTGGGTGTCGCCCAGGAACATCAGGAAGGCCAGCCCGGCGCTGGTCACCGCGTTGAGCGCGATGCCGGTCAGCACCAGCGTGACCACCTCGGTGCGGCCCTCGTCGCGCGACATCACGTAGACCAGCACGGTGGTCACCAGCCCGCCGAGGAAGGCGCACACCGCGACCGTCCAGGTGCCGGCGAAGGTCAGGTCGAGCACGATCACCGAGGCCGCCGCGACGGCGGCCCCGGAGGAGACCCCCACGACGCCGGGCTCGGCCAGGGGGTTGCCGAAGACGCCCTGCATCAGGGCGCCCGCAGTGGCGAGCGCGGCGCCCGCGAGGGCGGCCATGGCCACGCGCGGGAACCGGACCTGCCACAGGGTGCTCTCGCCCTGGGGGTGGGACGGGACGGGGCCCCAGTCCAGCCCGAGGCGGTGCAGCACCGACCCGACGACCTCGTTCGGGGGCACGTCGAGCTGGCCGTGGCCGGCCCCGAGGACGAGTGCCACGAGCAGGGCGACGCCCAGCCCGCCGAGCAGGCCGACCCGGCCCGCGAGCACGCGGGCGGCGGTCCGCGGGGTCGCCGGGGCGGTGCGGCCGGCGGCGGGAGGGGCGGCGGTGGGGGTGGCGGTCACGACAGCTCGCCCGGTGCGTACGCCGCGACGGTGAGGGCCTCGAGGACCGAGGCGGTCGCGGGGCCGAAGCCGAGGACGGCCGCGTCGCCCATCGCCACGAACCGGCGGTGCCGGCCCGCGGGGGTCTCGGCCAGCGCGGGCAGCCGCTCGAGCAGGCCGTCGACCCCGCCCGCGGACTCCAGGCCCCCGGACATCATCAGCACCAGGTCGGGCTGCGCGGCGACCAGGCCCTCGTCGGTGAGCGGCTTCATGCCGTTCCAGCCGATCTCCTCGGCGACGTCGTACCCGCCGATCGCGTCGATGAGCGAGTCCGCGCCCGACCCCTCGCCGAACATGTAGTAGACGCCGCTCTGCCCGCGCACGTAGAGGAACACCATCCGCAGCCGCTCGCCCTCGTCCGCCGGCGCGACGCGCGCGACCTCGGCGGTGACCGCGTCGATCTCCCGCCGGGTCCGCTCGGCGAGCGCCGCGCCCTCCTCCGGGACGCCGAGCGCCTCGGCGACGCCGTGGACCAGTCCTCCGACGTTCTCGAGGGTGCGCTCCGGCTCGAGCACGACGACGGGGATGCCGGCGTCCCGCACCTGCAGCACGACGTCCCAGGGACCGAGGGAGGTGTCGGTGACGACCAGCGTGGGATCGAGCTCGAGGATCGCCTCGGCGACGAGGTCGTGCCCGTCCTGGGTGACCAGCGGCAGGTCGTCGAGCCCCGCGACCTGGGTGGACACGTCGCGGCCGACGAGCACGTCGGCCAGGCCCAGCTCGGCGACGGTGCGCGCGAGCGTCCCGTGCACGTCGAGCGCCAGCACGCGGCTGGCGTCCTCGACCCGCACCTCGGTCCCCTGGGCGTCGGTCAGCGTCACCGGCAGGTGCTGCTCGGGCGCCTCCGCGACGGGGTCGATCGCGTCGTCGGCCGCCACGACGGCCTCGCCGTCCCAGGCGCGGACGTCCTCCAGCGGCTCCACGTCGGCCAGCGGTGGCGCCGTCCGCAGGGCCGAGGGGTCGGCGTCGGAGCCGACGGCCCGCTCGCCGGTGGAGATCCCGCAGCCGGCCAGCAGCAGCGCGACCACCAGCCCGGCGATCGACGGGACCAGCAGGCGGACGGAGGAGGACGGGGGCAGCACGCCGAGTAAGGTACACCTAAGTTAGGTAAGCCTCACCAAATGTCCAGACCGATCTGACAGTGTGTCAGGATGTTTTTGACAGCGTGTCCGGACCGCGCTTCGATGGCGCAGCCCCGCTCCAGCCCCCGCTCCAGCCCCCGTCACAGCGACGCAACAGCCGCAGGAGAGACTCATGACCGTGCTCGACGCCGGCCCCACCACACCCGCCCTGTCGGTCGCGATGCGCGAGGGCTCCCGCGCGGAGCACGAGGACGCCGAGGGGTCGACGTTCATGTCCGAGCTGCTCGACGGCCGCATCTCCGAGGAGGGGTACGCTGCGTACCTGCGCCGGCTCCGCGGCGTGTACGCCGCCATGGAGACCGTCGTCCGGGAGCGTTCGGACGACCCCCTCGTGGCCGCCGTCCACGACCCGGCCCTGGAGCGGCTCGCCGCGATCGACGCCGACCTGGACCACTGGGCGCCCGGCGCCGACCACGACCTCGCGCCCGGCGAGTCGCCGGCGGCGGCGACGTACTGCGACCGCCTCCGTGGGGCGTCCTGGGGCGGCGCGCTGGTGGCCCACCACTACACCCGCTACCTGGGCGACCTGTCCGGCGGCCAGGCGATCGGCCGGGTGCTCGACCGGGCCTTCGAGCTGGACGGGGCCGGGACGGCGTTCTACGCGTTCCCCGCGATCCCCAAGCCGAAGCCGTACAAGGACGCCTACCGCGCCCGCCTCGACGCACTGGGCCTCGACGGCGCCGGGGTGGACCGGGTGGTCGAGGAGGTGAAGGTAGCGTTCCGGCTGAACCAGGCCCTCTTCACCGAGCTCGGAGAACGCATCGATGCCTACCGCCGCCCGGCACGCCAGGACTGACACCGGCCCCGCCGGCTCCCACGACCGCCGCGGCGTCCGGGGCGCGTCCGCATGAGGGTCCTGGTCACCGGCGCCGCCGGCAGCATCGGCCGGGTGGTCTCGCTGGGCCTCGCCGACCGGGGGCACGAGGTCGTCGGCCTCGACCGGCTGCCGCAGCCCTCGGGCGAGGACGGCGCCTGGTACACCGTCGACTGCACCGACCCCGACGCCGTCGACGCCGTCTTCGTCGAGCAGTCCCTCGACGCGGTCGTCCACCTGGCCGGGCACCCCGGCGAGGCGAACCTCCCGGACTCGCTGGCCTCCCACGTGGTGACCACGGGCGCGCTGCTCGACGCGATGGTCGCCCACGACGTGCGCCGCATCGTCTACGCCTCCTCCAACCACGCCTTGGGCCGCACCCCGCGCCGGGACCTGGTCGGCGTCGACGCCCGGCCGCGGCCCGACACGTTCTACGGCGTCAGCAAGGTGGCCGCCGAGGCGCTGCTGAGCCTCTACGTCGACCGGTACGGCATCGACGCGGTCGTCTGCCGGATCGGCTCGTTCCTCCCCGAGCCCGAGACGGTCCGCAACCTCTCCACCTGGCTCTCCCACGACGACTGCGTCCGCATGGTCGAGGCCGGCCTCACCGCCACGGCCCCGGGCTTCGCGGTGCTGTACGGCATCTCCGCCAACACCCGGGCCTGGTGGGACCTCGAGCCGGGTCGCGCGCTGGGCTACGACCCGCAGGACGACGCCGAGGCCTGGGCCGACCGGATCCAGCCCTCCCCCGAGGACGACTGGGACGCCGCGCACGTCGGCGGCCCGTACGCCACGCCGACGTTCGAGCGGCCCGCCCTCGACCGCTCCTGAGCCACCCTTCGCCCCGACTCCTCAGGGGAAACCGGCACTCCTCAGGGGATGCAACCCCTGAGAGGTGCCGGTTTCCCCGGGGCCCCGGGGAAACCGACCACCCCGAGCCTGGCCCCACCAGGACCTGGCACGGCTTGGAGCAGAGGTCTTTGCTGGGGGCATGACCTCTTCCGTGACGCAGAAGCGCACCCTCGGCACCGCCTCGTCCCTCACCGTGTCCGCCCTCGGCCTCGGCTGCATGGGGATGTCGGAGTTCTACGGGACCGCAGACGAGGCGACGGCGACCGCGACGATCCACCGGGCGCTCGACCTGGGCGTGACGTTCCTCGACACCGCCGACATGTACGGCCCGTTCACCAACGAGCAGCTGGTCGGGGCGGCGATCAAGGACCGCCGCGACGAGGTGCAGCTGGCGACCAAGTTCGGCAACGAGCGCCTGCCCGACGGCACCCGCGTCGGCATCAACGGCCGCCCGGAGTACGTCCGGGCCGCCTGCGACGCCTCGCTCTCGCGGCTCGGCGTCGACCACATCGACCTCTACTACCAGCACCGCGTGGACCGGTCGGTCCCGATCGAGGAGACCGTCGGGGCGATGGCCGAGCTGGTGGCCGCCGGCAAGGTCGGCCACCTCGGGCTCTCCGAGGCGTCGGCCGCCACCATCCGCCGCGCCCACGCGACCCACCCGATCACCGCGCTGCAGACGGAGTACTCGCTGTTCACCCGCGACCTCGAGGACGAGATCCTGCCGACCATCCGCGAGCTGGGGATCGGGCTCGTGCCGTACTCCCCGCTCGGCCGCGGCATCCTCACCGGCGCGATCACCTCGGAGGAGTCCTTGGCCGAGGACGACTCGCGCCGCTCGGCGTACTTCCCCCGCCTCAACGGCGAGGGCCTGCGCGCCAACCTCCGCCTCGTGGACAAGATCCGCGAGCTCGCCGCCGAGAAGGACTGCACCCCCGGCCAGCTCGCCCTCGCCTGGGTGCTGGCCCAGGGCGACGACGTGGCGCCGATCCCGGGCACCAAGAGGGTGGCCTACCTCGAGGAGAACGTCGGCGCCCTGGACGTGCCGCTGGACGCCGGGGACCTGCGCCGCCTGGAGGAGGCCGTGCCGCGCGACGCCGTCGTGGGCGACCGGTACGGCGACATGTCCTCGATCGAGGCCTGAGGCGCGGCCGGGCGCGGGGTCGGCGGCTCGTAGGGTGGACCGGTGACGAACACCGACGTTCCCTCCCTGCTCGCCGCCGCCCGCGCCTGGACCGCCGAGGACCCCGACCCGCGCACCCGCGAGGAGCTCGAGGCGGTCGTCGCCCGCGTCGAGGCCGGGGACGCGGCCGCGACGGCCGACCTGGCGGACCGGTTCGCCGGGACGCTGGAGTTCGGCACGGCGGGCCTGCGGGGCGCGATCGGCGCCGGCCCGAACCGGATGAACCGGGTCGTCGTCACCCGCGCCGCCGCCGGCCTGGCGGCGTACCTGCGCGACACCGGCGCCACCGGCCCCGTGGTCATCGGGTACGACGCGCGCCACGACAGCGACGTCTACGCCCGCGACACCGCGGAGGTGGTGACCGGCGCCGGGTTCGCCGCCCACCTCCTGCCGCGGCCGCTCCCGACGCCGCTGCTGGCCTACGCCATCCGGGAGCTGGGCTGCTCGGCCGGCGTGATGGTGACCGCGAGCCACAACCCGCCGCAGGACAACGGCTACAAGGTCTACCTCGGCGACGGCAGCCAGATCGTGCCGCCGGCCGACGCCGAGATCGCCGCCCGGATCGCGGCGGTCGGCCCGGTCGCCGACGTGCCCCGCGGGAACGGCGGCGCGGTACTCGACGAGGGCATCGTCGACCGCTACCTCGACACCGTCGCCGGCCTCGCCGAGGACGGCCCCCGCGACCTCGACCTCGTCTACACCCCGCTGCACGGCGTCGGCGGCACGTCGGTGCTGCAGGTGCTGGAGTCCGCCGGGTTCTCCCAGCCGCGGGTCGTCGAGCAGCAGGAGCAGCCCGACCCGGACTTCCCCACGGTCGCGTTCCCGAACCCCGAGGAGCCCGGTGCCATGGACCTCGCGATGGCGCTCGCCGAGCAGCACGGCGCGGACCTCGTGGTCGCCAACGACCCCGACGCCGACCGCTGCGCCGCGGCGGTGCCGGGCCCGCACGGGTGGCGGATGCTGCGCGGCGACGAGGTCGGCGCGCTGCTCGCCCACGCCCTGCTCAGCTCCGGCAAGCAGGGCACCTACGCCACCTCGATCGTCTCCTCCTCCCTGCTCGGGAAGATGGCCGCGAAGGCCGGCCAGCCGTACGCCGAGACGCTCACCGGCTTCAAGTGGATCGGCCGGGTCGAGGGGCTCGCGTTCGGCTACGAGGAGGCGCTGGGCTACTGCGTCGACCCCGAGCACGTCCGGGACAAGGACGGCGTCTCCGCGCTGCTGCTGCTGTGCGAGCTCGCCGCCCGGGCCAAGGCCGAGGGCCGCGGCCTGCCCGACGTCCTCGACGACATCGCGCTGGAGCACGGCCTGCACGCGACCGACCAGCTCTCCGTGCGGGTCACCGACCTGGCCGAGATCGGCGCCGCGATGGAGCGGCTGCGCGCGACCCCGCCCGCCGCGCTGGGCGGCCTCGCCGTCGAGCGGGTCGACGACCTGAGCACCGGCTCCGCGGACCTCCCGCCGACCGAGGGGCTGCGCTACGCCCTCGCGGGCGGCGCGCGCGTCGTCGTACGACCGAGCGGGACGGAGCCGAAGCTGAAGTGCTACCTCGAGGTCGTCGTGCCGGTCGACCGCGAGGACGGCGTCGACGCGGCGCGGATCCACGCCGCCGGCCGGCTCGACGCCCTGCGCTCGGACATCAAGTCCGCGGCCGGGATCTGAGCGGCAGACCCGCCGGACGACTGGGTACCCGGACGCCGTGCTCTCCCTGACCTACGTCAGCTCCGCCACCGAGCTGCTCGACGCCGACGCCCTGGTCCGCCTCCTCGAGACCAGCCGGCCGCGCAACCACGAGCGCGGCCTCAGCGGCGTGCTGCTCTACCGCGACGGCAACATCATCCAGGTGCTCGAGGGCCCGGAGGAGGAGGTCGAGCAGACCTTCGCCGACATCGAGCGCGACCCCCGCCACCGCGGGGTGATCGTGCTGCTGCGCGACCGGATCGAGCAGCGGGCCTTCCCCGACTGGTCGATGGGCTTCCGCGACGTCAGCGGCGTCGACCTGGAGCGCGAGGACGGCTTCACCGACTTCCTCCGCGGACGCGACGACCCTGCCACCGGCGACGACAGCCACACCGAGGTGGTCGGCTCCCTGCTGCGCACCTTCCGCGAGACGATGCGCTGACCTCCGGACCAGTCGAGCAGGCCTCCTCAGAGGACCAGCGTGACCAGGAACCCGACGAAGGTGACCGCCAGGAGGACGATCTCGGCCCAGGCCGGGGTGCGGCGCACCTCGGCGGCCAGCGCGGTGACCTCCGGGGAGGAGCGGCGGATGCCGCGGGCGGTGCGGTCCTCGTCGACGAGCTGACGGATCCGCATCTCGACGATGTCGGCGTACGACGGGCCGGGGGTGCCCAGGTCGGGGTCTGTGCCACCGGGGGTCGAGCTCGCCCGCGTCTGGAGCGTCGAGCGCAGGGTCTGGCCGATGGCCGGCGAGACGTACCGCTTCTCCCCCGCGCGCACGGCGAGGACCTGCCGCACGCCGAGCTCCTCGACCGCCGCGAGCGGGATCGTGACCGTCTCGAGCATGTTGCGCAGCACCAGCCGGCCGTGGGCGACGAGCACCCGCGGGCGGAGCGTGGCCGCCCAGACCAGGACGCCGAAGAAGACCGCGCCGACGACCACCGCCGCGTCGTACCTCTCGGTGACGCCGAGGACGACGGCGCCGAGCGCCGCGAGCAGGCCGAGGACGCCGCTCACCCGTCCGCTGGTGGGTCGGAAGCTCTCCGTGACCTCGCCGGGTCCCTGCTCGCCCACCGCGTCGTCCTCCTGCTCTCGGTCCGGTCGTGCCCCAGCCCACCGTCGGGCCGGGCGCGGCGTCGAGCCTATGCTGAACCGGTGAGCGAACCCTCCGTCACCCAGGTCGCCCAGGCCATCGACCACACCCTGCTGAAGCCGGAGGCCACCCGCGCCGACGTCGAGGCGCTGGTGGCCGAGGCCGTCGAGCTCGGGACCTACTCCGTGTGCGTCTCCCCCTCGATGCTGCCCGTCGCCGTGCCGGAGGGCAGCGGGCTGAAGGTCGCCGTCGTCTGCGGGTTCCCCAGCGGCAAGCACACCTCCACGGTCAAGGCCGCCGAGGCTGCGGAGTCGGTCGCGAACGGCGCCGACGAGGTCGACATGGTCATCGACATCGGTGCCGCCAAGGAGGGCCGGTACGACGCGGTCGAGGCCGACGTCGCCGCGGTCCGCGCGGCCGCACCGGCGCCGACGGTGCTCAAGGTGATCATCGAGTCCGCCGCCCTGTCCGACGAGGAGATCGTCGGCGTGTGCCGCGCCGCGGCCGCCGCCGGCGCGGACTTCGTCAAGACCTCCACCGGCTTCCACCCCTCCGGCGGGGCCTCCGAGCACGCCGTGCGCCTGATGGCCCAGACGGTCCCTCAGCTGCAGGTCAAGGCCTCCGGCGGCGTGCGCACCCTCGAGCAGGCGCGCACGATGATGGCCGCCGGTGCCTCCCGGCTCGGCGTCTCCGGCAGCCGCGCGCTCCTCGGTTCCGCCGGCGACGGCGCGTCCTCCGGCTCCGGCAGCTACTGACCGCTGTTGCCGTCGCCGTCATCGTCGGCGACCCGGTCGCAGACGGAGGGCCCGGAGCGGGTACCGGCCCTCCCATGAGCGACGACAAGCAGCCCGGCGTCCCCCTCTCCGAGCTGGCCGGCGGCAAGGTCCGCCTGGTCGGGCAGTGGGTGGTCGGCCTGCGCCGCACGACGGACACCACCGACCCGACCGCGCGCACCGGGGAGCCGTTCGCGGTCTCGCGCCGGTGCCGCCACCAGCTCGCCGACCTCAGCGAGGGCCACGTCGACGCGGACGGGTGCCTGGTCTGCCCGTGGCACCAGAGCCGGTACGACGTCAGCACCGGCGTCATGGTCGACGGGCCGAAGGGGTTCCTGGGCTACCACGGCCCGGCCCGGGGCTACCGCCAGTTCGTGGCGGCGTACTCCAAGGTGCTCCGGCTGCGCCGTGGCAAGGCCCACGTCGAGGGCGACCAGGTCCGGGTCGACTGAGCCCCGGGGGCCGGGACACGGCAGGATGTCCCGGTGCGCGCCCGGGTGATCGTCCTCGCCGGCCCCTCGGGGTCGGGCAAGTCCCGGCTCGCCGCGCGGATGGGCCTGCCGGTGCTGCGCCTCGACGACTTCTACAAGTCCGGTGGCGACCCCACGCTCCCCCGCATCGAGCACGGCGCGAACGCCGGCATCATCGACTGGGACCACCCCGACTCCTGGCTGCCCGACGACGCGCTCGCCGCGATGGAGACGCTGTGCCGCGAGGGGAAGGCCGAGGTGCCGATCTACGACATCGCCCACGACGGCCGCTGCGGGTGGCAGACCCTCGACCTGGACGGTGCCCCGTACTACGTCGCGGAGGGGATCTTCGCCCCCGACGTCGTCCGGCCCGCGCGTGAGGCGGGGATCCTCGCCGCGGCGTACTGCATCCGCCGGTCGCCCCTGCGCACCTTCTGGCTCCGCCTCCAGCGCGACCTGCGGGAGCACCGCAAGCCGCCGCTCGTCCTCGTCCGGCGGGGCATCGCCCTGATGCGCGCCCAGCGCGAGGTCGTCGCCGACGCCGTCGCGAAGGGCTGCCGGCCGGTCACGCCCGACGAGGCCTGCGCCGAGGTCGCGCGGCTGACCGCCGACGCGGCCCGCTGACGCGGGGTCCCGACGACGGCTCCCGGCGCCCGCTTCCGGCGGCTGCTATGACTCGGGGGTGACCCTGCTCCCCTGGGGCGCCGCGCTGCGCCAGCCCGACCCGCTCTCCTGCGGCGCCTCGGTGCTGGTGGTCGCGCGGATGCTCGCCGAGGAGGAGTACGCCGCGAGAGCCGCCGCGTCGTTCCCGGCGGAGGTGCTCGCGCTGCACCGGCGGGTGACCGGCCACCGGTCCCGCGACGGCCGCGCGCAGCTGCCCTGGCCGCGCGCGCTCGGCACGCCGCCGTGGGCGGTGGCCCGGGAGCTCGCGCTGGTCACCGGTGTGCGGCACCGGGTCCGGCGCGCCCGCTGGTCGACCCTGCAGGAGGCGACGGGGCGCAGCGCGCTCTACGTCGGCAACCGGCTCCTCCCGCGCCACGTGGTGCTGGTCCTGGCTGTCGAGGCGGACCGCCTGCGGCTCTACGACCCGGCCCGGGGAGACGTCGTGGTCGTCCGCCGGGAGGCGTTCGCGGCCGGGCGGCTGCGGGTGGCCGGGTGGGACCGGCCGTGGTTCGCCGTGGTCCCGGACGTCATCCGGAGCGTGGGAGCGGGTGCTCGGCCCGCATGACGTCCGAGGCGTGGCCCGTCCGGTGCAGGAGCGCCTGCTCGATCTGCCCGTAGAACGTGTCGGGCCGCAGCCGCAGCATCGGCACCCGCAGCACCCGGTCGCCCGACAGGACCAGGTCGTTCTGCCGGACCGCGTCGCCGACGACGTGGTCCACCCAGGCGTGCTGGATGCCGTCGACCTCGACGACCAGCCGGTGCTCGGGCCAGCAGAGGTCCAGGACGTACCGACCGTTGCGCCCGCGCCGCACCACCTGCCGCGCGGGCGCCGGGAGCCCCCGGCGCACCAGCTCCCGCACGATCGCCGCCTCGTCCAACGTGCGGGCGCCCTCGAGCAGCTCACCGACCACCTGCTGGACCAGCGCACGTCGCCGGTCCCTCCGCACGCGCAGCGCCTCCTCGCCCACCTGCTCGGCGGTGGCGAGGCCCTGCTGCACGGTCAGGGTCAGCAGGTACGCCGCCTGGCGGTCGGTCGCGACCCACAGCGCCGCGCGGACCGCCGCCGTCGCGGGCCGGGTCCGCGGCACCCCGGTCGGCACGACGTCGGTCGCGCTCCACCGCCGGGTCTGCCGGATGTCGTACCGCGGGCTCCGTCGCACGCGCGCGCCGCGCGGGACCGACACCCTGACCCGGTCCACGACGTACCGCTGCAGGCCGCCAGCCACCAGGGCCGACGCCCCGTCCAGGCACGCGCGTGGCCCACCCTGGAACACCGCCGCCCAGTGGTGGCCAGCCTCGCTGAGGGTGCTGTTGTGCAGGCACACGGACTGGTCGCCCACCAGTCGCCAGCGGCCGCCGGCGACCTGTCCCCTCACCTGCCACCGGGTGACACCCAGCGCGTAGAGCTGCCGCCGCGACACCACACCGCCCTGGTCGGCCGCGAGGCGCCGGGCGGCGAGGAGGACGGGCAGGTCGTGGGGAGTCGTCGCGGGCACGGACGCACGCTCCCCGGAGCGGCGGACCCGGGCCATCGCTCCGCGGGTGCCCTGGGGGCGCCGGCGCCCCGCGGGACGCTGTGGACAGAAACCGGCCCGCGTGCGGACGTCATCCGGAGCGTGGGAGCGGGTGCTCCCTCCGCATGACGTCCGGGTCGGTCAGCCGCCCAGCTCGGCGGCCAGCGCGGCGTACGCGGGCTTGATCACCGAGGAGATCAGCTCGAGGCGCTGGTCGAAGGGCAGGAACGCCGACTTCATGGCGTTGATCGTGAACCACTCGACGTCGCGCACGCCGTACCCGAACGCCTCGACCAGCGCCCACATCTCGTCGGTCATCGAGGTGCCGCTCATCAGCCGGTTGTCGGTGTTGACGGTGACACGGAACCGCAGGCTCTTGAGCAGGCCGATCGGGTGCTCGGCGATCGACGCGGCGGCGCCGGTCTGGATGTTGGAGGCGGGGCACATCTCGAGCGGGATCCGCTTGTCCCGGACGTACGCCGCCAGCCGGCCGAGCTCGACGGTGCCGTCCTCGTGCGCGGTGATGTCGTCGATGATCCGGACGCCGTGCCCGAGCCGGTCCGCGCCGCACCACTGGATGGCCTGCCAGATCGACGGCAGCCCGAACGCCTCGCCGGCGTGGATGGTGAAGTGGGAGTTCTCGCGCTGGAGGTACTCGAAGGCGTCGAGGTGGCGGGTGGGCGGGTAGCCCGCCTCCGCGCCGGCGATGTCGAAGCCGGCCACGCCGCGGTCGCGCCAGGCGATCGCGAGCTCGGCGATCTCCATCGAGCGGGCCTGGTGCCGCATGGCGGTGAGCAGCTGCCGGACGACGATCCGGTCGCCCGCGGCCGAGCAGCCCTCGTCGAAGCCCCGCTGCACGGCGGCGACCACGTCGTCGAGGCTGAGGCCCTCCTGCACGTGCTGCTCGGGGGCGTAGCGGATCTCGGCGTACACCACGCCGTCCTCGGCCAGGTCCTCCACGCACTCGCGGGCCACGCGGGTGAGCGCGTCGGCGGTCTGCATCACGCCGACGGTGTGGTCGAAGGTCTCGAGGTAGCGCTCGAGGGAGCCCGAGTCGGCGGCCTCGGTGAACCAGCGGCCGAGCTCCTCGGCGTTGCCAGCGACCGGCAGCTCGTGGCCGCACGCCGCGGCGAGCTCGAGGATGGTCTGGGGGCGGAGCCCGCCGTCGAGGTGGTCGTGGAGGAGGACCTTCGGCGCCCGGCGCACCTGTTCCCTGGTCAGCGTGACGGGGGCACTATCTTGCATGCCGACCATCCAACCACCCCGGTCACCGAGTTCCACATCGCCTGGTGCGAGCCCGCACGAGCCCCGCAGCCCCCGCCCACAGCCTTCCCGCACGCGTCCCCGAGGAGCCCCCATGCGCACGTTCTCCAGCTTCGAGGAGGTCGCCGAGGCGGCCGGTACCGACCTCGGCTCGACCGACTGGGTGGAGATCGACCAGGCACGCGTCGACCTCTTCGCCGAGGCCACCGGCGACCACCAGTGGATCCACGTCGACGTCGAGCGCGCGAAGGACGGCCCGTTCGGCGGGACCATCGCCCACGGCTACCTCACCCTGTCGCTGGTGCCGTGGCTGGGCAGCCAGGTCTTCGCCCTCGACACCCCCGGCGCCAAGCTCAACTACGGCGTCAACAAGGTCCGCTTCCCGAACCCGCTGCTCGTCGGCAAGCGCGTCCGCGGGCACGTCGCCTTCGGCGAGGTCACCGACATCCCCGCCGGCAAGCAGGCCGTCATCGCCTACACCGTCGAGATCGAGGGCGAGGCCAAGCCCGCCTGCGTCGCCGAGACCGTCGTCCTGCTCCTCGCCGGCTGACGCACTCCGCCGCCGCCCGCGCAGCGGGAGTGGCGGCCGCTCAGTCCCGCGCGCGCCGCGCGAGGCGCTCGCGCCCGTAGGCCCGCACCTTCTCGGCCTCCGCCTCGGTGAGCCGGAAGTAGGCGTACGGCGTGATCTGCCACCCCATGGCGTGCAGCCACCGCCGGATGGTCCGGTCGGTGACGCCGAGCTCGTCCGCGAGCATCCGCGGGGTGATCATGGGTCGACCGTACGGCCGAACGGGCCCCGGCGGACGGTGCCCCCGCCGACGGAGCCGCACTTCTTCGGCCGGTCCCATGCGCGGGACGACGCCACACCGGATAACCATGCTGCGCAACACATATCAATACATTAGGTTCGTTCCGTGTTCACGCTCGCCGTGCTCGGGACCGCCACCCCGCACCCCCTCCCCGACCGGGCCTGCTCCGGCTACCTCGTGACCGCCGGCGACACCCGGGTGTGGGTCGACGCCGGCCCGGGCTCCCTCGCGAACCTCCAGCGCCACACGGCACTGACCGACGTGGACGCCATCTGGATCTCCCACTTGCACGCCGACCACAGCGCCGACCTGCTGGGCGCGTTCTACGCCCTGGCGTACGGCGGCCCGCGGGTGGAGGCGCCGATCCCCGTGCACGCGCCGAGCGGGCTGCTGCGGCGCCTGTCCGGCTTCCTCGACCGGCCGGACCTCGGCGGGGCACTGGCGCCCCACCTGGCGCTGCACGACCTGCACGACGGCCACGAGGTGCGCATCGGCGACCTGGCGCTGCGAGCCGCCGCGGTCCAGCACGACGTCGAGGCGTACGGCCTCCGCGCGACGTACGAGGGGAAGGTGCTGGCCTTCTCCGGCGACACGGGGCCCTGCACGTCGCTCGACGCGCTCGCCGAGCGCGCCGACCTCCTGCTGTGCGAGGCGGAGTCGGACCGGTGGACCTCGGACGCGCCGCAGGGCCACCACACCCCGGAGGACGCCGGGGCGCTGGCCCGTCGCGCCGGCGCCGGCCGGCTCCTCGTGACCCACGTCGGCCCCACGCTGACACCGGAGGCCGCCACCGCCCGCGCCGCCCACGTCTTCGGCGGGCCCACCGCCTGCGCCCGGGAGAACGAGGTCCACGCGATCGGCTGACCTCGTGCCCCGGCCCGCCGGTCCGCTCGGCGCCCACCGGGAGCCTGACGTTCAGCGGCCCACCGCGGGCCGTTCACCTCCGCTTCGCCACCCTCCCCCAGGCTGCCGGTCGCCCCCATCCGTCGCTGGCTCGGCAGCACACTCGAGGAAGAAGCGTCGTGGCCAGATTCCGGCACCGTCCGACCGCCCTGCTCGGCTCCGTCACGTTCGCCCTCGCGGGCCTGGTCACGGTGGCCGCCCCGGCGGACGCCGCGGACGCGGACGTGCGGATCAGCGAGCTCTCGTCGAACAACCCCGACTTCGTCGAGCTGGTCAACACCGGCGCCAGCGCGGTCGACCTCTCCGGCTGGGTGCTCAAGGACAACAGCGAGAGCAACTCCTACACGTTCCCGGCCGGCAGCTCCCTCGCCGCCGGCGAGACGCGGCTCCTGCGCGGCGAGAAGGTCGACTTCGCCTTCGGCCTGGGCAACGGCGACTCCGTACGGCTCTTCAGCGACAGCGACCTCGCGAGCCCGGTCGACGCCCACGACTACGCCGCGCACCCGGCCGCGGGCTCGAGCTGGAGCCGCTGCCCGGTCACCGGCGGCACGTTCGTCGTCGTCCCCGCGACTCCCGGCGCCGAGAACGCCTGCACCACCCCCGACAGTGCGGTGCGCATCGACGAGCTCTCCTCGAACAACCCCGACTTCGTCGAGCTGGTGAACACCGGGGCGGGCCCGGTCGACCTCTCGGGCTGGGTCCTCAAGGACAGCAAGGAGGAGAACCCGTACACGTTCCCGGCCGGCAGCTCGATCGCCGCCGGCGCCCTCCTGACCCTGAGCGGCGAGGGCGTCGACTTCGCGTTCGGCCTGGGCGGAGGCGACGCGGTCCGGCTGTTCAGCGACACCGACCCGACCACGCCGGTGGACTCCCACGCCTACGCCTCGCACCCGCCGGCCGGGAGGAGCTGGGGCCGCTGCCCGAGCGGCACCGGGACGTTCGAGGTCACCGCCGCGGCGACCCGGGGCGCGGCCAACCGGTGCGCCCCTCCGGCAGGTGCGGAGAGCATCAAGGTCAACGAGGTCCAGTCCGACCCCGGCGACCTGGTGGAGCTGACGAACGTCGGCGACGCGGCCGTGGACATCTCCGGCTACGTGCTCCAGGACAACGACGACAGCCACGTCTTCACGGTCCCGCCCGGCACGGTCCTCGAGGCGCACGCCCACCGGACCTTCGACGTCAACCCGTCCTTCGGCCTGGGCAAGGGCGACTCGGTCCGGCTGTACCCGCCGAACCGGGCGGTCCTGCTCGACTCCACGACGTACCCCGCCGACACGCACGCCGCGAACTGGGGCCAGTGCCCCGACGGCTCGGACGCGTTCGGCGTGGCGCCCGACACTCTCGGCGCGGCCAACGCCTGCAGCGGTGGCCCGGCCGGGCCGCCGGACGTGGTGATCAACGAGGTCGAGTCGAACGGCGACCAGGTCGCCGACTGGGTCGAGCTGAAGAACCGCTCCGCCTCCCCCGTCGACGTCTCCGGCTGGAAGATCCTCGACGGCGACCCGGCCCACGCCGCGACCCCGGTCGTCGTGCCCGCCGGCACGACCATCTCCGCGGGCGGCCACCGCGCCGTCTACACCGAGATCGCGCAGAGCCCCGGCTTCGGGCTCGGCGTCGGTGACAGCGTCACGCTGCTCCTCGCCGACGGCACCACCCAGGTCGACACCACCACCTGGGGTGCGCACGCCGCGACCACGTGGGGCCGCTGCCCCGACGGCACCGGCGACTTCCGCGACACCACCGCCTCCACCCGGGGCCTGCCCAACGCCTGCAGCCCGGTCCGCATCAACGAGGTCGAGAGCACCGGCGGCACGCCGGGCGACTGGGTCGAGCTGGTGAACATCTCGACCGCGACGGTCGACGTCTCCGGCTACGTCGTCAAGGACGCCGACGACGCGCACGCCTACGTCCTCCCGGCCTCGACCAGCATCGCCGCCAAGGGCCACCTGGTGCTCGAGGGAAGCACCCTCGGGTTCGGTCTCGACGACGCCGACGCGGTGCGCCTGTACGCCGCCGACGGCACCGCGCTCGTCGAGCAGCACGCCTGGACCGCCCCCGCCACCCGGACCTGGGCGCGCTGCAAGGACGGCCTGGGCGACTTCCGGGACGCCAAGGCCCCGACGAAGGGGGCGGTCAACTCCTGCCCGGGCCTGGACACCACCCCGTGGCCGGGCGCCCAGACGGTCACCACGGCCGACCTCGCGGGCACCTTCGCCCAGGACCTCTCCGGCCTCGCCTTCGACCCCGCCGACCCCGACGTGCTGTGGGCGGCCCAGAACAAGCTCGGCACCCTGTTCAAGCTCACCCGCAGCGGCACCGAGCTCGTGCCGGCGTCCGGCTGGCCGAAGACCCCCGTGTACGTCGACGGCACCGGCGCCCCGGACACCGAGGGGATCGCCATCGGCCCCGACGGCTTCGTCTACCTCGCCTCGGAGCGCAACAACGCCGCCAGCGGGGTGAGCCGGATGTCGATCCTGCGCTACGACCCGGCCGCGACCGGCACCACCATCCGCGCCACCGCCGAGTGGGACCTGACCCGTCAGATCCCGGCCGCCGGCGCCAACCTCGGGCTCGAGGGCGTCGCGTTCGTGCCGGACTCCTACCTGACCGCCCACGGCTTCCGGGACCAGAGCACCGGCGCGACGTACGACCCCGCGACGTACCCCACCCACGGCAGCGGCCTGTGGTTCGTCGCAGTCGAGGACACCGGCGACCTCATCGCGTTCGCCCTCGACAGCGACGGCACCACCTCGCACAAGGTCGCCACCATCGACAGCGGCTTCGAGCACCTCGCCGACGTCGCCTTCGACCCCGAGCGCGGCCGCGTGTGGGCGGTCACCGACGACACCCACGACGGCCGGACCTCGCAACTGGCGATCGACGGCACGGGCAGCTTCGTCGTCGACTCCGCCCACGACCGGCCGGTCGGGATGCCCAACCTCAACAACGAGGGCTTCGCGATCGCCCCGCAGTCGCGCTGCGTGGACGGCCGCAAGGAGGTCCTGTGGGCCGACGACGGCGACACCGACGGGCACTCGCTGCGCCGCGGCGCGATCGACTGCACCGTCGCGACCCCGCCGACGACTCCCCCGACCACCCCGCCGACCACCCCGCCGGCGCCGCAGCCGCAGACGGTGACCTTCACCTCCGAGCCGCCGGCCGCCCCGGTCGTCGGCCAGACCTGGGCGGTCACGACCCAGGGCGGCGCCTCGGGCGCCCCGGTGACGCTGGCCGCCGGCGGCACCTGCACGGTGACCGGCACGACGGTCACCTTCACCGACCCGGGCACCTGCACGGTCACCGCACGGCAGGCCGGCACCGCGTCGTACGCACCGGGCTCCGCGACGCGCACGGTCACGGTCACCCGGGCGGCCACGACGACCACGGTGACCACCGGCGCGACCAGGCAGCGCGCGACCGTCCTCCCGGTCGCCCCGGGCGCCGGGACACCCACCGGCACGGTCACCTTCACCGCCGGCGGCGCCCCGCTCGGCACCGCCGCGCTGGACGGCGGGGTGGCCACCCTCGACCGTGCGGCGCCCGCCGGCACGACGACCGTGACCGCGACGTACGCCGGCGACGGCGACTTCACCGGCTCGACCGGCTCCGCCGCCGTCGTCGTCACCGACCCGAGGATCACCGCCCGGCTCTCGTCGGCCCGGCCGGCCTCGGGGTGGTGGACCGGCCCGGTGACCGTGACGTTCACCTGCGCCCCGGGGAGCGCGCCGCTCGCCGGTCGCTGCCCCGCACCGGTCACCCTCCGCGGCGACGGTGCCGACCAGGGGGTGAGCCGCACGGTCACGGCCACGGACGGCGGGCGGGCCACCGTGCGGGTGGGCGGCGTCGACATCGACGGCACCGGCCCGAAGGTTGCCGTCACGGGTGTCCGCGACGGCGCGACGTACCGCCGCGGGGACCTGCCCCGGGCCCGCTGCCGAGCCTCCGACCGCCTCTCGGGCCTCGACTCCTGCCGGCTGAGGCACCGGGCGACCAGGACCGCGGGCGGCACGCGCGTGGTCGTCACCGCCACCGCCACCGACGCGGCCGGGAACGTGGCGATCGACCGGGTCGTCTACCGGGTCCGGAGGGCGCGGGCCGGGGCGTAGGCCGCGGGGTCCGCGCCGCACGTCCGGCGCGGGCCCTCCCGTCCCGGGCGCCGGCTAGCGCGGCGGCGCGGGGAGGGCGGCCATCGCGGTCCCGGCGATGCCCAGGAGGTCCTCGGCGGTGGCTCCGTCGCGGGCGCAGCCGGACATGCCACGCATGACGGCCACGAGGAACGAGGCGAGGTGACCGGTGTCCGTCGTGGCCGGGAGGTCGCGGTCCCGCACGCCCTGGTCGAGCCGCTCCTGGAGCCGTCGGCGGAGGACCTCGCGCTGCGCCTCGAGCCGCGGCTCGGTCAGCATCAGGCACCCCGCCGGCGTGGCCGGGTCCGTGTGGGCGCGTGCGGTGTCGTCCAACATCCGGGCGACGGCCTCGTGCACGGTCGGCAGCCCCGCGGCCCGGTCGACCTCCTCGCACGTGCGCGCGAAGTAGACCGCCGAGGCCTCCTCGAACAGGCGGCGCTTGTCGCCGAACGCCGCGTACAGGCTGGGCGGCGTCACCCCCATGGCCGAGGTCAGCATCGCGACGGAGGTCTCCTCGTAGCCCGTGCGCCAGAACTGCTCGACAGCCGCGCGCAGAGCGGCGTCGCGATCGAAGCTCCGCGGTCGGCCGGCCATGCCGCACAGCATAACGTATCGATCGCTATGGAATGTGCTTCGGTCCTCGGGTCAATCAATAGCGATCGCTACAGAATGGATGGGTCATGGACCTGAGGAATGCGGTGGTGCTCGTCACCGGGGCGAACCGGGGCATCGGCGCCGAGCTCGTCGAGCAGCTGAAGGAGCGCGGAGCGGCCAAGGTCTACGCCGCCGCACGCGACGCCGCGACGATCCGCACCACGGGCGTGCACGCGCTCGAGCTGGACATCACGGACGCGGGCCAGGTCGCGGCGGCCGCCGCCGCGGCGGGTGACGTCCAGGTGCTCATCAACAACGCCGGCATCTCCACCGGGACGCCGCTCGTCGCGGGCGACGAGGCCGAGATCCGCCGGGAGATGGACACGAACTTCTACGGCCCGCTGCGCATGACCCGTGCCTTCGCCCCCGTCCTGGGCGCCAACGGCGGCGGCGCGATCCTCAACGTCATCTCGGCACTGTCGTGGTTCACCTCGCCGACCGCCGGCGCGTACGCCGCGTCGAAGGCCGCGGCCTGGGCGCTGACCGACAGCACGCGGCTCGAGCTCGCCGCCCAGGGCACCCACGTGGTCGGCGTGCACATGGGACTGGTCGACACCGACATGGCCAAGGGCGTGCAGGCGCCGAAGATCGCACCGTCGGACCTGGCCCGTGCCGCACTCGACGCCATCGAGTCCGGTGCCCAGGAGGTGCTGGCGGACGAGTGGGCGAGGCTCGTCAAGTCCGGCCTCAACCTCGACCCACAGGCGCGGTACGAGCAGATCTTCGCCGCCCTCGGGGGCTGAGCAGCGGCGCTCCGCGGCGTCGGCCGCGCGGTCAGCGGTAGCCGCCGCCGGGCACCCCGAAGAGCTCTTCCAGGGTGGCGACGCCGGTGCGGTGCAGCTCAGCGGCCACGGGGCGGCCGACGTAGCGCAGGTGCCACGGCTCGGCCCGGTAGCCCGTGATCGCCTCCGTGCCCGGCTGGTACCGGACGACGAATCCGTGGCGCCACGCTGCGCGCGCCAACCAGCGACCGCCGGGGGTGCCGGCGAAGCACGGGTCGAGGTCGCAGGAGGGGTCGGCCGGGGTCACCAGGTCGACCGCCAGCCCGGTCTGGTGCTCGCTGTGTCCGGGCCGGGCCGACACCCGGTCGGCGGCGGCCCGACCGCTCCTGGAGACGATGCCGGCGTACAGCTGCTCCTGGTAGCCGAAGGAGCGGAACGCGCTGGCGATCTTGAAGCCCAGGCCGCGTGCGTCGCCGTCGTCGAGCAGCCGGGTGAGCGGGCCGACTGCCGGCAGGGCGACCTGGTAGCCGCGCACCAGGCCCAGCTCCGGCCGGAAGCCGGCAGGCAGCGGGTGCGACTTGTTGACGACGACCCAGGTGCTCCCGGGGTCGGTCGTCGACCGACGCGTGAGGTCGAGGGCACCGGTCCCGGCGACCGCTGGGCCCGGGGACCCGGCGACGCCCCACCCTGGTGCCGGCGGGGCGTCCCGGGCCGTGGGGGCGGTCGGGGCGGCGCACGCCGACACGAACAGGACGATGCTCCAGGCACCCAGCGCGACCTTGGTCCTCACGCCTGGTTGACGGGTGCCGGCGGTCCGTGCGGTTGCATGCAACCTCCCGGCGGGCCGCACCCGTCAACGGGACGAGAGGGGGCGATGTGCGCGACGACGAGAGGGCCGCGGAGTTCGTGGCGTTCACGAGCGCCCACCGCGCTGACCTGGTCCGGACGGCGGTGCTGCTGTGCGCCGGTGACGAGGCGTACGCCGAGGACGTCGTCCAGACGACGCTGACCCGGCTGTACCTCGCGTGGGCGCGCGTACGACGGGCCGACAGCCCGCTCGCCTACGCCCGGCGCAGCCTCACCCACGTCTTCGTCGACGAGACCCGCCGCGCCCACCGACGGCGCGAGCGGACCGTGTCCGAGCCGATCGACTCCCTCGGCGACGAGCAGGCGGCCCCGTCGGGCGACCCGGAGCTCCGCGAGCTGGTGCTGGCCGCCCTGGCCTCGCTCGGCCCACGGCAACGCGCGGTCGTGGTGCTGCGGCACTGGCACGACCTGGACGTCGCCGAGACGGCCCGGGTGCTGGGCTGCTCCCCCGGCACCGTGAAGTCCCAGAACGCCCGCGCCCTGGCCCACCTCCGCGCCCACCTGTCCGGCCTCGACCTGCCCCTGGGGGTGTCCTGATGTCCACCGATGACCTCAAGCGCGCATTGCTGACCGTCGCCGACGGCGAACGGCCCGCGGCCGACCCCGCTGCCGACCTGGCTCGCGCACGCTCCGCCGCCCGGGCCCGGTCACGACGCCGGCTCCGGCTCGCCCTGAGCGGCGCGACGACCGCAGCGGTGCTCGCCGTGGGCGCCGGTGCGGTGCTCCAGGGCGACGGCGGGCCCGCCCGTCCCGCGACCACGCGCGCCGTCGGCGTGGAGCTGGTGGCCGAGCCGTTCGAGGCCGCGCCGTACACCTTCGACCTCGCGCCCGCGGGGTGGTCGGTGCAGGCACAGCAGCCGACCGCCGTGACGATCGCGCCGGACGACGGGTCGGTCTCCGAGGAGCCCGACGACTTCCGCGGCAAGCTCGTCATCCTCTTCGACGCGAACCCGCCGGACGGCCGGGTCCTCGACCGCGACGGACGCCGCTTCTGGATCACCGACGACGCCGGCCACACGACGGTCGCGACCCGGTCACGACCCGGGGACCCCGAGGGCGTCGTGCGCATCCAGTACCCGTCGGGGACCGGCTGGGACCTCGACGCCATGGTCGAGTTCCTGGCCGGCGTGCACGTCGGCCCGGGCGCGCGCCACGGGGTCGGCTGATCGCCCCTCCCGGAGTCGCTTGCGGGTCACCGGGGTCGTGCGGCCGGGTCAGGCTCCGGGGGCGAGGACGACGACCTTGCCGCTGAGGGCGCCCGTCGCGGCCCGGGCGTGGACCGAGCCCAGGTCGGCGAGCGGGACGCGCTCGGCGATGTCGATCGCCAGCTCGCCGCGATCGACGCGCGCGACGAGCTCGGCGAGCTGCGCGGCGTCGCTGCGGACGTAGAGGTCGATGCCGCGCACACCGCGCTGCTCGTCGCTGGGCGCGGGCATCCAGACGGTGGTGTTGACCACGACGCCACCGTCGCGGACGAGCCCGGTGAACGAGGTGAGCACGTCCGGGTCGACGGGGGCGAGGTTGAGCAGCACGTCGACCGGCTCCTCGAGGGCATCGGCGACGGAGGTGGCGGTGTGGTCGACGACCTCCGCGGCCCCCTGCGCCGTGAGCCGGTCCCGACTGCGGGGGCTCCCGGTCGCGATCACGTGGGCCCCGGCAGCGCTGGCCAGCTGGACGGCGTACCCGCCGACGGCACCGCTGGCACCGTTCACGAGGACCCGCTGGCTCGCGGCCAGGCCGGCGTGGTCGAACAGCGCCTGCCACGCGGTGAGCCCCACGACCGGCAGGGCGGCGGCGTCGGTGAGCGGGATGCTGGTCGGCGCGGGAGCCAGCGCCTCGGCGGAGACGACGACGTGCTCGGCCGCGGCACCGTCGGCGACGAACGGCAGGAAGCCCACGACCCGGTCGCCGACCGCGAGGCCGTCGACACCGTCGCCGACGACGTCGACGGTCCCGGCGACGTCCAGGCCGAGCACGTGCGGCAGCTCGAGGGGCATCGGCCCCTGCATCAGGCCGGCGCGGATGTTGCCGTCGACGCCGTTGAACGTCGTCGCGGCGACCCGCACGCGGACCTGGCCGGGTCCGGGGGTCGGCGTCTCGACGTCCTCGTACTGCAGGACGCCCGGGTCGCCGTACTGGTGGAACACGATCGCCTTCATGACTGGTCTCCCTCTGTAAATGGTTGCTTCGAATCTGAAGCACAGGGCGACCGTAGCAGCGCTTCGAATTCGAAACAAGTGGTTCGAAGGTGAAGTAGCGTGTTCGCCATGACGACTGACGGCACGACCAGTGCGCCCCCGCCCCTCGACCGGGTGGAGCTGGGGGCGTACTTCGCCCTGATCGAGGTGGCAGGGCTCCTGCGGCACGCCGTGGAGCAGCAGCTGCGCGAGGAGGGCGACCTCAGCTACGTCCAGTTCCAGCTGCTGGCACGGCTCGGGCTGGACTCGGCGACCGGCAGCGAGCGGATGACCGACCTCGCGGACGGCGTCGTCTACAGCCGCAGCGGGATGACCTACCAGGCCGGGCTGCTCGAGAAGGCCGGCCTGGTCACGCGCGCCCCTGCCGCCGACGACGAGCGCGGGGTGACCGTCACGATCACCGACACCGGACGCGAGCGCGTCGCGCACGTGCTGCCGGGACACGTCGCGGTCATCAAGGACCTCCTGCTGCAGCCCTTGTCGCGCCGGCAGGTCGAGGACCTCTTCGCCGTGCTCGAGCCCGCGCGTGAGCACATGCGCTCAGCACCACCGCGCTCCGCCCGGACGCGGCGACGGACCCGCGGCGACACCTCGGCCCACTGAGCGGGCCCTGGGCTCGTGCAGGTGGATCGCGTGCGGACGGCGGCGCCCGGCTGATGTCGACCGGCGTGCCCGGCCCCGGGGTCGGCAGCGTGGCTCAGCGCCCCGGCCGTCCGGTCACCACGGCACGACGCCGGCGTCCTCGAAGAAGCCACCCGTAGGTCCGTCGTCCGGGAGCGTGGCCAGGCGGATCGCCGTCCGGGCGCCCTCCTGCGGGGTCCGGACGCCGCGGAACCCGTTGAGGTCGGTGGCGACGAAGCCCGGGCACGCGCAGTTGATCTTGATGCCGGTCTCGCCGAGCTCCTTGACGTACTGCAGCGTCACCGCGTTGAGGAACGTCTTCGACGGCGCGTACGCCACCGCGACCGGGCCGGTGGTGAGCTCCCCGCCCGGGCCCGACTGCCGCTCGAGCGAGCCCACGCCGCTGGACATGTTCACGATCCGCGGGGCGGAGGAGCGCCGCAGCAGCGGGAGCATCGCGTTGGTGACCCGGACGACGCCGATGACGTTGGTCTCCACGACGGTCCGGATGACGTCGAGGTCGGCGGTGGACGGCTGCTGGGCGGGGCCCCCGGTGATGCCGGCATTGTTGACCAGGGCGTCGAGCCGGCCGGCCCGCTCCTCCAGCAGCCGGGCGGCCGAGGCGACGCTGTCGTCGTCGGTGACGTCGAGGGGCACGCCGAACGCGTCGACGCCCGCCGCACGCAGCCGCGTCACCGCCTGCTCGCGTCGACCGGCGTCCCGGGCGCCCACCCCGACCTGCCAGCCGAGGGCGCCGAGGCCCGCCGCGATCTCGTAGCCGATGCCCTTGTTCGCGCCCGTGACCAGGGCGGTCCTGCTGTCTTCGCTGTGCTCTGCCATGTCCTCGATCGTCCGCGGCGTGGAGCGGGCGGTCCAACACCGTCCGGGTCACCGGCGATACCCGAGCGGTATCGATGCCACGGGCGCGCGACTACGCTCAGCCCGGTGGAGACCCGGGAGCTGCGCTACTTCGTCGCGGTCGCCGAGGAGCTGCACTTCGGCCGCGCCGCCGCGCGCCTCGGCATGGCACAGCCGCCGCTGTCCCGCGCGATCAGCCGGCTCGAACGGCGCCTCGGCGCCCCGCTGCTGCTCCGCACCAGCCGGTCGGTAGCCCTGACCGAGGCGGGCGCCGTGCTCCTGGCCGAGGCACGGGCCGCGCTCGACGCGGTGGAGGCCGCCGAGCAGCGGACCCGCCGCGCCGCCCTCGCGTCCGCGGACCAGCCCGGCATCGTGCTCGCCTGCAAGGCCGGCGCCTCGAGCGAGCTGCTCGCCAAGCTGCTCGACGCGTACGCCGCGGAGCCCGGCGCCGTCCGCGTCGAGGTGGCGCTGTGCGGCCCCGGCCAGCAGCAGCGGCTGCTGCGGACCGGCCGGGCCGACGTGGCCATCCTGCACGCGCCGTACGACGACCTGGTGGGGCTCGACTCCGAGGAGCTGGTGACCGAGGGCCAGGTCGCCGTGCTGCCCGCCGGCCACCCGCTCACCGGACGCGCCGAGCTGCACGTCGACGACCTGGTCGACGTGCCGGACCTCCCGGCGCCCCGCTGGCCGGGCCCGGACGGGCGCTACCCGGACGGCCCCGGTCCCGAGGTGCACGACCACACCCAGCTGCTGCAGCTCATCTCGCTGGGC
Organism: Nocardioides sp. NPDC092400; assembly: GCF_040684155.1. Taxonomy (NCBI): domain Bacteria; kingdom Bacillati; phylum Actinomycetota; class Actinomycetes; order Propionibacteriales; family Nocardioidaceae; genus Nocardioides; species Nocardioides sp. NPDC092400. Next base: position 341,492 of record NZ_JBFBFJ010000003.1, on the reverse strand, counting down.
CGGACCCACTTCCTCGCGCCGGACTCCTGCCGGGCCCAGCTGCGCGACGGGGTCGTCGCCGTCCCCGTCCCGAGCGCGCCGGCCATCACGACCGTCGTCGCCTGGCCCCCGCACAGCCGCTCCCGCGCCGTGGCCGACCTCGTCCGCACGGCACTGCGCCTCTGACCCCCCGCCGGGCGACGGCCGCGCCGGGCGTCGGTCAGCGACCCGCCTGCAGGCGGAGGCCCGCGAGGAGCAGGTCGAGCCCAGCCCGGAACTGCTCGGTGTCGTCGTGGGTCGCGAACTCGTCGACGACGTGGTGGAGGAACGGGTAGGTCTCCGGGTCGAGCTCGCGCCAGGCGTCTGCGTGCCGCACGAGGTGGTCCTCCCGGCTGGTGGTGCCCTCGAGCACCTCCTGCGGCGGCTGCTGGCCGAGGTCGGCGGCGATGCCGACGACGAAGCCGACCACCGCCGACACCGCGTGGAAGCTGTCCCGCGGGCCGAGGCCCAGCCGCAGCACCTGCTCGCCCAGGCGTTCGTAGAGCAGCAGCGCGTTGGGCTGGAGGCCCGTGTCGCGCATGAAGTACGCCGCCAGCCACGGCCGCACCACGATCGCGTCGAACAGCGCGACGGCGATCGCGCGGACGTCGTCGACCGGGTCCTCGCTCCCGGTGCACCCGGCGGTGGCCGCGAGCACCTCCGCGACCACGTGGTCGGTCGCCCGGTCGAGCAGCTCGTCCTTGTTCGCGACGTACCAGTAGATGCTGGCCACGCCGCCCCCGAGCCGCGCGGCCAGCGCACGGAACGTCAGCGCCCCCTCCCCCGCCTCGTCGAGCAGGGCGACGGCCTCGGAGACGACCGCCTCCATCGAGTGGCTCGCGCGGCGCCGGCCACCGGCCCCGACTGCCGGATCACCCGTCCTCGCCGTGCGTCGTGGGGCAGCCATGGTCCTCATCCCATCACACCTTGCTTTCGGTCGAACGCCGTTCTAGTTTATGGAACGCCGTTCGATAATCGAACGACGTTCGACGACCAAGGAGGCCACCATGAGCCCCACCACCGCTCCCGCACCAATCCGCACCTACGGCTCGCTCCGGGCGGCCTGGATCCCGCTCGCCGCCCTGTGCCTGGCGTTCTTCGTCGAGATGGTCGACAGCACGCTGCTGACCGTCGCGCTCCCGACGATCGGACGCGACCTCGGCAGCGGCACGACGACGCTGCAGTGGGTCACCGGCGCCTACTCCCTGACCTTCGCCGGGCTCCTGCTCACCTCCGGCTCGCTGGCCGACCGGCTCGGTCGTCGACGCGTCCTGCTGGTGGGGCTCGCGGCGTTCGGGGTGACCAGCCTGGCGGTCCTGGCCGTCGACTCCGGCGGCGACCTGATCGCCCTCCGTGCGGCGCTCGGCGTCGCGGCCGCCGGCACCGCCCCGATCACGAACTCGCTCATCTTCCGCCTCTTCGACGACGAGGCCCTGCAGACCCGCGCGATGACGGTGATGATCGTCGTCGGCATGAGCGGCTTCATCCTGGGTCCGCTCCTCGGCGGCACCGCGCTGGCCCACGTCAGCTGGACCTGGCTGCTGCTCGTCAACGCCCCGATCGCCCTGGTCGCCTGGATCGGCGTGCGCCTCGGCGTGCCCGCTGACCGCACCGAGGACCTGACCGGCGACCGCCTCGACCTCCTCGGCGCCGTCCTCAGCGTCGCCGCCATCGGCCTCGCCTGCTACAGCCTCACCAGCGGCGTCGAGCACGGGTGGCTGTCGGTGACCACCGTCGGGTCGGTGCTCGGCGCGGTCGTCGCGCTCGTCGCGTTCCTCGCCCACGAGCGGCGCACGCCCGACCCGATGCTGGACCTGGCCGTGTTCGCGGACGACACGGTCCGCGGCGCCACGATCGCCCAGGTCGGCACCTCGGTCGCGATGGCCGGCGTGATGTTCGGGATGGTCCTGCACTTCCAGTACGCCTACGGGTGGAGCCCGGTCCGGGCCGGGCTGGCGAACCTCCCGCTCATCCTCACGATGATCCTGGCGACCCCGGTCTCGGAGGCGCTCGGCAAGCGGCTGGGCCACCGCCTGGCCTGCCTCGTGGGAGCCGCCCTCCTCGCCGGGTCGCTCGCGGGGCTGGCGTGGAGCGTCGACCACGGCTACCTGCCGATCGCGGTGTGCATGGTCGTGCTGACCGTCGGCCTGCGGACCGTGATGACCATCTGCGCCGTCGCGCTGGTCCTGGCGATGTCGCGCAACCGGACCTCGATGGGGGCCGCCCTCAACGACACCGCGCAGGAGGTCGGCGCCAGCCTCGGGACCGCCGTCGTCGGCACGCTGGTCGCCGCCCTGGTCACCACCACCCTGCCCGCCGGGCGCTGGAGCGGTGAGCTGGTGGCGTCGTTCTTCCACGGCGAGCGGGTGACGTACGCCGTCCTCGCGGTCCTCGTCGGCCTGGTCGCCGGCTGGGGGGCGCTCACGCTCACCGCCTCCCGGCAGACCGACGAGCGCGACTGACCGGGCCTCCGCCCGCTCCAGCAGGGCGTCGTATGCGCCCCGGTGCGTGGGGCACCTCGAGAGCCCACCCGTGCCGCGGCACGACCGCGGCGCACCGACCCCGCAGGAGGACCCCATGGCCACCGGAGAGACCGGCTTCGACGACGTCACCTTCGACCTCATCTCGGTGCAGTACCACTCGCTCAAGGCCGGGCACGACTACGGCCAGTACGTCCGCGACGCGGAGAACGCCGGACAGCAGGAGATCGCCGACTTCTTCCGCGAGGTCATGCAGCAGGACTCCGACCGGGCCCACCGCTGCCACCAGTTCCTCGCCCAGCTCGGCGGCACCGACAACACCTCGCCGCAGAACGGCTCCGCCTGAGCGACCCCTGCGCCAGCCCTCCCGGGACGCCGTGCCCGTCTCCCGGAGGTGCCGGGCGCCCGGGATCAGCCCCAGTCGACGGCGTCGTGCAGCGCCTGCAGCCGCGCCCCGCGGACCGGGTCGTGCTGGGCGACCCAGGCGATCCTGCCGCGCAGGTGCTGCTCCCAGGCCGGCACGCCGTCGCGGTTCTGGCTGTCCGCGCCGTACCGGCGGCAGTTGCGGAGGATCGCGCGGAGCAGGTCGACCTCGGCCCGGGCGACGCGTGGCCGGTCGTTGACGACGAGCCCGCCGAGCGTCTGCCGCCCGGCGCGCGGCATCACGCCGGTCTTGCGCGGGTTCAGCCGGAACCCCTCGTCGCGCACGACCTCCTCGACGGCGTCGAGCAGCCTCGAGGTGCCGCTCCCCCACCCCGCTGCTCCGGAGAGCGCGAGGTCGTCGGCGTAGCGCGTGTAGCGACCGCCCCACGACTGCGCCAGGGCGGTCAGCCGCACGTCGAGCCGGTACGCCGCCAGGTTGGCCATCGCCGGGGAGGTCGGCGCACCCTGGGGCAGGTGCGGCGCCGCCAGCCGGCGGCCCAGCCGCCAGTGCGCGTCGAGCAGCCCGTCGTCGGCCGGTCGCGGGAGGGCCCGCCACGCCGACCGGGGCAGGACGGTGGTCACCAGCCCGGCCAGGCAGTGGGCGACCGGCTCGGGGTAGCCGGCCGTCCGCCACAGGCCGTACACGCGGGAGACCGTGACGCTGGCGAAGAACGCCTCCAGGTCCAGGCGCACGACGACCGGCCGGCCGGCGTGCGGTGCGGCGTACGAGCCCACCGAGCCGCCGGGCCGGAACCCGCGGGCGGCGGCGTGGGGCGGGATGCGCGACGCCACCTCGTCGAGGAGCAGCCGCTGGATGCCCTTGAGCCGCTGCTTGGGCGCCTCGAGCACCCGGATCGCGCCGCTGGCCGCGACGCGGTGGCTCACCCGGTAGTGCTGGAGCGGGACGTCCGCGGCCGACCGCGCCAGGCGGCGGGGGTCGGCGAACCAGTCGAGCTCGTCGGGGCTGACCCCCAGGAGGTCGGCCACGTCGTCGAGGCCGTGGAGCACCGGTAGGCGCCAGCGGTTCTCGAGCATCCGGGTGGGGGTCACCGGCTGCACGAGCGGCCGGGCGCGAGCGGCCTTCGCCGCCGCGGGCCGGGTGCTGATCGTGGCGGCCAGCTCGCGGGGCCGGTCGTGCGGCGGGCGCGGGTAGAGCTCCAGCGTCTGCCGAGCCAGGACCGCCAGCCACCTCGGCCGGCGACCCAGGACGACCGCGCCGGCCTCCACCAGCGCCGGGTGCGTCCACCCGCCCGCGAGGAACGCGGCGGCGAGCGCCCGCGCGAGGTCGTCCCTCATCGCGGGGACGGCCCGCGCCGCCTGATGACGGGGTGCGGCAGCGCTGCTCGACCAGTCCCGTCGTGCGCGCGAGGACCTGCAGCGGAGCGCAGCGAGTCGCGCGCGGTGCTGTGCCCGGACGTGCCGGTGGTCCCCGGGGTAGCCCCGGGGAGGCCGACCGGTGTCGCGCACCGGCCTGCCGTCTCGACCAGACGCTGCCGCACGCCACGGACCCTAGCCGCCCGTCGGGCCGCCGGGGACGGGCCGGTGGCTCAGCGGTCGATCATCCGCGCCATCGCCTCGGGGTAGCGCTCCCCCACCACCTTGACCCGGGTCGAGACCTCGTCCAGCTCGGCGAGGTCCTGCGCGTCGAGGACGAGCCCGGCGGCGCCGAGGTTCTCCTCGAGCCGGCTGGTCCGGCGGGTCCCGGGGATGGGCACGATGCTCGGCGACTGCGCCAGGAGCCAGGCGAGCGCGACCTGGCCCACGGTCGCCTCCTTCCGGTCCGCCACCGCGCGCACGCCGTCGACCAGCGCGAGGTTCGCCTGGCGCGCTTCCTGGGTGAACCGGGGCAGGCCCGCTCGGATGTCGCCCTCGGAGAACTCGGTGGTCGCGTCGACCGTGCCGGTGAGGAAGCCCCGGCCCAGGGGGCTGAACGGGACGAAGCCGATGCCGAGCTCGTCCAGCGCCCCGAGGATCGCGTCCTCGGGCTCGCGCCAGAACAGCGAGTACTCGCTCTGCAGCGCGGTGACGGGCTGGACGGCGTGCGCCCGGCGGATGGTATCGACGCCCGCCTCCGACAGGCCGAAGTGGCGGACCTTGCCCTCCGCGATGAGCTCACCGACCGTCCCGGCCACCTCCTCGATCGGCACCTCCGGGTCGACCCGGTGCTGGTAGAGCAGGTCGACGTGGTCGGTGCGCAGGCGCCGCAGCGAGCCCTCGAGCGCCTCGCGGACGTGCTCGGGCCGGCTGTCGACGCGCCGGTCGCTGTCGTCGAGGGAGAAGCCGAACTTCGTCGCGATGACCACCTGGTCCCGCAGCGGCTCCAGCGCCTCGCCGACGACCTCCTCGTTGTGGAACGGGCCGTACACCTCGGCGGTGTCGAAGAACGTGACGCCACGGTCGACCGCCTGCCGCAGGAAGTCCACCATCTCCGGGCGCTCCGGCGAGGGCCCGAAGGACTGGCTGATGCCCATGCACCCCAGGCCGATCGCGGAGACCTCCAGCCGGTCGTTGCCGAGCGTGCGCTTGTCCATGTCGTGCTCCTTCATCGGTCGGTCCGGGCCGCAGCCCCGACCGCCGGTACCCCGCCACGCACGTGTGCGCTCGGTGTGGCGCGGACGACCTTTGACTTCGAGTACTCGAAGTTCCTAGCGTCGAGGACATGAGTGGACCGACCGCGCAGCGCGGCTACACGATCAAGGAGGCCGCAGCGCTGACCGGGCTCCCGGCCAGCACGCTGCGGTACTACGAGTCCATCGGCGTCGTCCCGCCCATCAGCCGCGGCGCGAGCAGCAAGCACCGCGTCTACGACGAGGACGACCTCGACCAGCTCATGTGGGTCGCCTGCCTGGCGGCCACCGGCCTGTCGGTGGCCGACATGCGGCGGTACGTCGCCAACGGCCGGCTCGGTCCGGCGGCCGCCGCCGAGCAGGTGGAGCTGCTCGCCCAGCAGCGCGACCGGCTCCGGGTCGAGGCCACGCAGGTCGCCCTGCGCCAGGAGTACGTCGACCTGAAGATCGCCTACTGGGAGGCGGTCGAGGCGGGCGACGACGCGCGCACCGAGCTCCTCTCGGGCCAGGCCCGGGCCCTGGCCGACCGGCTCAAGGCCGTCGGCAAGCCCTAGCCCCACCGACCCACCCACCCGACGACCCACGGCGGACCACCCGGTCCGCGGCTCCGGCCTGCCCGGGCACCCACCCCACCCCACACACCCACCCACCCCACACCGGGAGAACCCATGCGCGTCCGCGCCTACGCAGCACCCGCCGCCGGCCAGCCCCTGGCCCCCACCACGATCGAGCGCCGCGAGGTCGGCCCGAACGACGTGCTCATCGAGATCCGGTACGCCGGGATCTGCCACTCCGACATCCACACCGTGAACGGCGACTGGGGCCCGCAGCCCTTCCCCGTCGTCCCGGGCCACGAGATCGTCGGCACGGTCACCGAGGTCGGGAGCAGCGTCACGCGGCACGGGGTCGGCGACCTCGTCGGCGTCGGCTGCATGGTCGGCTCGTGCGGCGAGTGCGCGAGCTGCCGCAACGGCGACGAGCAGTACTGCCGTGAGGGGATGGTGCCGACGTACGCCGGCACCGACCGCGACGGCACGACGACCCAGGGCGGCTACTCGACCCACGTCGTGGTCGACGCCGACTACGTGCTGGCCGTCCCCGACGGCCTCGACCCGGCAGCGGCCGCGCCGCTGCTGTGCGCCGGCATCACGACGTACGCACCCCTGCGCCGGTGGGACGCCGGTCCCGGCCGGAAGGTGGCCGTCGTCGGGCTCGGGGGCCTGGGCCACATGGCGGTGAAGATCGCCCACGCCCTCGGCGCCGAGGTGACCGTGCTGTCGCAGTCGCTGAAGAAGCAGGAGGACGCCCTGCGCCTGGGCGCCGACCACTACCACGCGACGTCCGACCCGGCGACCTTCGAGCAGCTCGCCGGCCACTTCGACCTGGTGCTCAACACCGTCAGCGCCGGCATCGACCTCGACGCGTACCTCGGCCTGCTGGCCGTGGACGGCACCCTGGTCAACGTCGGCGCACCCGCCGAGCCGCTGAGCGTCAACGTCATGTCGCTCATCGGCGCCCGCCGGTCCTTCGCCGGGTCGATGATCGGCGGCATCGCGCTCACCCAGGAGATGCTCGACTTCTGCGCCGAGCACGGCATCGGCGCCGAGGTCGAGGTGATCCCCGCCGAGCAGGTCAACGAGGCCTACGAGCGCGTCCTCGCCTCCGACGTCCGCTACCGGTTCGTCATCGACGCGGCCACCCTCGGCTGAGCCCGCCCCGGGGGTCCGCCGGGAATCCCTGACCCGGACGACCGGTTGGGCCCCCGGGAGCACGCGCTCCCACCCGCACCTGCACCCGCACCCAGGAGGCACCACCCCGTGAGCCAGCTCTTCACCCCGATCACCCTCCGCGACGTCACCGTCCGCAACCGGGTGTGGGTGGCGCCGATGTGCCAGTACTCCGCCGTCGACGGCATGCCGGACGACTGGCACCTGGTGCACCTCGGATCGTTCGCCCGCGGCGGTGCCGGCCTGGTCATCACCGAGGCCACCGCCGTCGTCCCGGAGGGCCGGATCTCGCCGGAGGACACCGGGCTCTGGAACGACGAGCAGCAGGCCGCCTGGGCGCGGATCGTGGACTTCGTCCACGGCCAGGGCGCCGCGGCCGGGATCCAGCTCGCGCACGCCGGGCGGAAGGCCTCGACGTACTCCGGGTTCACCGCGGCCCGCGGCGGCGTCGCGGACGCCGACGGCGGCTGGCGCCCGGTCGGCCCGTCGGAGACGCCCTACCCGGGCCTGCGCGAGGACCCCGAGCCGCTCGACGCCGCCGGGATCGCCCACGTGGTCACCGCCTTCGGCGACGCCGCGGAGCGCGCCGTCGCGGCCGGGTTCGACGTGCTCGAGGTGCACGCCGCCCACGGCTACCTGCTCCACGAGTTCCTCTCGCCGCTGTCCAACCACCGCACCGACGGGTACGGCGGCGGGTTCGAAGGCCGCGTCCGGCTGACCCTGGAGGTCGTCCGCGAGCTCCGGGCCCGGGTCGCCCCCGGCGTGCCGGTGGTGGTGCGGCTCTCCGCCACCGACTGGGTGGAGGGTGGCTGGACCGCCGACGAGACGGTGCGCCTCGCCGGGCTGCTCCGCGAGGAGGGCGTCGACCTCGTCGACACCTCGACCGGCGGCAACGCGCCCGCCGACATCCCCGTCGGGCCGGGCTACCAGGTGCCGTTCGCCCGCCGGGTGCGCACCGAGGCCGGAATCCGCTCGGGCGCGGTCGGCCTGATCACCGAGCCCAAGCAGGCCGAGGACGTCCTGGCCGACGGCTCCGCCGACGTCGTGCTGCTGGCCCGCGAGCTGCTGCGCGACCCGCACTGGCCGCTGCGCGCCGCCGCCGAGCTCGGCGTCGAGGGCACCGACCTGTGGCCGGTGCAGTACCGCCGGGCGGCCCGCTGACACGACCGGTCCGGGGGACCGTCACCCCTCCGCGTACGGCGTGAGCAGCTGGTCGACGGGGGCGTGGTCGTCGGTGAGCGCGTCGGCGCCGCCGACCCAGTCGTCGAGGTCGGCGTCGCCGCGGGCCTCCCAGCCGAGCCCGCGCCGCTCGACCACGCGGGTCACCGCGTCGAGGTCGACGGCCCGGTCGGAGGCGACCGCGACGAGGTTCCCGCCCTGGGTCCCGTCGAAGGCACCGGGCCGGGCGAGCAGCGCCACGTGGTCGAACACCTCGCGCAGGGTCGCCACCTCGGCGCGGGCGAAGTCCAGCGGCCCGTGGTCGATCAGGTTGGCGACGTACGCCCCGTCGGGCCGGAGCACGCGCCGTACCTGCGCCACCGCCTCCCGGGTGGTCAGGTGCCAGGGCACGCTCACCCCGCCGAAGGCGTCGCCGACCACGAGGTCGCGGCTGTCGTCGGGGAGCCGGTCCAGCCCGCGGCGCCCGTCCTCGACGCGCACCTCGAGCCCCGGCCCGGTCTCCAGGCCGAGCCGGTCGCGGTCGACCGCCACGACGCCGGGGTCGATCTCCGAGACCACGTTGGTCGTGCCCGGCCGGACCTCGGCGAGGTAGCGCGGCAGGGTGAGCCCCCCGCCACCGAGGTGGTACGCCGCGAGCGGCTCGCCCGCGGGGAACGTCGCGTCCACGACGGACGCGGCCGCCTGGACGTACTCGAACTCCAGGTGGGTGGCGTCGGCGAGGTCGACGTAGGAGTGGCGCAGCCCGTCGAGCACCAGCACCCGGCCGCTCTCCCGCGCGGGGTCGGCCTCGACACGGGCGCAGTGGTACTGCGTCTCGACGTCGCAGCCGCCCGGTGCCGCGACCGCACCGAGCGCGCCGAGCCCCGTGCCGGCGAGCACGAGCGCCAGGGACGGCCCGGCCGCGCGCCAGCCGCTGACCCGGACCCCCACCACGACCGCGGCCAGCACCAGCAGCACGCCGAGCCCGACGAGGATGCCGCTGACGGGCACGGCCGAGACCAGCACGAAGCCCGTCAGCACGGTGCCGACGATCGAGCCCGCGGTGCCGATGCCGGACAGGCGACCTACGACGGTGCCGGTCTCGGCCAGCGACGTCAGCGCCAGCTTGGTGACCATCGGCGTGACGGCCGACAGCAGCGCGCCCGGGACGCCGATCGTCACGGCGACCGCGAGCAGCAGCAGCGGGCCGCCCGCGGTCTCCGCCGCGCCCCGGACGAGGAACGGCGTCGCGGCCGCCACCACGCCGGACAGGCCGAGCAGCGGTGCCAGCGCGCGGCGCGGGTCGACGACGTCGGCCGCCCGGCCGCCGGCCCACGAGCCCAGGGCGATCGCCGCCAGGGCCAGCCCGATGACCAGCGTGTTGGTCTCGAGCGTCAGCCCGAGGTACGGCGCGAGCAGCCGCAGCGCGACCAGCTCGACGACGAGGACCGCCGCGGAGGAGCCGAAGACCAGCGCGGCCGCCTCCCGCGGGCCGGGCACCGCACCGGAGCCGGCGCCACCTCCCGCCACGCGCCCCGCCACCTGCCCCGCCCGCGGCACGAGCGCTCAGCCGATGCGGTCGATGATCAGCGGCTGGGGGGTGAAGCCGGTGTCGGCGGGGGCCACGTCGTACCCGCCCTCGAGCGAGGCGAGGGCCCGCTCGAAGCGGTGCTCGTCGTCGCTGAGCAGCGTGAACAGCGGCTCGCCCTCCGTCACGGCGTCCCCGGGGCGGGCGTGCCAGACGACGCCGGCACCGGCCTGCACCGGGTCCTCCTTGCGGGCGCGGCCCGCGCCCAGGCGCCAGGCGGCGAGGCCGACCGACATGGCGTCGAGCCGGGTGAGCACGCCGGTCGAGGGCGCGGCGACGACGTGCTTCTCACGGGCGACGGGCAGCGCGGCGTCGGGGTCGCCGTCCTGGGCGCGGACCATCGCCTTCCAGGCGTCCATCGCCGAGCCGTCGGCCAGCTTGTCGGCGGGGTCGACGTCGGTCACGCCGGCGCCGGCGAGCATCTCGCGGGCCAGCGCCAGGGTCAGCTCGACCACGTCGGCGGGGCCGCCGCCGGCGAGCACCTCGACGGACTCCGCGACCTCGATCGCGTTGCCGGCGGTGAAGCCCAGCGGGGTCGCCATGTCGGTCAGCAGCGCGACGGTGCGGACACCGGCGTCCGTGCCGAGCGCGACCATCGTCCGCGCGAGCTCGCGGGCGCGGTCGACGTCCTTCATGAACGCCCCGGAGCCCACCTTGACGTCGAGCACGAGCGCCCCGGTGCCCTCGGCGATCTTCTTGCTCATGATCGAGGAGGCGATCAGCGGGATCGCCTCGACGGTGCCGGTGACGTCGCGCAGCGCGTAGAGCTTCTTGTCCGCCGGGGCCAGGCCCGCGCCGGCGGCGCAGATGACCGCGCCGATCGACTCGAGCTGCGCCATCATCTCCTCGTTCGACAGCGCCGCGCGCCACCCGGGGATCGCCTCGAGCTTGTCCAGCGTGCCGCCGGTGTGGCCCAGGCCGCGGCCGGAGAGCTGCGGGACCGCGACGCCGCACGCGGCGACCAGCGGGGCGAGCGGGAGGGTGATCTTGTCGCCGACGCCGCCGGTGGAGTGCTTGTCGGCGGTCGGGCGCGAGAGCGAGGAGAAGTCCATCCGCTCCCCCGAGGCGATCATCGCGCCGGTCCACCGCGCGATCTCCCGCTGGCTCATGCCGTTGAGGAGGATCGCCATCGCCAGCGACGACATCTGCTCGTCCGCGACCGCGCCGCGGGTGTAGGCGTCGACGACCCAGTCGATCTGGCTGTCGGACAGCTCGTGGCGGTCGCGCTTGGCGGAGATGACCTCGACGGCGTCGTGCTCAGGCATGCCGCGACCCTACGACCGCCCCGGCACCGCTCGGTAACCCGCGCGGTGACCCACCCGGCGACCCACCCCGTGACCCACCCGGCCGGCGACGGGTCAGTGCGTGACCTCGTCGAGGTCCTCGGGCCCGAACGCGTCGGGCAGCACCTCGTCCATCCCCTTGAGCCCCGAGACCGTCCACAGGCGCAGCCGGCGCCCGCCGTGCTCGAAGAGCAGCTGGCGGCAGCGGCCGCACGGCATGATCACCGACTCCTCGCCGTTCACGCACACGAAGTGGGTCAGCCGGCCACCGCCGGTGACGACCAGCTGGGAGACCAGGCCGCACTCCGCGCACAGGGTCACGCCGTACCCGGCGTTCTCCACGTTGCAGCCGGTCACCACGCGCCCGTCGTCGACGAGCGCCGCCGCCCCCACCGGGTAGTGCGAGTACGGCGCGTACGCCCGGCGCATCGCCTCCACGGCGGCGCTGCGGAGCCCTGCCCAGAGGGCGACGTCCTCGCCCTCGGCGAGCTGGCCCTCGAGCTGGCCCGCGAGCTGGTGCTGGTCTGCCATGTGTCCTCCGTGGGTCCTCCGTCTCCGAGGGCCCAGTGGACCACGCACCCCCGCCGGCCGCCGGGAGCGGCCGCCAGGTTCCAACTCGGTAACTGTTCGAACCCTCGCCTTGCGAAGCACCCTCCCCGCCGGGCACCAGCGGTTACGGTGCCGCGTGGCGCCCCCGGACGAGCGGGGGCTGGGACCTGGAGGAAAGACGTTGAACAAGATGAGGAAGTCCGTGATGGGCGGCATCGCCGTGCTCGCGGCATCCACGATGCTGGTGGCCTGCGGCGACGCGCCGGAGGAGAGCAGCAACGGCGGCGGCAGCGAGGCGAGCGACTTCCTCCCCTGCATCGTCTCCGACGCGGGTGGCTTCGACGACAAGTCCTTCAACCAGCTCAGCTACGAGGGCGTCGTCAAGGCGGCTGAGGAGATCGGCGTCGAGCCGAAGGCCGTCGAGTCCAACAGCGAGAACGACTACGGCCCGAACATGGAGAGCCTGGTCGCCGAGGGCTGCGACATCATCGTCTCCGTCGGCTTCGCGCTCTCCGCGGCCACCGTCGAGTCGGCCACCGCGAACCCCGAGCTGCACTACGCGCTCATCGACGACGCGGCGGACAACGACTTCGACGGCACCAAGGACGCCGAGAACATCAAGCCCCTGCTGTACGACACCGCCCAGGCGGCGTTCCTCGCCGGCTACGCGGCCGCGGACTACAGCAAGACCGGCGTCGTCGGGACCTTCGGCGGCCAGCCGTTCCCGACCGTCACCATCTTCATGGACGGCTTCCGCCAGGGCGTGGAGTACTACAACCAGGAGAAGGGCAAGGACGTCAAGGTCGTCGGCTGGGACGGCAAGAACGGCTCCTTCACCGGCGGCTTCGAGGCCAACGAGAAGGCGACCAACACCGCCAAGCAGCTCCTCGACCAGGACGTCGACGTGATCCTCCCGGTCGGCGGCCCGATCTACCAGGGCGCGCTCACCGCGATCGCCGACTCCGGCCGCGACGTCGCGATGGTCGGCGTGGACGCCGACCAGTTCGAGACCGACCCCGCCACCCAGGACGTCATCCTGACCTCGATCCAGAAGGGCATGGACATCTCGGCCTACGAGACGATCATGGCCGCCTCCGAGGACAACTTCGACGCCGAGAACTACGTCGGCACCCTGGAGAACGACGGCGTCAGCCTCGCCCCGTTCCACAACTTCGAGGACAAGGTGTCCGACACCCTGACCGACGAGCTGGAGCAGGTGAAGGCCGGCATCATCGACGGCTCCATCGAGGTCAAGAGCTACCTCAACCAGTGACACCCGCGCAGAGGGAGGTCGACCACGCCGGTCGGCCTCCCTCTGCCGTACCGTGCAGGTGCCGCGACGCCGACCGCGTCGTCCGGCCCTGCCGCCACCCACCCCTGTGCCGCGAGGACTGACCCATGCAACTCGAGCTGCGCGACGTGACGAAGCGCTTCGGCTCCCTGGTCGCCAACGACCGGATATCCCTGACCGTCGCCGGCGGTGAGATCCACTGCCTGCTCGGCGAGAACGGCGCCGGCAAGTCGACGCTGATGAACGTGCTCTACGGCCTCTACCAGGCCGAGGAGGGCGAGATCGTCCTCGACGGCGAGGTCCAGCACTTCGGCGGCCCCGGTGACGCGATCGCCGCCGGCATCGGCATGGTGCACCAGCACTTCATGCTGGTCCCGGTCTTCACGGTGGCCGAGAACGTCATGCTCGGCAACGAGGAGACCGGCTTCGGCGGCTCCCTCGACCTCGACGCCGCCCGCGCCCGCGTGCGCGAGATCTCCGACCGGTTCGGCTTCCACGTCGACCCCGACGCCGTGGTGGGTGACCTGCCCGTCGGCGTGCAGCAGCGCGTCGAGATCATCAAGGTCCTCTCCCGCGACGCCAAGGTCCTCGTGTTCGACGAGCCCACCGCGGTGCTCACCCCGCAGGAGACCGACGAGCTGATGGAGATCATGCGCCAGCTCCGCGCCAGCGGCACGGCGGTCGTCTTCATCACCCACAAGCTCCGCGAGGTCCGCGAGGTCGCCGACCGGATCACCGTCATCCGCCGCGGCCGCGTCGTCGGCGAGGCCGAGCCCACCGCCACGAACCCCGAGCTCGCCGCGATGATGGTCGGCCGCCCGGTGGAGCTGACCGTCCGCAAGGACGAGCCCACCCTCGGCGGCGAGGCGCTCGTCGTCCGCGACCTCACCGTCGCCGACGCCACCGGCCTGGTGCACGTGGCCGGCATCAGCTTCGAGGTCCGCGCCGGAGAGGTGCTCGGCGTCGCCGGCGTCCAGGGCAACGGCCAGACCGAGCTCACCGAGGCGCTGCTCGGGCTGCAGGACCACGTGACCGGGTCGATCACCCTCGACGGCCGCGAGCTGCGCGGGCGCACGGTGCGCCAGGTGCTCGACGCCGGCGTCGGGTTCGTGCCCGAGGACCGCCAGGTCGACGGCCTGGTCGGCACCTTCAGCATCGCCGAGAACCTCATGCTCGACCGCAGCTTCGGTGCACCCTTCGTCCGCGGCGGCTCCCTCCAGCTGGGCAAGCTGGAGGAGTTCGCCCGCGAGAAGCTGCAGGAGTACGACGTCCGCGCGCCGGGCATCCACACCGCCGCCGGCAACCTCTCGGGTGGCAACCAGCAGAAGGTGGTCGTCGCGCGCGAGCTCTCCCGCGACCTGCGCCTGCTCGTGGCCGCGCAGCCCACCCGCGGCGTGGACGTCGGCTCGATCGAGTTCATCCACCAGCAGATCATCGCCACCCGCGACTCCGGGGTCCCCGTGCTCGTCGTCTCCACGGAGCTCGACGAGGTCGTCGCGCTGGCCGACCGGATCATGGTCCTCTACCGGGGCCAGGTCGTCGGGATCGTGCCGGCCGACACCCCCCGTGCGGTGCTGGGCCTGATGATGACCGGAGAACGACCCGCAGGAGCCGTCGCATGACCCACCCCGAGGAGCCGTCCACCGGCGCGCACACCCAGGGGATCCCCGCCCCCTCCCCCGCCGCGACCACCGGCGTGGAGACCTCACCCGCGTCGGCCGACGGGGACGGACCGAGCGGCAACAGCCGCTGGTACGACACCGCCCGCGCGATCACGACCGGCAACGCCCTGGTGGCGGTCCTGTCGATCTTCCTCGCCGTCGTCGTGGGGTCGATCCTGATCCTCGTCACCGACGAGGCCGTCCGGGAGACCGCGGGCTACATCGGCTCGCGGCCCAGCGACTTCTTCCAGGCCTCGTGGGACGCGATCTCCGGGGCGTACGGCGCGCTGTTCCGCGGCTCGGTCTACAACTCCCGCGGCGCGGACCTCGCCACGCAGATCCGCCCGCTGACCGAGACCCTGAAGTTCGCCGGCCCGCTGATCGCGGCCGGCCTCGGCGTCGGCCTGGCGTTCCGTGCCGGCCTGTTCAACATCGGTGGCCGCGGGCAGATGCTGCTCGCGGGCGCGGCGGCCGGCTGGGTGGCGATCAACGCCGACCTCCCCGGCATCCTGCACCTGCCGCTCGCGATCCTCGTCGGCATGGCCGCCGGCGCGCTGTGGGCCGGCCTGGCCGGCCTGCTCAAGGCCCGCACCGGCGCGCACGAGGTGATCGTGACGATCATGCTCAACTACGTCGCGTTCTACCTGGTCTTCTACGCGCTCTCGCGCCAGAGCCTGCTGCAGGCGCCCGGGTCGATCAACCCCAAGTCGCTGCCCACGCCGGAGAGCGCCACGATGCCCGCGCTGCTGGGCGACCGGTTCAACCTGCACCTGGGCTTCGTGCTCGCGCTGGTCGCGGTCGCGGTCGTGTGGTGGCTGCTGAGCCGCTCCGCGCTCGGCTTCCGCTTCCGCGCCGTCGGGGTCAACCCCAGCGCCGCCCGGACCGCGGGCATCGACGTCGGCCGCACCTACGTCGTCGCGATGCTCATCGCCGGCGCCCTCGTCGGCCTCGCCGGGGCCAACCAGACCCTCGGCACGACCACCAGCGGCGTGACCACCGACCTCGACGCCGGCATCGGCTTCGACGCCATCACCGTCGCGCTGCTCGGCCGGTCCCACCCGCTCGGCATCCTCGGTGCCGGCCTGCTCTTCGGCGCCTTCAAGGCCGGCGGCTTCTCGATGCAGGCCTCCGAGGGCATCCCCGTCGACATCGTCCTGGTCATCCAGTCCCTCATCGTGCTGTTCATCGCTGCCCCGCCGCTCGTGCGCGCGATGTTCCGCCTGCCCGCCAAGGAGGCCGCGTGAGCACGTCCGCCCCGACCACGACCAACCCGGCGCCGGTCTCCGACGAGCCGCCGGTCATCGCGGTCGTCAGCAAGAAGACCCCGGTCATCCTGGCCGTCGTCACCGTCGCCCTCGCGGCCGCCGTCGCGCTGGGCTCCCAAAGCGGTGACACGACCTTCCGGATCGCCACCCGCAACGACTTCGCCCAGATCCCCGACCTCACCGTCCCGGCGGTGGCGACCGCCTGGGTCGCCGTCGCGCTCCTGGCGCTGTGCACCGCGGAGTCGGTGCGCCGCTACCTGGCCCGCGCCCGCACCCCGCTGTGGCTGGTGGCCGTCTTCGGCGTCATCGCCATGGTCGGGTTCCTGGCCTGGGCCGCCGCCGGTGCGACCCTGCCGGTCGTCGGCCTGCTCGCGGGCGGGCTCGCCCTCGCCGTCCCCCTCGTCTTCGGCGCCCTCGGCGGCGTGCTCGGCGAGCGGGTCGGCGTGGTCAACATCGCGATCGACGGCCAGCTGCTCGCCGGGGCGTTCGCGGCCGCGCTGATCGGCTCGGTCGCCGGCTCCGCGTGGGTCGGCGTGCTCGGCGCGATGGCCGCCGGTGCGCTGGTGGCGCTCATCCTGGGCGTCTTCGCGATCAGCTACTTCGTCGACCAGGTCATCGTCGGCGTCGTGCTCAACGTGCTGATCGTCGGCCTGACCAGCTTCATGTTCTCCCAGGTCCTGGCGCCCAACGCCGCCGACCTCAACGCGCCGCCGCGGCTCGGCCCGGTGACCGTGCCGGTGCTCGGCGACATCCCGGTGATCGGGCCGATCCTGTTCCGCCAGTCGGCGCTGGTCTACCTGCTCTACGTCGCGGTCGCCCTGGTCACCTGGGCGCTCTACCGCACCAAGTGGGGCCTGCGCGTGCGCGCGGTCGGCGAGCACCCCAAGGCCGCGGACACCGTCGGCATCAACGTCATCCGGACCCGCTACCGCACGGTCCTCGTCGCGGGCGCGATCGCCGGCGCGGGCGGTGCGTTCTACACGCTGGTGTCGGTCTCGCAGTTCAACCGCGAGATGACCGGCGGCGCGGGCTACATCGCGCTCGCTGCGGTCATCTTCGGCAAGTGGGACCCCATCCGCGCCACGCTCGCGGCGCTGCTCTTCGGGTTCGCCTCCAACCTGCAGGGCGTGCTCTCGGTCATCGGCTCCCCGGTGCCGAGCGAGTTCATGCTGATGCTGCCCTACGTCGTGACGGTCTTCGCCGTCGCCGGCCTGGTCGGGCAGTCCCGGGCACCGGCTGCCTCCGGCGTGCCGTACCGCAAGGGCTGACCGCCCTCCCCCGCAGCACCCCGGCCGCGGTCGTCCCGGCGCCTCAGGCGTCGCGGGCGGCCGCGGCTGCTGCTCCGGCGAGCACCCGGGCGCCGATGGCGATGGCGCGCTCGTCGACCCGCAGGTCGCCCTGGTGCAGGTCGTACGTCGGCCCACCCGGCGTCCGCGTCCCCAGGCGCATCATCGCGCCCGGCACCTGGTCGAGGTACCAGCCGAAGTCCTCGCCACCGAGGCTCTGCGGGGCGGCCACCTGGCCGCCGTCGCCGAGGACGGCGTGCACCGAGCGCGCGAGCAGCCGGTTCGAGACCGGCTCGTTGACGACCGGCGGCACGCCGCGCTGGTAGTCGACCACCGCCGTCACGCCGTACGGCGCCACGAGCTCGTGCACGACCTCGCGCACGATCCGCTCGCAGTCGGCCCAGGCGACCGCGTCGAGGATGCGGACCGTGCCCGCGACCACGCCGACGTCGGGGATGACGTTGGGTGCGGCGCCGGCGCGGACCATGCCCCAGACGACCGAGACGCCGGCCCGCGGGTCCATCCGGCGGCTGAGCACCGCCGGCAGCTCGGTGGTCACCTTGGCCAGGGCGAAGGTCAGGTCGCCGGTCAGGTGCGGGCGGCTGGTGTGGCCGCCGCGGCCCTCGAGGCGCACCTCCACCCGGTCGGCGGCGCTGGTCAGCGGGCCGAGCCGGAGGCCGACCTGGCCGACGTCGACGCCGGGGTCGCAGTGCAGGGCGAAGATCCGCTCGACGTCGTCGAGGACGCCGAGGCTCATCAGGTGCACGGCCCCGCCGGGCATGACCTCCTCGGCGGGCTGGAACACCAGCCGCACGCGGCCGTCGAGCAGCCCCTCGTCGTGGAGCCGGCCCAGGCCGAGCGCGGCGCCGACCGCGGCGGCGGTGTGCACGTCGTGGCCGCAGGCGTGGGCCACGTCCGGGACGGTGCTGCGCCACGGGTCGTCGGTGACGTCGTGGACCGGGAGGGCGTCCATGTCCGCGCGGATCGCCGCGACCGGGCCCCGCTCCCCCAGGTCGGCGACCAGGCCGGACCGCGGCATCCGGGTGACCCGCCAGCCGGCCCTCTCGACCGCCGCGGCGACCAGGTCGCCGGTGCGCTTCTCCTGCCAGGAGAGCTCGGGGTGGGCGTGCAGGTCACGACGCAGGTCGACGAGGTCCGCCTCGTGCTTCTCGACGACCTCGCGGATCAGCTCGTGCACGCGGGGGTCCCTGGTCATCAGACCTCCCAGGTTAGTCCCCTCGTGATGACCGCGCGGGCCCCGGCCACCGGCCGGGACCCGCGCGGGTGGGCAGCGCTGGGGCAGCGCCGCGGGTCAGCGCGGGAAGCGCATCACCTTGCCGTTGGGCGGCGCACCCTCGGCGCCCAGCACGTTGGTCGTCGCCCACAGCCAGCGGCCCTGCAGCTCGAGCGCCGCAGGCATCTTCTGGGTGCGCAGCGGCTGCGGGGTGCTGGTGCCGGCCGGGACCCTGGAGATCCGTCCGGTGAACAGCTCCCCGACGTAGACGTCGCCGTTCCCCGCCACGGCCACGCCGGTCGTGCTGAGGAAGCCGGTCGCGACCGTCGTGACCTCGCCGGTCGCCGGGTCGATGCGGAGCACCGAGCCGTTGGCGCCGAGGCTGCCGTCCTCGGGCCCGCCCGGGAGGCTGGTGACGTAGAGGTCCCCGTCGGGGCCGACCTCGACGTCGGTCGGCACACCCTCGAGCGCGACCGTCTCCCCCACCACGCAGTCGGGCAGCTCCAGCGCGGCGGCGGCCTCGGCCGGGACGGTCACCTCGACCGGAGGCAGGGCGGCCACGGGGGTCACCCGGCCACCGGCGATCCGGAACACCGCGTTCGCGCCGGCGTCGGCGACGTACACCGTGCCCCCGTCGACGGCGGTGGCGTAGGGGTGGGTCTCGACGATGCCGTCGTAGGCCTGGAGGAACGGCGGCACCTCGCAGCCCTCCGGCAGGTCGGTGAAGCCGTAGGTCGTGCCGCCGTCGGGATTGGTCGCGCGCTCCGCGGCGGCGATGTTGCCGATGGTCCGCGCCCTGCCGTTGCGGACCTGGCGGACGATGCCGCCCTCGTTCTCGCCCCAGGAGACGGCATAGGTGACGACGCCGCGGGTGACGTCGACGGCGCCGATCTCACGGCCCTTCCGCGCCTTGGCGACGACGACGGGCTTCTCGCCCTTCCTGACCTTCGTCAGGACGCCGGCGAAGTTCTGGGCGACGTAGGCGGTGCCGTTGGGCTTCACGGCCAGGCTGAGCGGGCTGACCAGCTTGCTGGCCACGACCTGGCCGCCCCCGGCGGGGGCGGCGGCAGGGGCGCCGGCGGCGGTGGCGCCGAGCGCCGGGACGACCAGCGCGAGCGCCGCGGTCGAGACCACGGCGGAGGTGGGACGCAACATGGGGATCCTCCAAGGACGGTGACTGGAGCCACGATCCTGGGCAGCCCCGTGTCCCGGGCGCATGAGTCAGATGTCCCATCTTCGGGGGACCCGTCCGGGTCATTCCCGGGTGGTGCGCCCCTCGTCGTACGCCGCGAGGATCCGGTCGGCCGCCACGGTGGCGGGCAGCTCCCCGGTGAGCACCGCGGCGCGGATCTCGTCGCGCACGGCCCGCACGGCCGGCGAGTGGCGCAGCCGCTGGTCGAGCTCGTCGCGGACCATCGCCCAGGTGAAGTCGAGCTGCTGCTCGGCGCGCTTGCGGGCCAGGCCCTCGGCGCCGAGGTGGTCGCGGTGCGCCAGCACGCGGTCCCACAGGTCGTCGACGCCGACGTCGGTCAGTCCCGAGCAGGTGACGACCGGCGGCGCCCACTCCTCCATGCCACGGACCATCCGCAGCGCGCCGGCGAGGTCGCGGGCGGCCACGCGGGCCTCGCCCTCGCGGTCGCCGTCGGCCTTGTTGACCGCGATGACGTCCGCGATCTCCAGGATGCCCTTCTTGATCCCCTGCAGCTGGTCGCCGGTGCGGGCCAGGGTCAGGAAGAGGAACGTGTCGACCATCCCCGCGACCGTGACCTCGGACTGGCCCACGCCGACCGTCTCCACCAGCACCACGTCGTACGACGCCGCCTCGAGGACCGCCATCGCCTGGACCGTGGCGCGGGCGACGCCGCCGAGGGTGCCCGCGCTGGGCGAGGGCCGGATGAACGCGTGCGCGTCGGAGGCGAGCCGGCCCATCCGGGTCTTGTCGCCGAGCACCGACCCGCCGGTGCGCACCGAGGACGGGTCGACCGCCAGCACGCCGACCCGGTGCCCGGCCGCGGTCAGCCGGGTCCCCAGCGACTCGATGAACGTCGACTTCCCGACGCCGGGCACCCCGGAGATCCCGACCCGGACGACGTCGCGGCCCCCGGAGTCCTCGGCCAGCTCGGTCAGCAGCTCGCGGGCCAGCGCCCGGTGCTGGGGACGCGAGGACTCCACCAGCGTGATCGCCTGGGAGACCGCGGCCCGCCTGCCGGACCGGATCCCCTCGACGAGCGTGGGAACGTCCGGCGGCATCAGTGACCGAGCTGCTCGCGCAACCGGGCCAGCAGGTCGAGCGCGGACTCCGCGATGACGGTGCCGGGCAGGAACACCGCGGCCGCCCCCATCTCGGTCAGCGTCGGCACGTCGTCGGGCGGGATCACGCCGCCGATCACCACCATGATGTCCGGCCTCCCCTGCTCGGCGAGCGCGTCGCGCAGCGCCGGCAGGAGCGTGAGGTGGCCCGCGGCGAGCGAGCTGACCCCGACGATGTGGACGTCGGCGTCGACCGCCTGCTGCGCGACCTCCTCGGGCGTGGAGAACAGCGGCCCCACGTCGACGTCGAAGCCCATGTCGGCGAAGGCCGAGACGATGACCTTCTGGCCGCGGTCGTGGCCGTCCTGGCCCATCTTGGCCACCAGGATGCGCGGGCGGCGCCCCTCGGCCTCCTCGAACTCCGCCGTCGCGTCGAGGACCTGCTGGACCAGGGTCCCGTCGCCCTCGCCTGCGGTGTCGCGGTACACGCCGGAGATCGTACGGATCACGGCCTGGTGCCGGCCGTAGACCTTCTCCAGGGCGTCGGAGATCTCACCGACGGTCGCCTTGGCGCGAGCCGCGTCCACGGCCAGCGCGAGCAGGTTCCCGTCGAGGCCCTGGCCGGCGCCGCGCTCGGCGCTGCCGGTGAGCGCCTCGAGCGCGCGTCGCACGTCGTCGTCGTTCCGCTCGGCCCGCAGCCGCTCGAGCTTGGCGACCTGCTGGCGGTAGACGTCGTCGTTGTCGACCTTGAGCACGTCGAGCTTGTCCTCGGCGGCGAGCCGGTAGGTGTTGACGCCGATGACCTTCTGCGCGCCGGAGTCGATCCGCGCCTGGGTGCGGGCGGCGGCCTCCTCGATGCGCATCTTCGGGATGCCCTGCTCGATCGCCTTGGCCATGCCACCGGCCCGCTCGGCCTCCTGGATGTGGGCCCACGCGCGCTCGGCGATGTCGTGGGTCAGCCGCTCGACGTAGTAGGAGCCGGCCCAGGGGTCGATGGTGCCGGTGGTGCCGCTCTCCTGCTGCAGGAGCAGCTGGGTGTTGCGCGCGATGCGGGCCGAGAAGTCGGTCGGCAGCGCGATCGCCTCGTCCAGCGCGTTGGTGTGCAGCGACTGGGTGTGGCCCTGGGTCGCGGCCATCGCCTCGATCGCGGTGCGCTGGACGTTGTTGAAGACGTCCTGGGCGGTCAGCGACCAGCCGGAGGTCTGGGAGTGCGTGCGCAGGCTCAGCGACTTGGGGTTCTGCGGGTCGAACTGGCGCACCAGGCGCGCCCAGAGCGCGCGGGCGGCGCGCATCTTGGCGACCTCCATGTAGAAGTTCATGCCGATCGCCCAGAAGAAGCTCAGGCGGGGCGCGAACGTGTCGATGGTCAGCCCGCTCTCCAGGCCGGCGCGGATGTACTCCACGCCGTCGGCCAGGGGGTAGGCGAGCTCGAGGTCGGCGGTCGCCCCGGCCTCCTGCATGTGGTAGCCGGAGATCGAGATCGAGTTGAACCGCGGCATCCGCTGGCTGGTGAAG
>NZ_JBFBFJ010000003.1:0-319100 GCF_040684155.1 Nocardioides sp. NPDC092400 | reverse complement strand
AAGCCGCGGTGGGTCGCGAGGTCGAAGGCGACCGAGAGGCCCTTCTGGCCGGCCGCGAGGTTGCGGCGGTAAAAGGCGTTGGACTCCTCGGCGGTGGAGAAGCCGGCGTACTGCCGGATGGTCCACGGCTGGGTGGTGTACATCGTCGGGTAGGGCCCGCGCAGGAACGGGCTCAGGCCCGGCAGCGTGTCCAGCGCGTCCAGGCCGGCGACGTCCTCGCGGGTGTACATCGGCAGGATGTCGATGCCCTCGGGCGAGGTCCACGCCTCGGCCGCGGCCGGGGACGACAGCGCGCCCGCGCCCCCGTCCAGCGGCAGGCCGGCGAAGCTCTTCGGGACCGTCATGACAGGTGCTCCCTCGTGCGGGTCAGGAACGCGAGGGCGTCGACGCCCATCGCGCAGGAGTCGTCGACGCCGTCGCGCGGCTTGCCGGCGACGACGACGTGGCCCGCGCCGGCCTCGCGCAGGGCGGGCACGAGCGCGTCGGCCCACTCGTCGTACGCCGCGTCGGAGCCGGCCAGGCAGACGACCGGGCTGCGGTCACCGCGGGTGTACGCCGCGACCACCTCCTCGACGCCGGCCGTGGGGCCGGCGACCTCGACGGCGATGCCGCCGGCGGCCAGCAGGTTCGTCGCGAACGTCGCGCGCGCGGTGTGCGCCGCGACCGTGCCCATCGTCGCCAGGAAGACCGGCCGGGCGGTGGGGGCGTCGCGGAGCTCCTCGAAGGCCGCGCCGTAGCGGCGCACCGCGTCGGCGGCCGGGTCCGGCGTGCGCGCGGGCAGCTGCTCGGCGAGGTTCGGGAACTCCGTGAGCCCGGTGATCGGGCGCTTGCGCGTCGCGACCTCGCGCTCGCGGCGGGCGACGGTCTCGGCCACGGCGTCGTCGAGGGACTCCCCCGACTCGAGCCGGCCCAGCACGTCCCAGCCCACGACGGCCAGGTCGTCGGTCAGCTTCTCGACCGCGTAGGCGCCACCGGCGGGGTCGGCGACCTTGGCGACGTGCGCCTCGTCGACCAGGAGGTGGGAGGTGTTGCGCGCGATCCGGCGCCCGAAGGTGTCGGGGCGGCCCAGGGGGCTGTCGAAGGGCAGCACGGTGACGGCGTCGGCCCCGCCGACGCCCGCGGAGAACGCGGCCACGGTGGTGCGCAGCATGTTCACGTAGGGGTCGTACTTGCTCATCATCGGGCGGCTGGTGACCACGTGCTGGCGCTGCTCGGCCGGGGCGGCCTCGCTCAGCTCGAGCACGCGGGCCCACAGCCGGCGCGCGGCGCGGAGCTTGGCGATGGTCGGGAACTGCTCGTCGGTCGCGGCGTACCGGAACTCCAGCAGGCCGGCGGCCTCGTCGAGCCCGATGCCGGCGCCGGTGAGCACGCGCAGGACGCGGGCGGCGACCCACATCGAGTAGCCGAGCTCCTGGGCGTCCGAGGCGCCGAGGTCGTGGGCGACGGTCGCGTCGACGACCACGCCGAGGACGCCACGGTCCAGGGCGAGCCGGGCGACCGCGACGAGGACGTCCTCGTCGGCCCGGCCGTCCGCGCCGAGGTTCGTGCCGTCGGCCGGGGTGGTGCCACCGAGGTGGGCGAGGAACGCCTCCGCCACGGCGACCGGCGCGGTGGGCGCGTCGAGGACCACCGGGGCCAGGTCGAGCAGGACGCCCGCGAGCAGCGCGGGCAGGTCGGTGCCGGCGTCGGCGGTCACCCACAGCGACGCCACCCCGCCGTCGAGGTCGACGAGCGCCTCCTCGTTGGCCTGCTTCGCCGGCACCCCGGTCCCGCCGAGGTGCGCCCGCACGTCCCAGGGCCCGACGCGGGTCGGGCGGCCCGCGGTCCGCAGCCCCTCCAGCAGCGCCGGCGTGCCGAGGGGCGTGACCTCGATGCCGTCCAGGGTGGTGCGGGTGAGCTTGGCCCACACCGCGTCGTCGGGGTCCTCGTCCTTGAGCCGGCGGGACTTGCGCAGCACCGCGGCGGCGGCCTGCTCCCAGTCCTGGACCGTCCAGCGGTCCTCGTCACCGGCCAGGTCGAGCGTGCCCTGCTCCGGCTCCAGCTCGGCCGGCTCGTCGAGGCCGCCCTCCACCGCGCCTTGGGGTTGCGTCATGGTGCGAACGATAAGGACGTGGCGTGACGGTGACCACCGAGTGTGACGTTTTCGACGGGTCCCGCTGGCCGGATGGACGCTCCCGCTCCCGCCGCGACGACACCGTTCACCCGCCGTGCACGTCGGCGCCGGGCGGTCGTCACCCGCTGCCGCCACGGTGGGTGCATGCGGATCACGGTGGTGACCGAGACCTACTACCCCGCCGTCGACGCCACGACCACGACGGTCAAGGCGACGGTCGACCGGCTCGTGGACCTCGGGCACGAGGTGCGGCTGGTGGCGCCGGCCCCCGGGCTCGGTGACTACCGCGGGTGCCGGGTCGACCGGGTGGGCACGCTCGAGCGTCCCGGCGCCCAGGTCCGCGCCTCGCTCGAGGCGTTCCGGCCGGACGTGGTCCACGTGGTCTCGCCCGGGACCCTCGGGCGCAAGGCGCTCAAGCACGCCCGGCGCCTCGGCGTACCCAGCCTCGTCGTGCAGCAGGACGCCCTCCCCGTCCCCGTCCTCGACCGCTGGCGGACCCGGGTGGCCGAGCGCGCCGACCGGGTGCTCGTGACCGCGGCGTGGTCCGTCGAGCGGCTCGCCGAGGCGTCGATCGACGCCGGGCTGTGGCTGCCCGGCGTGGACACGGCCGCCTTCACCCCGGCCCTGCGCGACCCCTGGCTGCACGACCGCTGGGCGCGGGCCCGGTCGGCGTCGGGGCCGCTCGTGGTGGTCGGGTACGTCGGCGGGCTGCACCAGCGGCACGGCGTGCGCCGCCTGGCCGGCCTCGCCCGGGTGCCCGGCATCCGGCCGGTGCTCGTCGGCGACGGCCCGCAGCGCGACTGGCTGGCCGCGCGGCTCCCCGGCGCGAAGCTCACCGGCGCCCTGGGCCCCGGCGACCTCGCGGTCGCGATGGCCAGCCTCGACCTCCTGGTCCACCCGGGAGAGGAGGAGACGTGCTGCCACGCGCTGCGCGAGGCGGGGGCCAGCGGCGTCCCGGTCGTGGCACCGCGCTCCGGCGGTGCGCGCGAGGTCGTCCGGCCGCTGGAGACCGGTCTCCTGCACGCGGCGGGCGACCCGCACGGGCTGGCCCGCGCGGTGGCCGTCGTGGCGGGCGACCCCCGGCGCGCGCTGCTCGGCGCGCGGGGCCGTGAGCTCGCGCTCGAGCGGTCGTGGACGCAGGCCGTCGACGAGCTGCTCGAGCAGCACCTGGTGCCGCTCGCCACGCGGCGTACGACCGCTCCTGCCGTGCGGTGACCAACCCCGGGACGACGCTCGAGCGCACCCGGGAGTTCCTGACCCGCGGGTAACAAGGCATATGTCACACGCCCGGCGCCACCTCGCGCCGGTACCGAGAGGTAGCGTGACACCTCGTGGCAACCCCGACCCTCGTCAAGGGGGCGCGCGCGACGCGCTCCACCGTGGCGCTCAAGCTCGTCATGGCCGTCAGCGGCCTCGTCTTCATCGGCTACGTGCTCGCGCACATGTACGGCAACCTCAAGGCGTTCGCCGGCCACGACGCGTTCAACGAGTACGCCCATCACCTGCGGGAGTTCGGTGAGCCGCTGCTCCCCCACGAGGGCTTCCTCTGGGTGATGCGCCTGCTGCTGATCGTCGCGCTGATCGCGCACGTCGCCTCGGCGTACGCGCTGTGGCGCCGCGCGGCGAAGGCCCGGACCGTGAAGTACCAGGTCAAGAAGAACCAGCACTCCTCGCTCTCCTCGCGCACCATGCGCTGGGGCGGCCTGGCGCTGCTGCTGTTCATCGTCTGGCACCTGCTGAACTTCACCGTCCCGAAGGTCAACCCCGACGGCGGGCCGACCGACGACCCGTACAACCTGATGGTGGACTCCTTCGACGTGTGGTGGATGACGGTCATCTACCTGCTGGCGATGCTGGCGCTCGGCTTCCACCTGCACCACGGGACGTTCAGCGCGATCCAGACCCTCGGCTTCACCAACACCGCCTCCTCCCGCGCCCGCGCCAAGCAGGCCGGCTGGGTGCTCGCGGTCGTGATCGCCGGCGGCTTCTCGCTCGTCCCCCTGTCCGTCCTCGCCGGCATCATCGAGAAGTAAGGAAGGCGCACCATGGCCTCCGCCCAGGGCACCTCGCCCCTCAACCAGCCCTCCCAGCAGGTCTCCGACGACGCGCGCGGCTACTACACGCCCGGCGACCCGCTGATCGACCCCGTCGCCCCGACCGGTCCGATCGGCCAGCGCTGGAGCCAGCGCATCTTCGACAACCGCCTGGTCAACCCGGCCAACCGCCGCAAGCTCGACATCATCATCGTCGGCACCGGCCTGGCCGGCGGCGCCGCTGCCGCCACGCTCGGCGAGGCCGGCTACAACGTGAAGTCCTTCTGCTACCAGGACTCCCCGCGCCGCGCCCACTCGATCGCGGCCCAGGGCGGCATCAACGCGGCCAAGAACTACAAGGAGGACGGCGACTCCACGTTCCGTCTCTTCTACGACACCGTCAAGGGCGGCGACTACCGCTCGCGCGAGTCGAACGTCTACCGCCTGGCCGAGGTCAGCGCGAACATCATCGACCAGTGCGTCGCGCAGGGCGTCCCGTTCGCCCGCGAGTACGGCGGCCTGCTCGACAACCGCTCCTTCGGCGGCGTGCAGGTCTCCCGCACCTTCTACGCCCGCGGCCAGACGGGCCAGCAGCTGCTGCTCGGCGCCTACCAGGCCATGGAGCGCCAGGTGGCGGCCGGCACGGTCACCCAGTACACCCGCCACGAGATGCTCGAGGTCATCGTCGCCGACGGCAAGGCCCGCGGGATCATCGCCCGCGACCTGGTGACCGGCGAGATCGAGACCCACCTCGCGGACGTCGTCGTGCTGGCCAACGGCGGCTACGGCAACGTCTTCTTCCTCTCCACCAACGCGATGGGCTCCAACGTCACCGCCGCGTGGCGCGCGCACCGCAAGGGCGCCTACATGGCCAACCCCTGCTACACGCAGATCCACCCGACCTGCATCCCGGTCTCGGGCGCGCACCAGTCGAAGCTGACGCTGATGTCGGAGTCGCTGCGCAACGACGGCCGGATCTGGGTGCCCAAGCGCGCCGAGGACTGCGACAAGGACCCCCGCGACATCCCCGAGGAGGACCGCGACTACTACCTGGAGCGGATCTACCCCTCCTTCGGCAACCTGGTCCCCCGCGACATCGCCTCGCGCCAGGCGAAGAACATGTGCGACGAGGGCCGCGGCGTCGGCCCCGCCGTCACCGAGGTCGGCGCGGACGGCCAGGAGACCCAGGTCCGTCGCGGTGTCTACCTCGACTTCGCCGACGCGATCGGCCGGATGGGTCGCAAGGCCGTCGAGACCAAGTACGGCAACCTGTTCGACATGTACGCCCGGATCACGGGCGAGGACCCCTACGAGACGCCGATGCGCATCTACCCGGCGGTCCACTACGTGATGGGCGGCCTCTGGGTCGACTACCACCTGCAGTCGACGATCCCCGGCCTCTTCGTCACCGGCGAGGCCAACTTCTCCGACCACGGCGCCAACCGCCTGGGCGCCTCGGCGCTCATGCAGGGTCTGGCCGACGGCTACTTCGTGCTCCCGAACACCATCCGCGAGTACCTCGCCGACGGCCCGTTCGAGAAGATCAACGAGGCCCACCCGGCGGTCGTGGAGGCTCGCACCGACGTGGAGCAGCGGATCCAGAAGTTCCTCTCCATCAACGGCTCCCGCAGCGCCGACTCCTTCCACAAGCAGCTCGGCAACATCATGTGGGAGTACTGCGGCATGGAGCGGTCCGAGGAGGGCCTGCGCAAGGCCATCGACCTGATCCGCGAGCTCAAGGCGGAGTTCTGGACCAACCTGAAGGTCCTGGGCACCAACGAGAGCATCAACCAGAGCCTCGAGCGGGCCGGCCGCGTCGCCGACTTCATCGAGCTCGGCGAGCTGATGTGCATCGACGCCCTCAACCGCCGCGAGTCCTGCGGCGGCCACTTCCGCGCCGAGTCCCAGACCGAGGACGGCGAGGCCCTGCGCCACGACGACGAGTTCGCCTACGTCGCGGCCTGGGAGTGGAGCGGTGAGGACGGCCTCCCCGTCCTGCACAAGGAAGACCTGATCTACACGGCCATCGAGATGAAGCAGCGGAGCTACAAGTGAGACTCACCCTCAACATCTGGCGTCAGCGCGACGCGGCGTCGGCCGGGTCGATGCAGAAGTACGAGCTCGACGGCGTCTCCGAGGACATGAGCTTCCTCGAGATGCTCGACGTGCTCAACGAGCAGCTCAACGAGCAGGGCGAGGAGCCGGTCGCCTTCGACTCCGACTGTCGCGAGGGCATCTGCGGCACCTGTGGCCTGATGATCAACGGCCAGGCCCACGGCCCGGAGGTCACCACGACCTGCCAGCTGCACATGCGCTCGTTCAAGGACGGCGACGACATCACGATCGAGCCGTGGCGCTCGGACGTCTTCCCGGTCCTGCGCGACCTGGTCGTCGACCGCGGCGCGTTCGACCGGATCATCCAGGCCGGCGGCTACATCTCGGCCAACACCGGCTCCGCCCCCGACGCCCACGCGGCGCCGGTGGAGAAGAAGAGGGCCGACCGCTCCTTCGACGTCGCCACCTGCATCGGCTGCGGCGCCTGCGTCGCGGCCTGCCCCAACGGCTCGGCCTCGCTGTTCATGGGTGCCAAGATCACCCACCTCGGCGAGCTCCCCCAGGGCCAGCCGGAGCGCTACGACCGGGTCGTCAACATGGTCGGCCAGCACGACGCCGAGGGCTTCGGTGG
The DNA here is from genome assembly GCF_040684155.1 of Nocardioides sp. NPDC092400. Taxonomy (NCBI): domain Bacteria; kingdom Bacillati; phylum Actinomycetota; class Actinomycetes; order Propionibacteriales; family Nocardioidaceae; genus Nocardioides; species Nocardioides sp. NPDC092400. The sequence goes on along the minus strand of NZ_JBFBFJ010000003.1, from coordinate 312,268 downwards.
CTGCACCAACATCGGCGAGTGCACCGCCGCCTGCCCCAAGGAGATCCCGCTCGACGTGATCTCCCAGCTCAACAAGGACCTGCGCACCGCGCTCAAGCAGGGTCGCTGAGCGTCCCGCTCCTTCGCGCGTCGTACGACGGCCTCCGCCTTTCTGGTGGGGGCCGTTCGTGCGTCGCTGGGGGCTGCAGGATTCCCCGGTCCCCCGGGGATTCCGGCGCTTCTCAGGGAATGCGTCCCCTGAGGTGTACCGGTATTCCCTGACATGTACGACGCGATGGGCCCGTCAGGCAGGACGTCCCGCACGGGCGGCGCGGGCAGCGAAGAAGGCTGCGCGGATCCGGTCGGCAAGCCGGCCAGGATCGGCAAGGTCGGCCCACGTCACCCGGATGCACAGCCACCCGGTGGCCTCGCGCACCCGGTCCTCTCGACGCTTCTCGCGGAGAACGACGTCGACCGCGGACTCGCCTGCGGGAGCCAGTGCGCCGTACTTGATCCTCCCGTCGAACTCGAGAAACACGCCGCGGTCGGGCCAGGCGAAGTCCACCCGGGCCACCAGGCGCCCGGATCCGTCCCTCACCTCGTGCTGCAGCTCAGGCCGCGGCAGGCCGTGCACCGCCAGGAGGTGGAGCGTCCTGCTCTCGCCCACCGACTCGCACCGGCCGTCCGCGATGCGCAGGACCAGGTCGGTACGGAGGCTCCCCGGCCAGTGCGCCATGCCGACACTTCTCCGGGATGCATGAGCATCGACACCGCGCGGCACCGTCGCGTCGGACTCGTACCGCGCCCTCAGCTCGTCGGCGGTGACGAGCCCGGCCCGTAGGAAGTGGTTGACGACGCACACAGCGGCATCGGCCCGCGCCGTCATCGTCACGTCGAGGCAGGTCCTGACGGCGCTGGTGATGGCGAGCCCGTCGACCTCGTCCGTGTCGCCGGGCAGGAGCAGCCCCGAGTGCTGCTGCACGCCCGCCTCCTTCCGTCCGGCGCGTTCGTCGAGGCGGGTTCCGTGCACCACGGAGGTGTCCAGCCCCCACAGCGGCGCGTCGAAGGCAGGAAGCGCGGAGACGTGGGAGAGGACCAGGCGGCTCTTCGCCTGTCGCTGGACCGCACGGCACAGCACCGCGTACCGCCCGGCCGGGTCGAGCCCACGCCACCGCTCCCCCGCGACGTACGCGCCGTGGCGCACGCGGTGCAGGGCCCCATCGCGCGTGAGCCGGCGGATCGCCCGGTCGTCGTAGCCCTCGGCGACCAGCTCCTTGCGGAGCCGGACCGGAGTCAACAACGGGTGACCGGGCGGCAGCATCATGACTGCATTCGTCCCCGGCCGGGAGCGCCCCGACACCCGACTGTCCTGGACCTGTGGACAGGTGGATCGGGCCCACGCCGAGGCCTCGACCTCTCAGGGAGAACCGGCACTTCTCAGGGGATGCAACACCTGAGAAGTGCCGGAATCCCCGGGGCCCCGGGGATTCCGACGTCCTAGCGCCGCGACCGCAGCGCGCGCAGCCCCAACCGGGCCAGGACGACGCCGATGGCGACGTTGACGACGATCAGCACGGTGTGGGCGACCCAGTAGCCGGTGGGGCGGTCCTCGCCCTCGGCGTGGGCGTTCCACAGGTTGCGGGTGAACATCGCGTAGGTGAGGAAGTTCCACACCGCAACACCGACCAGCAGCCACCCGTGGCGTCGTTCCAGCTTCATCAGGTCCTCTTCCTCCTCAGCAGCGCGACCAGCCCGAGGGTGGCCGCTCCTCCGGCCGCGAACGGGGTGAGCGCGGCCCGCACCCCGCCGTGCTGCGCGCGCAGTTCCCGGGGCGACGGCGTCCGCGGTCCCTGCACCGGGTCGGCCGGCTCCAGCACGCGCTGGGCGATGGCCGCCGGCGAGGTGTACGCGAACGCAGCCGAGTACAGCACGACCCGCGAGAAGTAGTTGATCCAGACCACGAGGATCAGCGCGATGCCGAAGGCCTGGAAGGCCGGCTGCTCCTTGGTGGAGGCCAGCAGGTAGCCGGAGAGCTGCTTGAGCACCTCGAACCCGACGGCGCCGAGCAGCGCGCCCTGGAGGAGCGAGCGGCGCGGCACGTGCGGCTGGGCGAGCAGGGTGTAGAGGGCGAAGAAGAGCACGGCGTTCGCGCAGAGGCCCAACGCGATCGTCAGCAGCTTGACCAGCCAGCCCAGCTCCTGGTCCAGCCCCATCCAGTCGAGGATGTCCTCGGAGAAGCCCCCGACGAAGCCGGCCACGGCCACGGCGACCAGCAGCACGGTGCCGATCACGACCAGGGTGAGGGCGTCGCGGAGCTTGCCGACGACGAAGTTGGGCTGGTCGCGCTGCGGGGTCACGAAGACCGCCTGGAGGGCGGCGCGCATCGCCGAGAGCCACCCGAGGCCGGAGTACAGGACACCGGCGACACCGAGGACCGCCGCCCACCCGCGGAACGTGCGGATCTGCTCGAGCGAGACCTTGCCCTCCCCCTGCCCGACGATGCCGGGCAGGACGGAGTCGATCGCCTCGCGCAGGTTGCGGTTGGCGTCGGGGTACACCGTGGAGACCAGGCCGACGGTGAACAGCGACAGCGCCAGGATCGGGAAGAACGACAGGAACGCGAAGTACGTCACCGCGCCGGCCTGCTGGGAGGCCTGCGCCGCACCGTAGTGCTCCTGCATCCGCACGAGGTGGTCCACGAAGGGCCGGCTCCGGCGCACGTCCCGCACGCCTCCGGTCACCCGCTCCTGGATCGATGGCATGCGCAGCAGGTACCCACCGGTCCACGCGGGCCGCGGAGGCCGCTCAGCCGCTCAGCGTGAAGTCGCGGCTGGGCTGCCAGCCCAGGACCGCGTCGTGCACGTAGAGGTGGAACTCCTCGACGAGGAACTCGCACTCGAAGTCGGCGAGGTCGTCGAAGGCCCGGTCCAGCTGCTCGTCGCCGAGGTGGTGCGCGATCGTGACGTGCGGGTGGTAGGGGTACTCCAGGTCCACCGCCAGCGGTCCGCGTCGGACGGCGGAGGCGAGCTGCTCGCACTGGGAGATCCCCTCCACCAGCGACACGAACACCACCGGTGAGACCGGCCGGAAGGTGCCGGTCCCCCGCAGGTGCACGAGGAACGTCTGCTGGGCGGTCGCCACCGCCGCGAGGTGCTCCTCGACGGCCGCCACGTCGTCCTCGCCGATCTCGGTCGGCGGCACCAGCGTGATGTGCGTCGGGATCATCGTCGCGGTCTCGTCCCCGAGGGCGGTCCGGTAGTCCTGGAGCTCGCTCGCCCAGGGCTCAGGGATCGCTACGGCAACCCCGATCGTCGGCATCCCCCGACCCTACTGGCCCACCGCGACGAACCCGACACGCTGGTAGACGTCCTTGATCGTCGCCTCGGCCACCGCCCCGGCGGTCGCGGCGCCGCGCTGCAGCACCGACGTGAGGTAGGCCTGGTCGTCGAGGAGCTCGAGGGTGCGCTCGCGGAACGGCGTCACGAACTCGACCACGACGTCGGCGAGGTCCTTCTTGAGGTCGCCGTAGCCCTTGCCCGCGTAGGTGTCGACGAGGTCGGTGACCGCGGTCCCGGTCAGCGCGGAGTAGATCGTCAGCAGGTTGCTGACCCCCGGCTTCTCCTCGAGGTCGAAGCGGATCTCCGAGCCCGAGTCGGTGACGGCGGAGCGGATCTTCTTCGCGCTCTGCTTGGGCTCGTCGAGCATCTCCACGATGCCGGCCGGGGACGAGGCGGACTTCGACATCTTCTTCGTCGGGTCCTGCAGGTCCGCGATCTTGGCGGTCGCCTTCAGGATGTAGGGCTCGGGCAGCCGGAACGTCTTCTTGTAGCGGCTGTTGAAGCGCTGCGCGAGGTCGCGGGTCAGCTCCAGGTGCTGGCGCTGGTCCTCGCCGACCGGGACGTAGTGCGGGCGGTAGAGCAGGATGTCGGCGGCCATCAGGACCGGGTAGGTGAAGAGGCCCACGCTGGCGGCCCCCTCCCCCTGCTTGGCGGACTTGTCCTTGAACTGCGTCATCCGGCGGGCCTCGCCGAAGCCGGTCATGCACTGCAGCACCCAGCCGAGCTGGGCGTGCGCCGGGACGTGGGACTGCATGAAGATCGCCGACCGCTCGGGGTCGACGCCGGCAGCGAGCAGCTGGGCGGCGGCGCGCAGGCACCGCTCGCGCAGCACCTTGGGGTCCTGCTCGACGGTGATGGCGTGCTGGTCGGCGATGAAGAAGAACGGCTGGTGGTCGCGCTGGAGGTCCACCCACTGCCGCAGCGCGCCGAGGTAGTTGCCGAAGTGGAACGAGTCGGCCGTCGGCTGGATCCCCGACAGCACCCGGGGACGGGCGCCGCCGGACGCCGCGGTGGGCGCGGCGGTCTCGGGCTGGGTGGTGGTGGACATGGGCCCATTCTCCCCGACTACCGTGCCGCCATGTCCGTGACCCCCGTCCTGGTGGACCGCGGCGAGGGCCGGGCCGAGCTGGTCCTCCCGCCGGGCCCGCTGCCGACCCCCGACGACGTCCGCGGGCTGCTCGCCGCCACCTTCGGCGCACCGGACCTGCGGTGCGTGGTGGCGTACGTCGCCGTCGACGCGTGGCCGGCCCGGCGGCTGCTCCACGAGCTGGGGTTCGCCGGCGACGGCGTCCTGCGCAGCTGGCTGCCCGACGGCGCGGACGCGTGGACGGGCACGCTGCTGCGGGGCGAGCCGCCGGCGCCCCGGCGGCCCTGGCCGGTCGTTCCCGAGCTGGCGGCCGAGGGCCTGCTCCTGCGTCCCTGGCGGGCCGACGACGTCCCGCGGATCGTCGAGGGCTGCGCGGACCGGGACACGCAGGCGTGGCTGGGCCAAATGCCGTCGCCGTACACCGAGGAGTCGGCGCGCGCCTGGCTGCACCAGGTCGAGGAACGGCTGGCGGCCGGCACCGCGGTGAACTGGGCGGTCGTGGACCCTGTCGACCCCGCTGACCCGGACGGCTCCCCGGTGCTCGGGTCGGTCGGCTGGTTCGGGCTGGTCGAGGGCGTCGACTGCGAGATCGGCTACTGGGTGCACCCGGACGCGCGCGGCCGCCGGGTCGCCACCCGCGCCCTGCGGGCGGTCGCGGCGCACGCCTTCGCGACCCTCGACGTACGCCGCGTCCGGGCCTGTGCGGCCGTGGGCAACGCCGCGTCGCGCCGGGTCATCGAGGCGTGCGGGTTCACCCAGTACGGCGTCGACCCGCTCGGCGCGTGGACCCGCGCCGGCCGCGAGCCGCTGGCGCTCTACGACCTGGCCGCACCCTCGGCGGGCGCAGCCGCGGACTGACCGTTGCGGTGGCTGACCGCGGACCAGAGCAGGATCGCGACGCCGAGCACGGAGAGGCCGGCGCCGACGAGGGCGGGCGCGCGGTAGCCCAGGCCGGCGGCGATGACGAGGCCGCCGAGCCAGGCGCCGAGCGCGTTGGCGAGGTTGAGGGCGGCGTGGTTCATCGCGGCGCCCAGGGTGACGGCGTTCCCGGCGACGTCCATCAGCCGGACCTGCAGGTTCGTGACGAGCACGGACCCGATCGCGGTGATCGCGAAGACGACCGGGAGCAGCCACCAGCCGTACGGCGCGACCGCCCAGAAGAGCACCATCACGACGGTCGAGCCGATGCCGGACCAGATCAGCGAGCGGAACACCGACCACGCGGCCAGCTCACCGCCCAGCCAGGTGCCGGCGACCATGCCGAGGCCGAAGGCCAGCAGGAAGAACGGCACCGTGCCGCTGCCCAGCCCGCCGACGTCGGTGACCGTGGTCGCGATGTAGGAGTAGACGGCGAACATGCCGCCGAAGCCGACCGCGCCGGCCGCCATGGTCAGCCACACCTGCCGGTTGCCGAAGAAGTCGCGCGCCTCCTTGCGACCCGTCGCCTCCTTGTCGCCGGGCACCGAGGGGACGAAGGCCAGGATCAGCAGCATCGTGAGCCCCGCGATCGCCGCGGTGATGACGTACGCCGCGCGCCAGCCCAGGTGCTGGCCGACCCACGTCGCGGCAGGGACGCCGACGACGTTGGCGACGCTGAGGCCGAGCATCACGCTGGCGACCGCTCGGCCGCGCTTCTCGGGCACGGTGAGGTTGGCGGCGACCAGGCTGGCCACGCCGAAGTACGCCCCGTGCGGCAGGCCGTCGAGGAAGCGGGCGAGGGTGAGCAGGCCGTAGCCGGTCGCGGCCGCGCTGAGCAGGTTGAAGGCGGCGTACGCCCCCATCAGGCCGACGAGCAGGCCGCGGCGCGGCAGCCGGGCCGCGAAGAACGACAGGATCGGCACGCCCACCACGACGCCCAGCGCGTACGCCGAGATCACGTGGCCCGCGGTCGGCTCGGAGACCCCGATGCCGTCCGCGATCTGGGGCAGCAGCCCCATCGTCACGAACTCCGTCGTCCCGATCGCGAAGCCGCCCACCGCGAGGGCGAGCACCGCGAGCACGAACCTGCGGCCCCCTGCGGGGTCGGCGGCACGGGCCGGGGCGGACGCGGGCGCGGTGGAGGTCATGGGGCCTTCCGGTCGGGGACGTGCCTCATCCTCCAACCGGCTCCGGCCGCCGGCCTATTCCGCGCCGGGTCAGCAGACGGTGGTGATCTGGCCGACGGCGCCGTCCAGCTGCCGCTCGGCCTCGTCGACCGCCACGTCGTCCACGCGGGTGCCCTCGGCGGCGCCCCGGGCCTCCGCGAGCAGCCGGTCGACCGCCTTGCCGGCCCGGTCCACCTGCTGCCGGGTCTCGCCGCCGAGCCCGCGCTCGGCGGCGGCCAGCACCTCGCGGACGGCCGTCAGCTCCCGCTCGGCGGCCTGCGGGTCTGCCTTGATGTCCGCGACGGCGTCCCGCGCGCGGCGCTCGGCCTCGCCCATCGCCTGCTGGGCCGCCGCGCACCCGGCGTCCTCGGCGGCCCCGCGGACGATGTCCTCGGCCTCGGAGCACCCGGTGAGCAGGGTGGCGGCCAGGGCTGAGGTCACGAGCAGGGTGCGCACACCGGTCCGAACGAGCGGGGGGCGCCCGGGGTTCCGCTCGCCCCCGGCTCGGTGGGGTCAGCCGGCGAGGTGGCCCCAGCGCGCGGCCAGCTCCGACCACGGACCGCTCGCGGCGACCCGGCCGTCGACGAGCACGACCACCCGGTCGGCCCGTGCCAGGGCGGCCCGCTTGGACGTCGCGCCCACCACGGTCGTGCCGCGGCCGCGCAGCGCCTCCCACAGCTCGAGCTCGGTGGCGGCGTCCAGCGCGCTCGAGACGTCGTCGGCGAGCAGCAGCTCGGCGTCGGTGGCCAGCGCCCGGGCGAGCGCCAGCCGCTGCACCTGCCCACCCGAGAGCCGTACGCCGCGGTGCCCGACGAGGGCGTGCGGCCCGCCGGCCTCCTCCAGGTCGCGCCGCAGCCGGGCGTCGGCGACGGCGGCGTCGAGGCCGCGCTCGACGGTGTGGCCGAGCAGGACGTTGTCGGCGAAGGTCCCGGACAGCACCCGCGGCACCTGCGCCACGTGGGCCACCTGGCCGGGCCGGAGGAAGACCTCGGCGTCCTCGACCTCCAGGCCGTTCCAGCGCACCGAGCCCCGGTGGTCGACGAGCCCGGCCAGCGCCGCGAGCAGGCTGGACTTGCCCGAGCCGACCTGCCCGAGGAGCAGCACCAGGTCGCCGGCGTCGACGTCGAGGTCGACCCCGGTGACGCCGAGGGTGCCGTCGTCGTGGACCGCGCTCATGCCGCGCAGCTCCAGCCGCTGCAGCGGCACCCGCGGGGTGGGGGCCGGGTCGGGTGCGGTGCCGTGCACCAGGTCGACGCCCGGGGGCAGCGTCACCAGGTCCGCGCCGCCGGCGAGGCGGCTGGTGGCGCGCTGCCAGGACCTGGTCCCGGGCGCCTCGGTGATGACCGAGCCGGCGACCCGACCGAACCAGTCGAAGCCGTTGACCGCCGAGGCCACCAGGAGCGCCGTCGCGAGGTCCCAGCGGCCGGCCACGAGCACCGCCCAGGCGGCGACGACCCCGCACTGGACGACCACGACCGGCACCCCGTCGAGAGCGGCCTGGACCCGGTGCTCGCGCACCGCGGCGTCGACGCGGCCGGAGTCGACCCGGCCGAGGTGGCGGCGCACGGCGGGGGTCGCGGCGGCGAGCTTGACGGTGCGCACGCACTCCAGCGCGGAGACCAGCGACCGGCCGAAGCCGGCCCGCGCCCGCGACGCCGCCGCGGCCGACCGGCCCGCGATCGGGCGGCCGACCGAGGACGCGAGCGCCGAGGCGACCATCACCGCCAGCAGCACCCCGCCGGCGAGCAGGCTGCCGCCGGCCACGCTGGTGGCCGCCACGATGAGCAGGCCGTTGACGAAGTCGACCCAGCGGTCGGCGTACCGCGCGTAGCGGTCGGCGTCCATCGTCCGCGCGACGACCTCCCCCGGCGGCGTCCGGGCGAGCCGCCGCTGGTCGGTCTGGCCGACGAGGACGCTCATCCGGGTGCGCAGGAGCACCGCGGACCACCAGTGCGGGTAGCGCAGGAACGCTGCGGCGATGGCGAGCGGCGCGACGAAGAGGCTGACGACGACGACCGCGGTGAGGGCGACCGGTGCCTCCCCCTCGGCGAGGTCGGTGACCAGGCGGCCCCAGGCCCAGCCGGTCAGGGCCCCGAAGGAGCCGGTGAGCGAGGCGAGCAGGAACAGCGCCGCTCCGGCCAGGCCCCACCCGGGGTGGATGACCAGCGCGTGCGCGATGCCGCGGGTCAGCGACGGCCCGTCGCCGACCTCGGGCCGCTCCGGCGGCGGGCCGGTGCGGCGCCGTCCGCCGACCGCCGTCGCGGGCTCCGCGAAGGAGCCGGACGGGCCGGACGCGGGCTGCTCCGCGACGTCGTGTGCGGCGTCGTGTCCGGCGTCGTGTGCGGCGACGTGTCCGGCGTCACCGGAGCGCAGCAGGTCGCGGAAGCGGCCCTCGGCCGCGGCCAGCTCGGCGTGCCCGCCCTGCTGGACGACGCGACCCTGCTCGAGCACCGCCACCAGCCCGGCGCGCTCGACGGTGCCCAGGCGGTGCGCGACGAGGAGTCCGGTACGGCGCGCGAGCAGCCGGTCGGCCGCGCGGACCACCAGCTCCTCGGTGACCGGGTCCATCCGCGCGGTGGCCTCGTCGAGCACCACCACCCGTACGTCGCGGACGAGCAGCCGCGCGAACGCGACGAGCTGCTCCTCCCCCGCCGACAGGGTCGTCCCGCCCGGCCCCAGCCCGGTGTCCAGCCCGGCGGGCAGCCCCGCGACCCAGGCCTCGAGCCCCAGCTCGGCCACGGCCTGCTCCACCCGTCCGGCGGGGACGTCGGCGAACAGCGTGATGTTCTCCGCGAGCGTGCCGGCCAGGATCTCCGTGCGCTGGGTGACGACGCCGACCGTCGCGCGCAGCTGCTGGAGGTCGAGGTCGAGCACGTCGACACCGCCGAGCAGGACCGTGCCCGGCTCCGGCTCGACCGCGCGCGAGACCAGGGCGGCGAGTGTCGACTTGCCCGAGCCGGTGCGGCCCACCAGCGCGCACGTCTCCCCGGCCGGCACCCGCAGGTCGACCCCCTCGAGCGCGAACCGGCCCTCCTCGTAGGCGAAGTGGAGGTCACGGAAGTGCAGGTCGAGGGGGCCGTCCGGCACGGCCAGGCCGCCTGCGGGCTCGGGCCGGGACTCCAGCAGCTGGCGCAGCCGGACCAGCGCGCCCAGGCCGGCCTGGAGGTCCGGCAGGTGCTGGGCGAGGGTGTTGACCTGCCCCACGAAGGTGGAGGTCACCAGGAACAGCGTCACCAGGCGGGCCACCGACATGCCGTCGGCGGCCACCAGCGCGACGCCGGCGACCACGACCGCCGCGAGCAGGGCGTGGAGCAGCAGCCCGGCCCGCCGGGCCAGCCTGGTCTCGGCCTCCAGCACGGCGCCCAGCCGGCGGTGCACCTGGGCCGAGAGGCCGGCCAGGCGGCGTACGACGTGGGCCTGGCCGAGGCTGGTGCGCAGGTCGTCGCGGCCGGCGATGCCCTCCTCGAGCGCCGCGGCGTGGTCGGTCCAGGCCATCTCCTCCACGACCTTGCGCCGGGCGATCTCCGGCAGCAGCCGCCGCACCGCGAGCACGGTCAGCCCGGAGACGACCGGCAGCAGCAGCCAGGCCGGCCACCACGTGATGCCGGCGATGACCCACATCGGGACGGTCGCGAAGAGCGTGCGCATCGCGTCCCAGACCTGGCGGCGCACCAGGACGCCGACCTCGTAGGTGTCGTCGTCGACGCGGTCGAGCACCTCCCCGACGGCCTGGTCGCCCAGGCGGGCGAGCGGCTGGCTGAGCGCGGCGTCGAGCAGGTCGGCGCGAAGCCTGCCCTCGGCCCGGTCGACGACCCCGGACCACACGACGCGGGCCGCAGAGTCGAGCACCGCGGCACCGACGACGCACAGCGCCAGCAGCAGCACCAGGTCGCGGCTCGGGTCGGCCGCGAGCCGGCCGGCCACGACGGTGCCGAGCGCCTGCCCGACCGCGGCCACGAACAGCGCGACCAGCGACCAGCCGGCGACGCGGGAGCGCAGCCGCCGCCAGTCCACGACGCGGGAGTCCTCGACCGGCACTGCGCCGGTGGTCCCCCCGGCGGGTGCGCCGGTCGGGTCGTCGGTCGGGTCGTCGGGGCTGGGCGTGCCGCGGTCGGCTGCGGGTGGGCTGCTCACGGTCATCACCGACGACGCTACGGCGCGGCGCCGACACTCCTCACCTGGTTTTCCGGCCGGTCGGGGGGTTCTCGGAGGGGCACGGACGCACCGCGGCCCGCCACCTCGAGGAGGTGGCGGGCCGCAGCACGAGCGGGACGGCTCAGAGCGAGGCGAGCGCCTCGTTGAGCGTCTGCGACGGACGCATCACGGCCGAGGCCTTGGCGTCGTCGGGCCGGTAGTAGCCACCGATGTCGGCCGGCGAGCCCTGGACGGCGTTGAGCTCGGAGACGATGGTCTCCTCCTCGGCCGCGAGGCGCTCGGCCAGCGGCCCGAAGGCCGCGGCGAGGTCGGCGTCCTCGGTCTGCTGCGCCAGCTCCTGGGCCCAGTAGAGCGCCAGGTAGAAGTGCGAGCCGCGGTTGTCGATGCCGCCGACGCGACGGGTCGGGGACTTGTCCTCGTTGAGGAAGGTCCCGGTCGCCCGGTCGAGGGTGTCGGCGAGGACCTTGGCCCCCGGCTTGCCCGCCTGCTCGGCGTACAGCTCGAAGGACGGCACCAGCGCGAAGAACTCGCCCAGGCTGTCCCAGCGCAGGTAGTTCTCCTTGACCAGCTGCTGCACGTGCTTGGGCGCCGAGCCGCCGGCGCCGGTCTCGAACAGGCCGCCGCCGTTCATCAGCGGGACGACCGACAGCATCTTCGCCGAGGTGCCGAGCTCGAGGATCGGGAAGAGGTCGGTGTTGTAGTCGCGCAGCACATTGCCGGTCACCGAGATGGTGTCCTCGCCGCGGCGGATCCGCTCCAGGGAGTACGCCGTCGCCTCGGCCGGCGCCATGATCTCGATGGTCAGGCCGTCGGTGTCGTGCTCGGCGAGGTACTCCTTGACCTTGGCGATGAGGCTCGCGTCGTGGGCGCGGGTCTCGTCGAGCCAGAAGACCGCCGGCGTGCTGCTCGCGCGGGCGCGGGTCACGGCGAGCTTGACCCAGTCGCGGATCGGCTCGTCCTTGGTCTGGCAGGCGCGCCAGATGTCGCCCGGCTGGACCTCGTGCTCCATGAGGACGTCGCCGGCCGAGGTGACGACGCGGACGGTGCCCGCGGCGGGGACCTCGAAGGTCTTGTCGTGGGAGCCGTACTCCTCGGCCGCCTTGGCCATCAGGCCGACGTTCGGCACCGAGCCCATGGTCGCGGGGTCGAAGGCGCCGTTGGCGCGGCAGTCGTCGAGGACGGTCTGGTAGACGCCGGCGTAGGAGGAGTCCGGGATCACCGCGAGGGTGTCGGCCTCCTCGCCGTCGGGGCCCCACATGTGGCCCGAGGTGCGGATCATCGCCGGCATCGAGGCGTCGATGATCACGTCGCTCGGCACGTGCAGGTTGGTGATGCCCTTGTCGGAGTCGACCATCGCCAGCGCCGGACCGTCGGCCAGGCCCTGCTGCACGGCCGCCTTGATCGCGTCGCCCTCGGGGAGGGACTCCACGGCGTTCAGCAGCGCGCCGAGGCCGTCGTTCGGGGAGATCCCCGCCGCGCGCAGCTGCTCGCCGTACTGCTCGAACAGCGTCGGGAAGAACGCCTGCACCACGTGGCCGAAGATGATCGGGTCGCTGACCTTCATCATCGTGGCCTTGAGGTGGGCGGAGAACAGCACGCCCTCGGCCTTGGCGCGGGCGACCTGCTCGGTGAGGAAGCGGCGCAGCGCGGCGACGTCCATGTAGGTGCCGTCGACGACCTCGCCGGCCAGGACCTTCACGCCGTCCTTGAGGACGGTGGTGGAGCCGTCGGCGGCGACGAGCTCGATGCGCAGGGAGTCGTCGGACTCGATGACGACCGACTTCTCGTTGGAGCGGAAGTCGTGCTGGCCCATGGTCGCGACGTTGGTCTTGGAGTCGCTGGACCAGGCGCCCATGCGGTGCGGGTGGGCCTTGGCGTAGTTCTTCACCGAGGCCGGCGCGCGCCGGTCGGAGTTGCCCTCGCGCAGGACCGGGTTGACCGCGGAGCCCTTGACCTTGTCGTACTTGGCCCGGGCGTCCTTGTCGGCGTCGCTCTGCGGGTTCTCCGGGTAGTCCGGGATGTCGTGGCCCTGCTCCTGCAGCTCCTTGATCGCGGCCTTCAGCTGCGGGATGGAGGCGGAGATGTTGGGCAGCTTGATGATGTTGGCCTCGGGCTTCGTGGCCAGCTCGCCGAGCTCGGCGAGCGCGTCGTCGACCAGCCCGAACTGGGCCAGGATGCGACCCGACAGGGAGATGTCGCGGGTCTCGACGTCCACGCCGGCCTTCGCGGCGTACGCCTGGACGATCGGCAGGAAGGAGTACGTCGCCAGCAGCGGCGCCTCGTCCGTGTGCGTGTAGATGATCTTGGCCATGGAACGGCTGCTCCTGTAGCTGGATGGCTGGGGGCGGATCGCGGGACGATCAGGTTTCTTGACGTCAAGATACCTGACGGGCTCGCCGGCTCCCACCCTCGCACCCGTGCGGTCGCCGTGCCATGCCCCGCCCACGTTTGGGTCGGACCCTCCGCGGGGAGCACCCAGGGCATGAGCACCCCGACCACTGCCCTGCCCTCGACCGGGCAGCGCATCGCCGCCGAGGCCATCGGCACCTTCCTCGTCGTCCTCGTCGCCGCGGCGAGCCTCGTCCGCACCGACGACGCCCTCACCGCCGCGCTGGCCTACGGCCTGGCGTACGCCGTGGCGATCGCCGCGTTCGGCAGGGTCTCGGCGCACCTCAACCCCGCCGCCACCGTCGGCTCGGCCGTCGCCGGCCGCACGCCCTGGCGCGACGCCGGCATCCTCATCGGGACCCAGGTGCTCGCGGGCGTGCTCGCCGCGCTGGTGCTCTTCGCCCTCCTGCACGGCTACGACGGCTTCGACGCCGAGAACTCCATGGGGCAGAACGGGTTCGACGACCTGCGCGACGGGTACGCCGGCTGGGCCGCGTTCCTGCTCGAGCTGGTCCTGACCGCGCTGCTCGTGCTCGTGGTCCTCGCGGTCCTCGACGAGCGCCACCAGGACCGTGGCCCCGCCCCGCTGTGGTCCGGCCTGGCCCTGGCCGCCCTCGCCGCCGTGGCGGTGCCGTTCACCGGCGCCTCGCTCAACCCGGCCCGCTCGATCGGCCCGGCCCTCTTCGCCGGCGGCGACGCGATCCTCCAGCTGTGGGTCTTCATCCTGGCCCCGCTGCTCGGCGGCCTGCTCGCCGGCCTCGCCTACCCCCTCGTGCTCGGCCGCTCCGGCGCGGCGGTCCCCGGCTCCGGCCTCCGGCTCCCCGCCCGCTCCCCGAAGGCCGCCGCGGCCGTCGACCAGCCGGCCGCGCAGGACTGGAGCCAGCAGCAGCCGATCATCCAGGACGGCTGGCAGTGGGACCCGGTCGCGCAGGAGTGGAAGCCCGCCGAGCAGGGCTGGGCCACCCCTCAGGCCGACCCCACCCAGCAGCAGCCGTGGCCCGGCACCGACCAGGGCGACCAGCCCGGCGGCCCCACCCAGCGCTGAGGGCCTGCTGAGGCCCCGCTGAGGCCTGCTAGTCGCTCTTCTCGACCGTCCGGCGCTCGGTCCGTCCCGGATCGAGCGCCGACGTCGTCTCCAGCACGAGGGTGTCGTCGTCCATCTCGGTGACGGCGGCGACGTCCTCGACCTCCCCGGGGACGTACGCCGTGCGCCAGGAGTCGCCGTACCGCGGCTCGGCGGGCATGGCGAGCCCGGCCTCCGCCCCGTCGACGCCGGCCGCCCACTCCCCCTCGGTGCCGAACCACCACACGTTGCCGCGGCGGTCCTGGGCGTAGTAGTCCTCGCCGAGGACCGTCACCGTCACGCCGGCGACCTCCGCCGTCCCGGCCGGCTCGCCCGCCTCGGAGAACCACGGGTTGTCGATGCCGTCGACGAAGTCGTCCGGCTCCGGCGACGGCGTCGGCACGACCAGCTCGTCGACGCCGGTCGGCGGGCTGACCGGCGAGGCGGTCCCGCACCCGGCGAGGAGGGCGGCGGTCAGCACCACGGCCGCCAGGCCGCCTGTCGTACGCATGCACGCAGCGTAGGCCCGCGCGACCACCCCCGCTGCTAGCGTCGGCAGCGTCCGCCGACCTCGACAAGGAGTCCTCGTGAGCTCATCCCCACTCAAGGTGGCCGTGACCGGTGCCGCCGGCCAGATCGGCTACAGCCTGCTCTTCCGCCTCGCGAGCGGTGCGCTCGCGGCCGACCGGCCGATCGAGCTGCGGCTCCTCGAGATCACCCCGGCGCTCAAGGCGCTCGAGGGCGTGGTCATGGAGCTCGACGACTGCGCGTTCCCGGGGCTCGCCGGTGTGGAGATCGGCGACGACGCCGAGAAGATTTTCGACGGCGTCAACCTCGCCCTCCTCGTCGGCGCCCGCCCGCGCGGCCCCGGCATGGAGCGCAGCGACCTGCTCGAGGCCAACGGCGCGATCTTCACCACCCAGGGCAAGGCACTGGGGAAGGTGGCCGCCGACGACGTCCGCATCGGCGTCACCGGCAACCCGGCGAACACCAACGCGCTCATCGCGATGACCAACGCCCCCGACATCCCGCAGGAGCGGTTCTCCGCGCTCACCCGCCTGGACCACAACCGCGCGATCTCCCAGCTGGCCGCGAAGACCGGGGCGCCGGTCACCGACATCACCAGGATGACGATCTGGGGCAACCACTCCGCGACGCAGTACCCCGACCTCTTCCACGCCGAGGTCGGCGGCCGCAACGCCGCCGAGGTCGTGGGCGACCAGGGCTGGATCGAGGACACCTTCATCCCGACGGTGGCCAAGCGCGGTGCCGCCATCATCGACGCCCGCGGGTCCTCCTCGGCCGCGTCGGCCGCGTCGGCCACCATCGACGCCGCCCGCGACTGGCTCTTCGGGTCCGCCGAGGGCGACTGGGTCTCGATGGCCGTCCGCTCCGACGGCTCCTACGGCGTGCCCGAGGGACTCATCTCGTCCTTCCCGGTCACCACGAAGGACGGGGACTGGTCGATCGTCGAGGGCCTGGAGATCGACGACTTCTCCCGCGGCCGGATCGACGCCTCCACCGCCGAGCTCGCCGAGGAGCGCGAGGCCGTCACCGGTCTCGGCCTGATCTGAGCACGGCTCCGGGGCCACCGCGGTCGTCCGACCGGACGACCGCGGTGGCCCTTCGCACGTCGGGACGCTGCCTCAGACCGGCTGGTCGGGGATCGTGGCCGAGAGGAAGACGAGCGCCGAGCCGACGAGCAGCAGGATCAGCACGTCGACGACGCGGTGCCGCACGGCGAGCATGCCGGCGTCGCGCCGCGGCAGCACCAGCCGCAGCAGGGCGGCGCTGAAGATCGCGCCGGCGACGACGCGGATCCCGACGCGCCACTCCCCCGCGGTGACGATGCCGATGCCGACCGTCGTCGCCGCGAGGACGAGCAGGTAGAACGCCCCACCGATGGTGGAGGGGTAGCGCCGCTCCTCGACCTGCTCGATCTCTTCGGCCAGCCCCGCCGCGACCTCGTCCTCCGAGGGCACCGGGTCCGGTACGCCGTCGGGCGCGGGGTCGCGGTCGAGGGGGGCGTCGGGGTCCTCGGGCAGCGGCGGGGCGGGGTCGGTCACGACGCTCAGGCCGGGACCTTCCCGGCGGCGAGCGACCGCTCGGCCATCGTGACGACGTTCATCAGCAGCATCGCGCGGGTCATCGGCCCGACACCGCCCGGGTTCGGGGAGACCCACCCGGCCGTCTCCCAGACGTCGTCCGCGACGTCGCCGGCGATCTTGCCGTCGACGCGCGAGACGCCCACGTCGAGCACGGCCGCGCCGGGCTTGACCATGTCGCCGGTGATGATCCCCGGGACACCGGCCGCTGCCACGACCACGTCGGCGCCGCGGGTGTGCGCGGCGAGGTCGCGGGTGCCGGTGTGGCACAGCGTGGCGGTGGCGTTCTCCGACCGGCGGGTCAGCAGCAGCCCCATCGGGCGGCCGACCGTGAGGCCGCGGCCGACCACGACGACCTCGGCGCCGCGCAGCTCGATGCCGTGGCGGCGCAGCAGCTCGATGCAGCCGAGCGGCGTGCACGGCAGCGAGCCGTCCTCGCCCAGCACGAGCCGGCCGAGGTTGACCGGGTGCAGCCCGTCGACGTCCTTGTCGGGGTCGACGCGGGAGAGCAGCGCGAACTCGTCGAGGCCGGTCGGCTGCTGCACCAGGAAGCCGGTGCACGACGGGTCGGCGTTCAGCTCGTCGATCGCCGCCTCGACCTCGGCCTGGGTCGAGGACGCCGGCAGGTCGACGCGGATCGACTCGATGCCGATCTCCGCGCAGTCCTTGTGCTTGGCCCCGACGTACCAGTGCGAACCGGGGTCGTCGCCGACGAGCACCGTGCCGAGCCCGGGCACGACGCCCTGGGCGCGCAGCGCCGCCACGCGCTCGGTCAGCTCGGCCTTGATCGCCTTGAGGGTGGCGCTGCCGTCCAGCTTCTGTGCAGTCATCTCGGGGATCCTCTCAGGACCGGGGTCGTCAGTGCGCGAAGTGCCGCGTGCCGGTGAAGTACATCGTCACGCCGGCCGCGTTGGCGGCCTCGATGGTCAGCTCGTCGCGCACCGACCCGCCCGGCTGGACGATGGCGGCCACGCCCGCGTCGATGAGGATCTGCGGGCCGTCCTCGAAGGGGAAGAACGCGTCGGAGGCGGCCACCGACCCGACGGCCCGCTCGCCCGCGCGGGAGACCGCGAGGCGGCAGGAGTCGACCCGGTTGACCTGGCCCATGCCGACGCCGACCGAGGCGCCGTCCTTGGCCAGCAGGATCGCGTTGGACTTCGCCGAGCGGCACGCCTTCCACGCGAAGGCGAGGTCGGCGAGCACCTCCGGCGAGGCCGCCTCGCCCGTGGCGAGCGTCCAGGTGGAGGGGTCGTCGCCCTCGGCGTCGACGTGGTCGACCTGCTGCATCAGCAGGCCACCGCTGATCGGCCGGGTCTCCACCGCGGTGCCGCCGTCGACGGGGCAGACCAGGATGCGGATGTTCTTCTTGCCCTGCAGCACCTCGACCGCGCCGTCCTCGTAGGCCGGGGCCACGATCACCTCGGTGAAGACCTCGGCGACCTGCTGGGCCATCTCGACCGAGACCGGCCGGTTCACCGCGATCACGCCGCCGAAGGCGGAGGTCGGGTCGCAGGCGTGCGCCCGGCGGTGCGCCTCGGCAACGTCGGCGCCGACCGCGATGCCGCAGGGGTTGGCGTGCTTGATGATCGCGACCGCAGGCTCGTCGAAGTCGTTGGCCGCGCGGCGGGCGGCGTCGGTGTCGACGTAGTTGTTGTACGACATCTCCTTGCCGTGCAGCTGCTCGGCGGCGGCGAGCCCACCGGTGGCGTGGCCGCTGGCGTACAGCGCGGCCGGCTGGTGGGGGTTCTCGCCGTACCGCAGCACGGCCTTCTTCTCCCACGTCGCGCCGGCCCAGGCGGGGAACCCGGTGCCGGCGGAGGAGTCGGTGAGCACGCTGCCCATCCAGGAGGCGACCGCGACGTCGTACGACGCGGTGTGGGCGAACGCCTCGGCCGCGAGGGCCCGGCGCTGCTCGATGCTGAAGCCCCCGGCGGCGGTCGCGGCCAGCACGTCGGCGTACCGCTCGGGGCTGGTGACGATGGCGACCGACGGGTGGTTCTTGGCCGCGGCGCGGACCATCGAGGGCCCGCCGATGTCGATCTGCTCGACGCACTCGTCGGGGCTGGCCCCGGAGGCGACGGTGGCCGCGAACGGGTAGAGGTTGCACACCACGAGGTCGAACGGCTCGACCTCGAGGTCGGCCAGCTGCTGCACGTGGGTCTCGAGGCGGCGGTCGGCGAGGATGCCGGCGTGGACGCGCGGGTGCAGCGTCTTGACCCGGCCGTCGAGGCACTCCGGGAAGCCGGTCAGGTCCTCGACCCGGGTGACCGGCAGGCCGAGGCCCTCGATCAGCGCCGCGGAGCCGCCGGTGGAGACGAGCGCGACGCCCGCCTCGTGGAGGCCGCGGACGAGGTCCTCGAGGCCGGTCTTGTCGTAGACGGAGACCAGCGCGCGCTGGATCGGGACACGGAGGTCGGGGGTCTGCTCGGACACGAGGTCGCTCCTGCTCGGCTCGGCGTGAGGGAGCACCCAGGCGGTCGATGCTCCCGACGTCACTCCCTGGTGGTTGCCCACCTGCGCCAGTCGTGTGCGCCCAGCATAGAGCGGCTCAGCCGCCCAGGCGCACCCGGCGACCGTCGACGACGAAGCCCTCGCGGGCCATCCGTCCGACGGTGTCGACGAGCATCCGGCGCTCGGCGGCCTTGATCCGCTCGTGCAGGGAGTCGACGGTGTCGTCGTCCTCGACGGGCACCGCGACCTGGGCGACGATCGCGCCGGTGTCCACACCCGCGTCGACCACGAACAGGGTCGCGCCGGTCACCTTCACGCCGTACGCCAGCGCGTCGGCCGGTCCCTGCATGCCCGGGAACGACGGGGACAGCGCCGGGTGGGTGTTGACCGTCCGGCCGCCGAAGCGGCCCAGGAAGTCCTCGCCGACGAGCTTCATGAACCCGGCCAGCACCACGAGGTCCGGCTCGAACGCCGCGACGCGGTCGGCCAGCGCCCGGTCCCAGTGGTCGCGGCTGGTGAACTGCCCGACCTTCGTCACGAAGGTCGGGACGCCGTGCCGCTCGGCCCGGGCCAGGCCCTCGATGCCGTCGCGGTCGGCGCCGACCGCGACCACCCGGGCGCCGTACGCCGGGTCGGAGCTGGCGTCGAGCAGCGCCTGGAGGTTGGTGCCGGAGCCGGACACGAGGACGACGAGGCGGGCGGGGCTGCTGGGCACGCCCCGGAGCCTAGACGGTCCGCCGACCGGGCCGGTTCAGTCGGCGGTGGCCGCGGACCGGCGTTGCCACCAGGTGGTGGCGAGGGCGCCGACCAGCCCGCCGACGCCGAACGCGGTGATCGCGTGCAGCGCGACGTCGAGCTCGAAGGGGCCGACCTCGCGCATCCGGCCCGGCCCGACCGCGCCGCCGGCCAGGCCGGCGAGGAAGCCGAAGGCGATGCCGGCGAGCACGCCCGCGGCGAGGCCGCGGGCGAGCGCCTCGCCCCAGCCGTCGGCGGGGACCAGCCGGTGGTGCCGCGCGACGGCGACGGCGGCGACGAGGGCCGGCAGGACCGCGAGGTACGGCGTCCAGGCCGGCGCCGGTCCGTTGTCGGGCAGCGCGGCCAGCAGCGGGAACATCGGCAGCGGGCCGAGCACCACCGTCGAGGGCGAGACGACGGTGCCGATCCCGACGCTGAAGCCGGGGCCCAGCAGGTAGGAGCCGGAGAAGGCCAGGGCGTTGGGCACGACCAGCAGGGAGACGAGCACGAGCAGCGTCGCCGCGCCGGCGTCGGTGTGCAGCTGCGACATCACGTTCGCGGCGGTCCCGAGGTCGAGCACCAGGGCGGCCAGGAAGGCGACGCCGGCGACGAGGAGCCAGGCGACGAGGACCTGCCGGCAGGCCGGCAGCGCCAGCCGGAGGACCGGCGGCACGGTCGCGGCCCAGATCGCGGCCCGGCCGGAGCCGACCGCGACGGCCGGCGCACCCAGGGCCAGGCACAGCAGCAGCGACCACGCCACGACCCGGCCCGTGCCGACGCCGGAGCCGGCGTCGGCGGCCAGCACGCAGGTGAGCACCGCGACCACGACGTACCCGGCCGCGAGCAGCCCGGCCGCCATGGGGACCGTCCAGTCCCGCTCGCCGTCGGCGATCCGGTCGGCGTCCGGCCCGTGGCCGGAGACGGAGTCCCCGACCCGCAGCCCGACGCGCCACACGGTCCAGGCGCAGGCCAGCGTGATCGCCAGGGGCACCGCGGTGACCGGCACGCCGTCGACGCGGACGCCGGAGCCGTGGCCGAGCAGCCACCCCAGCGCACCGACCCGCAGCCCGTCCCCGGAGGTGCCGTGCGCACCGGCGTCGGTGAGGAACCAGCCGACCACGCCCAGCGCCAGGCACACGACCAGCGGGCCGAGGGCCGCCGCCGCGCCGCCGAGCGTCGCGACGAGGACGAGCGGTCGCCGGTGTGCCAGGTCGTGGAGGGCCGAGGGTCCGCTGCGGGCCGTCGACGGAGGCAGCAAGGAGGTCATGACCCCCCGATCATCACCCGGGCGGCAGGCACCGGCGGGCAGGCACGCCGCGCGGGTACGGTGGACGGCGCCATGCCGCCCTCCTCCCCCGCCGAACCGCGACGCGACGACGCGTCCGTGGCGTTCGACGTCTTCTACAAGCAGACCCGCGAGCGCCTGCTGCTGCAGACCTGGGCGCTGACCGGCGACCTGGCCGCGGCGCGCAGCGCCGTGCGGCACGCGTACGTCGTGGCGTGGCACCACTGGCCGAAGGTCTCCCGCCGCGACGACCCCGAGTCGTGGCTGCGACCCCACGCCTGGGCCTACGCCCAGCGCCGCCACACCGCGCGGCTCGGCCACCGCGACAAGGACCTCGATCCCGACCTCAAGGCGACCCTGGACGCGCTCGGCACCCTCCCGCTCGCGCGGCGCCGGGTCCTGCTGCTCTCCCTGCTCACGCCCGCGCCCCTCGACGAGCTGGCCCGCGAGGTGGGGCTGCCCCGCGACGACGCCGAGCGCGAGCTGCGGACCGCCACCGCCGAGTTCGCGGCGGCACGCGGGGTGACCGACGACCCCGACGGACTCGCCGCGCTCCTCGGGCCCCTGGCCGCCGAGGTGGCCGAGGTCCGGTGGCCGCGCCCCTCGATCATCCGGCGCTCCGGCTCCGGCCGGCGCCGCACGCACACCGCTGCCGGCGTGCTCGCCACCGTCGCGGTTCTCGTCGTCAGCGGGGTCGCCGTGGCCGACGGCGGGGTGCGCGCCACGCTGGACCGGGAGGGCACCACGCGGCAGTCCACGGCGTCCGGCGGCGGCGACGGCGAGGCCGCCCAGCCGCCGCTCGTCGCCGACGCCCTCCTCGGCGCCGACGACGTCCAGCAGCGGGCGAAGGGCACCGGCTGGTCCGAGGGCCGCACCGACGGCAACACCGAGGGCGACGGCACCGCGCTGCCCTGCCAGGAGGACCGGTACGCCGATCCGCGCGGCACCGCCGCCCTGGTGCGCACCTTCGAGGCGAAGCGGGAAGGCGACGGCCCGCGGCGGACCGCCTGGCAGATGGCCGAGGTCTCCCGCAGCGAGCGCGCCGCCGGCCGCACGTACCGCCGGGCGGTGTCCTGGTACGCCGGGTGCACCGAGCCGCGCACGCAGCTGCTCTCGACCCGCTCCCTGGGTGCCGTCGGCGACCAGGCGATGCTGCTGACCCTGCGCTCATGGGAACGCCCGGTCCGGACCACGGTCGTCGGCGTCGCTCGCACCGGGCTGGTCACGACGACCACCGTGCTGCGGGTCGGGAACGACGCGGCGCCCGACGTCCGCGCCGGTGTCGCGCTGCTCGCCGAGGCCGTCCGCGGCCTGTGCGGCCTGCCCGACGGCGGCTCGTGCGTGGGCAAGCCGGAGCCACAGCTGGTCCGGCCGGTCGCGGTCGGCGAGGTGCCGAGCCTGCTCTCCGAGATCGACCTGCCCCCGGTGCAGGGGGTCGCGAAGCCCTGGACGGGCAGCCCGACCGTGCGGGCCGACCAGAACGCCGCCGCGACTCCGTGCGACCGCACGTCCTTCACCGGCAAGGGCATCACCGACAACGTGACCCGCACCTTCGTGGTGCTCGACGCCGGGCTCCCGACGGAGTTCGGCCTGACCCAGACCGTCGGCAACCTCCCGAGCCGGAAGGCCGCGACCGCCTTCGTGGAGGGCGTGCGCCGCCGGATCGACCGCTGCGCCGAGGACGACCTGACCACCGAGGTGCGCCGGATCTCCCACACCGACACCCGCCGCGAGGACCTCTCGGTTTGGGCGGTGACCACCGAGCTGTCCGACGAGACCACCGTCCGCTACCTGATGGCGGTGCTGCGCACCGACCGGACCGTCGGCCAGGTGGGGTTCGTCCCGGCCGGTGGCCGGACCATGGGCGACGGTGCCTTCGCCGGTCTGGCGCGGCGGGCGCTCGAGCGGCTGCACGAGCACCCGACGTCCTGACCCGCCCCTCCTCGCCAGCCCTCCTCGGCCCCGTCAGCGAGGGTCCGCGACTTTCCGGTGGTTCGCGTGCAACCGTGACCTGCGCTGAGGCGTATGCCCCCTGACCGGCCACGAAGGCCGGCCAGGAGCAGGACAGCAGACGGGACACGAGTCGATGGACGAACGCGAGTTCGACGACTTCTACACCGCGTCGTTCCAGAGGATCACCGGCCAGGTGTACGCCATGATCGGTAACCGGGACGAGGCGCAGGAGTGCGTCCAGGAGGCCTTCGTGCGGGCATGGGCGCACCGCCGCAAGCTCGAGCGAGCCGAGCACCCGGAGGCGTGGGTGCGCACGACGGCCTACCGCCTGGCGGTCAGCCGCTGGCGACGTACGTCGCGTGGCCGGCGGCCCGCCGACCGCGCACTCGCCGCCCCCACCGAGACCGCCGCACCGAGCGAGGCGCACGTGGCCCTGGTGGCCGCGCTCAAGCAGCTGCCCGAGGCGCAGCGCCAGGCGCTCGTGCTGCACCACATCGCCGACCTCCCGGTCCAGGCCGTGGCCCGCGAGACCGGCGTCCCGGAGGGCACGGTCAAGGCCCGGCTCAGCCGGGGGCGCGCCGCCCTGGCGGCCCTGCTCTCCGACGACACCGGCTACCAGGAGGGAGCGAGCCGTGCGTGACCCGATCGAGGACCTCGAGCACTTCCGAACCGATGGGACCACCGTGAACCCCCTGCCCGCCTCCGAGGTACGGCGCCGCGGCGACCGGATGCGGCGCCGCACGACCGCGCTCGCCACCGCCGGCGGTGTCGCCGCGGCCCTCGTCGCGGTGGCCGTCCCCTTCGGCATCTCCCGCTCCGGCGCGGACGCCGGCCGCGACATCAGCCCGGCACCGCCGACCGTCGAGTGGCTCGAGCAGGCGCCCGAGGAGTTCCCGCTCGACGACGGCTACGCGTTCGGCTCCGCCGTCGACGAGGTCGCCACCAGCATCCCCGCGGCCTGCGGGACGCCGTTCTGGACGACCGAGGGGACCACCGACGTCCAGGGTGCGGCGGTCTACGGCGGCGAGGCCCTCGACGCCCGGACGCTGATGGTCTACCCCGACGACACCGCGGCCGCCGAGGCGCTGGCCGGCATCCGCGACGCCGTCGCCGACTGCCCCGAGCAGACCGACGCCGACGACACCCCCGACAACACCCTGGTCTACGACGTGCTCGACCAGGGCCTGCCCACCGAGGACTCCTTCGTCTTCGTCGAGCGGGTCCGCGACGAGGCCGACGGCCTGCTCTACAGCGCGACGACCACGATGGTCGGCCGCAGCGGGAACGCGCTGCTGCTCGACCAGTCCTACGGCAGCGCCGGCGGCGAGCAGGCGGTCGACTTCAACCTGCGCAAGCAGCTGGAGCGCGCCGCCGTCCCGCTCTCGGACATGTGCGTCTTCAGCGCGACCCCGTGCTCGCGGACGACGGTCGTCCCGGGCGGGTTCCCGCTCCTCGACGGCGTCCCGACGGGTGCGGCGACCACCGACCCCACCCGCGACCTGCCGCCGATCGTGCTCGAGGAGTGCGGCGCGACCGTGGACGTGCCCGAGCACACCGACCTCGTCCGTGCCGGCTGGTCCG
The DNA here is from genome assembly GCF_040684155.1 of Nocardioides sp. NPDC092400. NCBI lineage: Bacteria > Bacillati > Actinomycetota > Actinomycetes > Propionibacteriales > Nocardioidaceae > Nocardioides > Nocardioides sp. NPDC092400. The sequence goes on along the minus strand of NZ_JBFBFJ010000003.1, from coordinate 288,064 downwards.
TGCCCGGCGAGGACCGGCAGCGCCAGCTCGTCACCTTCGCCGACACCGAGCAGGCGCGGTCCTACGTCGAGGCGGTCATCGGGCTCTACGAGGAATGCACCGAGTCCGAGGAGCCCGACGGGAGGACCCAGTCGGTCCAGGCCATCCTCGACCTCGGCGGCTACCAGCAGGCGGGCGGCGCCCACCTCAGCTGGGAGCGCGACGGCGAGCCCGTCGGCGGCACCGAGACGGTCGCCGTCGTCCGGGTCGGCGCCGCCGTCGTCCTCGGCACGATCACCAGCGACGAGGGCGTCGGGCCGAACGGCGAGCGCATCCAGCAGCAGACGCGCGAGGCGTTCGAGTCGCTCGACGGGGTCGTCGCCGCCATGGGCGACCTCCGGGCACCCTGACCGGGTCCGCACGCGACGTACGACGCACGAACGGCCCCCGGCGAGATCGCCGGGGGCCGTTCGGTTGCTGCTGGTGGAGCGGTCGCTCAGAGCGACTGGAGGATCTCCCGCATGAGCGCCGCGGTCTCGGACGGCGTCTTGCCGACCTTGACGCCGACGGCCTCGAGGGCCTCCTTCTTGGCCTGCGCGGTGCCGGAGGAGCCCGACACGATCGCGCCGGCGTGGCCCATCGTCTTGCCCTCGGGGGCGGTGAAGCCCGCGACGTAGCCGACGACCGGCTTGGTGACGTGGTCCTTGATGTACGCCGCGGCCCGCTCCTCGGCGTCGCCGCCGATCTCGCCGATCATCACGATGGCCCTGGTCTCCGGGTCGTTCTCGAAGGCCTCGAGCGCGTCGATGTGCGTGGTGCCGATGATCGGGTCACCACCGATGCCGATGGCGGTGGAGAAGCCGAAGTCCCGCAGCTCGTACATCATCTGGTAGGTCAGCGTGCCCGACTTCGACACGAGGCCGACCGGACCCTTGCCCGCGATGGTGTGCGGGGTGATGCCGGCCAGCGACTCCTCCGGGGAGATGATCCCGGGGCAGTTGGGGCCGATCATCCGGGTCTTCTTGCCGTCGAGGTAGGCGAAGACCTCGGCGCTGTCCTGGACCGGGACACCCTCGGTGATGACCACCAGCAGCGGGATCTCCGCGTCGATGGCCTCGATGCAGGCGTCCTTGGTGAAGGCCGGGGGAACGAAGGCGACCGAGACGTCGGCGCCGGTGGCCTCCATGGCCTCCTTGACGGTCCCGAAGACCGGCAGCTCCTTGCCGCTGAGCTCGACGGTGGTGCCGGCCTTGCGGGCGTTGACACCGCCCACGATGTTCGAGTCGGCCTGGAGCATCAGGTTGGTGTGCTTGGAGCCCATCCCGCCCGTGATGCCCTGGACGATGATCTTGGAGTCCTTGTTGAGGTAGATCGTCATGCTGTCAGGTCTCCTTGTCTCAGGCGTTCGCCAGCTCGGCGGCCTTGTCGGCCGCACCGTCCATCGTGTCCACCTGCGTCACCAACGGGTGGTTGAGCTCGTCGAGGATCCGGCGGCCCTCCTCCACGTTGTTGCCGTCCAGGCGCACGACGAGCGGCTTGGTGGCGTTGTCGCCGAGGATCTCCAGCGCGCCCTTGATGCCGTTGGCGACCTCGTCGCAGGCGGTGATGCCGCCGAAGACGTTGACGAACACGCTCTTGACCTGGGGGTCGTTGAGGATGACGTCGAGGCCGTTGGCCATCACGGTGGCGTTGGCGCCGCCCCCGATGTCGAGGAAGTTCGCCGGCTTCACGCCGCCGTGCGCCTCACCGGCGTACGCGACGACGTCGAGGGTCGACATGACCAGGCCCGCGCCGTTGCCGATGATGCCCACAGCACCGTCGAGCTTGACGTAGTTGAGGCCGAGGTCCTTGGCCTTCGCCTCGAGCGGGTCGGCCTCCTCGCGGATCTCGAACTCGGCGTGGTCGGCGTGACGGAACTCCGAGGCGTTGTCGTCCAGCGACACCTTGCCGTCGAGGGCCTCGAGCTTGTCGCCCTCGAGGCGGGCCAGCGGGTTGACCTCCACCAGGGTGGCGTCCTCCTCGACGTACACCTTCCACAGCGCCTGGACCATCTCGATGGCCTGGTCGCGCAGCTCGGCGGGGAACTTCGCCTCGTCGACGATCGCAGCAGCCTTCTCGGGCGTGACGCCCTCGAGCGCGTTGATCGGGATCTGGCGGACCGCCTCGGGGTTGGTCTTGGCGACCTCCTCGATCTCCACGCCGCCCTCGACCGATGCGATGCACAGGTGCGAGCGGTTGGAGCGGTCGAGCAGGAAGGAGAAGTAGTACTCCTCCACCGGCGGGGTGGCGGGCGTGACCAGGACACGGTTGACCGTGAGGCCCTTGATCTCCATGCCGAGGATGTTCGAGGCGTGCTCGAAGGCCTCGTCGGCCGTCTTGGCGAGCTTCACGCCGCCGGCCTTGCCTCGGCCACCGGCCTTGACCTGCGCCTTGATGACGGTGACACCACCGATCTCCTCGGCTGCGGCCTTGGCGGCCTCCGCGGTCTCGACGACCGTCCCGAGGGTCGTCGCCACACCGTGCTTGGCGAAGAGCTGCTTCGCCTGGTACTCCATCAGGTCCACGAAATTCCACCAGTCCTATTCAGGGTGCGGGCCGCGTCCGGCGCGGGGCGCGCGGCGGCCCGGGGGTGTCCTCGCGGCACCCTAGACCTGTCTCGCCGTCGCCGACGAGAGCAGGAGGTGCCGACGTGACGCAACGCATACACGTCCCGTCCGACCCCCGGTGCCCCTGGGACACCGGGCCCACCCGTGCCCGGATCAGTGGTACGGCGTGTCGTCCGCCACCCCGGCGAGCGCCTCGAGCCGGGCGAGGACGTCACCCGGCGCGTCCGCCGGGGTCGTGAGCACCACGGCGACGACGTCCTCGTCGACGCCCTCGGTCGCCTCGCCGCCCGTCCCGCCGCCGAGGCGGGTCGCCAGCGCGGACGCGTCGTACGCCGGCGGTGCGAGCAGCACGACGACCTGCACGTCCTCCTGCACCGCGGCCGCCACTACGACGGCCTCGTCGAGGCCCTGACCTGCGTGGACGACCTCGTGGCCGGCGTCGCGCAAGGCTCTCGCCAGCCGGACGATCGCCCCCTCGGCCTCCGCCGGCGACTCCTCCGACGTCCGGCCGGGCGCCCCGGCGGGCTCGTCCTGGCCCGCGGCCGAGGCGGCCACGGCAGCGAGGAGGAGCCTGGTCACGGGCGCACCCTAGGGCCTCGAGACCCGTCCCGGGGGGCGATCCACAGCACCGGAACGGGTCGTCCACAACTTGTCCAGCCCGATTTCGGAGCGTGTGACGGTTCCGTTACAGTCGCCTCTCGCCCACTTCCACGAGTCTGGAACGGGCCTGGAAGCGCACGCCCTGCAGCCGACAGCAACGGAGTCACCATCCATGGGTAACCACCGAGCGGACCGTCGCGGCCCTCGCCGCCGTCCCTCGGAGACCCCGCAGGGGATCATCGCCGGCCGCCGTGCGGTCGGACGAGACACCTCTACCCCGGTCCTCACCGAGGCAAACCCCGCGCCCGCTGCTGCGCCCCCGGCTCCCGTCGCGACGCCCGTCGTGGCCGGTGACGCCACCACCGTGTTCCGCGACCACGACGTCACGGTGGAGATGCCGCTCGTCGCCGCGGCCGAGACCCGCAGCACGGCCGGCAAGCGCAAGGCCGTCAAGCCCGTCAAGCAGACCTCCTCGCGGGCGCCGCTGCGCCGCGTGGTGCCCTCCGCGCCGGTCCTCATCGGCGCGGCCGCCCTGGTCGTCTCCGTCGGCGGCGCGGTCACCGGCGGTTCGTCCGCCGACCTCGTCGCGGACCAGCCCAAGGTGCACCAGCCCAGCGCCCTCGGCGGCGCCAGCGGCGTCTCCGCCGTCAACACCCTCGACCGCTCCTCGGCCGTGAGCCGCGACTCGCGGCGCGACGCGCTCGCCGACACCGCGGACGCCGAGCTGGTCGAGGCGGCCGCGAAGCAGATGCGCCAGCGCAACACCGCCCTCGCGCAGTTCGCCAAGGACGCCGAGGCGCACGCGCAGGAGATCGCCAAGAACCAGTGGGTCCTGCCGATCCAGGGCTACCGGCTGACCGCCCGCTTCGGCGACTACGGCCTGTGGGCGAACTACCACACCGGCCTGGACTTCGCCGCCCCCACCGGCACCCCGCTCGTCGCGATGGCCAACGCGGTCGTCTCGAGCGTCGGGTACGACGGCGCGTACGGCAACAAGACCGTGCTGACCCTCGAGGACGGCACCGAGCTCTGGTACTGCCACCAGACCTCCACCACCGTCTCCCCCGGCGACGTCGTCCGGGCCGGCGAGGTCATCGGCAGCGTCGGCTCCACCGGCAACGTGACCGGTCCGCACCTGCACCTCGAGGTCCGCCCCGGCGCCGGCGACCCGGTCGACCCCTACGCCGCGCTGCAGGTGCACGGGCTCAACCCCTAGCGAGGACGCGTCAGCGGACTCGCTGTCGGTGGTCGAGCAAACCGCGCGACCGAGGGACGAGTCCCGGTGACCTGCCCGCCCGCCGGTGGGCCTAGAGCTTCTCCACCGGCGCGTAGCGCAGCAGCAGGCGCTTGACGCCCTCGCTGCCGAAGTCGATCGAGGCGACGGCCTTCTCCGCGACGCCCTCGAGGGAGACGACGGTCCCCATGCCGAAGGAGTCGTGCAGCACCCGGTCGCCGGGCTCGAGCGCGGGCACCTCGCGGGCCGGCTTGGACTTCGCCGCCGCGTCGGCGCGGAGCGCGGCCGAGGAGAAGTTGCGGCGGCCGGCGGCCGTGGGGCTGCCGAGCCGCGTGCTGCCGCCGCCGGAGAGGTCGGGGCGGTTCCACGAGGTCTGCGAGGCCTCGGTCCGCTTCCAGTCGATCAGGTCGACGGGGAGCTCGTCGAGGAAGCGCGACCCGGGGTTGTGCGAGGGCGCGCCCCACGCGGAGCGGACCACGGCGCGGGAGATGTAGAGCCGTTCGCGGGCGCGGGTGAGGCCGACGTACGCCAGGCGGCGCTCCTCCTCCAGCTCGGGCTGGTCGCCGAGCGCGCGGGCGTGCGGGAAGACGCCGTCCTCGAGGCCGGTGAGGAAGACGACGGGGAACTCGAGCCCCTTGGCGGTGTGCAGCGTCATCAGGGTGACCACGCCGTCGTCGTCCTGCGGGATCTGGTCGGTGTCGGCGACCAGCGCGACCCGCTCGAGGAAGTCGCGCAGCCCGGGCGCCACGGTGCCCGCGTCCACGTCGGCGGGGTCCGCCGAGGGACCGGCCACGGGGTCGTCGGAGAACTCTCTGGCCACGGCGACGAGCTCGGCGAGGTTCTCCAGGCGGGTGGCGTCCTGCGGGTCGTCGGACTCCTCGAGCTCGACGATGTAGCCCGAGCGGGCGAGCACCGACTCGAGCACGACGTCGGCCCGCTCCCCCGCGTCGACCATCGACTGCAGCTCCTCGACCATCGCCACGAAGCCGCGGATGTTGGTCGCCGAGCGGGTGGCGAGGCCCGGGGCGTCGTCGGCGCGGCGCAGCGCCTCCCAGAAGGTGATCCGGTCCCGGTCGGCCAGCGAGGTGACGCACTCGACCGCCCGGTCCCCGATGCCGCGCTTGGGGGTGTTCAGGATGCGGCGCAGCGAGACCTGGTCGTCGGGGTTGGCGAGCATCCGCAGGTAGGCGAGCGCGTCGCGCACCTCGCGCCGCTCGTAGAAGCGGACGCCGCCGACCACCTTGTAGGGCTGGCCGGTGCGGATGAACACCTCCTCGAAGACGCGGGACTGCGCGTTGGTCCGGTAGAAGACCGCCACGTCGGCGGGCCGGACGCCGTGGGCGTCGACCAGCTCGTCGATCGTCTGGGAGACGAACCGCGCCTCGTCGTGCTCGTCGTCGGCGACGTACCCGACGATGCGGTCGCCGTCGCCCGCGTCGGACCACAGCCGCTTGGGCTTGCGGCCCTTGTTGTTGCCGATCACCGCGTTCGCGGCGTTGAGGATGGTCTGGGTCGAGCGGTAGTTCTGCTCGAGCAGGATCGAGGTGGCGTTGGGGAAGTCCTGCTCGAAGTCGAGGATGTTGCGGATGTTGGCGCCACGGAAGGCGTAGATCGACTGGTCGGCGTCACCGACGACCATCAGCTCGGCCGGCTCGACGCGCTGGCCGTCCCCGGCCGCCTCGTCCGGCGCACCGGTCTCCTCCATCGGGTCGGCGCAGAGCTGGTGGATGAGGGCGTACTGCGCGTGGTTGGTGTCCTGGTACTCGTCGACGAGCACGTGGCGGAACCGGCGGCGGTAGGTCTCCCGGACCTCGGGGTGAGCCTGGAACAGGTTGACCGTCGCCATGATCAGGTCGTCGAAGTCCAGGGCGTTCGCCTCGCGCAGGCGCCGCTGGTAGAGCTCGTACACCGCGGCGTACGTCTCCTCCAGCTTGTTCTTGGCGTCCTTCTTGACCTCGTCGACGTCGCGCAGCTCGTTCTTGTGGTTCGAGACCCAGTGCAGCAGCGCGCCGGGCTGGTAGCGCTTGGGGTCCAGGTCGAGGTCCTTGCACACCAGCTGCATCAGCCGCTTCTGGTCGGCCGCGTCGTAGATCGAGAAGCTCGACTTGTAGCCGAGCTTGTCGGCCTCCTTGCGCAGGATGCGCACGCAGGCGGAGTGGAACGTGCTGACCCACATGATCCGGGCGCGCTTGCCGACGAGCTCCTCGACGCGCTCCTTCATCTCGGCGGCGGCCTTGTTGGTGAAGGTGATCGCCAGGATCGACCCCGGGTGCGCCTGCCGCTCCTGGATCAGCCAGGCGATCCGCCGGGTCAGCACCCGCGTCTTGCCCGACCCCGCGCCCGCCACCACCAGCAGCGGCGCGCCGGCGTGCACGACCGCCGCCCGCTGCGGCTCGTTGAGCCCCTCCAGCAGCTGCTCCCGCGTCGGTCCGCGACGCGGCGCGCGCTCGGTGCGCGACGACGTCCGGCCGTCCGGGGTGCTCGGGCTGGCAGGGCTCTCGGGGCCGGCCAGGAGGTGCTCGAAGCCGGGAAGGGACGGGGTGCTCATGCTCCCCCCAGCCTACGTGTGGGCGCGGACGGTGCGGTCCTCCGCGGGGTGGCAGCGGCTTGTAACGCGCTGTTCGGCCATCTACCGCGCCGACCGATCGGCGCGGTAGATCCTCGAACGGCGCGTTGCATCCGACCTCAGGGCGAGCGGCCGGCCGACCCACCTGCCGTGCACAGCGTTCCGCAGGGGCCGCCTCCTCCACCGCTCGTGCCGGCGGGACCGCCGGTGCGGCGGGTTTCGGCGACCGTCGGTGAGCATGAGTCCCGACCTGGCGCGAGCGTTCCGAGAAGGGCATGGCCTGGTGACTCGGAGTCGCGTCCTCGCGTGCGGGGTCTCCCCGGAGCAGGTGCGACGAATGGTCCAGGCAGGCTCCTGGGTCCAGGTGCGCCGGGGTGTGTACGCCGATCGCGAGACGGTCGATGCGCACGTCTCCAGGAAGGCCCGCCAGCTGCTCCGCGACCGCGCGGCGTGCCTGCGCGTGACGGTGCCCCACGTGCGGAGCCACGAGTCGGCTGCGCTCGAGCTGGGGATGGACGTCTTCCTCCCGCAGCAGGGCGTCACCCACGTGACCCGGCCGGGCCTGCAGGGGTCGCGGAACCGCTACGGGATCGTGCACCACCTGGCGCCGTACCTGCCGGAGGAGCAGGTGACGGTCGCCGGGAGTGGGGCACGAGTGCTCGGACCGACTCGAACCGCGCTCGACATCGCCCGCTACACCGGTGGCCGAGCGGGCCTGGTGGCCGTCGACTCCGCCATGCGGCTCGGGGTCACTCGGGCGGACCTGGCGGTCGCGCTCGAGGCCAAGACGAGCTGGCCGGGCGTGCGACGAGCCCGGGAGATCGTCGGTCTCGCCGACCCGGGCAGCGAGAGCGTCGGGGAGACCCTCGCGCGCGACCTCGTCAACAGCCTGGGCTTCGGCCGGGCCGAGACGCAGTTCGGGTTGACCGACGGCCGGCGCACCGTCTGGGTCGACCTGCGTCTGGGGCGACACCTGTTCGAGTTCGACGGCAAGGTGAAGTACATGCGGGACGCAGCCGCGGGTCTCGACCCCTCGGAAGTGGTCTGGGAGGAGAAGAAGCGGCAGGACTTCTGCTGCGGGTTCAAGCTCGGCATGTCGCGGATCACGTGGCCGGACGTGATGCCCTCCGGACTCGTGGCCGCACGCGCCCGGCTGCGCCGCGAGTACGTCGACACCTGCACGCGGTTCGGCGAGTCGATCGCCGACCTCGAGCCGTACCGGCCGCGCACGGCCCGCCGCCGACGGGCGGCCTGACCGAGCGGTCCGCCGCGCTTCGTCTACCGCGCCGTTGCGACATGCAACGCGCCGTTCGACGTCCTGGCGCGCCGTTCGACGACTACCGCGCCGTTGGCATGTCTACCGCGCCGGTCCAACGGCGCGGTAGATGCACGAACAGCGCGTTACAAGCCGGCAGAGCCCGCTCAGGCGTGCGCGGAGGACCAGAAGACGGCGACGGCGATGTTCACGACGGTCAGGGCGAGGAGGAGGGTCCACAGGCCCTGGGAGATGCGCTCCTTGCGGACGTTCGCCATGACGAGGCCCAGGATGACCAGCCCGATGAGGAGCTTGACGGTGATCTTGGCGTAGCTCGGGTCGGCGAGGTCGCCGGCCTCGATGACGCCGACCAGCGCCACGCCGGCCACGAAGGCGGTGCCGGAGCCGTCGCGCATGGCGGCGTTGACCGTCTTCTCGGGCAGGCGCGCCTGGCCGAGCAGGCCACCCAGCAGGGCCGCGAAGCCCAGGATGTGCACGAAGAGCAGGATCAGCCGCACGGTCTCCATGGCCGAAGGATAGGACGGCTCAGACCTTCAGGCTGGGGTCCCCCCGGTCGTAGCCGTCGGGGCGGTCCTGCTGGCCGAAGACCAGCTCGAGGACGAAGAGCACCACGCCGAGCGCGAGGAGCGCACCGCACCAGACGAGCGAGGCGGGGTCGTCGTACACGACGTAGGCGAGCAGGGCGAGGTTGCCGACGATGCCGAGGGCGAGCAGCGGGGTGGAGGCGCGGTAGGTCTGCTCGGTCTCGTCGTGGCCGCGCAGGCGGAGGGCGGAGACGATGACCATCGCGTAGACGAACAGCAGCAGGACGACGGTCACGGCAGCGAGCCGGGTGACCAGGTCGACGCCGACGCCGGTCTCGTTGAGGACCGCGCCGGCGACCAGCAGGCCGGAGACCACGACGGCGGAGAACACCAGCCCGACCCAGGGGCTCTTCCGACCCGAGTGGAGCCTGGCGAAGACGCTCGGCACGACGTCCTCGTTCGCCATGCCGTAGAGGATCCGGGACTGGGTGACCACCGCGACCAGGGTCGTGTTGGTGATGGCGGTCATCGCGATCAGCGCGAAGACGATCGTGATCACGCCGGCCGGGAGCGGCAGCACGCCGGACTCGACCACGTCGAGCAGCGGGGCGTCGGAGGCGGCGAGCTCGGGGATGGGCAGCGAGAGGGCCGCCGCGACGGAGACCGCGACGTAGATGAGGCCGGCACCGACCATGCCGCCGATGAGCGCCTTGGGGAACGTACGACGGGGGTCGGTGCACTCCTCGGCGATGTTCGCGGCGTTCTCGAAGCCGGTCATCGCGAAGAAGCCGAGCGCGACACCGGAGACGATCGCGAGGATCGGGCCGTTGTCGCCCGCGTCGAAGTCGGTCAGCACGCCGAAGTCGGCGTCGCCCTTCACCACCACGACGATGCCGACGATGATGACGATCGCCAGGCCGACGACCTCGACGACCGTCATCACCAGGTTGGCGACGACCGACTCGGTGATGCCGATGAAGTTCACGACCGTCAGGCCGACCACGAAGAGCAGCCCGATCAGCAGCGCCGGCGGGGCGTCCCAGAGCTCGGCGAAGTAGCCGGAGAAGCCGGTGGCCAGCGACCCCGCGGCCGCGAAGCTCGCCGAGAGCATCGCGATCGTCACCAGGAAGGTCAGGGCCGGGATGTGGAAGGCCTTGTTGACGTAGAGGGAGGCGCCGGCGGCCCGCGGGTACTTCGTGACGAGCTCGGCGTACGCCAGGCCGGTCAGGGTGGCGACGGTGATGCCGATCGCGAACGCGATCCAGAACGCACCGCCCACCGCCGCGGCGACCGCACCGACGAGGACGTAGATGCCGGAGCCCAGCACGTCACCGAGCACGTAGAAGAACAGCAGCCGGCCGGTGACGGTCCGCTTGAGGTCGGTGTCCTCGAGATCGTCCGGTGCAGCGGTGTCGGCGGTCATGGTTCCCCCGGTCAGTAGTCGGTGACGGGTCCGTTACCCCTCGCGCCGACCAGGGAAACCGCAGGTCAGAGCAGGCGCCGGTCCGACGCCCAGCGGGTCAGCTCGTGGCGCGAGGACAGCTGCAGCTTGCGCAGCACGCTCGACATGTGGGTCTCGACGGTCTTGATGGAGATGAACAGCTCCTTGGCCACCTCCTTGTAGGCGTAGCCGCGCGCGATCAGCCGCATGACCTCGCGCTCGCGCTCGGTGAGCCGGTCGAGGTCCTCGTCGACGGCGGCCACCTCGATCGAGCCGGAGAACGCGTCGAGCACGAACCCGGCCAGCCGCGGGGAGAAGACCGCGTCGCCCTCGGCCACGCGCCCCACCGCGGAGACCAGCTCGGGGCCGGTGATCGTCTTGGTGACGTACCCCCGCGCTCCCCCGCGGATCGTCCCGATCACGTCCTCGGCGGCGTCGCTCACCGACAGCGCGAGGTACCGCGTCGTCGGGGAGGCACCGGCGGCGGTCGACCTGCGCATCACCTCGACGCCGCCACCACCGGGCAGGTGCACGTCGAGCAGCACCACGTCGGGCCGGTACGCCGCGACCGCGGCGACCGCCTCGTCGACGTCGGCCGCCTCGGCGAGCACGCGCACCGTGCCGGCACCGGCCGAGGCGAGCTCGGCGATGACCCCGCGCCGGAACATCGCGTGGTCGTCGACCACCACGACCGACACCTCCGCCGGCTCCACGGCCGCTCCCGCCGCCGGCACCTGCTGGTTCATGCGTCCTCCTCCTGCCGGGGCAGGTGCAGCCGCACCTCGGTCCCCTCGTCGGTGCCGGTGCGGACCTCGGCGGTCCCGCCGTGGCGCTCCATCCGGTCGATGATGCTGTGCCGCACGCCGTATCGGTCCGCCGGCACCGCGTCGGGGTCGAAGCCCCGCCCCCGGTCGCGGACGAAGACGTCGACGGCGGCCGCCGACACCTCGGCGTACACGTCGACCTGACCGGTGCCGGCGTGCTTGGCGGCGTTCGTGACCGCCTCGCGGGTCGCCTGGACCACCGGCCGCAGCGGCTCGACGAAGTCGCAGTCACCTACCGTCACGACCTCGACCGAGACGCCGTGGGCGTCCTCCACCTCGGCCGCGACGCCGCGCAGCGCGCTGGCGACGGTCCGCTGGTCGGTGGACTCCCCGGCGTAGAGCCAGGAGCGCAGGTCGCGCTCCTGGGCGCGGGCCAGCCGGGCCACGGCGGCCGCGTCGCCGGCGTTCTTCTGGATCAGCGCCAGCGTCTGCAGCACCGAGTCGTGCAGGTGGGCGGCGACGTCGGCGCGCTCCTGGGTGCGGACCCGCTCGGCGCGCTCGGCGGCCAGGTCAGAGACCAGGCGGAAGACCCAGGGCCCGGCGACCAGCCCGACCCCGATCACGCCGAGCCCGCCGGCCACGACGGCGCCCCGGGCCTCCTGCAGCGAGCCGCTGTCGAAGCCGAAGATGAAGAACGCCGAGACGACGAGCGCGGCCCCCAGGCCGACGCGCAGGTACGACGCCCAGCCGCCGTCGCCGAAGACCATCTGGACCGGGTCCAGCCGTCCGGTGTGGTCGAGCCACCGCTCGCGCTGCACCTCGTCGGCCTGCCGCCACAGCAGCGCGAGGCCGGCCAGCCCCAGGGCGACCGGCCACAGGGTCGCTCCCCGGCCGAGCACCGCCTCGACGACCAGCAGCCCGCCCAGGCCGAGCGCGGCCACGGCCACCGCGGGGCCGACGTCGGTGAGGCGGCGCACCCGCCCGGGGCGCTTGCCCCCACGGCGGGCGCTGGCGAGCCCGGGGGCCTCGTCCTCGACGTACGGCTGCGCGGGGAGGACCAGCCAGAGGCCGCCGTACAGCGCGACGCCGAGCCCGCCGAGCGCCGTCGCGAGCAGGAACGCCGCGCGCACCCACACCGTCGGCACCGCGAGGTGGCGCGCGAGGCCGGCGGCGACGCCGCCGACGACCGGCTCGGTGGTGTCGCGGTAGGCGCGGCGCACCTCCCTCGGCGGTCCGGTGGTGCGCCCGGGAGCGGTCTCGGCAGTCATCTCCGGACCATCGTCCCACCCGGTGACGCCCCCCACCACGGGGTCGGACCCCGGCCCGACCCTGACCCGCGGCCCGGGACCGGGGCACCGCCCCTCGGGCCCGGACCAGGGGTTCCCCCGATGGTCCGGGAGGCCGCCGAGGGCCAGGCTGGTGCCATGACCACGACCCCGCCAGAAGCGCCACCCGAGCCCGGTCCGGAGCACGACTCCGGGCCCCGAGCGACCCGGGAGGAGGTGCGCGACCTCGGCCGCCTGCGCCGCAGCTCGACCGACTCCAAGGTGGCCGGCGTCGCCGGCGGCCTGGCCCGCCACCTCGACGTGGACCCGGTGATCCTGCGGGTCGCCTTCGTGGTGCTGGTGTTCTTCGGCGGCGCCGGTCTCATCCTGTACGGCGCGTGCTGGCTGCTGGTGCCCTCCGACGACGACGTCGAGGCGCCGTTCCACCTCGACGAGCGCACCCGGTCGGTCGCGCTGACGATCGTCGGCGTGGTCGCCCTGCTCTCGATGCTGGGCGACTCCTGGGGGATCTTCAGCTTCCCGTGGCCGCTCGCACTGGTCGCGCTCGCGGCGTTGCTGCTGCTGAGCCGGTCGGACCGCAAGCGGCGCGAGCGCCCCGCCCAGCCGTACGCCCAGCCCTACGCCCAGCCCTACGCCCCGCCCTATGTCCAGCCCTCCGCCCCGCCGTACGGCGAGCAGGCGGGGTGGACGGGCCACGGAGGGCCGGCCGACCCGGTCGACCCGCCGACCCGTCCGTACGCCGCGGCGTACGCGCCGTACGACCAGCAGTACACCCAGGCCTACGCCCAGCCGTACCTGCCGCCGCGGAACCCCCGCCGGCGCGGACCGGTGCTCTTCTGGTTCACCCTCGCCCTCGCCGCACTCGGCATCGGCGTCCTCGGCCTGCTCGACATGAGCGGCGTGCCGGTGGCCGACGCGGCGTACCCGGCCCTGGTCACGGCGACCTGCGGCGTGATGCTGCTGGTCGGTGCCTTCTGGGGCCGGGCCGGTGGCCTGGTCGCGGTCGGCCTCCTCGCGGTCCTGGCGACGTCCGCGGCGACGGTGGCCGGCGAGCTCGAGGGCACCCAGGTCGACCTGCGGCCCACGACGGCCGCCGGGCTGGCGTCGTCCTACGAGACCGGCGCCGGGGAGACCGTCATCGACCTGACCGGCATCACCGACCTCGAGGCCCTCGACGGCCGCACGCTGCTGCTCGAGGCGGGCGTGGGCCGGATCGAGGTCCTCGTCCCGCCCGGGCTCGACGTCGACGCCGAGGTGTCGGTCGGCGTCGGCAACGCGCGCGTGTTCGGCTCGGACCGGGGCGGCCTGGGCATCGAGGACGGCTACAGCCACGACGCGGCCGGCACCGGCAACCCCGCCCTCACCATCGACGCCCACCTCGGCGTCGGCCAGGTCGAGATCCACACCGAAGGAGACCTCCGATGAGCACCACCTGGCGCGACGGCCGCCACCCCGTCAACGTGGGGCACCTCGTCATGGGGATCGCCCTGCTCGGACTGGTCGCGGTGTGGGCGGTCGTGCAGTCCGACGCCGTCTCCGGCGACGACGTCCGCTGGCTGCTCCCGGTGCCGTGGGTGCTGGCCGGGGTGGCCGGGCTGCTCGCCACCACGCTCGCGCCGATGCGGCGGGGCCGCTCGGCCGCGGAGCCCGCGCCCGAGCCGACACCCGAGCCGGCGGCCGAGCAGACCACCGAGCGGCTCGAGGACTAGCCGGTCCGCTCCTGCAGGCTCAGCCACTCCGACCGGGCCTGGACGGTCAGGCCCGGCTGGTCGGAGAAGAGGCCGTCCACGCCCGCGTCGAGCAGCTCCCGGACCTCGGCGTACGGGTCCGGCACCAGCTCGGCACGCAGCGTCCAGGCGTGGACGGCCAGCCCGGCGGCGTGCGCCTCGGCCACCAGCCCGGGCGTCACGAGGCTCTTGTGCACGCCGAGCACCTGGGCGTACGTCGCCACGCGGGCCACGTCGACCTCGGCGTCGGCGCCGAGCAGCTGCACCAGCGGCGACTCGGTCCGCCCGGCGAGCTCGCGCAGGTTGCCCTCCTCGAAGGACTGCAGGTAGGCGCGGCCGCCCGGCCCGTCGAGCCGGTGGCGGGCCAGCACCTCGAGCATCGTGCCCTCGAGGGGCAGCCCGATCGAGGCGAAGTACGACGGGTGCTTGGTCTCGGGGTAGATCCCGATCCGGCGCCCGGCCCGGCGCGACTCGTGGTGCACCAGCGCGCAGATCTCGTCCAGGGTCGGCACGGCCCACAGCCCGTCGTACCGGGTGTTGTCGGGGCGCAGGTCCGGGCACCGCTCGACGGCGCGCAGGGTGCGCAGCTCGGCGAGGGTGAAGTCCTCGGTGAACCAGCCGGTCACCTCACGGCCGCCGACGACCTTGGTGCAGTGCCGGTCGGCGAACTCGGGGTGGGAGGCGACGTCGGTGGTGCCGGCGATCTCGTTCTCGTGGCGGGCGACCAGGACGCCGTCCTGGGTGGAGACCAAGTCCGGCTCGATGATGTCGGCGCCCATCCGGGCGGCGAGGCGGTAGGAGGCGAGCGTGTGCTCGGGACGGTGTCCCGAGGCTCCCCGGTGGCCGACGACCAGGGGGAGGGCGGTGACGTGTGCGATCACTCCTGCAGCGTCCGCGCCCGGGATGACCGGGGCGCGGGAGCGACGTGAACGTCCGGTGTCAGGATGACGACATGGCCCTGCCGTCCCTCGGGACCCTCGTGTCCCTCCCCGCGACCGGTTCCCCCGAGCTGCTGGCGCCCTCGGTGGCCACCGCCCTGACCGGGTGGCCGCACGCCGACCAGGTGGCGGTCGTCGAGATCGACCCGGCGCTGGCCGACACCGCGGCGATGACCGAGGCCTACGACCTCCCGCTGACCGCCTCCGCGAACTGCGTGCTGGTCGGCGGCCGGCGCGACGGCGAGGACCGGGTCGCCGCCTGCATCGTCCGCGCCGACACCCGCGCCGACGTCAACAACCGGGTCAAGCGCCTGCTCGACGTGCGCAAGGCGTCGTTCCTCACGATGGACCGGGCGGTCGAGGAGTCGGGGATGGAGCACGGCGGCATCACCCCCGTCGGCCTGCCCGCGGGGTGGCGGCTGCTGGTCGACGCCCGGGTCGCCGACATCGACGTCGCGGTCATCGGCTCCGGCGTACGCCGCTCCAAGCTGCTCCTGCCCGGCCGGCTGCTCGCGGCCCTCCCGGGGGCCGAGCTGGTCGAGGACCTCGCCGGCTGAACGGCAAAATCCCGCGCTGACCTGCACGGAAGCGTCGCGCCACCGCACCGCTCGGCGGAGGATGAGGACGTGGACAGCGGCCGGGACGAGACCGAGGAGGAGCGGCTGGACCGCTTGTGGGCGGACCTGCTGCAGGAGCTGCGCGTCATGCAGACCGGCACCCAGCTGCTCGCGGGCTTCCTGCTCACGCTGCCGTTCCAGGAGGTGTTCCGCGACGACCTGCAGCGCTACCAGCACGGCGTCTACCTCGTGCTGGTCGTCGTCGCGCTGGTCACCACCCTGCTGGTCACCACGCCGATCGCCATCCACCGCCGGATCAGCGGCCAGCACGTCAAGGAGCGGCTGGTCGGCAGCGCCCAGCGGACGATGCGCGCCGTGCTGACCTGCATCGGCCTGATGGCCGGCCTGCTGACGTTCTTCGTCTTCGACGTCGTCGTCGGGCCCGTGGCCGGGGCCGTCGCCGGGCTCTCGCTGGCCGCGGTCGCCGTCGTCCTGCTGGTCGTCGTGCCCGGCCGGCTGGCCGATGACTAGGCGGGACCGGGCGACCCCCGCGGTGCGCTGCCTGGTGCTGGGCGCGGTGCTCGGCGTGGTGCTGGCGTCGGCGGCCGGCTGCTCGGGCGGGGAGGCCGCGCGGTCGACGACCGAACCCTCCCCGTCGATCCGCACGCTCACGCCGCTGCCGCCACCGCCCGAGGAGCCGCCGACCGGCCGGCTGCTGGCCGACATGCGCCAGTCCTCGCGGGACGCGGCGCTGGGCCGGATCCAGGTGTGGGTCGACAACGACACCGCCGACGTGGTCACCCCGAGCCGCATCACCTACGTCGACGACCGGCTGCGCGCCCCGATCGCCGCGGACCGGCTGCGGCCCGCCCCGGCGCAGGCCGAGCGCGGCTTCCCGCTGGTGCTGCCCGACCGCCCGGCGTGCGCGGCCCGGGACGACGCCGCCGGGGGCGGCCGGCTCGTCGTGCGCCACGACGGCCGCTCGGAGACCGTCCCGGTCGAGGACCCCACCGACGTGGTGGGCCGGTTCGTCCGCGCCCGCTGCCTGGAGCTGGCCGTCGCGCAGGTCGCCACGCTGCGCTGGGCCGACCGGGTCGTCGCCCCCGGCGACGCACCCGTCGAGGTCGGGGACACCGCTGTGCTGACCCTCCTCGCCGAGCCGACCGGGCGGGCCGGTCCCGAGCTCGTGGTGGAGACGGTCGGCGGCACGCCGGTGCTCTCCCCCGCCGACGGCGCCTCCGCCTGGTCGCCCGGCCTCCGGGTCCGCGGCGACGGTCCGCCGGTGCGGGCGGCGCTGCCCGTACGGCCGACCCGCTGCGACGCCCACGCCTTCCTGGAGTCCGGGGGCGCCACCGCGCTCCGGCTGCGCCTGACCCTCGACGGGGAGCCCGGCGAGCTGGTGCTGCGGATGGGTCCGGCCGGCGCCGCCGCGGCGGTCGCTTTCGCGGCGGACTCCTGCGGGCTCGGCGGCTGACCCGACGCGGGGCGAAAAGGATTCGTCGTGCGGAGCCGACCCTCCTTAACGTTCTCCGGTGATCCACCTGCCCCTCGAGGACCCCGGCACCGCCGACCACCGCTCGCCCGGACGGTTCTTGTGGTGGATGGCGCGCGGGCAGTGGCGCACCCTCGCGGCGGGCGCGGCGTTCGGCATCGTGTGGATGGGCAGCCAGGCGGTCATGCCGTCGATCATCGGGCGGGCGATCGACCGGGGCGTCGCGGACCGTGACGGGCGCACGCTGGCCTGGTTCGCCGGTCTCCTCCTGCTCGTCGGGCTGGTGCAGTCGGCGAGCGGGATCATGCGGCACCGGTTCGCGGTGACCAACTGGCTCGTGGCGGCGTACCGCACCGTCCAGCTCGTCGGCCGCCAGGCCGTCTCCCTCGGCGGCACCCTCCCGCGCAAGGTGTCGGCCGGCGAGGTCGTCGCCATCGGCACCACGGACCTCTCCCACCTCGGCCAGGTCATGGACGTCTCGGCCCGTTTCGCCGGCGCGGTCGTCTCCTTCGTGCTGGTCGCGGTGATCCTGCTGCAGACCTCGACCACCCTCGGCCTGGTCGTGCTGCTCGGCGTGCCGGGGCTGATGCTCCTGGTGGGACCGCTCCTCTCGCCCCTGCAGACCCGCGCGCACCGCCAGCGCGAGCTGATGAGCCACCTGTCCAACACCGCGACCGACATCGTCACCGGCCTCCGGGTGCTCCGCGGGATCGGCGGCGAGCAGGTCTTCCACGACCGCTACCGCCGCGAGTCGCAGACCACCCGCCGGGCCGGCGTGCAGGTCGCGAAGCTGCAGTCGGTGCTCGACGCGCTCCAGGTCCTCCTGCCCGGCGTGTTCGTCGTCCTGGTCGTGTGGCTCGGCGCGCGGTACGCCGTCCAGGGCACGATCACGCCCGGGGAGCTGGTGGCGTTCTACGGCTACTCGGCGTTCCTGATGATCCCGCTGCGCACCGCGACGGAGTTCGCCAACAAGCTCATCCGCGCCCGCGTCGCGGCCGCGCGCGTGGTGCGCGTGCTGGCGCTGGCCTCCGACCACCTCGACCCCGCGGACCCGCTGCCCCCGCCGCCGGCCGGCTCCGCGCTGGAGGACCTGCGCAGCGGCCTGCGGGTCCGGCCCGGCTCGATGGTGGCGCTGGTCAGCGAGCAGCCGCACGAGACCGCGGAGCTGGCCGACCGGCTGGGCATGTGCGCGGCCGACGTCGACGACGACGTGCGGCTCGGCGGCGTACCCCTCTCCCGCCTGCCGCGCGCGGAGGTACGCCGCCGGGTGGTCGTCTCGGACACCGGCTCGATGCTGTTCTCCGGCCGCCTGGGCGACCGGCTGGACGTCTCGCGCGACGGCCGCCCGGTCGACCCGGCGCTGCACACCGCCTCGGCCGAGGACATCCTCGCCGCCCTCCCGCAGGGCCTGGACACCCCGGTGGCCGAGCGCGGCCGCAGCTTCTCCGGCGGCCAGCGCCAGCGGCTCGTGCTCGCCCGCGCGCTCGTCGCCGACCCGGAGGTGCTCGTGCTCGTGGAGCCGACCTCGGCCGTCGACGCCCACACCGAGGCACGGGTCGCGGCCCGGCTGCGCGCCCACCGCGCCGGCCGGACCACCGTCGTCACCACCTCCAGCCCGCTGCTCCTCGACGCCGTCGACGAGGTCGCCCTCGTCCGCGACGGCGTGGTGGTGGCGACCGGGCGGCACACCGAGCTGCTCGCCACCGAGCCGGAGTACCGCCGCGTGGTCACCCGGGAGACCGACCCCGAGCCCGTGGAGGCGGGCCGATGAGCTCCTCGACCGCGCTGCCGGTGGCCGGCAGCCGCTCCGTGCGCCGCTACGCCCGGGAGCTGGTCCGCAAGCACCCCCGGATGGTCTGGGGCGCCCTGCTGCTCCACGTGCTCGCCGCGGTCGCCGCGCTGGCCGCGCCCCGCCTGCTCGGCGACCTCGTCGAGGCGGTCGAGCACGGCACCACCACCGACCACGTCGACCGGATCATGCTGCTGCTGGCCGGGTTCGTCGTGGTGCAGGCGGTGCTCACCCGCTACGCCCGCTACGTCAGCCAGGTGCTCGCCGAGAAGGTGCTCGCCGACCTGCGCGAGGACTTCGTCGGCAGCGCGCTCGCGCTGCCGCTCGGCACCATCGAGGCGGCCGGCTCCGGTGACCTGCTCACCCGCACCAGCCGCGACGTCGACCAGCTCGGCTGGTCGGTGCGGATGGCGCTGCCGGAGTGGACGATCGCGGTGATCACCGCGGTGGTGACGTTCCTGGCCGCCCTCAGCGTCGGCTGGTGGGTCGCGCTGCCCTGCCTGCTCGGCGTGCCGCCGCTGGTGATCGGCCTGCGCTGGTACCTCGCCCGTGCCAAGGACGGCTACCTGCGCGAGAGCGCGACGTACTCCCAGATCAACGCGACGCTCACCGAGACCGTGCACGGCGCCCGCACCGTCGAGGCGCTCGGGCTCGCCGACGAGCGGGTCCGGGCGATCGACGAAGACATCGCCGACTCGTTCGCCGCCGAGCGCTACACGCTGCGGCTGCGCACGGTGTTCTTCCCCAGCATGGAGATCAGCTACCTGCTGCCGACGGTCGCGACGCTGCTCCTCGGCGGCTGGCTGTACCTGCGCGGCGAGGTCTCGCTCGGCGACGTCACCGCCGCGACGCTCTACGTCCAGATGCTGATCGACCCCGTCGACCGCATCGTCTCCATCCTCGACGAGCTGCAGATGGGCGCCGCCTCGCTGGCCCGGCTGCTCGGTGTCGCCGAGGTGCCCGACGACCGCGCGGCCACCGACCGGGTGCCCGACGGGGAGGAGCTGGCCGCCACCGACGTGCGGTTCGCCTACGCCGAGGGACGCGACGTGCTGCACGGGGTCGACCTGCGCGTCGGCGTGGGCGAGCGGCTCGCGATGGTCGGGCCGTCGGGTGCCGGGAAGTCGACCCTGGGTCGGCTGCTCGCCGGCATCCACCCGCCCCGGACCGGGTCGGTCACCGTCGGCGGCGTCGGCCTGACCGAGCTGCCCCTCGACGACCTGCGCGGCCACGTCGCCCTGGTCACCCAGGAGCACCACGTCTTCGTCGGCACGCTGCGCGAGAACCTCGCGCTGGCCGCCCCGCCCGGTGCCGGGGAGGACGACGTCCGCGCCGCCCTCGCCGCGGTCGACGCGCTGGAGTGGGCCGACGGCCTGCCCGAGGGGCTCGACACGGTCGTCGGCTCCGGCGGCCTCAGCCTGACCGACGCCCAGGCCCAGCAGCTGGCGCTCGCCCGGCTCGTCCTCGCCGACCCACACACGCTGGTGCTGGACGAGGCGACCTCGCTGATCGACCCGCGCGCCGCCCGCCACCTCGAGCGGTCGCTCGCCGCGGTGCTCGAGGGGCGGACGGTCATCGCGATCGCCCACCGGTTGTTCTCCGCCCACGACGCCGACCGCGTCGCGGTGGTCGAGGACGGCCGGATCGCCGAGCTCGGCTCGCACGACGAGCTGGTGGCGGCCGGCGGCTCCTACGCCGCGCTGTGGGAGTCCTGGAACGGTCGCGGCTGAGGGCCGCTGGCCCCGGGGTCAGACCCCGTGGATGCGGATGCCCGAGTGCGTCTTGTACTTGCGGTTGATCGAGATCAGCACGGCCGTGAGCGGCTCGAGCTGGCGGGCCAGCCGCAGCTTGCCGGCGTCGATGCCGGGGCGCCCGGTGACCGAGGCCGCGAGCTCCATGACCTGCTCCTTGGCCTCGGCCTTGTCACCGACCACGAGCACGTCCTCGCCGTCGAGGAACTCCGCGTCGCCCCACAGCGTCACCGCGGACACGTGGTGGAACGCGCCGACGACGACCGCCTCGGGCTGGAGCCGCTGGGCGGTCTCCGCCGCGGACCCCTCGCCGCCGTCGATGACCTGGCCGTGCGCCCCGCGCTTGTCGAAGGCCAGCGGGTTGACGCAGGAGATGACGACCTTGCCGGCCAAGGGCAGGGAGGCGACCAGCTCGTCGTGGCCGTCGTAGGGCACCGCGAGCAGCACCAGGTCGGCCTGGCCGCAGGCGTCCTCGTTGGTCGCGCCGGTGACCGTCCCGGCCCCGTCGACACCGGTCAGCCGCTCGGCGACCTCGGCGGCGCTCGCCTCCGCCTTCTCCGCGGCCCGCGAGCCGAGGACGACCGTGTGACCTCCTCGGGCGAACCGGTAGCCCAGGCCCTTGCCCTGCGGGCCGGTGCCCCCGATCACGGCGATGCGGTACGACGTCACGCTGCTGCTCCTCTGTCCATGGATGGTGCGGACCACGATCGTCCCACCGGCCCGATGCCGGGTCTCCGCGGCCCACTGGTTGGTACCCTGCCGCGGGCGAACGACGGGGGCAGGCTGATGGCGCGAGCGCTGCGCGGGGACATCCAGGGGCTGCGCGCGGTCGCGGTCCTGGTCGTCGTCGCGAGCCACGCGGGCGTGCCGTGGCTGCCGGGCGGCTTCGTCGGGGTCGACGTCTTCTTCGTGATCTCCGGCTTCCTCATCGCCGGCCTGCTCTACCGCGAGGTCGACCGCGACGGCCGGTTCTCGCTCCTCGGCTTCTGGTCCCGTCGCGCCCGCCGGATCCTGCCGGCCGCCACGGTGGTCACGGTCGTGACGGTCCTGACCGCGCTGGCCTGGTACAGCCTGATCGACGCGCGCCAGGTCGTCGAGGACGCCGGCTGGGCGACCCTGTTCGCGGCCAACCTCCACTTCGCGCGGCAGGACGTCGACTACTTCGCCTCCGACCTCGGCGTCTCGCCGCTGCAGCACTACTGGTCGCTCGCGGTCGAGGAGCAGTTCTACGTCGTGTGGCCGCTGCTCCTGCTGGCCTGCCTCGCCTCCGCCCGGTTCGGGCGCCGGAGCCGCACCCGGCCGGGCAGACCGACGGGCAGACCGACGGGCAGCCCGACCGGCGGGCTGCCGCGCGGCGCCGTGCTGGGCGTGCTGCTGGCGGTGACCACGGCGTCGTTCGCCTGGTCGGTCGTGCAGACGGCCGACCAGCCGACGGCGGCGTACTTGTCCACCCTCACCCGCGCCTGGGAGCTCGGGCTCGGGGCGCTGGTCGCGCTGCTGCCCGCCGCCGCGACCCGGCGGCTCGGCCAGCGCTCCGCCACGGTGCTCGCCGTCGCCGGCCTGGCGATGGTGGCGACCGCCTGCGTCGTGCTCACCGAGGCCACCCCGTTCCCCGGGCACGCCGCCGCGCTCCCCGTCGTCGGCACCGCGCTCGTCCTGCTCGCCGGCGCCGGCGCGGCCCGCCCGCTGACCGATACCGTGCTCGCGTGGCGACCGGTGCGCGTGGTCGGTGACTGGTCCTACTCGCTCTACCTCTGGCACTGGCCGGCACTCGTCCTGCCCGCGGGGCTGCTCGGCCGCGGGCTCGAGCCGTGGGAGGCCGCGGCGGCGGTCGCGGCGACGTTCGTGCTGGCCGGCGTGACGTACGCCGCCGTCGAGCTGCCCTTCCGCGAGGGCCGCCCCGCCCTCGCGCTGCGCGTGCCGCGGGCGCTCGTGCTCTACCCGGTCAGCCTGGCGCTCGTCGCCGCGACCTGCGGGGTGTCCTGGTGGTGGACCGGCGAGCGGGCCGGGTCCGGCGACAACCCCGCGATCACCGCCGAGGGGACCACCCACCCCGACGACCCGGACGGCACCGTCGCCCTGGTCCGGGCGTCCGTGGACGCGGCGCGGGAGCGCCGCGCCGTCCCCAGCGACCTCTCCCCCGACCTGCTCGACCTGCGCGAGTCGATCGCCGACGTCGGTCCCTGCGACTACAGCGCCGGGGTGCGCAGGCTCTGCCCCCGCGGCGACACCTCCGCCGACCGCACCGTCGTGGTCATCGGCGACTCCCACGCCCGCGCGTGGATCCCGGCGGTCGACCGGATCGCGGAGGACGGCGGCTGGACGGCGTACTACCTCGTGATGTCGCAGTGCACCGCCGCCCACGTGGTCGTGGCGCCGATCGACGAGGACCGCCCGTTCACCGAGTGCACCGACTTCCACGACTGGGTCGGCGAGCAGGTGGCGGAGCTCCGGCCCGACCTGGTGGTCGTGACGTCCTCACCCCCGGTCAACGGCGTCTACGCCGGCGACGACCGCGTCGAGGCGCTCGACCGGGTCGCCCCGGTGCTCGCCGACGGGTACGACGACCTCTTCGCCGACCTGCGGCTGGCGGCGGACCGGGTCGTGCTCCTGCGCGACGTGCCCAAGTCGTCGTACGACCCCGGGACCTGCCTGACCACCGGCTCCCCCAGCCTCGGCGACTGCACCTTCGAGCCGGTCGAGCGCTCGCGCCGGCTCGCCGACGTCGCGGTGACCTCGGCCCGGGTGGCCGGCGCCGAGGTCGTCGACCCCACCCCCTGGCTGTGCTACCAGGACCTCTGCCCGGTGGTGATCGGCGGGACGCTGTCCTACCGCGACACCGACCACCTGACCACCGAGTACGCCGCCTCGCTCGCCGGCCCCCTCGGGCGGGCGCTGCACATGGTCGACCAGCCGTGAGCACCCCCACCTTGTGACGGTGACAGTGCCGGTGTCAGGGTGAGCGGCATGAAGCTCTCGATGCCGCTGATGTACGACGGGAACCCGCGCCAGGCCGCCGACCAGGTCGTCGCCCTCGAGAAGGCCGGCCTCGACACGGTGTGGGTGGCCGAGGCGTACGGCTTCGACTCCCCCACGCTGATGGGCTACCTCGCCGCGAAGACCGAGACCCTCGAGATCGGCGCCGCGATCCTCAACGTCTTCTCGCGCACGCCCGGCGCCCTGCTGCAGACCGCCGCGGGCCTCGACAACGTCTCGGGAGGCCGTGCGGTCATCGGCCTCGGCGCCTCCGGCCCGCAGGTGATCGAGGGCTTCCACGGCCTGCCGTACGACAAGCCGCTGGGGCGCACCCGCGAGGTCATCAAGATCCTGCGCCAGGGCCTGCGCCGCGAGCCGCTCCAGCACGACGGCAAGATCTTCACCCTGCCGCTGCCGGCCGACCAGGGGCTCGGCCTCGGCAAGCCGCTGAAGCTGCTCACCCGGCCCGAGCGCCCCGCGGTGCCGCTGTGGGTCGCCTCGCTCGGTGACGCCAACGTGGCGATGACCGCCGAGATCGCGGACGGCTGGATCCCCCACCTGTTCCTGCCCGAGAAGGCCCAGGACGTCTGGGGCGAGTCGCTGGCGAAGGGCGCCGCGAAGCGCTCGGCCGACCTGGCCCCGCTCGAGGTCACCGCCGGCGGCATGGTCGCCATCGGCGAGGGCGAGGACACCAAGGCCCTGCTCGACTTCGCCCGCCCGCTCTACGCGCTCTACGTCGGCGGCATGGGCGCCCGCGGCAAGAACTTCTACAACGACCTCGCCCGCCAGTACGGCTACGAGGAGGAGGCCGAGAAGATCCAGGACCTCTACCTCGACGGCAAGAAGAAGGAGGCCGAGGCGCTCGTGCCGCTGGAGTGGCTCGAGGCCGGCAACCTGGTCGGACCGGAGTCCTACGTCAAGGAGCGGATCGCCGCCTTCCGCGACGCGGGCGTCACGAACCTGCAGCTGACCCCCGCCAGCGCCGACCCCGCCGCCACCATCGCCCAGGTGAAGGAGTGGGTCTCCTGACCTGCTGCTGACCTGCGGCTGACCGTCCCTGCGCCGCGCCGCGCGGGGTCGGGCCGGCCCGGCCGGTCAGTCCCGGGCGAGCGAGCGCGCGATGACGGCGTTCGCGGCGCGCTGAAAGCCGGTGACGACCGCCTCGAGGGTGAGCCGGCGCAGCCGGGAGACTGTCTGCTCGAGCCGCTCGGCGTCCTCGGCCGAGTGCGCCTCGCGCCGGTAGGGGCGCAGCACCTGCTCGCGCAGGATGTCGGTGAGCTCCTCGGCGAGCGCCTCCATGTGCCGGCGGATCGCCTCGCTCGCGGCCTCCATGCTGCCCGGCGGGATGTCGACGTCGAGCAGCTCGACCCCGACCGGCAGGTTCGGCATGGCGACGTACCTCGTGCCGTCGCGCTCCAGCGAGCCGAGCGTCTCGAGCGTCTCCAGGTCGCGGTCGGAGAGCCGCCGGCCGGCGAGCTCCTCGAGCCGGCCCCGGGTCAGCCGCTCCTGCGGCTGGGAGGACCACGAGGTGAGCATCGCCCGCTGGAGGGCGAGGTCCTCGACGGTGGCGTGCTCCGGCAGCCCGGCCAGCACCCGCTCGATCGCCTGCAGGGTGAAGCCGTGGTCCTGCAGCGCCCGGACCAGCTCCAGCCGCGCGCGGTGCTCGGGGCCGTAGTACGCCACGCGGCCGCGCCGCTCCGGCGGCGGCAGCAGGCCCAGGCTGGCGTAGTAGCGCGTCGTGCGCACGGTCAGCCCCACGGCGGCCGCGAGCTCGTCGACGGTCAGGGAAGCGGTGCTGGCCATGGCGTGGACTCTATCTTGATCGATGACAGTTCCGCTGTCACAGTTGCGCTGACACTGTGCTGCGACCCCGTCCGGGGTCGACCCACCTGGAGGAACCATGCCGGAGCGACCGTCGATCTACGAGCAGGAGCACGAGGACTTCCGCACGAGCGTGCGCGCCTTCCTCGAGAAGGAGGTCCTCCCCTTCCACGACCAGTGGGAGAAGGACGGGCAGGTCAGCCGCGAGGTGTGGACCAAGGCCGGCGACGCGGGCCTGCTCTGCTTCGACGTCGCGGAGGAGTACGGCGGGCCGGGCATCAAGGACTTCCGCTACAACGCCGTCGTGGCCGAGGAGATCTCCAAGGTCGGTGCGAGCGGGCTGGGCTTCCCGGTCCACACCGACATCATCGTCCCCTACATCAGCCAGCTGGGCACCGACGAGCAGAAGCGCCGGTGGCTGCCCGGCCTGGTCAGCGGCGAGCTGATCTCCTCGATCGCGATGACCGAGCCGGGCGCGGGCTCGGACCTGCAGGGCATCCGGACGAGCGCGGTCGACAAGGGCGACCACTACGTGCTCAACGGCTCGAAGACCTTCATCAGCAACGGGATCATGAGCGACGTCGTCATCGTCGTCGCGCGCACCAACCCCGACGCCGGCCACCAGGGCATCAGCCTGCTCGTCGTCGAGCGCGGCATGGAGGGCTTCGAGCGCGGCCGGAACCTGGACAAGATGGGCATGAAGGCCCAGGACACCGCCGAGCTGTTCTTCGACAACGTCGTGGTGCCCAAGGAGAACCTCCTCGGCGAGGAGGGCGCCGGCTTCATCTCGCTGATGGTCAACCTGCCCCAGGAGCGGGTCTCGATCGCCGCGATCGCGGTCGCGGCGTGCGAGCACGTGCTCGACCTCTGCCTGAGGTACGCCAAGGAGCGCGAGGCCTTCGGCAAGCCGATCGGCAAGTTCCAGCACAACCGGTTCCTGCTGGCCGAGATGGCCACCGAGGTCCACATCGCGCGACTCTTCGTCAACGACTGCATCCTCAAGCTCAACGAGGACGAGGTCGACACCTCGCTGGCCTCGATGGCCAAGTGGTGGACCACCGAGCTGCAGAAGAAGCTCGTCGACCAGGGCGTCCAGCTCCACGGCGGCTACGGCTACATGAGCGAGTACCCCATCTCCAAGGCCTACGTCGACAGCCGGATCCAGACGATCTACGGCGGCACGACCGAGATCCAGAAGGAGATCATCGGCCGCAGCCTGGGCATCTGAGCCCCAGGTCACACCGCTGCCCGCACCGGCGGGACCGCCGCCCGGCCGCACCGGCCGGGCGGCGTAGCGTGCAGCGGTGAGCAGCGAGGTCGTGACAGCAGTCCGGTACGACACCCCCGGGCTCGTCCGCACCCTCGACGTCGGCGCGAAGGCGCTGCTCGTCCTCATGCTCGGCCTCGCCCTGGCCTACCCCGACAGCAGCGGCCTGGAGGGCAAGGGCGCCGGCGCCCGCGCGGTGGGCTACCCGCTGCTGGCCTTCGCGATCCCGGCCGTGTGGTGGTGGCACTGGCGCGAGCGGGCGTCGTTCCCGTGGCTGGCCGACCTGCTGGTCACCCTCACCTGCTTCAGCGACACCCTCGGCAACCGGATGGACCTCTACGACACCGTCGTGTGGTTCGACGACTTCATGCACTTCGCCAACCTCGCCATGCTCACCGCCGCGGTGCTGCTGCTGACGATGCACCGCAGCTCCTCGCTCGGCGCGGCCCTCGAGCGGTCGCTGGCCTTCGGCGCCACCGCCGCGGTGGCCTGGGAGCTGGCGGAGTACGCCGCGTTCCTCAGCCGGCACTCCGAGCGCGCGCACGCCTACGCCGACACCCTCGGCGACCTGACCCTCGGGATCCTCGGCTCGCTCCTCGCCGCCGTCGTCGTGCACCGCGCGTGGGCGGCCGGCCACCTGCGCTCGACCGCGCCGCAGCTCGAGCGGGAGCCCGCCGCCGCCTAGCCCGGGCGAGGGGCACGCCCACCGCCCCAGGAAAGGCGATGACTCCGCGGGTAAAACGCGGTCTCCTCGGTAGGAGCATCCACCGCCGAGGGAGACCACCATGCACCTGCAGCTCGCCGGACGGCTCACGGGCCGCGTGACCAAGTGGCTGGTGGTGCTGGCGTGGGTCGCGGCGTTCGCCGTGTGCGGCAGCCTCTCCGCGAAGCTCGTCGACGTGCAGGACAACGAGGCCTCCTCGTGGCTGCCCGGCGACGCGGAGTCGACCCGGGTGTCCGAGGAGCTGGCCGGCACGGTCGACCCCAACGACATCCCGACCCTGGTCGTCTACCAGCGCGACGGCGGCCTGAGCGAGGACGACCTCGCCGCCATCGAGGAGCAGGCCCAGGAGATGGCGTCGGTCGAGGGCGTCACCGGGGAGGTGGTCGACCCGCAGACGGCCGCCGCCGCGGGCCTCGGCGGGCTGTCGGAGGACGGCGAGGTCGCGGTCACCACGGTCGTCCTCAACTTCGGCGCCGACGGCTGGAACGCCATCCCCGACGCCGCGGAGGACCTCCGGGAGATCGCGACGCTCGACGGGGCCACGGTGCACCTCGCCGGGTACGGCGGCCAGGCGGCGGACTCCGCCGAGGCCTTCGAGGGCATCGACACGAACCTGATCCTCATCACCTTCGCCGTGGTGATCGTGATCCTGCTGCTCACCTACCGCAGCCCGGTGCTGTGGGTGCTGCCGATCCTCAGCGCGGCCGTGGCCTACACCGTCTCCGGCGGCGTGGTGTACCTGCTGGCCAAGCACGCCGGCCTGACCGTCAACGGCCAGAGCCAGGCGATCCTGGGCATCCTCGTCATCGGCGCCGGCACCGACTACGCGCTCCTGCTGGTGGCCCGCTACCGGGAGGAGCTGCGCCGGCACGAGGACCGCCACGCCGCGATGGCCTTCGCCCTGCACCGGGCCGCCCCGGCGATCCTCGCCAGCGCGGCGACCGTCGTGGTCGGGATGCTCTGCCTGGTCTTCGCCGACCTCAACTCCACGGCCGGCCTCGGACCGGTGCTGGCCGTCGGGGTGGGCATCACCTTCCTCGTCATGGTGACCCTGCTGCCCGCCCTCCTCGTGATCGCCGGGCGCTGGGTGTTCTGGCCGAAGCGGCCGCACTTCGGGTCGCGCGAGCCGAACACGACCGGGTGGTGGGCCCGCGTCGGGCGGGCCATCGAGCCGCGGCCGCGGCGGGTGTGGGTGGTCACCGCCGGGGTGCTCGCGGTGGCCTGCCTCGGCCTGCTCCGGCTCGACGCCTCCGGGCTCTCGACCGAGGACACCTACACCCAGGAGTTCGACTCCATCAAGGGCCAGAAGGTGCTGGTCGAGCACGGCCTCGTCGACAGCTCCAACACCGCACAGGTGGTCACGGACACCGCCGCGGCCGACGCCGTGGTGTCCGCGATGCAGGGCGTCGAGGGCCTCGGCGAGCCGGGCGAGGTCCGGCCCGTCTCGGAGACCCGCTCCTACGTCGAGGCGACCATCGACCACGACATCTCCTCGAGCCCGGCCTTCGACGTCGTCGAGGCGACCCGCGCGGCCGTCCACGACATCGACGGGGCCGACGCGCTCGTCGGGGGAGGGTCGGCGTTCTACCTCGACACCAAGGTGGCCAGCAACCGCGACAACAAGGTGATCATCCCGATCGTCCTGCTGGTGGTGTTCCTCATCCTCGTCGGCCTGCTCCGCGCGCTCGTGGCACCTCTCCTGCTGATGGCCACCGTCGTGCTCTCCTTCGGTGCCGCCCTCGGCATCTCCACGCTGCTCTTCGAGTTCGTCTTCGGCTTCGCCGGCGCCGACCCGGGGTTCCCGTTGTTCGCCTTCGTCTTCCTGGTGGCTCTGGGGATCGACTACAACATCTTCCTCATGACGCGCGTCCGGGAGGAGAGCGCGCTCCACGGCACCCGGCGCGGGTCCCTCATCGCGCTCAGCTCGACCGGCGGCGTCATCACCTCGGCGGGGCTGGTCCTCGCCGCGACGTTCCTCGTCCTGGGCACCATCCCGTTCGTGTTCCTCGCCGAGCTCGGCGTCGCCGTGGCGCTCGGCGTGCTGCTCGACACGATGGTCGTGCGCTCAGTGCTGGTCACCGCGCTCAACCTCGACCTCGGCGACCGGATCTGGTGGCCCGGCCGGCTCCACCACGGCCCGCCCGAGGAGCGGCCGGTGCCGACGGAGCAGGAGCCGGCCCGCGTGTGAGCCGCCCGACCGGCCAGTGGCCCGGCGGCCACGGCCCGTCGTGGGCGCGACTAGCCTGATGACGATGCACGTCGAGACCGCGGAGCCCCGTCCCACGCCCCAGCAGGTACGCCGCGCCCTCGCGCGCGCCGAGCGCGGCGCCGCCCTCGACCCGGCCGAGGCGGAGGCGCTGCTCGCGGCGACCGGCCCGGAGCTGGACCGGCTGTGCGCCGCCGCGGCCAAGGTCCGCGACGCGGGGCTCGTCGCCGCCGGCCGGCCGGCCGTCGTGACGTACTCCCCCAAGGTCTTCATCCCGGTGACGCGGCTGTGCCGCGACCGCTGCCACTACTGCACGTTCGTCGAGACGCCCGGGCAGGCGGCCCGCGAGGGCCGGGCGCCGTACCTCTCCCCCGACGAGATCCTCGACATCGCCCGCCAGGGTGCGGAGCTGGGCTGCCTCGAGGCGCTGTTCACCCTCGGCGACCGGCCCGAGGACCGCTGGCCCGAGGCCCGCGCGTGGCTCGACGAGCAGGGCTACGACTCGACGCTGGCCTACGTGCGGGCGATGGCGGTGCGGGTGCTGGAGGAGACCGGCCTGCTGCCCCACCTCAACCCCGGCGTCATGACGTGGGAGGAGATGAACCGGCTCAAGCCGGTCTCCCCCTCGATGGGCATGATGCTCGAGACCACCTCCCGCCGGCTGCACGAGACCAAGGGCCTCGCGCACTTCGGCTCCCCCGACAAGGACCCGGCCGTGCGGCTGCGGGTGCTCGAGGACGCCGGCCGGCTCTCGATCCCCTTCACCACCGGCCTGCTCGTCGGCATCGGCGAGACGCTCGCCGAGCGCGCGGAGACGATCTTCGCGCTGCGGGCGACCGCCCGCGCCTTCGGCGCGGTGCAGGAGGTCATCGTCCAGAACTTCCGGGCCAAGCCCGACACCGCCATGCGGCACACCGACGACCTCGACCTCGACGAGTACCGCGCCGCGATCGCGGTCTCCCGGATCGTCCTCGGCCCCAAGGCGCGGGTGCAGGCGCCGCCGAACCTGGTCGACCTGGCCGAGTGCCGGGCGCTGCTCGACGCCGGCGTCGACGACTGGGGCGGGGTCTCCCCGCTGACCCCGGACCACGTCAACCCCGAGCGCCCCTGGCCCTCGTTGGAGCGCCTGCGGGCGATCAGCGCGGAGTGCGGGTTCGAGCTCGCCGCGCGGCTGACGATCCACCCGGAGTACGTCCGCGCGGCGCTCGGCTCCGGCGCCCCCTGGCTCGACCCGCGCGTCGCCGGGCACGTCGCCGCGCTGGCGGGCCCCGACGGCCTCGCGCGCCCCGGCGTACGGCCGACCGGGCTGCCCTGGCAGGAGCCCGACGGCGGGTTCGAGTCGGCCGGCCGGACCGACCTGCACGCGGCTGTCGACACCGAGGGCCGCACCGAGGACCGCCGCTCGGACTTCGCCGACGTCTACGGCGACTGGGACTCGGTCAAGGACGCCGCCTCCACCACCTCCCTCATCGACGGCACCCCGGCCGTGCTGCACAGCGAGGGCCGCGAGGCCCTGGCGGCGGCCGAGGCCGACCCCGGCGGCCTCTCCGACGAGCACGCGCTGACCCTGATGACCGCCGAGGGGCCGCTGCTGGACCAGGTCTGCCGCCTCGCCGACGACCTGCGCCGCGAGGTCGCCGGGGACGACGTGACCTACGTGGTGAACCGGAACATCAACTTCACCAACGTCTGCTACGTCGGCTGCCGGTTCTGCGCGTTCGCCCAGCGCCGCACCGACGCCGACGCGTTCTCGCTGTCCCTCGACGAGGTCGCCGACCGGGCCCAGGAGGCCTGGGACCTCGGCGCGACCGAGGTGTGCATGCAGGGCGGCATCGACCCCGAGCTGCCCGCCACGGCGTACTTCGACCTGGTCGCGGCGGTCAAGCAGCGCGTGCCCGAGATGCACGTCCACGCCTTCAGCCCGATGGAGGTCGTCAACGGCACCGCCCGCACCGGGCTGTCGATCGAGGACTTCCTGATCAAGGCCCGCGAGGCCGGCCTCGGCTCGCTGCCCGGGACCGCCGCGGAGATCCTCGACGACGAGGTCCGCTGGGTGCTCACGAAGGGCAAGCTGCCCGCCCGCACCTGGATCGAGATCGTCTCCACCGCGCACCGCGTGGGCATCCCGACGACCTCGACGATGATGTACGGCCACGTGGACAACCCGCGTCACTGGGTCGGCCACCTGCGGGTCCTCTCCCGCATCCAGGACGCCTCGATCGAG
Source organism: Nocardioides sp. NPDC092400 (assembly GCF_040684155.1). Lineage (NCBI taxonomy): Bacteria > Bacillati > Actinomycetota > Actinomycetes > Propionibacteriales > Nocardioidaceae > Nocardioides > Nocardioides sp. NPDC092400. Next base: position 256,316 of record NZ_JBFBFJ010000003.1, on the reverse strand, counting down.
GCCGGCGGGGCGCGCTTCACCGAGTTCGTGCCGCTGCCGTTCGTGCACACGTCCGCGCCGATCTACCTCGCCGGTGTGGCCCGGCCCGGACCGACCCTGCGCGACAACCTCGCCGTCCACGCGATGGCGCGGATCCTGCTCCACGGCCGGATCGACAACATCCAGACCTCGTGGGTGAAGCTGGGCGTCGAGGGCACCCGGGCCATGCTGAACGCCGGCGCCAACGACGTCGGCGGCACGCTCATGGAGGAGACGATCTCCCGGATGGCCGGGTCCGAGCACGGCTCCGCCAAGACCGTCGCCGAGCTCGAGGAGATCGGCGCCGGGATCGGCCGCCCGGTGGTCGAGCGGACCACGACGTACGGGCTCCGCGAGCAGCCGCACGCCTGAGGGTTTGGGACCCGCCGCCGGCCGGTAAACTCCCCGCGGCGGGCCGCCGGAGCCCGGGCAAGGGCAGGCATGGGATACCCGAAGGTCGACGACGAGTACGACGGTCGCTACCGCATCGTGCGTCGGATCGGCCACGGCGGCATGGGCGTGGTCTACGAGGCCGTGGACAAGGTCCTCAACCGCTCGGTCGCGCTCAAGATCGTCCTGCCCTCGCTCCCCGACCGCGAGGACTTCCACGCCCGCTTCGCGCGCGAGGCGTCGGTGCTGGCGCGGATCCGCTCCCGCAACATCGTGGGCATCCACGAGTACGGCGAGCACGACGACACCGTCTACTTCGTCACCGAGCTCTTCCCCGACGGCGACCTGCGCAGCTGGCTGGCCGAGCACGGCCCGCTGGACCGCCGGGCCGCGCTGTCGCTGGTCGCGCAGACCTGCGAGGCGCTCGCCGACGCGCACGCCGCCGGCGTCATCCACCGCGACGTCAAGCCGGGCAACGTCCTGCTCTGGAGCAGGCCCGAGGGGCTGATCCCCTACCTCGCCGACTTCGGCATCGCCCTCGACGGCCGCGCCCCGGACCAGGAGGGGCTGACCCGCGCCGGCACGCTGGTCGGCAGCCCGTCCTACATGGCGCCCGAGCGGCACTTCGGGCACGCCGCCGACGAGCGCGGCGACGTCTACTCCATGGGCTGCCTGCTGTGGGCCGTGCTGACCGGTGACGCGCCGTACGCCGGCACCGACTTCCAGGTGATCAACAGCCACGTCAACTCGCCGATCCCGCAGCTGGGCACCGGCCACCCGGTCGACGACCGGATCGACGAGGTGCTCGCCCACTCCCTGCACAAGGACCCCGAGCAGCGGGTCCAGTCCGCGGCCGACCTGCGTGCCGACCTGCTGGGCATCATCCGCGACATCGACGCGGGCCGGCTGCCCGTGCCCGGCCCCGTCGCCCCGGCGGGCAGCCCGGTCGACGAGCAGGCCGACGACCCCGTCGAGGCCGCGGCGCGCCCGTACCCGCCTGCTCCCCCCGCTCCGCCCGTCGTGCCCGCCGCCGCGGCCGCGGCGGAGCGGCCCGAGGACGACCGCACCGTGGTCAAGCCCGCGGCGTTCGTCCCCGGCCGGTCGGACGCGCAGGAGCACGACCAGCCGCAGCCCGACAGCACCGTGGTGCGCGACCTGGTCCCGCCGGTCGCCGTCGGCGCGCCGTACGGCGGACCGCCGGGCGAGCCGCCGACGACGCCCGGCGCCGGCGACGGAGACCGAGACCGGGACCGGGACGGGCACCGCGACCGCCGCCGTCGTGGCGGGCTCGCCGTCGTGGCCGCCGCCGGCCTGGTCGCCGCGGTGGCCGTCACCGCCTTCGCCGTCAACGCCAGCACCGGCGAGGACGAGCCGTCCGCCGGAGCGCCCAGCCCCGACGGCACCGCGGCGCAGGCCTCCGACAGCCCCACCGCCGACGCCTCGCCCTCCGCGAGCGCGACCGCCACGGCCCTGGACGCCCCGAAGGCGCCGAAGGTGCGCGTCTCCAGGGGCTACCGCTCCGTCGCGGTCGCCGTGAAGGAGGCCGCCGAGCCCGGCGGCGACGTCGTCCAGACCACGGAGCTCAACAGCGGCGACGGATGGCAGCCGCTGGGCGAGCCCACCTTCCGCATCGGGACCCGCGAGGGCGGCAAGCGCGTCTGCGTCCGGGTCCGGACCGTCGCCGAGAGCGCAGCCGGCGGCACCGCCACCAGCGACGTCGCGAGCAGCTGCGCCGCCTCCCAGGCCCGGGTCGTGCGGCTCGTACGCACGCCGGGCGCGTGCAGCACGTCCGCGCAGGGCTACACCTACCCCTGCGCGTGGTACGGCGTCGAGCTGGTCGGCTTCGCCACGGGATCGCGTCCCGTCCCGGCGCTCCGCTCGGCGAAGGTCGGCCAGTGGTGCGCCAACGGCGTGGACTGCGTCCCCATTCCGGTCGGCCGCGACGGTCGCGGGCGCGTGCCGCGGATGGTCAAGGTGGCCCGCGACGAGGGCCTGGTGACGCTCACCGTCGACGGCGTGAGCACCCGCGCCCGCGTCACCGGCCCCTGACCGCAGCCGCGGTGCAGGCGCGCGCGGCCGAGCTCCGCTGAGGGGGGTCTTCAGCGACCGTGTTGTCGCCGGACACGCGTCCTGCCGCGTGTGGAGCGACCACACGGTCGCTGGGCACCCCGCCCGGTCAGCCGCAGAGCACGCCGGGGGCGCGACCACCGAACGGGCCCGGACGCACCACGCCCCCGACCGGGAGCCGGTCGGGGGCGTGGTTGTGGTCGCCTCGGGTCAGGAGCCCGGCGGCGGGGGCGGCGGGGGCTCGGTCGGCGGCGGGGGCGGCGGGTCGGTGGGAGGCGGGTTCCCGCCACCACCGTTGCCACCACCGCCGTTGCCACCACCGCCACCGCCACCGCCGGTGGACGGCGGGGCGACGGTCACGAGCTTGCGGGACACCGAGGCGCCCCACGTGTTGCCGGCACCGCCGGCGACCCAGACCCGCCAGAAGCTGCGACCGGTCCGCGAGGCCGGTGCCGAGATGGCGTAGCGACCGTTGCGTGCCGTGGCGCCGCGCGTGACGGTGCGCCACTTGCCACCGGTGTACTTCTGCAGCCGGATGGCGGCGCGACGGGCCGGGAGGCTGCGACCGCGCATGGACAGGCGCGAGCCCTGCACGACCGTGCGCTTGGCGAGCGACCCGGTCACGTTCGGCGCGACGAGCACCTTGAGCGTGGAGCGCGAGGGCTCGTGCTTGGTCGAGCCGGGGAAGGAGATCCGGTAGACGGTGTTCTTGGACGGGCGGACCGTCTTGCGGACGGCGCCGCCGACGCCGACGCGCTTCTTGACGACCTTGCGGAACTTCTTGTCGCCCGGGCCCTTGGCGGAGATCTTCACGACGCCGGCGACGCCCTTGCCGCCCAGCGACTCGCGCACCTTGCCGACCAGGTTGACCTTCGCGCCGTACACGACCCGGACCGTGCGGTCCTGGGAGGTGCCGCGCTGCAGCGTCGCCCGGGTGCGGATCGCCTCGAAGTCGTAGACCTTCGCGGCGCCGTCGGCCTGGAGCTGCAGCCGGTCGAGGTCGAAGCGGTTCCCGTCGCAGCCGAAGGCGAAGCCGAGGTAGGCACCCTCGCCGTCGCCGCCGCGCAGCGCGACGAAGCTGGGGATGTCCAGGGCGAACGACGTGCCGTCCTCGACGCCGTCCTTGGTGTAGTGCCGCCAGCTGAAGGCACGGTCGGCGGCGTCGATCGTGCGCCAGTCCGGCTTGTCGTCCTGGTTCAGGTCGGTGATCAGGTCCGTGGTCCCCACCCAGTACCCGTCGTCCTCGGGCGGCTGGTAGGTGATCGTGCCGACGCCCTGGGACTGCGCGGCGGTGCTGCGGACCCGGATGGCCATGGTGCGCAGCTCGGAGGGCTTGGCCAGGAAGCCGGTCGGGCCGGCGCCGAAGCCGGTGCCGGACGGGATCCAGCCGACGCTGGCGCGTCCGACCGACGGCTTGTTCCGCGTGGCGCGGAAGGCCGGCCGCTTGCCGGGGGCCTTGCCCGGGTCGACGCAGTCGCGGACCGCGAGCCGCAGCCCGGCTGCCTGCAGGTGGTCGCCGTCCACGCGGGTGGCCGCGGCGGCGAAGCCGGGCAGCGCCGTGACGGCGAGGGTGAGGGCGCTGGCGGCGCCGATGACGGTTCTGCGCATCTACTACCTCGGAGGGTGGGGGGGAGCGATCCCAGGTGGGGGGCGGCCGGTCCGGGCACCCGTCCCGGCTCTACCCGGCGGGTGCCGGGCGGAAACGCGCGGGATGCGCATGGTCCGGACCAGCACAGGGTAAGTGGACCGTTGCTCCCTCCGACCTCCCCCTACTAGAAGGAGCACAACGAATGGGTTTCATCCTCTGGATCCTGGCGGTCATCCTCGTCATCGCCGGCATCTTCCAGCTGTTCAAGGGCCAGATGCTCTGGGGCATCGTCCTGATCATCGTCGGCCTGGCGGTCGGCCCGGGCGGCTACAGCATCTTCAACAGCTAGCTGCCGGCACCCAGCGCATCGGCCGCGACGCGGAGGTCGGCGACGAGCTCGCCGTACGCCGCGTCGCGGTCGTCCGCGCGGAGGACGGCCGACGGGTGGGTGGTCGTCAGGACCCAGCCCGGCGCGTCCGCCGTCCCGAGGCTGCTCGGCCAGTCCACGAGCCGCCCGCGGCTCTCCCCCACCTTGAACCTCGACCCGTAGACCGCCTTGCCCGCGGTCCCGCCGAGGAGCACCGCACCCGCGGGGCGCACCACCGACAGCTCGGCCCGCAGCCACGGCACGCAGGCCGCCACGTGCGCCGACTTCGGCGACTGGTGGATCCGCCGTCCCCCGCGCATCCCCGACCAGCGGAAGTGCTTGACGACGTTGGTGCGGTAGACCCCGCCCGGTTCGATCCCGGCATCCGCGAGCGCCCGGTCCAGCAACCGGCCGGCGGGCCCCACGAACGGCTCGCCCTCGACGTCCTCGCGGTCACCCGGCTGCTCCCCGAGCACCAGCAGGCGCGCGCCCTCCGGTCCGGCGCCCATCACCGCCTGGGTCGCGTCGGCCCACAGCTCGCAGCCCCGGCAGTCCTGCACCGCCTCCAGCAGCGAGGATGTCGTCGGTCGCTCGGGCACCCAGCGCTCGGCGCCGGGCCGCTCGGTCTCGTCCCTGGCCACGACCGGTGGGTACCCCGGTCGGCCCCGATGATGATCCGGCGGCCCGTGGGTACCGGCGCAGGCGCAACCCGCCCCCGCGGCGGAACCGACGGACGAGGAGGACCTGTGGCCGAGAGCATCGTCGAGGACGAGCTGTGGACGGACTTCCACACGGTGGTCAACATGACCTCGCGCGAGCTGCGCGACTGGCTGGCCGTGCAGGGCGCCGGCGAGGAGACCGAGACCGTGCCGGACCAGGCCGGGCCCGCGCTGGGCCACCGGGTGCTGGCGATCCTCGGCAAGCGGCGCGCCGACCTGACCCCTGACGACGTCGAGGTGATGGACGAGGTGGTCGAACGGGTCGTAGCCGAGCGCGGCACGGAGTTCGAGCCGACGGCGGGCGACGACGCCTGGCGTCGCGAGCTGATGAACATCGGGCACGACCCGCTCAAGCCCGAGTGAGCGCCCGCTGAGCGAAGGGCCGCCGGCCGCCTAGAGCGCCACTGGAACACGTTCTAGTGGCGCTCTAGGCTGCGCGGGTGCGCTTCGCGATCAGCACCGCCTTTCTGCCCGTCTCCGAGCTGACCGCCATCGCTCGCGCCGCCGACGAGCTCGGCTACGACGCCCTGGCCATCCCCGACCACGTGGTCGACCTGGAGACGCTGCGGACGCCGTACCCCTACACCGCCGACGGGTCGCGGCGCTGGGGCCACGACGCCGAGTGGCCCGACCCGTGGGTGCTGGCCGGGTCGCTGGCCGCGGTGACCGAGCGCCTGCGGTTCTTCACCTCCGTCTACGTCCCGGCGATGCGCAGCCCCTTCGCGGTGGCCAAGGCCGTCGGCACGGCCGCCGTCCTGTCGGGCAACCGGGTCGCCCTGGGCGTGGGGATCGGGTGGTGCGAGGAGGAGTTCGAGCTCCTGGAGCAGCAGTTCCGCACCCGCGGCCGCCGCACCGACGAGGGGCTCGCCCTGATGAAGCGGCTCTGGGAGCCGGGCTGGACCGAGTTCACCGGCGAGCACTACACCGCGCCCCGGCTGGTGATGGAGCCGACGCCCACCGCGCCGGTCCCGGTGTACGTCGGCGGGCTCTCCGAGGTGGCCTTCCGGCGGGCGGCCCGGCACGACGGCTGGGTCGGCGACATGTACCGCACCGACGAGGCGATCGGCTGGGCCACCCGGCTGCGGGAGGTCCGGGAGGAGGCCGGCGCCACCGGCGACTTCCGGGTCGTCGTCGCGCTGACCGACGCGCTGCTGCCCGAGCAGTTCGCCCGTGCCGAGGAGGGCGGGGTCACCGACTGCATGACGATGCCGTGGGCCTACTACACCGGCACGACCTCGACGCTGGAGCAGAAGCTCGACGGCATGGCGCGCTTCGCCGAGGACGTCGTGCGCCCGCTGGCGCGCTGAGGGCCCGCTCCCCCGGTCGGGCCCTAGGCTCCGCAGCGTGCACCCGCTCCCCGGCCCCGACCCCGACGCCTGGGACGGCCTCGCGCTGCAGGCGCGCAACCTCTTCGCCACTCACGCCTGGGCCAGCACCTGGTGGGCGGAGTACGGCGCCGGCGCCACGCCGTACGTGCTCTGCGACGACCTCGCCGACCCCCGCGTGGTGCTCGCCCTCCACGGGCGCGGGCGGCTGCTGCGGCAGGTCCGCTGGATCGGTCACGGCCCGGCCGACCTGCTCGGCCCGGCCTGCGCGCCCAAGGACCTGCCCCGCGCCGCCGGGCTGCTGGGCGACGCGCTCGCGGGCGGGCGGCTGCCGGCCGACGTCGTGCTGCTGCAGGACTGCCCCGTCGCCGCACCCTGGTGGGCGCCCCTCGGCGCCCGGCCGATCAGCACCGAGGTGAGCCCGGTGGTGCGCTTCGAGCCCGGGCAGGGCTGGGACGGGTGGCTCGCGGCCAAGAGCAAGAACTTCCGCCGCCAGGTCACCAAGAAGCTCGCCCGCCTCGAGCGCGACCACGACGTCGCGGTGCGGCTGGCCACCGCGGAGACGCTCGCCGGGGACCTGGAGCGGCTCTTCGAGCTGCACGCGGCCCGGTGGGAGGGGGACAGCCCGCTGCTGGATCCCCAGCAGCACCGGTTCACCGCGGCGTTCGCCGCGACCGCGCTCGAGCGCGGCTGGCTGCGCCTGTGGGGCCTGGACCTCGACGGCCGGCGCGTGTGCGCGCTGCTGACGTTCCGGTTCGGGCCGGACGTCTACTGCTACCAGTTCGGGCGGGACCCGGAGCTGGACCGGGAGTCGGTCGGCTTCGCGCTGCTGGTCCACGCCGTCCGCGACGCCGTCGAGACCGGTGCCGAGGAGTTCCGGTTCCTGCGCGGCGACGAGGACTACAAGCACCGGTTCGCCGACGACGACGCCGGCGTGGGCACGTTCGCGGTCCCCCGGGGCGTCCGGGGCCGGGCCGCCGTGGCGGTCGCCGCCGCGCGCCGCCGTGCGGTCCAGGCGCGACGCGGGCCCGCCCCCGAGGACGCGCCGGCCTGAGTCAGGACCGGGCGCGGGCGAGCAGCCGGGCCGCGACCTGCTGCTGCTCGGGTGCCAGGCGGCTGACGAGGAGCAGCCAGGCGACGGCGTACACGACCGCGCCGACCAGCAGCTCGAGCAGCAGCGGGAACGGCGAGGCCTCGAGGGCCACGAGCAGCATCAGGGACGCACCGGCCGCCGAGGCCAGCGGCGCCAGGACGGCCGGGCGCTCGCCCAGCCGGCGCAGCCCGACGAGCAGCACCGCCACCTGCACGACGTAGGAGACGGTGGTGGCGACGGCCGCGCCGATCGCGCCGTGCGGCGGGATGAGCACCACGTTGAGCACGAGGTTGACCGCGAGCGCGGCCGCGGAGCCCACGAGCATCTCCCACGACCGGCGCCGCGCCAGGAGCACCGAGCTGGCGAAGGTCGCCGCGGCGACGAACAGCGGCGCGGGGGCGAGGACGGCGAGCACCGGCGCGGCCGCGTCGGCGTACGCCGCACCGAAGAGCAGGTGCAGGACCGCCCGGCCCTCGACCAGGCAGACCGCGACGAACGGCAGGTAGACGAAGCCGGCGACCGCGACCGCCCGCTCGAAGCCGACCCGCCGCTTGCTGTCGTCGTCGGTCGCGCTCATGACGGGCAGCACGGCGTAGTTGATCGCGTAGGTGACGAACAGGACCGTCTCCAGCACGCGGTAGGCCACGGAGTAGACGGCCACCTCCCCCGGCCCCTGGACGTGGCCGAGGATCAGCACGTCCACGCGGAAGAGCAGCATCAGGACCAGGCCGCTCAGTCCGATCAGGAACGTCCCCCGCACGGTCAGGGACAGGTCGGCGCGGCTCAGCTCGCGCACCGGCCGGCGCACGTCGAGCCGCCGCAGGGCGACCACGTGCGCGCCGTACCCCGCGAACGTGCCGACCAGGAACCCGAGCGCGACGCCCTCCGAACCCCCGCCCGCCACCAGCGCCACCAGCACGGCGGCGGCGGTCGCCACGCGCTGCAGCACCAGCGCCACCGAGATGCCCGAGGAGACCTGGCGGGCTGCCGCCGTCGAGCGGATCGTGTGGCTCCACTGCTCGGGGAAGCCCGCCAGCAGCATGCAGGCCAGCACCTGCCAGGAGCCCACGGAGGGCGTCCCGGCGAGCACGATGCCGGCGACGAGGAACACCGGCGCGGCCAGGACGGTCTTCCAGACCTGGGTCGCCTGGTGGATCCGCGGCAGCGCCGGCGGGTCGGCGCTCCCGCGTCGGGTGAGCCCCGAGTCGAAGCCCCAGGTCGCCAGCGCGCTGAGGACCAGCATGATCGTCATCGCGTACGTGACCGTGCCGAAGTCCTCGTTGGGCAGCATCCGCGCTGCGGCGACGGTCCACGCCAGGGTGGCGACCTTGCCGAGGACCTCGGAGGCCGCGCGGACCGCGGCGTTGCGGGCGGCCCGGTGGGTGGTCTCGGAGACCTGCTGGTCGGTCATGCCGACCCGCTCCCCCGCGAGGCGAGTCGCCCGACCAGGCCCCGCACGCAGCCGGCCGCCTTGGAGACGTCCTTGAGCGCCAGCACGACAGGCACCAGTGCCCACGTGCCCGGGGCCACCTCCGCACCGCGCGCGCGGACCGCCGGGATCGCGAGGTACGCCGCCGCGGCGGCCGCGACGACCACGCGGGTGCGCGGGCCGCCGGCGGCCAGGAGCGCCGGCCCGCCGACGTACGCCGCACCGCGGGCGACGTCGCGGCTGACCAGCGGCCAGGAGCCGGCGCGACCGCCCCACTCGCCGTAGCGGGCGTACATCCGGGCCATGTCGCCCAGCCGCCCGGTCTGCTCCCAGGTCACCCGGGCGTCGAGGGCCAGCACGCTGCCGCCCCCGGTCGCGAGGACCGTCTCGCCGAAGACGGCGTCCTCGGAGCTGGAGAGCGCGACGTCGAAGCCACCGGCACGGCGCCAGGCCTCGACCGTGCACGCCATGGACCGGCCGTCGAGGCGGCGTGCGGAGAACCGGCGGCCGGTGAGCCGGCCCGCGGTGCGCGCGAGCGGGCCGGGCCGCCGGGCCTCGGCGACCGAGGGGAAGAGCGCGACGCGTGCGGCGTCGCGGACCGGGTCGCCGCCGTCGACGTCGTAGACGCCGACGACGAGGTCGACCGGGCCGACGGGGCCGACGGGACCGGTCGGGTCGGCCTCGGCGAAGGGTGCCCGGAGCGCGGCGAGCCAGTCCGCCGCCGGCAGGCAGCCCGCGTCGGTGCACGCCACGTGGGCGTGCCGGGCCGCGGCGAAGCCGGTGTTGCGAGCGGCCGAGAGGTTGATGCCCGGCCCCTGGAGCAGGCGGACGCGGGGGTCCCGGGCGGCCCAGGCGGCGAGCTCGGCGGCGGTGCCGTCGCGGGAGCGGTCGTCCAGGAGGAGGTACTCGTCGTCGGGCCCGAGCTGCGCCACGACGCGGGAGACGACGCCGTCCACGTGGCCCTCCTCGTCCTTAAAGCAGCTGAGCACCGTCACCGGGGGGCCGGCCAGCCCGGCGCCGGGCCGGCGGGCGGCGCCCGCCAGCACCGAGGAGACGCGGTCGGCCCAGCCGGCGCGGTCGGGGTGCCCGGCCACCACGGCGGGCCCGGCGGTCCGGCAGTGCGCCACGACGGCCGGCTCGAGCACCTCAGCGAGCGCGGTGGCGACGGCGGCAGGTGCGTCGGGCGGCACGACCCGGCCGGCGAGGCCGGCCATCCGCTCGACCTCCGGGTTGCCGGCGGCGCCGATCAGCGGGACGCCCGCGGCGAGCGCCTCGAGCGCGACCAGCGAGTAGCCCTCCCGGCCGAACCGCGCTCCGGCGGGGCGGGTGAGGACCGCGACGGCGTCGAAGGCCGCGAGGTGCCGGCCGGCGTCCTCGACCGGGCCGAGCAGGTGCAACCGGTCGGCCACGCCGAGCTCCTCGGCCAGCGTCTTGAGCCGGGCCCGCTCCTCCGGCTCGGTCGGGTCGTCCGGGCCGGCCACGGCCAGGCGCCACGGGGCGCCGGCCGGGCCCGACGGCTCGGCGAGCGCCCGGACGGCGGTGTCGACGCCCTTGTAGCCGACCAGGCGCCCGAGCACCGCGAGGGCCGGGCCGTCGGCGCGCGGGAGGCCGTGCGCGGCCCACAGCTCGAGCGCCGCCTCGCGGCCGGCGGGAGCGGCGGCCGGCCGGGGCGGGGGCACGAGGACCGCGTCGCGCCGGCCGGTCGCCGAGGCGACCGCCTCGGAGGTGGCCAGCACGACGTCGGCCAGGCGGCCGAGCGGGCGGGCCAGCTCGCGGTCCCAGGAGAAGTCGTGCTTGGCCCAGCAGACGGGCACGCCCACCGTCCGCGCGGCCGGGACGACCGCGGCGGCGGCCTTCACGCCGTTCGCGAGGACCACCTCCGCGTCGCTCGTCCTCAGCCGCCGGGCCAGGTCGAGGTTGCGGGCGGCGAGCGCCGCGCCGCGCCGTCCGGTGGGCAGCACGGTGACGGGTACGTCGAGCCGCTCGAGCTCCGCGCGCAGCGGCCCGTCCTCGAGCAGCCACACCTCCGCCGACAGCCGCGACGTCGCGGCGAGCAGGTCGAGCAGCCACCGCTCGGACCCCCCGAGCACCCCGGCGGGGGTCACCACGACCACCCGCAGGGGCGCGAGCGGCGCCGGTCCCGCGCTCATGCGTCCTGCTCCGGTCGCGCGCGGCGGGCGGTCACGACCGCGGCCGCGGCCAGCAGGCTGAGGACCAGCCACACGGTCGTCATCGTGGTGGGGTTGCGCAGCGGGTAGTCCACGATCCCGTGCGCCAGCACCACGACCAGCGCGGCCGCGAGCACCCGGGGCAGCAGCTCCGGGTCCGGGCCCGGCCCGGGCGCGTGCCGCCGGCGCAGCAGGGAGGCCAGCCCGGCGACCAGGGCGAGGAGCGCGAGCAGCCCGACCAGCCCGTGCTCGACGGCCACGTTGAGCACCAGGTCGTGGGCGTGGTCCACGTCGAGGAAGGCCCCGGTCCGCAGGGCGTCGCTGCCCGCGGCCGCGGTGAACCCGCCGGGCCCGTGCCCGAGCAGAGGGGACTCCGCGACCAGCCGCAGCGCCTCGGCCCAGATCAGGGGGCGCTGGTCGTAGGGGTTCTCGGTGCTCTCCGCGAGCGACGCGACGCGCACCCCGACCTCGGCGACCGGCCCCACCCCGAGCGCGCCGAGCACGACCGCCGCGACGACCAGCACCGCGCCCAGCACGGCGAGGGCACGTCGGGTGCGCGGCACGAGCACGGCCAGGGCCACCAGGCCGGCCACGGCACCGGCCCACGCGCCCCGCGACAGCGACACCACGAGGGCCGCCAGCAGCAGGCTCCCGCCGACCGCGCAGGTCACCCGGGCCGCGCGACGGCTCGCGGTCAGGCCGAGGCCGACCGCGACGACCAGCAGCACCGCGGCGAAGATCCCGAGCTCGTTGGGCTGGGCGAAGATCCCGAGCGCGCGCCCGGTGACCACGCCCCCGCCGTAGTAGCTCTCCGTCGGCCCCGAGTCGAGCAGGGCCGGCACGGCGGCCGCACCGCCGCCGACGACGAGGGCCGTCGCGACGGCGTACGCCTGGGCCGGCGTGCGCACCGCCGTGGTCACCGCGACGGTGAGCAGCACCAGCAGCAGCAGCTGGACGTCGAGGCGGAAGGCGAGGTCGGCGTCCCACGCGCGCGGCGTCGAGAGCGCGGCCACGACGAGGAAGGCCGCCAGGGGCACCGCGACCGGCCACGGGGGCAGGCGCACCTGCCCGCGCGCGGCGGCCGGCACCAGCACGGCGAGGACGACGGCTGCCGTCGAGACCTGGACGAGCTCGGCCGGGCCGACGGTGAGCTGGCCGAGCGGCAGCGCGAGCGCGACGGCCACGACCGCGACGTACGGCGTGCGCCAGGCCACCGCCGCCAGCAGCAGCGCCACGAGGAGGGCGAGCGAGGCGGCGGCGCCGGCGAGCAGGCCGACGCCCGCGGTGACGACCCCGGTGAGCAGCCCGACGAGCACGTAGCCGCCGTAGAGCGCCGTGGTGCGCGCGGTCGCCGCGGCGGGCCGCGAGCGGCTCGCCGCCAGCAGCCGGGGCGGCACGAGCGCCCGCGCCGGTGCGCCGGCGGCCGGCTCGCGGAGGAGACCGGCGACGGTGGTGCCGCTCACCGCGCCCGCCGCGGGGTCCGGGTGGTGAGGGCGCGCACCTGGCGCCGGACCGCGGGCACCCGCTCGAGGGCGCCCCACCAGCGGCGGTAGTGCGGCAGCTGCACCTTGAGGCGGAACGACGCGAGGGTGTCCGTGGCGTTGACGTCGATCCGGCTCACCGCGTGCGGGCCGGCGTCGTCGTACACCGAGAAGGCCACCGCGAAGCCCTCCGCCGCGACGGCCACCCGGGCGGCGGCGTCGTGGGCGCCGAAGGGGTAGGCGAAGGACCGGACCGGCTCCCCCGCCAGGTCGGCCAGCCGGCCGTGCGCGCGGTGCACCTGGCGGTCGAGCTCCTCGCGGCCGCAGCCCCGCAGGTCGAGGTGGTCCCCGCCGTGGACCCCCAGCTCGATGCCGGGCAGCCCGTGCAGGTGGCGGAGCGCGGCCGGGTCGAGCAGCCGCTCCTCGGCCGGACGGGGCAGCCACCGGGCGGTGCGGCCGGCGAGGTCGGCCGGCACGTAGAGCAGGGCGGGCACCCCGAGCCGCTGCAGCACGGGCACGGCGAGGTCGAGCACGGAGGTGAAGCCGTCGTCGATCGTCACCAGGAACGACCGGGCGTGGGACCGCTGGCCCCGCCGCGCGGCGAGGTAGCCGTCCAGGTCGAGCGGCCGCCACCCCTGTGCCAGCAGCCAGGAGAGCTGCTCCTCGAACCGGCGCACCTCGACGAAGAGGTTCTCCGGGTCGTCGTCGCGGCGGTCCACGCAGAACCCGTGGTACATCAGCACCACCGGCTCGCGGCCGGGCAGGAGCCCGGCGCCCCCCGAGTGGATGGTGAGGACCTGCGGGAGACCGGGGGGCTGCGGTCGCTCAGCCATCGAGCGTGCCCGTGGCGGCCTCGGCGAGGGCCGGCGCCTCGGCCTGGTCCCGCGTGGCGCGGTTGAGCACGACGCCACGCACCGGGACCCCGAGCCGGGACAGCCGCGCCGCCGTCCGCCGCACCGCCGCCACCGGCGTCCCGAGGCGTACGACGACCACGGCCGAGGCCGCGTGGCCCGCGACGATCTCCGAGCTCTCCCCCGCGTCGAGCGGGGTCGTGTCGCACAGCACGACGTCCCACTGGTCGTCCGCCTGCTTGAGCACCTCCGGCAGGCGCCGGTCCAGCACGTCGTCGGCCGACCGCAGGGGGACGGCGCCGAGCACCGCGACGTCGCCCTCGTGGACGACCGCATCGGCCAGCGACGCCCGCTCCGCGAGCACGTCGTCGAGCACGTACCGGCCCGGCGTCTCCATCAGCGCGGTCAGGCCCGCCTCGTCCAGGTCGAGGTCCAGCACCAGCGTCGACTCGCCGCGGTCGCACAGCGTGCGGGCGAGGAGGAAGGTGACGGTCGTGGCGCCGGCCTCGGGCTCGGCCCCGACGAGGACGACCGGGCCGGGCGGGACCGTGCCCGCCGAGGCCGTCCAGCCGCTGCGCAGCGCGCGGGCGGAGGTCAGGATGTCCTTGTCCGAAGCGACGGTCCGACGCGGCCAGGGCCCGGTGAAGGCGGGCAGGCTGCCCAGGACGGGGCCCCCCGCGGCCACCGCCGCGTCACCGCCGGTGCGGACCCGCGGGCGGACCGCCTCCAGGGCGTACGCCACGGCCAGGGCGACCACCAGTGCGGCCAGGACGAGCACCAGCTCGAGCACCCGGGGCGAGCCCAGCGGCCCTGGCGGCTCGACCCGGGCCCCGGAGAGCACCGTGGCGTTGGCGAGCGGGTCCTCCTCGCCCATCGTGACCGCGACCTCGGCGACCGCACGCGCGACGGCGACCGCCTGGTCCTCGTCGGCCATCGTCGCGCGGACCGCGAGGTTCCCGGCGTCCTGGGAGACCGTCACCGCCACGGCGTCCTCGAGCGCCGAGCGGTCGGCGCCGGTGGTGGTGGCGACCTGGTCCAGCACGTCCGGCGACGTGAGCGCGACGGCGTACCTCCCGAGCGCGAGCCGGACCGCGTCGGCGCTCACGAGCTCGGCCGACTCCGGCGTCGCGGCCACGACGCTGACCGCGACACTGGAGTCCGGACGCGTCTCGACCGCGCCGACGCCGACGACGACGGCCGGCACCAGGATCGCCAGGACGACGGCCCAGCGGTACCTGACCGCCCTCCGCAGCATGCCCCCCACAGACACTGCGCTCAGCCTTCCCCGTAGAGCTTCCCGAACCGGCGGAGCACCGGTCTCGGTCTGAGCCTCTCGTCCAGGAGCGCGTAGCCCTCCTGGTGCTCGTCGGTGCTGCTGGCGACGGCCGCGTCCTTGTACCAGAACGCCGCGGTGACGTACGGGAAGTCGCGGGCCATGATCTTCAGCGCCTGCGCGCCGTACGCCGCCTGCTGCTTCCTCGTGACGCCGCGCCGCCAGGGCTCGGTGTCGGTCTCGTTGCGGTGCACGCTCCAGCCGAACTCGGTGATCCACACCGGCAGCCGGTCGCCGTGCTCGCGCATCGTGGCGCGCACCGCGTCGAGGTGGGCCAGGCTCCACACCTCGCCGTCGTCGGCCGCGCCGGGCGGTGCGTCGGCGGGCGCCTGGTAGGAGTGCACCGCCATCACGTCGAAGCAGCCGCCGACGCCGGCGTCGTAGGCGCGCTCGAGCCAGGCGTCGTCGTTGTACATCAGGCCGCCGAAGACGACCCGGGCGCCGGGGTCGTTGCGGCGCACGACCGGGTAGGCGCGGCACAGGATGCGGGTGTAGGCGGCCGGGTCGGTCCCGATGAAGAAGGACTCCAGGTTCGGCTCGTTCCAGATCTCCCACGCGTCGACCACGTCGCCCCACCGGCGGGCGGCCCAGCCGAGCGCCTCGGTGTAGTCGCGGGTGCGGTCGGGCGGGGTGTACTGCGCGAGCACCGGGTCGTCCTCGCGGGTCGCCCAGTCGGGGGTGAGCCAGAACATCACCAGGACCTTCAGGCCGCGCCGGCGCAGCTGGTCCATCACGCCGTCGACGCGCTTGACGCCCCACTCGCGGTCGTAGGACCCGCGCTTCGGCTGGAGCATCGACCAGCCGACGTCGAGCCGGACCCACGTGGCGCCGGAGCGCTCGATCCGGTCGAGGACGACGGCGCGCTCGCGGCGGGTGTAGTGGGTCCAGGTGCCGTGGAACTGCACGCCCAGGCGCGGCAGGTCGGCGGGGTCGGGACGCTCGCCGCCGCGGTCGGCGACCCGGGTCGTCACCGCGGGGCTGCTGCTGGTGCCCGCCGGCTCGGGGGCCTCACGGACCGCCACGGCGGCGCCACCGAGCGCCACCGCCGTCGACACGGCGGCGGCCACGAGCGCAGCACGACGTCCCCCCACACCGGGAACCTACCCACGCGTAGGAGGGCGAAACCCGGCTCGGCGCCGGTCAGGCCGCCGCGGTCACTCCCACTCGATGGTGCCCGGGGGCTTGGAGGTGATGTCGACGGTGACCCGGTTGACCTCGCTCACCTCGTTGGTGATCCGGGTGGAGATGCGCTCGAGCACGTCGTACGGCAGGCGCGCCCAGTCCGCGGTCATGGCGTCCTCGGAGGTGACCGGGCGCAGCACGACGGGGTGGCCGTAGGTGCGGCCGTCGCCCTGCACGCCGACCGAGCGGACGTCGGCGAGGAGCACGACCGGCATCTGCCACACGTCCCGGTCCAGCCCGGCCCGGGTCATCTCCTCGCGCGCGATCGCGTCGGCCTGGCGGAGGATGTCGAGCCGCTCGCGGGTGACCTCCCCGATGATCCGGATGCCCAGGCCGGGGCCGGGGAACGGCTGGCGGTGGACGATCTCGGCCGGCAGGCCGAGCTGCTCGCCGACCTGGCGGACCTCGTCCTTGAACAGGGTGCGCAGCGGCTCGACCAGCTCGAGGTCCATGTCGTCGGGCAGGCCGCCCACGTTGTGGTGGGACTTGATGTTGGAGGTGCCGGCCCCGCCGCCGGACTCCACGACGTCGGGGTAGAGCGTGCCCTGGACGAGGAACGCGACCTTGTCGCCCTCGGTCGCGGTGCTCTGCTCGACGAACCCGGCGAGGATCTCGGCGCGGGCGGCCTCGAAGACGCGGATGAACTCCCGGCCGATGGTCTTGCGCTTCTCCTCGGGGTCGGAGATGCCGGCGAGGGCGGAGAGGAAGCGCTCCTCGGCGTCGACCACCTTGAGGTCCACCCCGGTCGCGGCCACGAAGTCGCGCTCGACCTGCTCGGTCTCGCCCTGGCGCATGAGGCCGTGGTCGACGTACACGCAGGTGAGCCGGTCGCCGATGGCGCGCTGCACGATCGCCGCCGCGACGGCGGAGTCCACGCCACCGGAGAGCCCGCAGATCGCGCGGCCCCGCTCCCCGACCTGGGTGCGGATCGCCTCGATCTGCTCCTCGACGATGTTGACCATCGTCCACGTCGGCCGGCACCCGGCGATCTCGTGCAGGAAGTGCTCGAGGACCCGCTGGCCGTGCTCGGTGTGCAGGACCTCGGGGTGCCACTGGACGCCGGCGAGGCCGCGGTCGACGTCCTCGAACGCCGCGACGGGGGTGACCGCCGTCGACGCGAGCACCGAGAAGCCCTCGGGCGCGGCCGTGACCGAGTCGCCGTGGGACATCCACACCCGGTGCGCGGTGGGTACGTCGGAGAGCAGCGTGCCGGGCTCGGTGACCGTCACGTCGGTCCGGCCGTACTCCCGGGCGCCGGTGTGGGACACCTCGCCGCCGAGGCCGCGGGCCATCAGCTGGAAGCCGTAGCACATGCCGAAGACCGGCGTGCCGGCCGTGAACAGCGACGTGTCGATCGAGGGTGCGCCCTCGGCGTACACCGAGGACGGGCCGCCGGACAGCACGATGGCCTTCGGCCCCCGCGCCAGCATCTCCTCGACCGGCATCGTGTGCGGCACGATCTCGGAGTAGACGCGGGCCTCGCGCACCCGGCGGGCGATCAGCTGCGCGTACTGCGCCCCGAAGTCGACCACCAGGACCAGGTCGTGCTCTCCCACCGCCGTCATGGGGCGCAGCCTATCGGCGGCGCTCGGCCCGCCCGCGGGGTGCTCGGCCGCAGGGGGCCGTGAAATGCACCAGGGCCCGGCCGGGGAGGGAGGGTGGCCGGGCCCTGATCGTCCACGCAGCTGTTGGACAGTGCTTGGACCACGACCCGACTCTTGGGAGGGAGCATGACTGCCGGGTCTGACCACTCAACGACGCCCCCGCGGTCGGGTTACGCCCGATCGGGGACGAAAAACGGCCCGGTCTGGACCGGGCCGTCCCTCGAGGTGTCCGCGCAGGTCAGCGCGGTGCGGACCGCTCAGGAGACCCCGACGATCGGGAGTCGCAGGGCCCCCGGCGCGCTGTCGGGGACGACCGGCGAGCGCGGGGCGACGGGGTCCACCCGGCGGTAGTCCGCGCCGAGCGCCGGGCGCCGGTCCGGCTCGCCCTTGTTCGGCCACAGCGACATCGCCCGCTCGGCCTGGGCGGTGATCGTCAGCGACGGGTTCACGCCGAGGTTGGCGGTGACCGCGGAGCCGTCCGAGACGTGCAGGCCGGGGTGGCCGTAGACCCGCTGGTAGGGGTCGATCACTCCGGTCTCGGCGGAGTCGCCGATCGCGCAGCCGCCGAGGAAGTGGGCGGTCAGCGGCATGTTGAACTGCTCGCCGATGTTGCCGCCCGGCGTGCCGCCGATGATCTTGGCCATCAGCCGGACCGCGGCGTTGCCGGCCGGGATCCAGGTCGGGTTCGGCACGCCGTGGCCCTGGCGCGAGGTGAGGAAGCGGCGGTTCGTGCCCGGGATCCGCTTGGTGTACGTCGTGATCGAGTTGTCCAGGCTCTGCATCACCAGCGCGATCACCGTGCGCTCCGACCAGTGCCGCAGGTCGTAGAGGTCGGTGATGTTGCGCCGCTGCTTCCAGGTCTCCTTGACCCAGGTGCGCCAGCGCGGGGCCGGGCCGTCACCGTCGGTGAGCACGGTCTGCAGCATGGACATGAAGTTGCTGCCCTTGCCGTAGCGGACCGGCTCGATGTGGGTGTCGTCGTCGGGGTGGAAGGAGGACGTGATCGCGATGCCCTCGCTGTAGTCGATCTTCGTGTCGGGCGCGATCGCGCCCAGGATCGACTCGGAGTTGGTCCGGGAGAGGTAGCCGATGCGGTCCGAGACCCGCGGCAGGTGCCCCTCGTCCTTCATCCGGTGCAGGAGCCGCTGCGTCCCGAGCGCCGAGGCCGCCAGCACCACCTGGTCGGCGGTGAGCACGCGGGTCGCCGACCGTCGGGGCGTCTTGGCCTTGGTGTAGCGGACGTGGACGTCGTACCCGCCGTCCTCGCGGGGCGCGATCCGGGTGACCGTCGTCAGCGGCAGCACCTTCGCACCGGCCTCCTCGGCCAGGTAGAGGTAGTTCTTGACCAGGGTGTTCTTGGCGTTGTGGCGGCAGCCGCTCATGCAGGCACCGCAGCCGATGCAGGTGGTGCGCTCGGGACCGGCGCCGCCGAAGTACGGGTCGGCCACCTGCTCGCCCCTCTCCTGGCCGGGGCCGCCGAAGAAGACGCCGACCGGGGTCGGGTGGAAGGTGTCGGCCACCCCCATCTCGCTGGCGACCTTCTCCATCACGTCGTCGGCGGGGGTCCGCAGGGGGTTCTCGACCACGCCGAGCATGCGCTTGGCCTGGTCGTAGAACGGCGCGAGCTCGGACTTCCAGTCGGTGATGTGGCTCCACTGCGGGTCGTTGAAGAACGCCGGCAGCGGCTCGTAGAGGGTGTTGGCGTAGACCAGCGAGCCGCCGCCCACGCCGGCACCGGAGACGATCAGGCAGTCGCGCAGCGCGTCGATGCGCTGGATGCCGTAGCAGCCGACCTCCGGTCGGAACAGGTAGCGCTTGACGTCCCAGGAGGTCTCGGCGAAGTCCTCGTCGCGGAACCGGGCGCCCGCCTCGAGCACCCCGACGCGGTAGCCCTTCTCGGTCAGCCGCAGGGCGGCCACGGAGCCGCCGAAGCCGGATCCGACGACGAGGACGTCGAAGTCGCGGGCCTGCTCAGGTCGGTCGGTCGTCATCAGGCACGCCCCAGCTTCTTCATCAGGCGGAGGTTGGCGGTCATCACCTTCGCGTAGGTCTCGTCGGACATGCCCAGGACGGGTGCGAACCGCAGCAGCCGCTGGGTCGCCACCGACTGGGTCTCGGTGTAGCGCAGGATGCCCTCGGCGCCCTGCCGCCGGCCCACGCCGGACTGCCGCATGCCGCCCATGGGCGCGTCGATGCTGGCGAACGTGGCACCGAAGGCCTCGTTGATGTTGACGGTGCCGGCCTTGACGTACCGGGCGATGGTGCGGGCCCGGGCGCCGTCCTGGCTGTAGATCGCGGCGTTGAGGCCGTACTCCCCCTCGTTGGCCCGCGCGACGGCGTCGGCCTCGTCGTGGAAGCGGTAGAGGGAGACGACCGGGCCGAAGGTCTCGTCCTGGAAGCAGGCCATGTCGGGCGTGACGCCCTCGAGGATCGTGGGCTCGTACATGTAGGGCCCGAGGTCGGGCCGGGCCTTGCCGCCGGTGAGCACCCGGGCGCCCTTGGCGACCGCCTCGTCGACGTGGTGCACGACGGCGTCGAGCTGGGCCTGGGAGATGAGCGAGCCCATGTCGTTGTCCCAGTCCAGGGTCGCACCGAGCGTCATCGCCTGGGTGCGGGCGACGAACCGCTCGACGAAGCGGTCGTAGACCTGGTCGGCGACGAAGAGCCGCTCGACGGACACGCAGAGCTGGCCGGCGTTGGAGAACGTCGCGCGGACGGCGCCCTCGGCGGCCCGCTCCAGGTCGGCGTCGCGCAGGACGAGCATCGGGTTCTTGCCGCCGAGCTCGAGGGAGCAGCCGATCAACCGGTCGGCGCAACCGTGGGCGATGACCCGGCCCGTGGCGGTGGACCCGGTGAAGCAGACGTAGTCGGCGCGCTCGACGATGCCGCCGCCGACCCGCGAGCCGGGCCCGGCCACGACCTGCCACAGGTCGGCGGGGAACCCGGCCTCCTCGAGCAGCTGCGCACCCAGCAGCGCGGACAGCATCGTCTGGGCGTCCGGCTTCGCGACGACGGCGTTGCCGGCGAGGAGCGCCGGGAGGCCGTCGCACAGCGCCATCGTGAACGGGTAGTTCCACGGCGAGATGACGCCGACGACGCCCTTGGGCACGCGGTTGACGTCCACCCGGGTGAGCACCGGCATCACGCCGGGGTGCCGGCGGGTGTCGAGGTGCCGGTGGGCCGTGCGGCCGTAGTAGCGGGCGGTCATCGCGACGTGGAGGACCTCGTCGAAGGCGTGCTTGCGCGCCTTGCCGGACTCCAGGACGACCATGTCGACGATCTCGTCCTGCCGGTCCAGCACCAGGTCGTGCAGCCGCAGCAGGGTCGCGGCGCGCTCGTCGACGCTGGTGCGGGCCCATGCCTGCTGGGCGCGACGGGCCCGGGCGAACGCCTCGGCCACGTCGGCGTCGCTGCTCTGCGGGACGTGGGCGAGCGGTGCGCCGTCCAGCGGGGAGAACACCGCGTTGGTCTCCCCCGACGAGGAGACGACCCGCCGGGTCAGGGACGCGACGTGGTCCGGCTCGAGGGCGTACGTCGCCCCCGGCTCGTGCTCGGGGTCGCGGGGGCCCTCGACGAGCGGGCCGCCGGACGAGGTCGGTGAAGAGGCGCTCATGTACCGAGGGTATGTGACCGCGGTCTCCCGGACTACCCGGCGGTAGGGATTGTGGGGCTTTACACAGTCGTCCGCCTTGTCAACCGGGTCGGCCGTTCGGCTCACATGGCCGGCGCGGTGGGGTAGATCGACTTGAGCTCGGTGTACTGCGCCAGGCCCTCCGGCCCGAACTCGCGGCCGATCCCCGAGGCCTTGAGCCCGCCGAACGGCGCCGCGAAGTCCATCGTGTAGGTGTTGACGCCGTAGGTCCCGGCACGCACCCGGCGCGCCACGTCGAGCCCCGCAGCGGGGTCCCCGGTCCAGACCGTCCCGGCCAGGCCGTACTCGGAGTCGTTGGCGATCCGGACGGCGTCGTCGACGTCGTCGAACGCGATCACCGACAGGACGGGGCCGAAGATCTCCTCCTGCGCGATCCGCATCCGGTTGTCGACGTCGGCGAACACGGTCGGCCGGACGTACCAGCCGCGGTCCAGCCCCTCGGGCATCCCGTTGCCCCCGACGACGACGCGTGCGCCCTCTTCCTGGCCGAGCGCGATGTACTTCTCGACCCGCTCCTGCTGGCGCTGGGCCACCATCGGGCCGATCTCGGTCGCCGGGTCGGCCGGGTCCCCGACGGCCATGCCGGAGACGGTCTCGGCCAGGGCGTCGACGACCGCGTCGTAGTTGGCGCGGGAGGCGAGGATCCGGGTCTGGGCCACGCACGCCTGGCCGGAGTTCATCAGCGCAACGAACCTCAGCCCCTCCATCGTGGCGGCGAGGTCGGCGTCGTCGAGGACGATCGCGGCGGACTTGCCGCCGAGCTCGAGGCTGACCCGCTTGAGCTGCTCGCCGCACACCGCGGCGATCCTGCGGCCGGCGGCGGTCGACCCGGTGAAGGCGACCTTGTCCACGCCGGGGTGCGCCACGAGGTGCTCGCCGACCTCCCGGCCGGCGGCGACGATGTTGACGACGCCGGCGGGCACCCCCGCCTCGGCGAGCAGCTCGGCGAGCAGGTAGCCGTCGAGCGGGGTCTCGGGGGCCGGCTTGACCACGACCGTGTTCCCGGCCAGCAGGGCCGGGACGACCTTGGAGATCGTGGTGAACTGCGGGACGTTCCACGGCGGGATCGCGGCCACCACGCCGACCGGCTCGCGCCGGACGATGACCTCGGGCCCCAGCGCCCCGGGACGGGTCTCCTCCCAGGGGAAGGCGCGGGCGATCGCGAGGAACGACTCGATCTGCATCCACGGCGCCGGCGACTGGGCGAGGTTCGAGAACGACGTCGGCGAGCCCATCTCGGTGGTGATCAGGTCCGCCATCTCCGCCAGCCTCGCGGCGTACAGCCCGGAGAAGGCCTGGACCACCTCGATCCGCTCCTCCGGCGACATCCGCGGCCAGGGCCCCTCGTCGAACGCGCGGCGGGCGGCGGCGACCGCGGCGTCGACGTCGGCCGCCGACCCCTCCGGCACGGTCGCCACGACCTGCTCGCTGTGCGGCGAGACCACCTGGAGGGTCGCCGACGTGGCGGGTGCCGCCCAGCCGCCGTCGATGAAGAAGGCGTCGCGGTCGAGGGTCATGGGTGCTCCTGAGGTACGTCGTGGGTACGTCGTGGGCGCGGCGGTCCGCGTGGGTGGTGGGGCGCGCGTCAGGGCGCGGTGGCGAACCAGTCGGCGAAGCCGCTGGGGTCGTGGCGGCCGATCGCGAAGTGCTCGAAGAGGCCCCAGCCCTCGGCCGTCCGCCCACCCTCGTGCAGGACGGCGCGGCCGACGTGGTCGACGCAGCCGAACATGAACCGGCCCTGCACGGCCTCGTCGGCCATGTCGTAGGTCAGCCGCTCGACGAACTTCTCGCCCTTCCACACCCCGTGGGTCCAGTCGGGGTCGCCACCGTACCCGCCGCCCACGTGGAGCGGCGCCGCCAGCAGCGAGGAGACCTCGAGGCGGACCTCCTCCCCGCGACCGCTGGTGCAGGTGATGGTCGCGCCGGTCGGCTTCCGGGTGCCCGAGGCGTAGTGCACCTGCACGCGCGGCCAGCCGAGCTGCTCGACCCGGCCGTCGGCGTGCACGCGGTGGCAGTCGTTGAGGGTGCGGTAGCCCGACGGGTCCTCCTGGAGGATGAGCACGACGGCGTACTCCTCGAAGCGCATCGGGACGTAGGTCCACCACATCCCGTCGAACGGCGGGTCCGCGGGCGCCCCGGCCGGCTCGGCCTCGCCCACCGGGCGGATGCCCCAGGAGCGGTCGCGCGTGCCGACCCAGCGGTCCGGCGTCACCTCGATCCGCTCGCCGTCGACGACGACGTGGCCGCGCCAGGTGCCGACCTGGGCGAAGCGCTGCGCGTCGAGGGTGACCCGGGCGCCGGAGCGCAGGACGTGCGGCAGCTCCTGGAGGACCGGGAACGAGCCCTCCCAGGTGAGGTCCGCAGCGATCCCCTCGGTCTCCTCGAGGGTGAGGTGGATGCGCTGCAGCGGCTCCTCGACCTCGAGCCGGTAGCCGCCGACGTGCTGGTTGAGGCGGTCGTCGTCGCACAGGTCGGAGAGGTGGACGGCCGTCTGCCTCCCGTCGCGGGCCAGCAGCAGGAAGGCGTCCTTGGTGCCGAGGTTGGGGTAGTAGCCCAGCCCGGTGATCAGGAACAGCTCGCCGGTGCGGTCGTGGGCGTTGAAGTAGCAGCGGTCGTAGAAGTTGCGGTCGCTGCTCGCGGGCCAGGTGACGGGGAGGGGCGCCTGGTGCAGCGGGTACTCGTCGAGCGGGCCGACCACGGCTCAGGCCCCCGCTTCGGCCAGGAGGCGGTCGAGCAGGGGCTTGTGGTGCATCAGCCCGTCGGGGTCGTCGGGCCGCTCGATCTCACCGAAGTGGATCTGCCGGGCACCGGTGCGCATAAAGACGATGCACCACTGGACCGCGTTGTAGACGTGGTACCAGTGCAGGTCGCCGACCTCGACCCCGGTGAGCTCGCGGTACGTCGCGAGGACGTCCTCCTCGCGCAGGAAGTGCGGCATGCCGGGCAGCTCGAGCGCACCGGTGATCGACTCGAAGACCAGGTGGGCGAAGACCATCCAGGACAGGTCGAGCTCCCGGGGCCCGACCGTGGCCATCTCCCAGTCGAGCACCGCGACGGGCGCGAAGTCCTCGAAGAGCACGTTCCCGATCCGCGAGTCGCCCCAGCACAGCACGGTGTCGCCCTGGTCCGGCGGCAGGTTCGCCTCGAGCCAGGCCAGGCCGCGCTCGGTGACCGCCGAGCGGCCGATGTCGGGGACCGCGAAGTCGTACCAGGCCCGGGTCCGCGCCAGGTTCCGCTCCAGCGGCGTGGCCCCGGCGTGGCCGTGACGGGCGGGGTCGAGGAAGGCGAACGTCGTCGCAGCGTCGCGCACGCCGTGCAGCCCGGCCAGCACGCCGACGGTCGCGTCCTGCAGCCGGCGCTGCTCCTCGGGCGAGGCGTCGTGGAGCCAGTTGTCGCCGAAGTTGTAGGGCAGCACGTCCTGGGGCACGACCCCCTCGACCCGGTCCATCAGGAAGAACGGCGTCCCCAGGACCTCCCCGGTCGGCTCCATCCACCGCACCACCGGCACCGGCACGGCGGTCAGCTCCCCCACCAGCCGCATCGCGTCGTACTGGTCGCCCAGCGCGTAGTCGGGGAAGACCGGGAAGTCCTCCGCGGCCGGCGCGACCCGCGCGACGTACCGCCCGGTGCGCTGCTCGCCGCCCTGGGTCCAGGTCACGTCGAGCGGCAGCGTCTCCGAGGACATCCCGTTGGCGTCGGCGCCCGAGTGCACGACCACCACCGGGTCCGCCCCTGGCGGGAGCTCCCGCGCCAACCAGGCCACGAGCCGGTCCGGCAACGTGCTCGGGTCGCGGCTGGTGCGTTGCAGCTTCATGTCCGGCGGCGGCGGTGCCTGGGTCACGGGCGCTCCTCGGGTCGACCACGTCGCGCACGGGTGTGACGTGGGTCTCAGTGGTCGCCAGCATCGGTGGAACACGTTCTAGTTGTCAACGGGCCGCCTCGCCCCTGCGGGCGCCGGAGGCGCCCGCCGGGGGTGGGGGCCCGGTCGTGGTTGGGTCTGGCGGCCCGGAGCGAGGCACGAGCGCAGGGCTGGTAGACCGGGCCCCCGCCCTCGTGGGGAGCCACAAGCGCTTCCGAGCCCACCCCGCGGGCGCCGGAGGCGCACGCCGGGGGTGGGGGCCCGGTCGTGGTTGGGTCTGGCGGCCCGGAGCGAGGCACGAGCGCAGGGCTGGTAGACCGGGCCCCCGCCCACGGCGGGAGCCGCAGGCGCCCCCCAGGTCGACCCGCGACGACCGAGGGGACGGTCAGACGATGTCGGGGGCCTTGACCCGCGCCTCGTCCGCCTCCTGGTCGGTGAGCCGCTGCTGGCTCTGCCGCTCGGCCTCGACCCGCCGCAGGTAGTGGTCGACCTCGTCGGCGGTGCGCTCCTCGCCCCACCCGAGCTCGGTCGCCATCAGCGCGGCGACGCCCGGCGCGGCGCGGGTGCCGCGGTCGAAGGTCTCGATCGAGATGCGGGTGCGCCGGGTGAGGACGTCGTCGAGGTGGCGGGCGCCCTCGTGGGACACGGCGTGGACGACCTCGACCGCGAGGTGGTCGTCCGCACCGTCGAGCGGGCGCGCGAGCTCGGGCCGCTCGGCGACGAGCGCGAGCACGTCGTCGATGAGCGCGCCGTACCGGCCCAGCAGCGCGTCGATCCGCGCCACGTGCAGGCCCGAGGCGCGGGCGAGCTGCACCCGCTGGTTGGTGCGCGCCTCGTACCCCTCCGCCCCGACGAGCGGGACCCGGTCGGTGATCGAGTCGCGCACCGCCAGGCCGGCGGTGGTCCGCAGGGAGTGGGCGGCCGCGTCGACGGCGTCGCGCGCCATGACCCGGTACGTCGTGAGCTTGCCGCCGGCGATCATCACCAGGCCGGGGACGGGGGTGACGACGGTGTGCTCGCGCGAGATCTTCGACGTCGGCTCGGACTCCCCGCTCAGCAGCGGCCGGAGCCCGGCGTACACGCCCTCCACGTCGTCGTGGTCCAGCGGCTCGCGCAGGATCGCGTTGACCCGCTCCAGGACGTAGTCGATGTCGGTCCGGCTCGCGGCGGGGTGCGCCTTGTCGAGGTCCCACTCGGTGTCGGTGGTGCCGATGACCCAGTGCCGGCCCCACGGGATGACGAACAGCACCGAGGTCTCGGTCCGCACGATGAAGCCCGCCTCGGAGCGGATCCGGTCCCGCGGCACGACGAGGTGGATCCCCTTAGACGCCTGCACGTGCAGGGCGCCGCGACCGCCGACCATCTCCTGCACCTCGTCGGTCCAGACGCCGGCGGCGTTCACGACGACCTTGGCGCGCACCTCGAGCTCGCGACCGGTCTCCAGGTCGGTGGCCCGGACCCCGACGACGCGCTCCCCCTCGCGCAGGAAGCCGGTGACCTTCGTCCGCGTCGCGACGGCGGCGCCGTGCGCCGCGGCGGTCCGGGCGATGGTGAGCACGAGGCGCGCGTCGTCGACCTGGCAGTCGAAGTACCGGATGGCGCCGGTGACGCTGTCCACGCGGAGGTCCGGGGCCATCCGGGCGACCTGGCGGCGGGTGAGGTGCCGGTGCCGCGGCAGCCCGGACCCGCCCGGGGCGAGGGCGGCCAGCCCGTCGTACAGCGCGAGCCCCGCGCCGACGTAGGGCCGCTCCCAGCCGCGGTGGGTCAGAGGGTAGAGGAAGGGCACCGGCCGGACCAGGTGCGGCGCCAGCCGGGTCAGCAGCAGGCCGCGCTCGTGCAGGGCCTCGCGGACCAGTCCGAAGTCCAGCATCTCGAGGTAGCGCAGGCCGCCGTGGACGAGCTTCGAGGAGCGGCTGCTCGTGCCGCTGGCGAGGTCGCGCTGCTCGACGAGCGCGGTCGACAGGCCGCGGGTCACCGCGTCGAGGGCCACCCCGGTGCCGACGATCCCGCCCCCGACCACGAGCACGTCCAGCTCGCGGTCGGGGGCGGCCAGCTCGTCGAGAGCCGCCTGCCGGGCGGCAGGTCCCAGCGCGCTCGGGTCGGGTCGGACGGGCGCGCCGGGGCGGGTCATGGCACCAGTGTGGCCGACGGCTCCTTGCTCACCTGGTCCCAGGTGAAGCGGTACGTCGCGCCCCCCTCGGGCACGACGAGCGTGAGGTTGTCGCCGCCCGCCGCACCGCCGGCCCCGTAGTTCTCGTCCCAGGACCCGTCGACCGCGACCTTCCAGTCGTAGCTGCCGGCCGGCAGCTCGAACGTCGCGTGCCACCGGCCGTCGGTGGGGTCGAAGGCGAGCCGGCTCTCCTCGCACGCGGGGTCCCAGTCGGCGGCGCAGCCGATCTCCGACTGCAGGCTGCCCGCGACCGTGACCGACTCCCGGGCCGGCGTCGGCGCCGCCGTGGTGACGGTCACCGGACCGCCGACGACGCGAGGCGTGCCGCGCTCCACGAGCACCGCGCGGTAGCGGACCCGCGTGCCCAGCGGGAGGGCGGAGACGTCGTCGCTGACCTGGTAGGCCGGCGAGGAGGTGTCGGTGCCGAGCACCTCCCACGCCCCGCCGGCGACGCTGCGCTCGAACCGCACCGACTGCGCCGGGCGCTCGGGGTCGACGACCGCGGTGACCGTCACCGGGTCGACGTTGCTCACCGTGCCGCGCTCCCCGGACGTGGTCAGGTCGACGGTCGGCGGTGCCACCCGGGTCGCGCGCACGCCGCTGGTGCGGCTGTGACCCCGGTTGTCCAGGACGGCGGCGCGGTACTGCACGCGGGTCCCGGTGGCGAGGTCCCGGGTGTCGTGGAAGACTCGGTACGGCGCGGAGTCGTCGGTGCCGATGTCGCGCCAGCGCCCGCCGCCGACCTTGGCCTGGAAGGTGACCTCGTAGAACGAGTCGCCGCCGACCTTCGCCACCACCTTGGTGCGGCTGCGGGCGACCTTGGTCGGCGCCGGCTCTGCCAGCCGGACCGCGGGTGCCCGCCGCGAGGCCGGGATCCGCGCGGTGGAGGCGTAGACCACCGCGCCGAGCGCCGGCACCGTGACCCGCAGGTCGCCGTCGCGGCCGCTCTCGCGAGTCGCGGGGCCCTGGCCGAGGACCTTGCGGAACCGGCCGTCGCGGACCCAGGTCGGGACCCGCAGCGCCCGCGGGCGCTCCGCGGTGTTGAGGACGACGACGTACTCCCGCTGCTGCCGCCGGTCGATCCGGGAGAAGGCGACGACGTCGCGGTCGGCGGACCGGACCTGCTGGGCGCCCCGCCTCAGCGCCGGGTGCCGCTCCACCAGCCGGTCCAGGCCGGCGATCGTGCGGTAGAGCGGGTGGTCGGTGTCGAAGCTGTCGGAGGCCGGGGTCTCCGCGGAGCCCAGCTGGTCGTCGTCGGCGTACTCGGGGACCTGGCTGGCGAACATCGACTGCCGCGCCAGCTGGTCGCCGCCGGTCCCGGTGAACCCCTGCTCGTCGCCGTAGTAGACGACCGGGTTGCCGCGGGAGAGGTACATGAGCTGGTGGGCGAGGACGTCACGCCGCAGTCGCTCCGCCGCGCTGCGGTCGGGGTCGTCGACGGCCAGGAAGTGCCCGAAGCGGCCCATGTCGTGGTTGCCGAGGAAGGTGGGCAGGGAGTGCACGTTGCTGTCGGCGTCGGTGTACCAGTCGTCGTCGCGGAAGAACCGGGCGAGCGCGCGCCCGCTGCGCTGCCGGGAGACGAAGTCGCGGGCCGCCCACTGGAAGGGGAAGTCGAGCACCGCCTGCATGCCGTTGTGGCCGGTGTAGTGGGAGGTGAAGGCCTTGGCGGCGGCGTCGCTGCCGTCGAGGGCCACCTCGCCGAACATGAAGAAGTCCGGCTTGCCGTGGCTGCGGGCGAAGTCGAGGATGCCGGGGCCGAAGGCCTGCCAGAACGCGTCGTCGACGTGCTTCATGGTGTCGATGCGGAACCCGTCGATCCCGAAGTCCTCGACCCAGGTGCGGTAGATGTCGATCATCCCGTCGACGACGCGCGGGTGCTCGGTGAAGAGGTCGTCGAGGCCGAAGAAGTCGCCGTACTGGCTGTCCTCGCCGGTGAAGGTGGTGTTGCCGCGGTTGTGGTAGAGCGTCGGGTCGTTGAGCCAGGCCGGGACCTTGAGGTCCTCCTCCCCCGGCGCGAGGACCGGGGTGTAGGGGAACGACGTCGCGGGGTCGAGGTCGGGGAAGTCGCCGGTGCCCGCGTGGTCGCGGTCGTCGAACGGCGCCCCGCCGGCCGTCCGGTAGGGCTCGACGTCCTTGGGGACGTACGCCGTCCGCGCGCCCTCCTCGTAGCCGATGACGTCGGCGGTGTGGTTGGTGATGATGTCGAAGAAGACCTTGATCCCGCGGTCGTGCGCGGCGTCGACGAGCTCGGCGAGATCGGCGTTGGTGCCCAGGTGCGGGTCGATCCGGGTGAAGTCGGTGATCCAGTAGCCGTGGTAGCCGGCCGACGGGCCGTCCTCGAGCTGCACCGCCTTGTTCTGGAACACCGGGGTCAGCCAGATGGCGTCGGTGCCGAGGCCCTCGACGTAGTCCAGCTGCGCGCGCAGGCCGTCGAGGTCGCCGCCGTTGAAGTAGCCCTTCGCGGTCGGGTCGAAGCCGTGCTCGTCCTTGCCGCCGGGGATCCCGCCGGTGTCGTTGCCGGGGTCGCCGTTGGCGAAGCGGTCGGCCATGAGGAAGTAGAAGCTGTCCTCGGTGACGCCGCTGCGCAGTGCGTGGCGTGCGGGGTCGTCGTCGGCACCGACGGCGAGGGCCGGGGACGCCGGCCAGACCAGCGCGAGCGCGGCGGTCGCCGCGACGAGGGTGGATGGAGCAGTACGGCGCACGACGCCTCCCGAGTGATGGCGGTCACCAAGTGGTGAGGGCAGGACCCTAGGACCGCCCGCCGACACCCGACAAGAGGCAGGTCAGGCGCGCACCCGGTCGCCCAGCGACCGGCGGTGGTCGTGGTGCATCCGGTGCCGCTCCCGGGTCGCCGCGACCACCCCGGGGTCCAGCTCGCCGACCGCGATCCCCTCCTCCTCGCCGAGCCGCTCGAGCGGGCGGCCCTCGGGGTCGTGGACCGCCGAACCACCGATGAACGAGCTGCCGCCGCACCGGCCGGTGAGCCCGGAGAAGACGACGTAGAAGGAGTTCTCCACCGCACGGGCGGCGTAGTAGAGGTCGCGCCGGTGCGCCCCGCCGGGGAAGTACGCCGCAGAGCTGAGGTAGCCCAGCGCCCCGTCGTCGGAGGCCGCCCGGGCGTGCTCGGGGAAGCAGCCGTCGTAGCAGATGCTCAGTCCCAGCTCGACCCCGTCGACGGTGATCGAGCAGCCGGCGTCCCCCGCGGTGAACCAGGCGAGCTCGTCGTGGTCGACGTGCTGCTTGTCGTATGGCACCGACACCTCCCCGCCGGGCCGGACCACGACCGAGGAGAGGGTACGGCGGTCCGCGCGCTGCAGCGCCGTGCCCACGACCACCACCAGGTCGCCGGCCGCGGCCGCCTCGCGGAGCGGGTCGAGCTCGGGACCGGCCACCCGCTCGGCCGTCGGGAGCACGCCGTCGAACGCGGAGGCGTCGTACCCGGTCAGGAACGCCTCGGGCAGCACGAGCACGCGCACGCCCCGGTCGGCGGCCCGCCGGGCCAGCCGGGCGGCGGTCGCGACGTTCGCGCGCAGGTCCCCGGGCACCGCCTCGGCCTGGCCCGCGCCCAGGAGCAGCCCGGTCATGCGCGCGCGGCCGCCAGCGCCTCGGCGAGGCCGCGGGCGGCGAGCCGGTCGGCGCGCTCGTTCCCCTCGTCGCCGTTGTGGCCCTTGACCCAGTGCCACTCGACGTCGTGCTCGGCGCAGGCGGCGACCAGCTGGCGCCACAGGTCGTCGTTCTTGACCGGCTGCTTCGTGCTGGTCCGCCACCCGTTGCGCTGCCACCCCACGACCCAGGAGGTGATCCCGTTGCGCACGTAGGTGCTGTCGGTGAACAGGTGCACGACCGACCGCCGCTTGAGCGCCTCGAGCGCGCGGATGGGCGCGGTCAGCTCCATCCGGTTGTTCGTCGTGGGCTCGACCTCGCCGCCGCACAGCTCCAGCTCGTGGCTGCCCTGCCGCAGCAGCGCGCCCCAGCCGCCGGGGCCGGGGTTGGGCACGCAGGCCCCGTCGGTGTGGATGGTGACGGGGCGCTCGTCGACCGCGCTCACTCGATCACGAGCTCGACGCGCTGGAACTCCTTGACCTCGGTGTAGCCCGTCGTGGCCATCGACCGCTTCAGCGCGCCGATGAGGTTCATCGTGCCGTCGGCGACGCGGGAGGGGCCGAAGAGGATCTCCTCGAGCGTGCCGACCGTCTCGAACTGCACGCGCTGGCCGCGCGGCAGGTCGGCGTGGTGGGCCTCGGTGCCCCAGTGGAAGCCGCGGCCAGGCGCGTCGCTGGCCCGGGCGAACGGCGAGCCGACCATGACCGCGTCCGCGCCGCAGGCGATCGCCTTGGCCAGGTCGCCGGACTGGCCGATGGACCCGTCGGCGATCACGTGCACGTAGCGGCCGCCGGACTCGTCGAGGTAGTCGCGGCGCGCCGCGGCGACGTCGGCGACGGCGGAGGCCATCGGCACGGCGACGCCGAGGACGGTGCGGGTGGTGTGCGCGGCGCCGCCGCCGAAGCCGACGAGGACACCGGCCGCGCCGGTGCGCATCAGGTGCAGCGCCGCCTGGTGGGTCGCGCAGCCTCCGACGATGACCGGCACGTCGAGCTCGTAGATGAACTCCTTGAGGTTCAGCGGCTCGGCCTGGGAGGAGACGTGCTCGGCCGAGACGGTCGTGCCGCGGATGACGAACATGTCGACGCCCGCGTCCACCACGGTCTTGGCGAACTCCTTGGTCCGCTGCGGCGACAGCGAGCCCGCGACGGTCACGCCGGCCTCGCGCACCTGGCGCAGCCGCTCGGTGATCAGCTCTGCCTTCACCGGCTCGAGGTAGATCTCCTGCAGGCGCCGGGTCGCGTCGTGCCCCTCGAGGCCGGCGACCTCCTCCAGCAGCGGCTCCGGGTCGTCGTACCGCGTCCAGATGCCCTCGAGGTTGAGCACCCCGAGGCCGCCGAACTCGCCGAAGGCGATCGCGGTCGCCGGCGACATCACCGAGTCCATCGGGGCCGCCAGGACCGGCAGGTCGAACCGGTAGGCGTCGATCTGCCAGTCGGTGCTGACCTCCTCGGGGTCGCGGGTGCGCCGGGAGGGCACGATCGCCACGTCGTCGAAGGAGTAGGCGCGGCGAGCACGCTTGGCCCGGCCGATCTCGATCTCGGTCATCTGTCCTCTGCTCCGGCTCAGCGGCCGTTGTAGTTCGGGGCCTCGACGGTCATCTGCACGTCGTGGGGGTGGCTCTCCTTGAGCGAGGCCGACGTGATCCGCACGAACCGGCCCTTCTCCTGCAGCTCGGGCACCGTCCGGGCGCCGATGTAGAACATCGACTGCGCGAGGCCGCCGACGAGCTGGTGGGCGACGGCCGCCAGCGGCCCGCGGTAGGCCACCTGGCCCTCGATGCCCTCGGGCACGATCAGGTCGTCGCTGAGGACCTCGGCCTGGAAGTAGCGGTCCTTGGAGTAGGACTTCTTGCCCCGGCTCGACATCGCCGCCAGCGAGCCCATGCCGCGGTAGGCCTTGAACTGCTTGCCGTTGAGGAAGATCAGCTCGCCCGGCGACTCGTCGCAGCCGGCCAGCAGCGAGCCGACCATGACGCTGTCGGCGCCGGCGACGAGCGCCTTGGCGATGTCACCGGACTGCTGCAGGCCGCCGTCGGCGATGACCGGCACCCCGGCCGGCTTGCACGCCAGCGACGCCTCGTACACCGCGGTCACCTGCGGCACGCCGGCGCCGGTGACGACCCGGGTGGTGCAGATCGAGCCCGGGCCGAAGCCGACCTTGACCGCGTCCGCGCCGGCGTCGACGAACGCCTGCGCGCCGTCGCGGGTGGCGACGTTCCCGCCGATGACCTGGACGTGCTTGGTCGCGGGGTCGGACTTCAGTCGGCGGACCATGTCGAGCAGCAGGCGCACGTGGCCGTGCGCGGTGTCGGCGACGAGCACGTCGACGCCCGCGTCGATCAGGGTTGTCGCGCGCTCCCAGGCGTCGCCGAAGTAGCCGATCGCGGCGCCGACCATGAGCCGGCCGGAGCCGTCGTTCGAGGCGTGCGGGAACTGCTCGGACTTCACGAAGTCCTTGACGGTGATCAGCCCGACCAGGCGGCCCTGCTCGTCGACGAGGGGCAGTCGCTCCTTCTTGTGCCGCCGCAGCAGCACGGTGGCGTCGTCGCGCGAGATGCCCGCGGGACCGGTGACCAGGCCCTCGGTCGTCATCACCTCGTCGACCTTGGTGGTGGCCCACTCCGCGACCGGGGTGAACCGCAGGTCGCGGTTGGTGATGATGCCCAGCAGGCGCTGCTCGCCGTCGACGACCGGGAAGCCGGAGACGCGGTACTCCCCCGCCAGCTGGTCGAGCTGCTCGAGCGTCGCGTCCGGACCGATCGTCACCGGGTTGGAGATGATCCCCGTCTGGGTCCGCTTGACCAGGTCGACCTGGTAGGCCTGGTCCTCGATCGAGAGGTTGCGGTGCAGCACGCCGAGTCCGCCCTGGCGGGCCATGGCGATCGCCATCCGCGACTCGGTGACCGTGTCCATCGCGGCGCTGACCAGCGGCACCCGCAGGCTGATCTCGCGGGTCAGCCGGCTGGTGGTGTCGATGTCGGAGGGCGCCAGGTCGGAGTACCCCGGCAGCAGCAGGACGTCGTCGTAGGTGAGGCCGAGAGCGGCGAACTTGTCAGGGAGCTCCACCCGTCCAGCCTACCGGCGTCGACGACGCTCCTCGGACCGGCCGGATGGTGGTGGGCGGGCGTGGGGGCGCGTCGGAATCCCCGGGGCCCCGGGGATTCCGGCACTTCTCGGGGGATGCATCGCCTGAGAAGTGCCGGTTCCACCTGAGGAGTAGTCGCCCGCGGGTGGGTCAGGCGGTGAGCGGACGCAGCTCGCGCACGGCGATGCGGACGGTCAGCACGTCGGCCGCCATCCGGATCCGCCCGCGCATGCCGGCCGCGAGCACCATCGGGAGCACCGCCTGGTTGTCCGAGCGGGTGGTGAGCACGATCTCCCCCGCACCCAGCGTGTGCGCGAGCCGGGCCGCGTCCACCAGCAGCCGGGTGCCGATGCCCCGTCGCTGCCACGCCGGGTCCACCCGGAGCACGACCTGCCGGGCGCCCGGGTCCTCCTCGAGCTCGCCCTGGACGGTCGCGAGGCCGACCACCACACCGTCGACGACGGCGCTGATGGAGTCCCCGTCGACGACGTGCTCGGGCATCGTGCCGCCGCCCATCCGCCGCCCGGGGGTCACCGCGATGGCCGACTCGGCCTTGGTCCGCTGCAGCACGTCGCTGACCAGGTCGGCGATCGCCGCTCCGCGGGCGTGCTCGGTGGCGGTGAACGCCGCGGTGCGGCGTACCTGCACCTGCACGTCGCCGACGGTCATCTCCATGACGTCCTGCGGCGGCCCGGCCGGGTCGACCGCGTCGGCCTCGGCGTCGAAGAGCCTCGCGACCACGTCGGGGAAGGACATCGGCGAGGCGAGGATGGTGCGGGCGGCCTGGACGTACCGGGTCGGCTGGTCCGACAGCGCCGCCTCCGTGCAGGGCTGGACCACGACCGAGCGGCCGCCGGCCCGCTCCACCAGGTGGGCGGTGGCCGAGGCGCCCCACCCACCGGGGGTGCTCAGCACCAGCTCGTCGGTCACGGCCTCGACGCCGGGGAAGATCTGCAGGCCCAGGATGTTCACGCCGGCCCGTCCGCAGTGCTCGGCCAGCACGGCCAGCGCTCCGGGTCGGTCGGGCAGGGTCGTCCGCACTCGCCACAACATGCCGCCACCCTCGCCCGGCGAGGTTGCCGGACCGGGTCGCCGATGTTTCCCCCAGGTCACACGGGTGGGGGCCGCGGCTCGGCGGGCGGCGTCTGGGAACCTGTGCCGCATGCTCGACCGGCTGCAGCACCAGGCGCGGTGGGTCGGTGCCCGGATCGACTCGCGGTGGACGGTCGCGGTCGCCGCGACCCTGGCGTTCCTGCTCCGACTGCCGGGCCTGACCCGGCCGCTGCGCCCCGACGAGGCCGGGTTCACGCTGGTCGCCCGGAGCTGGGACCCCCGCCCCGACAGCGTGTACGGCGACCTCTTCGTCGACCGGCACCCGCTGGTGATCGCCGTCTTCGCGCTGACCGACCGGGTCGGCGGCGAGCACGCGATCCGCGTCCTGGGCGCGGTCGCCTGCGTGCTGGCCGTCCTCGCCGCGGCCGCGGTCGCCCGGCGGGTGGCCAGCGAGCGGGCCGCGCGGTGGACCGCGGTGGCCGTCGCCGCGCTGCTCACCAACACGGTGATCGACGCCGTCGCGGTGAAGGGCGAGATCCTGGCGCTGCCGTTCCTGCTCGGGTCGATCTGGCTGGCGCTCGAGGCCCTCGAGCGCCACTCGGCCGGGCACGCGTTCCTGGCGGGCCTGCTGGCGGCCACCGCCCTCGGGATGAAGCAGAGCCTGGTCGGCGGGCTGGCCTTCGGAGCCGTCCTGCTGGTCGCCGCCCGGCTCACCGGCCGGCTGGACACGCGCACGTTCGCCCGCCTGGCCGCGGCCGCGGTCGGCGGGGTCGCCGTACCCGTGCTGGCCACGGTGACCTGGGCGCTCGCGGCCGGCGTCCACCTCGAGGAGGTCTGGTACACCGTCTACGGCTTCCGCACCGACGCGACCGCCGTCCTCGGCGACAGCGGCGCCGACGCACCGGCCGCCCGGGCTGCGACGCTCGCCTTCGCCGCCCTCGCCGCGGGGATGCTGCTGGTCATCGGCGGCTTCCTCGTCCACGTCCGCCGCGAGTGGCGCGCCGACCCGGTGGTCACCGCCGCGACGGTCGGGATCGTCGTCGCCGACGGCCTCGCGCTCGCGCTCGGCGGCAGCTACTGGCGCGACTACCTCTTCGGGCTGGTCCCCGCGACCGCGCTGTGCGCGGCGCTGCTCGCCCGGCACCGCACCGGTCGCGGCCGGACGATGCGCGTCGTCATCGGGCTCAGCGCCGTCTCCTCCCTGGTCTGCCTGCTGGGCTGGGCGGGCTGGAACGCGCTGGACTACCAGGAGTTCCACGAGGCCGACACCGGCACCGCCATCGCCGCCGCCGCCGAGCCGGGCGACACCCTGGTCGTCTTCGGCGGCCGCGCGGACCTGCAGCTGAGCAGTGGCCTCGCCACGCCGTACCCCCACCTGTGGAGCCTGCCAATGCGCACCCTCGACCACGGGTACGGCGACCTGCGCACCCTGGTCGAGGGCCCCGACGCGCCGACCTGGCTGGTCGCCTGGGTGCCGTGGGGAGCGTGGGGCGCCCCCGGCGCCGAGGAGCTGCACGACGCGGTGCGGGCCCGCTACGAGCGGCACGGCACCGGCTGCTCGGACCGGCCGGTCTACCTCCTGCGCGGCCTCGACCGGCCCGCGCTCGAGGTCGACTGCTGAGGGCCGCTCCGCTCCTGCGGCAGGTTCGGGAACGCCGACGGCGCCGGCCCCCTCGCGGGGACCGGCGCCGTCTCGGTGCTGGTGGTGCTGGTGGTGCTGGGTCTCAGTGACCGTGGCCGTGACCGTGGCCTGCGGCCGCGGTCTCGTCCTCCTCCTCGGGCTTGTCGACGACCAGCGTCTCGGTCGTCAGCAGCATCGCCGCGATCGAGGTGGCGTTGACCAGCGCGGAGCGGGTGACCTTGACCGGGTCCAGGACGCCCTGGGCGACCAGGTCGCCGTACTCGCCGGTGGCGGCGTTGTAGCCGTTGCCGACGCCGAGCTCGCGGACCTTGGTGGTCACGACGTAGCCGTTCTCGCCACCGTTCTCGGCGATCCAGCGCAGCGGCTCGTCGGCCGCCTTGCGGACCACGCGGACGCCGACGGCCTCGTCACCGGTGAGGCCGAGGTCGTCGTCGAGGACGGAGACGGCGTGGATGATCGCGGAGCCACCGCCGGGGACGATGCCCTCCTCGATCGCGGCGCGCGTCGCGGAGACGGCGTCCTCGATGCGGTGCTTCTTCTCCTTCAGCTCCACCTCGGTGGCGGCGCCGACCTTGATCACGCACACGCCGCCGGCCAGCTTCGCGAGGCGCTCCTGGAGCTTCTCGCGGTCCCAGTCGGAGTCGGTGTTCTCGATCTCGGCCTTGATCTGGTTGACGCGGCCCTCGACCTCGGCGGCGTCACCGGCGCCGTCGACGATCGTCGTCTCGTCCTTGGTGACGACGACGCGGCGCGCCCGGCCCAGGACCTCGAGGCCTACCTGGTCGAGCTTGAGGCCGACCTCGGGGGCGATGACCTGACCACCGGTCAGGGTCGCGATGTCCTGCATCATCGCCTTGCGGCGGTCGCCGAAGGCGGGGGCCTTGACCGCGACGGCGTTGAACGTGCCGCGAATCTTGTTGACCACCAGCGTCGACAGCGCCTCGCCGTCGACGTCCTCGGCGA
Organism: Nocardioides sp. NPDC092400; assembly: GCF_040684155.1. Taxonomy (NCBI): domain Bacteria; kingdom Bacillati; phylum Actinomycetota; class Actinomycetes; order Propionibacteriales; family Nocardioidaceae; genus Nocardioides; species Nocardioides sp. NPDC092400. The sequence continues at coordinate 218,672 of NZ_JBFBFJ010000003.1, read as the reverse complement.
GGATGAAGAGCGGCTTGCCGGCCTGGATGACCTTCTCCAGCAGCGGCAGCAGCTCGGAGACGGAGGAGATCTTCCCCTGGTGCAGCAGGATGTAGGGGTCGTCGATGACGGCCTCCATCCGCTCGGGGTCGGTCACGAAGTACTGGCTGATGTAGCCCTTGTCGAACTGCATGCCCTCGGTGAAGTCCAGCTCGGTGCCCATGGTGTTGGACTCCTCGACGGTGATGACACCGTCCTTGCCGACCTTGTCGAAGGCCTGCGCGAGCAGGTCGCCGATGTGGCTGTCGCGCGAGGAGATCGTCGCGACCGACGCCATGTCCTCGCGGGTCTCGACCTCGCGGGCGGCGTCGCGCAGGGCGTTGCCGACGGCCTCGGCCGCGGCGTCCATGCCCCGCTTGAGGCCCATCGGATTGGCGCCGGCGGTGACCGCCTTGAGGCCCTCGTGGACCATCGCCTGGGCGAGGACGGTCGCGGTGGTGGTGCCGTCACCGGCGACGTCGTTGGTCTTGGTGGCGACCTCCTTGCACAGCTGGGCGCCGAGGTTCTCGAACGGGTCGTCCAGCTCGATCTCACGGGCGACGGTCACGCCGTCGTTGGTGATCGTCGGGGCGCCCCACTTCTTGTCGAGGACGACGTAGCGGCCCTTGGGGCCGAGCGTCACCTTGACGGCGTTGGCGAGCGCGTCGACGCCGCGCTCGAGCGCGCGACGGGCGGACTCGTCGAACTCCAGGATCTTGGGCATGACTCTCCTAGCAGGTGGTGCGGGAAAGAGGACCGGGTCGTGTGCCGTCCGACGCGCCGAAGCGCGTCGTCAGGCACACGACCCGGGAGAGATCAGGAAACGATCGCGAGGACGTCGCGCGCGGAGAGGATGAGGAACTCCTCGCCGGAGTACTTCACCTCGGTGCCGCCGTACTTGCTGTAGATGACCTTGTCGCCCACGGAGATGTCCATGGGGACGCGCTCGTCACCGTCGTCGTTGAAGCGGCCGGGGCCGACGGCCACGACCTCGCCCTCCTGGGGCTTCTCCTTGGCGGTGTCCGGGATGACCAGGCCGGAGGCCGTGGTCTGCTCGGCGTCGAGCGGCTTGACGACGATGCGGTCCTCGAGGGGCTTGATGTTGACCGACACGATGTCGACCTCCACTTTCAAACTCAGATGTCTCAGGCGGGTGGTGCACGTCTGGTGCCTGCGGTCCCGGAGCACGCCGTCGCGGGGGTCGTGCTCGGTAGGCAAGCGCTGGCACACCCACGGGGAGAGTGCCAGGACAGAAACTAGCACTCACCTCGCGCGAGTGCCAGGGACCCCCGGCCTGCGAGGATCGCGGGGTGGACCTCGACGCCTTCCGCTGGCTGCTCACCGACGCCGGCCAGGCCCTGCTCGACCGGGCCGAGGAGCTCGTCGAGGCCGAGCCGCTCGCGGCCCAGACCGCGCTGCGGCGGGACGCGACGCCCGAGCACGCCGCCGCGGCGCTGACCCAGGCCCGGCTGCGCGAGCGGGCGCGCGCCAAGTTCGGCGACCTGGCCGCCCGGATGTACTTCACCCCCGACGGCCTCGAGCAGGCCACCCGGCTGCCCGTCGCGCGGCACCGCGCCGCCCGCCTGCAGGCGTACGCCGCGCGGACGCTCGTCGACCTCGGGTGCGGGATCGGCGGCGACCTGGTCGCGGCGGCCGGCGCCGGCCTCACCTGCGCGGGGGTCGACCTCGACCCGGTCCGCGTCGCGGTCGCCGAGGCCAACCTCGCCGCCCTCGACCTGCCCGGGGCCGTCATGGTCGCCGACGCGACGACGGTCGACCCCTCCCCCTTCGACGTCGCCTTCGCCGACCCCGCGCGCCGGGGCGCCCGCGGGCGCACCTTCGACGTCGACGACTGGACCCCGCCCTGGCCGTTCGTCGAGCGCCTCCTGCGCCGCGACTCCTGCGTGAAGGTGGCCCCCGGCATCCCGCACGCGCTGGCGCCCCACGGGGTCGAGGCGGAGTGGGTCAGCGACCACGGCGAGGTCAAGGAGGCCGCGCTGTGGTCCGGCGGCCTCGCGACGACCGGCCGCCGCGCGACCGTGATCGGCGAGGGGGGCCTGGCCACGCTGACCGACGAGGACGCCCCGCCGCTCGGCGAGGGGGGCGTCGGGGTGCGCCCGGTCGGCCGCTACCTCTACGAGCCGGACGGTGCCGTCGTCCGCGCCGGCCTGGTGACCGCCGTGGCGGCCGCCGTGCAGGGCGGGCTGGTCGACGAGCACATCGCCTACGTCACCGGCGACGCGGCGTACCGCTCGCCCGTCGCGCGCGGCTACGAGGTGCTCGAGGAGCTGCCGTACCGGGAGAAGGCGCTGCGCGCCGCCCTGCGCGAGCGCGGCATCGGCACGCTGACGATCAAGAAGCGCGGCGTCGACGTCGTGCCGGAGCAGCTGCGCAAGCGGCTGGCGCTGAGCGGGGACGAGGCGGGGACGGTCGTGCTCACGCGCGTCGCCGGCGCCGGCACGGCGCTGCTCGTGCGCCCGCTGGCCTGAGCGCGGCTAGACCGAGGTCGCGAGGCCGTCGGTGAACCCGCCGTCGGTCGTCCCGCCCACGGGCGCGGACCCGGCCAGGTGCACCCGGGCCAGCGGGTGGCCGCGCAGCGGGACCGCGAGCAGCTCCCAGAGGTCCTGGACCAGCACGGCGTCCGCACCGCGGGCCGCGAGCACCTGGGTCAGCCAGTCGCGGACCTCGACCATGATCGTCTCGTCACCGGTCACCAGCGAGGACGCCAGGCACCCGAGGACGTGCTCGACGTGCTCCTCGAGCTCGGCCCACCACGCCGGCCGGACGGCGAACGGGTGCCGGGCGGCCAGCGCCCGGAGCACGTACGGCGTGATCTCGTGGCGGAACTCGGCGAGCCAGGCCGCCTCCACCTCCGCCGGGCTCGCCGGCTCCGGTGCCTGCGTCGGCAGCCGCCGGGGCAGCTGCTCGAGCAGCACGACGACCTCGGCGACCGAGGCGGCGTACGCCGTCGCGCCGACGGCGGTCGCCCGGGCGGGGTCGCCACCGAAGGCGGGTCCGCCGGCGAGGACCGGGATGCCGGTCGCGCGGACGTTCTCGAGCAGCGGCTTGAGCGCCGCCAGCGACGAGGTGCGCCCGGCGGTCACCAGCAGCGCCCGGGGCTTGCGGGTCAGGACCTGGCGCAGCAGGTCGGTCCCCACCGCGGCGCCGCCGACGAAGGTCGTGCGGTAGCCCGACGCCGCCAGCCCCTCGGCCAGCACCAGTGCGGGCAGCTCCTGGCGGTCGGGCGTCGCGACGACGACCAGGGGCCGGTCCGCGGGCGGAGCCGGCGCGAACGAGCACAGCCAGTGCACCAGGCCCTCGTTGATCGAGGTGGCCGCCTGCTCCTGCTCCAGGGTCCACTCGCCGCTGAACCAGCACTGCGCGAGCCGCTCCTGGGCGGGGACGATGACCTCGTCGATGATCTCCAGGTGGGTCCGGCCGGCGTCGCGGATCCGCTTGACGGCCGCGAGCGCACCGGCCCGGTCCCCCTCGCGCAGCGCGCCCCAGTAGTCCGCCCGAGCTTGGTCCACGCGCTCCTCTGCCCGGAACCGGCGCCCCACATTCTTGGAGCGTTCCAACGCCCCCGGTCCCGGGCCGAGGGGCTCGGTCAGGCCCCGAGCGCCGCCTTCTCCGCGCCGATCGTGGTGTCGTCACCGTGCCCGGTGTGGACGACCGTCTCGTCGGGGAGCGCGAACAGCTTCGCGCGGATCGACGCCTCGAGGGTGGGGCGGTCGCTGTAGGAGCGACCCGTCGCGCCGGGCCCGCCCTGGAAGAGCGTGTCCCCGGTGAAGACGCACCTCAGGTCCGGCGCGGAGAAGCAGACCGCACCGGGCGCGTGGCCGGGGGTGTGCAGCGCGCGCAGCACCACGCCGGCCACGGTGACCTCCGACCCGTCGGCGAGGTCGAGGTCCCACAGGCGGTCGGTGTGGGTGAGCTCCCACAGCGGCCGCTCGTCGGGGTGCAGCAGGATCGGGGCGCCCGACCCGCCGTTGACCCGCTCGCGCAGCGCCGGGGCGACCCGACAGTGGTCGTCGTGGGCGTGGGTCAGCAGGATCGCCTTGACCGTCCGGTCGCCGACCACGTCCATGATCGCCTCGACGTCGTGGGGGGCGTCGACGACGACGCACTCGGAGTCGTCGCCGACGACCCAGATGTTGTTGTCGACGTCGAAGGTCTCGCCGTCGAGGCTGAACGTGCCGCTGACGACGGCGTGGTCGACCCGGACCGCGCCGGCGCTGCTGTCCGCGGTCATCAGAAGACCACCACCGAGCGCAGCACGTTGCCGTGGTGCATCTTCTCGAACGCCGCCTCCACGTCGTCGATGCCGATCTCCTCGGTCACGAAGGCGTCGAGGTCGAGCCGGCCCTGCTGGTAGAGGTCCACCAGCATCGGGAAGTCGCGGGTGGGCAGGCAGTCGCCGTACCAGCTGGACTTCAGGGAGCCGCCGCGGCCGAAGACGTCGATCAGCGGCAGCTCGGGCACCTTCATGTCCGGGGTCGGCACGCCGACGAGCACGACGGTGCCGGCCAGGTCGCGGGCGTAGAACGCCTGCTCCCACGTCTCCGGGCGACCGACGGCCTCGATGACGACGTCCGCACCCTCGGCGCCCTCGTACGTCGCCGAGCAGATCTCCTTGACGCGCGTGAGCACGTCCTCGCTCGAGGAGTCGATGGTGTGGGTCGCGCCGAGCCGCTTCGCGGCCCCGAGCTTCTGGGCGTCGATGTCGATCGCGATGATCGGGCTCGCGCCGGCCAGCGCGGAGCCGGCGACCGCGGCCACGCCGACGCCGCCGCAGCCGATGACCGCGACCGACTTCCCGCGGGTGACGGCGCCGGTGTTGATGGCCGCGCCGATGCCGGCCATCACGCCGCACCCGAGCAGGCCGACGGCGGCGGGGCGGGCGGAGGGATCGACCTTCGTGCACTGGCCGGCCGCGACGAGCGTCTTCTCGGCGAAAGCGCCGATGCCCAGGGCGGGGCTCAGCTCGGTGCCGGCGTCGTCGCCCTCGGCGAGGGTCATCCGCTGGGTGGCGTTGTGGGTGTTGAAGCAGTACTGGAGCTCGCCGCGCTTGCAGGCGCGGCACTCGCCGCACACCGCGCGCCAGTTCAGGACGACGAAGTCGCCCGGGACCACGTCGGTGACGCCCTCGCCGACGGCCTCGACCACGCCCGCGGCCTCGTGGCCGAGCAGGAACGGGAACTCGTCGTTGATGCCGCCCTCGCGGTAGTGCAGGTCGGTGTGGCACACGCCGCACGCCTGGATCGCGACGACCGCCTCCCCCGGGCCCGGGTCCGGCACGTTGATCGTCGTCACCTCGACCGGCTGTCCCTTGCCGCGGGCGACGACCGCCTTGACCTGCTGCATTCGGTGCTCCTCCTGGGTTGTGGTGCTGGGCTGCCATCACCCTAGGACGGAGGGCTGCAACCTTCCGCAGGGCCGTGGCGTCCTCTGCACGAGACACCACGGAGGTCGACATGCCACCCACCAGGCTCGTCGCGGCGACGGGCACCGACACTGCAGCCATGGTTGATCGCGAGGTCGCGCGCGACCGCGAGTTCACCGACTGGCTCGCCGCCCGGCAGCCGGCGCTGCTGCGCACGGCGTACCTGCTGACCGGCGGCGACCGCCACACGGCCGAGGACCTGCTCCAGACCTCGCTGGCCAAGCTCTACCTGGCGTGGGACGGCGTGCGCGACCGGGGCGCGGTCGACGCCTACGTCCGCCGGATCATGGTCAACGAGCACACCTCGCTGTGGCGCCGCGGCTGGCGGAAGCGCGAGCACGCGACCGACCAGGTCCCCGAGCCACCGCCGGTGCTCCCGGCGTACGACGACGGGACGGGCGGCCAGCTGTGGTCCGTCGTCCAGACGCTGCCGCGGCGGGCGCGCGCCGTGCTCGTCCTGCGCTACTACGAGCAGCTGACCGAGGCCGAGACCGCCGAGGCGCTCGGCGTCTCCGTCGGCACCGTGAAGTCCCAGTGCAGCCGCGCCCTCGCGACGCTGCGCGAACGCACCCCGAGCCACCTGGACCCGACCTCCCGGGAGGAGGAGCGATGACCGACACCTTCGAGGACCGCCTGCAGCGGGACCTGCGCTCCCGCGCCGACCTGCTCCTGGACGCCCCGCTCACCCTCCACGACGTCAAGGGCGCGGCCCGCACCATCCGGCGGCGCCGGCGGGGCGCCGCCGCGGGGGCCGTGGCCGTGCTGCTCGTGGCGGTCGGGGTGCCGCTCGGGGTCCTCGCCGCCTCCGGCGGTGACGACCGCGTCGTCGAGCCGGCGCCCGCGGTGTCCGTGCCGGACCCCGGCTACCTCGAGGGCGGCACCGTCCGCCTGCTCGACGGCACCGAGGTCCCGCTCGCCGGCGTGCGGGCGGTGCGCGGCTGGGCCGCCGTGGGCGAGGGGTACGTCGCCGGCGCGACGCGCCAGGGGACCGAGGTCGTCTCCCTCCACGACGCCGACGGCTCCCTGCGGACCACGTGGCCGGTCTCGCCGGGCGCGTCGTTCGTCGTCGACGGGGACGGACGGCACGCGGCCTGGTTGCTGCCCGGCGACGAGGTGGTCCTGCTCGACGGGGCCACCGGGGAGACGACCCGGCTCGGCCGGGTCACCGGCGGCACCGAGCTCCAGCCGCGCGGCATCGTGGGCGAGTGCCCGGAGGACTGCGGCGTGGTGGTGACCGAGAACGGCGAGGCGGGGTTCGGGCCGACGTACCTGGTCCCGACCGAGGGGCCGGTCGAGCCCTACCTGCCGCAGATCCCGCTGGTCACCGCCGTCGCACCCGACGACGCGCTCGTGGCCGGGGTCGACCGGCCCGCGCCCGACGACCTCCACCAGTGCACGGCCGTCTGGGAGCCGGGGGCGGCCGGGCCGCTGTGGGAGGACTGCGTGGAGAACGTCCACGTCTTCTCCCCCGGCGGCACGCGCGTCGCCACGACCTTCGCCGAGGGAGCGGGCGCGCGGGAGCTGCGGCTGCGGGACGCCCGCTCCGGGGCGGTGCTCCACGAGATCCCGATCGCCGACGCCCTCGACGGCTTCGTCTGGGAGGACGAGGAGCACGTCCTGGTCGCGGTCCTGGATGACGGCGAGTGGTCGGTGGTGCGGATCGGCACCGACGGCAGCGAGACGAGGGTCGCGGGGCCGGCCGCCCCGCTGCCCGGGGACATCGCGGAGGTCTCGTCGCCGTACGTGCTGCCGACGGCACCCTGAGCCCTCTGCGGGGCACCTCGGTGGTTCCCGGGGCACCCCTGACGGTTCCCCTGGTGTTCCCCTGGGACGGCCGGAAATCGGAGGCGCGGCGTCGGCGCCGAGCACTACGGTGAGAGCCGTGTTCAGAGCGCTCGGCAACCTCGCCTCCCGTCGTCCCTGGTTCGTCATCGCCGCGTGGGTGATCGTCGCGGTGGGCGTGGTCGCCTTCGCGCCCGCCCTGCAGACCACGCAGGAGGAGTCGGAGTTCCTGCCCGACCACTACGAGTCGGTCAAGGCGACCGAGCTGCAGTCCACGGAGTTCCCCGGCGCCACCACGCCGGCGGCGATCCTCGTCTTCGAGCGCGCCGACGGAGCCGCCCTGACCGAGGACGACCAGGCCGAGGTCGGCCGGATCGCCGAGGAGCTCGGGCCTCGGCTGGGGAAGGAGACGTTCGTCCCCCAGGTCGTGACGACCACCCCGGACGGACAGCCGCAGCTCGCCGAGGACGGGCTGGCCCAGCTCGGCGTGATCGGCCTCGCCGAGGGCGCCACCGGGTTCGACCCGCAGGCGTTCGAGGACGGCGAGGCCCTGCGCGAGGACCTCGCCGAACTCACCGACGGCACCGACCTCGAGGTGCAGTCGACCGGCTCGGTCCTCCAGGGCCTGGACTCCCAGGACTCCAGCGAGCGCTCGCTGGCCATCGTCGGCATCGCCACCATCGTGCTGATCGTCGGCCTGCTCGCGATCATCTTCCGCAGCGTGATCATCTGCCTGATGCCGGTCGTGATCGTCACGCTCGTCTCGATGATCGCCACCGGCCTCATCGGCTGGGCCAACGAGGCCTTCGACCTCAAGGCCGACTCCTCCATCGAGACGATCCTCGTGGTCGTGCTCTACGGCATCGGCACCGACTACATCCTGTTCTTCCTCTTCCGCTACCGCGAGCGGCTGCGCCAGGGCGCCGACACCAGGGCGGCGGTCGTGCACGCCCTCGAGCGCGCGGGCGAGGCCATCGCCTCGGCCGGCGGCGCGGTGATCGTCGCGTTCCTCGCGCTGCTGCTCAGCTCGCTCGGCATCTTCCAGGCGATCGGCCCCGCCCTCGCGATCGCCGTCGCCGTCACCCTCGTCGCCGCCCTCACCCTGGTGCCGGCGGTCGTGACGGTGCTCGGCCGGGCCCTGTTCTGGCCCTCCAAGAAGTGGCGCCGCGAGCCCGAGGCGGCCCGCTTCGCCCAGGCCGGCCGCTCGCTGGGCCGTCGCCCGGGTGTCTTCGCCGCGGCCTCGGGGCTGCTGATGGCGGTGCTCGCGCTCTTCGCTCTGCAGTTCAGCCCGTCCTTCGACTTCAGCGCGAGCCTGCCCGAGGACGTGGAGTCCACCCAGGCGCTCGAGACCTTCCAGGACCACTTCTCCGCCGGCGCCTCCGAGCCGGTCCCGGTGATCGTGCGGGCCGACGAGGGCGGCACGCTGGAGGAGTCGGCGCTGGAGTCGTACGCCGCGGCGCTCGGCGAGGCCGAGGGCGTGGACCAGGTCTACCCGCCGCAGCTCTCCGAGGACGGCAGCACCGCGCAGATCAGCCTGGTGCTGGCCGAGGACCCCGCCTCCGACGCCGCCATGAAGGACGTCGAGGGCCCAATCCGCGACGTCGCGCACAGCGAGGCGCCCGACGGCACCGAGGCGTACGTCGGCGGCACCCCGTCGGTCTTCGCGGACCTCCAGGACGCGATGGCGCGCGACTACTCGGTGGTCTTCCCGGTCGCCGCGCTCGTGATCATGGTGATCCTGGCGCTGCTGCTGCGCAGCCTGGTGGCCCCGTGGTACCTGATGGCCGCGGTGGGACTCGGCTTCGCCGCGACGCTGGGCGCGACGGTGATCGTCTTCCAGCACATCGGCGGGGACGAGGGCCTGATCTTCATGCTGCCGATCTACATCTACCTCTTCGTCACCGCGCTCGGCACGGACTACAACATCTTGATGATCGCCCGGCTCCGGGAGGAGGCGCGGGAGGGCCGCAGCCCGCGCGACGCCGCCGCCGAGGCCGTGAAGCACGCGGGGCCGACGATCGCGGCGGCCGGTGTCATCCTCGCCGGCACGTTCGCCTCGCTGATGCTGAGCGGCAACAGCCTGATGATGTCGATGGGCTTCGCGCTGTCGTTCGGCATCCTGGTCGCGGCGTTCGTGATGTCGATGTTCTTCACCCCGGCCCTCACCGCGCTGATCGGGCACGCCGCCTGGTGGCCCGGCCACGGCGACGAGAAGCGGCCCGGTCACGGCTCGGACGCCGAGGACCCCACCGCCTCCGTGCCCGGCACCTCCGAGCCCGGCACCTCCGAGCCCGGCGCGGAGGTCTCCGCCGGGAGGTAGGCCCTCTCGGTGGCCGCCGTCCGGGCGGATCCCCAACGTTGGGGGTCCTGCCCGGCCGGCGGCCACCGTGGCTCCCCCGGTGCCTAGCGTCACCCGGGACGAGTCCTCGGGAGGCACTGGTGAACGGTCGTCGCGCACAAGTCCTGGTCGCCCTCAGCGGGCTCGCCCTCCTCGGCGCCGGCGCGGCGGTGGTGCCGCCCGCGGTGGCGGCCGACCCGGTCACGGTGGTGCCCGCCCTGCGGGAGACGGCGCCGGTCGCCCACGCCGGTGACGCGCTGGACGACCCCGCCGTGTGGGTGCACCCCGACGACCCGGCGAGGTCGCTGGTCATCGGCAACGACAAGCTCGGCGGCCTGGAGACCTACGACATGGAGGGCCGGCTGGTCGAGCGCCTGTCGGGCGGGACGACGTTCTGGGGCAACGTCGACGTGCGCCAGGGCGTCGAGGTCGGCGGGGCCGTGCGCGACGTGGTCGCGGTCTACCACGACGGCCTGCAGCTCTACGACGTCGACGCGAGCACGAGGCAGCTGCGGCGGACGACCGAGGGGGCGGGGGTCGACGGCGACGGCGAGGGCCTGTGCCTCTACACCAGCCCGGCCACCGGGGAGACCTACGTCGTCCTCATCACGATCGGCGGCCGGCTGCGGCAGTACCGGCTCGACGACGCCGACGCCGACGGCCTGCTCGACGGGACCCTGGTCCGCGACCTGCAGGTCGGCTCCGAGGCGGAGGGGTGCGTGGCCGACGACGACACCGGCGCCCTCTACGTCAGCGAGGAGGAGCGGGCGCTGTGGCGCTACGGGGCCGAGCCGTCCGCGGGCGCCTCGCGCGAGGTCGTCGACACCGTCACCGACACCGGCGGCCACCTCGCCCTGGACATCGAGGGCGTGACGCTGGTCGACCGGCCCGACGGGTCGGGGCAGGTGATCGCCTCGGCCCAGCACGCCGCCGACCCCGGCGCCAGCTACTTCGTCGTCTACGACCGGGTGACCAACGACCACGTCTCGTCGTTCCGGGTCGGGGACGGTTCGGCGGCCGACGACTGCGACCGCACCGACGGCATCACGGCGAGCACCGCCGACCTGGGCCCGGCGTTCCCGGACGGCGTCTTCGTCTGCCAGGACGACCACAACGTGGCGCCCGGCGAGGAGGGGAACCAGAGCTTCAAGTACGTCCCCCTGGAGACCGTCGTCCCGACCGGCTCCCCGCCGGGCCCGGACCCGGGCACGATCGCGCCGGTCGGCACCGCGGCCGACGACGGCAACGCCAGGACCTGGTCGGTCACCGTGCCGGGTGACGTCGAGCCGGGTGACGGACTGCTGCTCTTCCTCTCCCGGGGCACCGGCACCGAGACCCTGAGCGGCCCCGGGCCCGGGTGGACGCGGCTGGGCTCCGTCACCGACGGCACCCTGCGGACGACGGCCTGGCAGCGGGTCGCGACGGCCGAGGACGCCGGCTCCGACGTGGCGGTCGGCTTCCCGACCCAGCTGGTGAAGGGGTCGCTCACCCTGGCGGCGTACCGCGGCACCCGGACGACCGGGCCGTTCGCGGGGGCTGTCGCCGCCGGCGAGCCGGCGCGCACCGCCGTGCACGTGACACCCCTCGCCACGGTGGCCTCGCCGGGGACCTGGCGCGTGTCGTACTGGTCGGACCGGTCCTCGTCCACGACCGCCTGGACCCCACCGGCCGGCGAGCAGGTGCGCTCGACCTCCGCGGGCACCGGCGGCGGACGCACCACCACCCTGCTGACCGACCCGGGCGGTCCGGTCCCCACCGGGAGCACCGGCGGTCTCGCCGCCACCGCCGACGCCGCGTCGGCCAAGGCCACGACCTGGACCGTCCTGCTCGCCCCGGCCCCGGCCGGCTGATCCCGGAGCGGGGCTGCCGAGCACGACTCAGACGAGGACCTCGGTGACCGGCAGCGAGGAGTCGGCGGGCAGGTCCAGCGCGGAGGGCGTCCGGCCGCGGGCGACCATCTCGGCGCCGAGGGCGGCGACCATCGCGCCGTTGTCGGTGCACAGGCCCGGCCGCGGCACGCGGACCCGGATGCCGAGCTTCGCGGCCCGCTCCTCGGCCAGGTGGCGCAGCCGGGAGTTGGCCGCCACCCCGCCGCCGATGAGGAGGTCCTCGATGCCCTCGGAGGCGGCGGCGTCGAGCGCCTTGCGCACCAGCACGTCGCAGACCGCCTCCTGGAACGACGCGGCGACGTCGGCCACGGGCACCGGCTCGCCGGACCGCTCGCGTGCCTCGACCCACCGCGCCACGGCGGTCTTGAGGCCGGAGAAGGAGAAGTCGAACCGGTGCCGCTCGAGGTCGCGGCGGGAGGTGAGGCCGCGCGGGAAGTCGACGTAGACCGAGGAGCCCTCCCGGGCCGCCCGGTCGATGTGCGGCCCGCCGGGGAATGGCAGGCCGAGCAGCCGCGCGACCTTGTCGAAGGCCTCACCGGCCGCGTCGTCGATGGTCGCCCCCATCGGGTCCACCCCGCCCTCGGCTCCGGTCACGTCGGTCACCCGCAGCAGGCTGGAGTGGCCGCCGCTCACCAGCATCGCGATGCAGGGCTCGGGGAGGGCACCGTGCTCGAGCTGGTCGACGGCGACGTGCGCGGCGAGGTGGTTCACGCCGTACAACGGCTTGTCGAGCCCGATCGCGAGCGCCTTGGCGGCGGCGACGCCGACGAGCAGCGCGCCGGCGAGGCCGGGGCCGCTGGTCACCGCGACCGCGTCGACGTCGGAGGGCCGGATGCCGGCGGTCTCGCAGGCCCGCTCGATCGTCGGCACCATCGCCTCGAGGTGGGCCCGGCTGGCGACCTCCGGCACGACGCCGCCGAAGCGGGCGTGCTCGTCGACGCTGCTGGCGACCGCGTCGGCCAGCAGGTCGTGGCCGCGGACGATGCCGACACCGGTCTCGTCGCAGGAGGTCTCGATACCGAGCACGAGGGGCGCGTCCGTCACGCCCCCCATTGTGCGCGCTGCCGTGCGGCGCGCCGCGCGCGAGGTGGGTGGTGGCCCCGGCGCGGGCCGCTCAGCAGCCCTTCCGCAGCCCGCGGCGCAGCACGACGGCGGTCGCCCCGTCGCGGTAGTACCGCCGTCGGCGGTCGACCTCGACGAACCCGCGCGCCGCGTAGAACGCCAGCGCCCCGGCGTTGTCCTCGCGCACCTCGAGCAGGAGCCGCTCGGCGCCGCCCTCCTTCGAGCGGCGCACCACCTCGTCGAGCAGCGCGCTCGCGTGCCCGCCCCGGCGGTGGGCGGGGTCGACGGCGATCCGCTGGAGCTCGGCGATGTCGGCGACGATGCTGGCCACGGCGTGGCCCACCACGGTCCCCCCGTCCTCGGCGACCAGGTAGACCACGGTCGGCACGTTCCCGGCCAGGCCCTCGGCCACCAGCCCGGGCGACCAGGCGTCGTCGCCGAGGCAGGTGTCCTCCAGGGCGACGACCGCGTCGCGGTCCTCGGGGGTGGCCGTCCGGACGGTCACGAGACCGGCTTCGGCTTGCCCGGCAGCTCGGCGTCGGGCCGGCGGAGGTAGAGCGGCTCGGGGTCGAGCAGCTCGGCGCGCTCCTCGGTCACCACCCGCGCCAGCCAGCCGGCGCTCGGGCGGACCGGGCCACGGGCGTCGGGGAACGACTCGGGGTAGAGCACCGCGCCCTCGCCCACGACCGGCCGCTCGGTCGCCACCGCGGCCGGGCGCTCGACGACCGGCCCGTCCAGGCGGGTGCCGTCGGCGTCGTACGTCGCCAGGTAGACCTCCTTGCGCCGGGCGTCGGTCGCCACGCAGAACTCGGCACCGATCCCCGCCGCGACGGCCTCCGCGGCGAGCACGTCGAGCGAGCACACGCCGTACACCGGAACGTCCAGCACGAACCCGAGCGTGCGCGCGGTGACCAGCCCGACGCGGAGGCCGGTGAAGGGGCCCGGCCCGACGCCGGCAGCGACCGCGGTGAGGTCCTGGCGGACGGCGCCGACCTGCGCCAGGGCGTCGGCGACGAGCGGGGCGAGCTGCTCACCGTGCTTCATGGCGCGCTCGGAGACGAGCTCGGCGACGACGTCGTCGCCGTCGTGCAGCGCGACGGTGACGTAGGGGGTGGCGGTGTCCAGGGCGAGCAGCAGGGTCATCCGAGTCCTCGGAAGGAGAGGGCGTGCCACCGGGGGCCCACCGGGGTGATCTCGACCCGCCGCGGGTCGAGCTCGTCGTCGGGGTCGTCGGCCACCTCGTCGGCCAGGGCCCGCACGATCCGGACCTCGAGCCGGGAGTCGGTGAGCCCCTCGGCCAGGCCCTCGCCCCACTCCACGACCGTGACGGCGTGGTCGAGGTCGGTGTCGAGGTCGAGGTCGTCGAGCTCCTCCATGCCGCCGAGCCGGTAGGCGTCGACGTGGACGAGGTCCGGGCCCCCGACGAGCGAGGGGTGCACGCGCGCGATGACGAAGGTGGGCGAGGTGATCTCCCCGCGGACACCGAGGCCGGCGCCGATCCCCTTGGTCAGCGTGGTCTTCCCCGCACCCAGCTCGCCGCTGAGCACGATCAGGTCGCCGGGGGCGAGCTGGCCGGCCAGCGAGCGCCCGAGCGCGTGCATCGCGTCGGGCGTCGGTGCCTGGAAGACCGCGGTCCGCAGGGGGCGGCGCATCTCGACCAGCGGCGAGCGCCGGGCGATCTCGCGGAAGCCCTGCCGGTCCCAGAACCGGATCGTCCGCGGCAGCTCCTCACGGGCCACGACGGTGACGTCGTCGTACCCCTCGGCGTGGTCGACGACCGCCTCGATGAGCCTGCCGGCGATGCCGTGGCCCTGCGCCGTGGGGACGACCCCGAAGCGGCGCAGGTAGACGGTGTTCCCCACCGGGTCGAGGACGAGCGCGCCGACCGGCTCCCCGTCGAGGAGGGCGAGGAGGCCGCCGTGCGGCGCGAGCATCGTCGCGATGGTCTCCTCGGTCTCGCCGAGCGCGTCGGCGGGCGGGTCGAGGGGCGGCCGGGCGGCGAACGCCTCCCGCACCACCTGCAGCACCTGCGCGGCGGCCTCCGGCCCCACGCGGACCACCTGGACGTCGCTCACCGGGCCACCGCCTCCTCGCTCACGGCGGCCAGCAGCCGGTCGAGCTCCGCGTCGACCTGCTGGTGCCGCTCCAGCACCACCATGTGGCCGGCGCCCTCGCACTCGACCAGCCGGGACCCGGCGATCCGGGCGTGCAGCTTGCGGCTGTGCCCGATCGACGTCAACCGGTCCGACGTGCCGCAGATGATCGTCGTGGGCACGCGGCCGAGCACCTCCACGGCGTCGAACTTGTCCAGCCCGCCGAAGGCCGGGAAGAACTGCGCGACCACCTCGTACGGCGTCGCCGAGAGCATCGAGTCCACGAACTCGACGTACGACGCCGGCACGTCGTCGCCGAACGCGAACAGGTCGGTGGCGACCATCGCGACCGACTTGCCGAGCCGGCGGAACCGGTCGACGCTGCGGTGCCGGCGGGCCAGCGTGGCGATCGTCCGCTGCGCGAGCGGCAGCCCGATCCGCGCCGGGACGACCGGCAGCAGGAGGCGTCCGACGTCGAGGCCGCCGGCCGTGGTCGAGACCAGGCCCACCCCGGTGACCCGGTCGCCGAAGAGCTCGGGGTGCTGCTCGACCAGCGCGACGACCGTCATCCCGCCCATCGAGTGGCCCAGGACGACGACCGGCCCGTCGGGGACGACCTCCTCGATGATCCGGTGCAGGTCGCGGCCGAGCTGGTCGATCGTCGCGCCCTCGCCCGCGGACCGGCCCGAGCGGCCGTGCGAGCGCTGGTCGTAGAGGACGGCGCGGACCCCGGCACGGCGCAGGTGCAGCCGCTGGAAGTGCCAGCAGTCCAGGGTGAGGGCGTACCCGTGGCACAGCACGACGGTGACGTCGCTGGGGACCTCCGGCTCGTCGACCTCCACGTGCAGCGGCACCCCGTCGTCCGCGACGACCGTCAGCGGCTCGGACCGCAGCGACCCCAGCGGGACGTCGGGGTGGTCGGCGGTGCTGGGGGCCGGCCGGCGGGACAGCTCGCGTCGGCGGCGGGTGACGCCGACGACGGTGCCGGCGGCGGCGATGCCGGTCGCGCCGAGGGCGGCGCCGGCGAGGGCACGGCGGGGGCTCATGCCTCGGGCCCGCCGTCGGGCCCGCCGTGGAGGTGGGTGCGGGTCATCCGGCCGCCGATCCGCGTGACGATCTCGTAGCTGATGGTGCCGGCGGCCTCGGCCCAGTCCTGCGCCGTCGGCGCGCCGTCGTGCCCGGTGCCGAACAGCACGACGTCCTCCCCCGGCTCGGGCCGGTCGCCGTCGAGGTCGACCACGAGCTGGTCCATGCACACCCGGCCGCGGACCGGCCGCTGCTTCCCGGCGACCGCCACCGAGGCGGCGCCGCTGGCCGAGCGCGGCACGCCGTCGCCGTACCCCACGGGCACCAGGCCCAGCGTCGTGGCCCGGTCCGCGACCCAGGTGTGGCCGTAGGAGACACCGGCGCCGGCCTCGACGTCCTTGACCATCGCCAGCGTCGCCCGCGCGGTCATCGCCGGGACCAGGCCCAGGTCGGGGGTGTGGCCCGGCGCAGGGTCCAGGCCGTACGACGCGAGCCCGCACCGCACGAGGTCGAACCGGGCGCTCGGCCGCAAGACCGCCGCCGCGCTGTTGGCGAGGTGCCGGACCTCCGGCTCCAGGCCAGCGGCCTCGACGACCGCCAGGGCCTCACGGAAGACGCGTTCCTGGCTGTCGTTGGCCGGGTGGTCGGGCTCGTCGGAGGCGGCGAGGTGGGACCAGGTACCGGTGACGCGCCAGTGGCCGGCGAGCTCGCCCTCGCGCGCCGCGGCGACGAGCGCCGGCCAGTCGGCGGGCGTCGCGCCGCCCCGGGAGAGACCGGTGTCGATCTTGAGCTGGAGACGGGCGGGGGTGCCGGTGCGGCGGACGGCGGCCTCGACCTCGGTCAGCTCGGCGAGGGAGTACGCCGTGAGGTCGAGGTCGGCGGCGATCGCGCGGTCGTAGTCCTCCCCCGGGACGGTCAGCCAGCACAGCACCCGACCGGTGTCGCCCGCCGCACGCAGCGCGAGCGCCTCGTCGATCGTGGCGACCCCGAGCCACGGCGCGCCGGCGGCACGGGCGGCACGGGCGACCTCGACCATGCCGTGGCCGTACCCGTCGGCCTTGACCACCACCATCATCGCCACGCCGCAGTGCTCGGCGAGCCGGCGGACGTTGTGCCGGACGGCCGCGAGGTCGACGACGACCTCGGCGCGCGGGACCGGCAGGGGGCTCATGGCCGGCCATTCTCCCACCCGGCCCCGGTCAGGGTCGGGGCAGGTTCCGCACCGCGGCGGGCAGGGCGCGAGCGACCTCCGTCGCGACGAGCGGGCCACCGGCGCCGGCCAGGGTCGCGGCGGCCCCGTGCAGCCACGAGCCGGCGCTCGCCGCGTCGAACGGCTCGAGGCCCGCGGCGAGCAGCGCCCCGACCACCCCGCCGAGCACGTCCCCGGCGCCGGCCGTGGCCAGCCAGGGGGTCCCGGTCGTCGTCACGCGCACCCGCCCGTCGGGCCGCGCGGTCACCGTGTGGCGGCCCTTGAGCACCACCACCGCGTCGCGCTCCCCCGCGGCGGTGCGGGCCCAGCCGAGCGGGTCGGACTCGATCTCCGCGCGCTCGCGCCCGAGCATCGCGGCGAGCTCGCCGGCGTGCGGGGTCAGCACGAGGTCGCGCGGCCCGCGCCGGACGTGCTGCAGCGCGTCGGCGTCGACGACGGTCGGGACCTCGTCGGCCAGCGCCTCCTCGAGCGCCTCGTCCGCGTGCTCGCCACCGCCCGACCCCACGACCCACGCCTGGACGCGGCCGGCGCCGACCACCTCCGGGTGGGCCTCGCGCACCCGGTCCGCGACCGGCTGCTCGCCGACGTACCGCACCATGCCGGCGAGGCCGCACGCGGCGCCCGCGACGCTCAGGAGCCCGGCGCCCGGGTACTGCGCCGAGCCGGCGCGGACGCCGACCACGCCCCGCGTGTACTTGTGGTCCTGCGGCCGGGGGCGCGGCAGCAGGCGGGCGACGTCCTCGGCCTGCAGCGCCTCGACGCCCGCCGGCGGCAGGTCGAGGCCGATGTCGACGAGGTGGACCGTGCCGCACGCCTCGGCCGCGGGGTCGACGAGGTGCGCGGCCTTGTGGGTGCCGAAGGTGACGGTCAGGTCGGCGACCACGTGCGCGCCGTCGGACCGGCCGGTGTCGACGTCGACGCCGGACGGGACGTCGACCGCCACGACCGGCACCCCCGCCACCTGCTCCAGCGCCGCCTGCGCTGCCGGTGCCAGCCCCGGTCGGCCCCCGATGCCGACGATGCCGTCGACGACCACGTCCGGCCTGCGCGTCGGCCGGTCGACGACCCGTCCGCCGGCCGCCCGGAGCGCGGCCAGCCCGCCGTCGTGGGCCCGCTCGGCCACCAGCACCGCCTCCACCGCGCAGCCGCGCCGGGCCAGCAGCGCACCGGCGTGCAGCGCGTCGCCCCCGTTGTCCCCGGGCCCGACCAGCAGCAGCACGCGTGCGCCGTACGCGCTCCCGAGGAGGTCGACCACCGCGTGCGCCAGCCCGGTGGCCGCCCGCTGCATCAGCGTCCCCTCCGGCACCCGGGCCATCAGCTCCCGCTCCGCCGCTCGCACCTGCTCGACCGTGTGGGCGTACCGCATGGGCGCGACGCTATCCGGGACATGGAGGGCGCGGCGACGGGTCGTGTGCCTGACGACGCGCTCCGTCGCGTCCTCGGGCACACGACCCGGACTGGGCGGGTGGGCTGTGGAGAGGCTCCAGCACGAGACGCGCGGACCGGTCACCCTCGTCGCCATGGAGCCCGCCCTGACGACGCTGCTGGGTCGCCAGCACGGCGTGGTCGCACGGCGCCAGCTGCTCGCGCTCGGGATCGACGCCGACCGGGTCCGGAACCAGCTGGCTGCCGGGCGCTGGACCCTCGCGACCCCCCGGGTGGTCAGCACGGTGACCGGCACCCTGACCGCCGAGCAGCGCGAGTGGTCCGCCGTCCTCCACGCCGGGCCCCGGAGCATGCTCGGCGGCCTGACCGCCGCGGCTCGTCACGGCCTCCGGGGGTGGGAGGCGACCGAGGTCACCGTCCTCGTGGACGACCAGCTCGCCTTCGAGGCGGTCGACGGCGTGCGGTTCTTCCGGAGCCGACGGCCGTTCGACCTCCTCCGGTCCACGAGGCCAGGTATCCCGCGCTGCGAGCTTGAGCCCGCGGTCCTCCTGCACGCGGCGTACGTCGCACCGGTCCGCCCGGCCCACGCCCTGGTAGCCGCCTGCGTCCAGCAGCGCCTCTCGACCCCGTCGCGGATGATCGAGTGGATCGACCAGCTGCGCCCCCTGCGGGGCGGCCGGTCCTTCTCGGCCACCCTCAGCCACGCCGACGCCGGCGCCCACTCCGGCGCGGAGCGTGCCGTCGGACGGCTCTGCCGCCGCTACGGCATGCCTCAGCACGCCGCCAGGTCGCTCGCGTCGACTCCGCCGGCCGTCGCCGCTTCACCGACTGCGAGTGGCCCCTTCCCGACGGCACCACGCTGGTGCTCGAGGTGGACGGCGACTTCCACATGGAGGTCCGCCAGTACACCGACGACCTGCGACGCACCCGGCGGCTGGCGGGCCGCGACCGGATCGTCGTCCGCTGCACGGCGTACGAGCTCCTGCACGAGCCCGACGACGTCGCGCGCGACCTGCTGGCGCTCGGCGTGCCGGGTCGTGTGCCCGACGCCGCGGCCTGACGCGTCCTGGGGCACACGACCGCGATCCGGAGGCGGGTCAGGACTCCAGCACCACGACGGCGGAGGCGACGCCGGCGTCGTGGGAGAGCGAGAGGTGCACGGAGGCGACGCCGAGCTCCTCGGCCCGGGCGAGCACCGAGCCACGCATCTCCATCAGCGGGCGGCCGGAGGACTCCGAGACCACCTCGGCGTCGTGCCAGGCGAGGCCGACGGGTGCGCCGAGGGCCTTGGCCAGTGCCTCCTTGGCGGCGAACCGGGCCGCCAGCGAGGCCAGCGGGCGCGACGCCTCCTCGGGGGTGAAGAGCCTCGCGCTGAGCCCCGCCGTCCGCGACAGGGAGACTCCGAACCGCTCGATGTCGACGACGTCGATCCCCACGCCGATCACCGGCACGACCGGACCGCCCTCACTCGACGGTGACGGACTTGGCCAGGTTGCGGGGCTGGTCGACGTCGTGGCCCATCGCGGTGGCCAGCTCGCAGGCGAACAGCTGCAGCGGCACGACCGCCACCAGCGGCTGCAGCAGCACCGGCACCCGCGGCAGCCGGATCACGTGGTCGGCGTACGGCTCGATCGAGTCGTCACCCTCCTCGACCAGGCAGATCGTCCGCGCACCGCGCGCCCGGACCTCCTGGATCCCCGAGACCATCTTCTCCCGCAGCTGGTCCCGCCCCCGCGGAGGTACGACGCACAGCACCGGCAGCCCCTCCTCGACCAGCGCGATCGGCCCGTGCTTGAGCTCGCCGGCCGCGAACCCCTCGGCGTGGATGTAGGCCAGCTCCTTGAGCTTCAACGCCCCCTCCAGCGCCACCGGGTAGCCCGCGTGCCGCCCCAGGAACAGCACCGACCGGGTCTCCACGTGCGAGCGCGCCAGCTCGTAGACCTGCTCGGAGCGCTCCAGCACCGACGCGATCTGGTCGGGCACCGCCTCGAGCTGGTGCATGATCTCGGTGATCTCGTCGCCGTACCGGGTGCCCTTGACCTGCGCGAGGTACAGCGCCAACAGGTAGCAGGCCACCAGCTGGGTCAGGAACCCCTTGGTCGAGGCCACCCCGATCTCCGGGCCCGCGTGGGTGTAGATCACCGCATCGGACTCCCGCGGGATCGTCGACCCGTTGGTGTTGCAGATCGCCAGCACCTTCGAGCGCTGGGTGCGCGCGTGCCGGATCGCCTGCAGGGTGTCCGCGGTCTCCCCCGACTGCGAGATGGCCACGACCAGCGTGGAGTAGTCCAGGATCGGGTCGCGGTAGCGGAACTCGCTGGCCAGCTCGACCTCGACCGGCACCCGCGTCCAGTGCTCGATCGCGTACTTCGCCACCAGGCCCGCGTAGAACGACGTGCCGCACGCGATGATGATGATCTTGTCGATGTCGCGCAGCTCCTGGTCGGAGAGGCGCATCTCGTCCAGCTGCAGCAGACCGGTCCGCGTGTGGCGCCCCAGCAGCGAGTCCGCGACCGCGCGGGGCTGCTCGAAGATCTCCTTGCGCATGAACCAGTCGTGGCCGTCCTTCTCGGCGGCCGAGAGGTCCCAGTCCACGTGGTAGCGCACGCCCTCGGCGGGCGCACCGTCGAACGTCGTGACCTCCACACCCTCGCGGGTGATCGTCACGACCTGGTCCTGGCCCAGCTCCAGCGCCTCACGGGTGTGCTCGATGAACGCCGCCACGTCCGAGCCGAGGAAGTTCTCGCCCTCGCCCAGGCCCACGACCAGCGGGGAGTTCCGGCGGGCGGCCACCACCCGCGAGGGGTCCTGGCCGTCCACCGCGACCAGCGTGAACGCGCCCTCGAGCTGCTGGCACACCCGCTGCATGGCGGTGGTCAGGTCGACGCCGGACTCCACCTGGAGCTCCAGGAGGTGCGCCGCGACCTCGGTGTCGGTCTCCGAGAGCAGGACGTGGTCGTCCGCCTCGAGCCGGGCGCGGAGGTCGTCGAAGTTCTCGATGATGCCGTTGTGCACCAGCGCCACCCGGCCCGCCGAGCCGAGGTGGGGGTGGGCGTTCGGGTCGTTGGGCGCACCGTGGGTCGCCCACCGGGTGTGCCCGATCCCGGTCGTCGACGCCGGCAACGGCTGGTCGGCGATGACCTTCTCCAGGTTGGCCAGCTTCCCGGCCTTCTTCGCAGAGGCGATGGTTCCGCCGTCGACGAGGGCGATCCCGGCAGAGTCGTACCCGCGGTACTCCAGCCTGCGCAGCCCCTCGATGACGACGTCCTGGGCCTGCTTGTCCCCGACGTACCCGACGATCCCGCACATGGGCCCCACTCTAACGACGTGGGACCGCGCGCCCCGCTTCGTCGCGCGGCTGCAACAATCGCCGCCATGTCGCATGGGTCGTCCGGCACGGCGGGTCCGGTCGTCGGACCCGGCTCCGCGCACCACGACGAGTCCCACAAGGAGCCGTCGCCCTACATCGAGCTCGACCGCAGCGCCTGGGCCGCCCTCGGCACCGGCGCGGAGAGCCCGCTGAGCGCGCAGGAGATCCGCACCCTGCGCGGCCTCGGCGACAACCTGGACCTCGACGAGGTCCGCGACGTCTACCTGCCGTTGAGCCGCCTGCTGAGCCTGTACGTCGAGGCCGCGGGCCGGCTGCACCGCAAGCAGGAGGACTTCCTGCACCGGCGCACGCCGCCGCGCACGCCGTTCGTCATCGGCGTCGCCGGCTCGGTCGCGGTCGGGAAGTCGACCACCGCCCGCGTGCTCCAGCAGATGCTGGCCCACTGGCCCGAGCACCCGAACGTCGCGCTGGTCACCACCGACGGGTTCCTCTACCCCAACTCCGAGCTGCAGCGGCGCGGCATCCTGCACCGCAAGGGCTTCCCGGAGTCCTACGACCGGCGCGCGCTGCTGCGCTTCGTCGTCGACATCAAGTCCGGCAAGGACGAGGTCGAGGCGCCGGTCTACTCACACCTGGTCTACGACGTCGTCCGCGGCGAGAAGGTCGTCGTGAAGCGGCCCGACATCGTCATCGTCGAGGGCCTCAACGTCCTGCAGCCCGCCCGGGTGCGCGACGACGGCCGCACGAGCCTGGCAGTCAGCGACTTCTTCGACTTCAGCGTGTACGTCGACGCCGGTCGCGACAAGATCCGCGACTGGTACGTCTCCCGGTTCCTGCGCCTGCGCGAGACCGCGTTCCGCGACCCCGGCAGCTACTTCAGCAAGTACGCCGCGCTGACCCACGAGGAGGCCGTCGCCGAGGCCGAGCGGATCTGGGACACCATCAACGGCCCCAACCTGGTGGAGAACATCCTCCCCACCCGCTCCCGCGCCACCCTGGTCATGCGCAAGGACCGCGACCACTCGGTGCGGTACGTGCGGCTGCGCAAGCTCTAGCCGGACCCCGGCCAGGCCCGACCCAGTCCAAGCCGGGCCGGGCCGGGTCCGGCTAGGCCAGGGCCAGCCGGTCGCGGACGACGCCGGCGAGCCGGTCGGCGACGCCGCGGGCGGCGTCCTCGGTCGGCGCCTCGACCATCACGCGCACCAGCGGCTCGGTGCCGGAGGGACGCAGCAGCACCCGGCCGGTGTCGCCGAGGGCGGCCTCCTCCGCGGCGACCGCGGCGGAGAGGGCCTCGTCGTCGGTGCGGGTCTTGTCGACGCCGGGGACGTTGACGAGGACCTGGGGGAAGCGGGTCATGACCGACGCGAGGTCGGCCAGGGAGCGGCCGGTGATCGCCATCTGCTCCAGCACGTGCAGGGCGGTCAGGGTGCCGTCGCCGGTGGTGGCGTGCTCGCGCATGATCACGTGGCCGGACTGCTCGCCGCCGAGGGAGAAGCCGTGGGCGTTCATCTCCTCGAGGACGTACCGGTCCCCCACCGCGGTCTGGCGCACCGCGATCCCGGCCTCGCGCATCGCGCGGACGAAGCCGAGGTTGCTCATCACGGTGGCGACGACCGAGTCGTCCTTGAGGTGGCCGGCGTCGCGCAGGCCGAGGGCGAGGATGGCGAGGATCTGGTCACCGTCGACGACCTCGCCGGAGGCGTCGACCGCCAGGCAGCGGTCGGCGTCGCCGTCGAGCGCGAAGCCCGCGTCGGCGCCGTGCTCGCGGACGGCCGCCTGCAGCGGGCCGAGGTGGGTGGAGCCGCAGCCGTCGTTGATGTTGAGGCCGTCGGGCGAGGCGTTGATCGCGATCACGGTCGCACCGGCGGCCTCGAGGGCACGCGGTCCGGCGACGGACGCGGCGCCGTGGGCGCAGTCGAGCACGACGCGGAGCCCGCGGAGCGGCTGCACCGTGCCGACCAGGTGGTCGACGTACTCGTCGATCGGCGTGGCGTACGGCGTGACACGGCCGACGTCGCCGCCGACCGGGGCCTGCCAGGGCTGGCCCATGAGCCCCTCGATCGCCTGCTCGAGGGCGTCGTCGAGCTTGACGCCGCCGCGGGCGAGGAACTTGATGCCGTTGTCGGGCATCGGGTTGTGCGAGGCGCTGATGACCACGCCGACGTCGGCGCCGAGCGCGTCGGTCAGGTACGCCACGCCGGGCGTGGGCACGACGCGGACGCGCAGCACGTCGACGCCCGCGGACGCGAGGCCCGCGACGACCGCGTGCTCGAGGAACTGACCGGAGATGCGGGTGTCGCGACCGACGACGGCCAGCGGGCGGGACCCGCTGAACTCACCTCGGTCGACGAGGACCCGGGCGGCGGAAACGGAAAGGTCCAGGGCCAGCGAAGCGGTGAGCACACCGTTCGCCTGGCCCCGGACCCCGTCCGTGCCGAAAAGACGACCCACGCGGGACGTCAGCGCTTGCTGAACTGCGGCGCCTTGCGCGCCTTCTTCAGACCGGCCTTCTTGCGCTCGATGACGCGAGCGTCGCGGGTGAGCAGCCCGGCCTTCTTCAGGGTCGGGCGGTTCGCGTCGAGGTCGATCGCGTTGAGGCAGCGGGCCACGCCGAGGCGCAGGGCGCCGGCCTGGCCGGTGATGCCGCCGCCGTGGATGCGAGCGATGACGTCGAAGCGACCCTCGAGCTGCAGGGCGGCGAACGGCTCGTTCACGACCTGCTGGTGCAGCTTGTTCGGGAAGTAGGAGTCCAGGGTCCGTCCGTTGACGGTCCAGACGCCGGTGCCCGGCACGATGCGGACGCGGGCGACGGCCTCCTTGCGGCGGCCGGTGGCCGCGCCGGGGGCGATGGTCGCGGGACGGGCCGGCGCGTCGGCGGACGGCGCGCTCTCCGAGCTGTAGGCGACGCCCTGCTCGTTGACCTCGTAGGTCTCCTCGACCTCGGTGGTGGTGTCGGTGGTCTCAGCCACGGTGATCCTCACTCAGACTTTCGGTAGGGCAGTCGATTACTGGGAGATCTGGGTGATCTCGAACGGGACGGCCTTCTGGGCCTGGTGCGGGTGGTTCGGGCCGCTGTAGACCTTGAGCTTCTTCAGCATCTGCCGACCGAGGCGGTTCTTGGGGAGCATGCCCCAGACCGCCTTCTCGATGACCTTGCGGGCGTCCTTCTCGAGGAGCTCGCCGACCGGGGTGGCCGAGAGGCCGCCCGGGTAGCCGGAGTGGCGGTAGGCCATCTTGGTGGTCTTCTTGTTGCTCGACAGCGCGACCTTCTCGGCGTTGATCACGATGACGAAGTCGCCGGTGTCGGCGTTCGGCGCGAAGATCGGCTTGTGCTTGCCACGCAGGAGGTTGGCGCTCTGCACGGCGAGGCGACCGAGGACGATGTCGGTCGCGTCGATCACGTGCCACTCGCGCTGGATGTCAGCGGGCTTCGGGGCGTACGTACGCACGTCTGTTCTGCTCTCTTCGTTCGTGGTTCCCGGCCAGTGGGCCCGGCCGGGTGGTGCTGCTGCGGCTTCTGACGAACACGGCCCGGCTCGCCCGACGTACGTCGGCGTCCGGATCTGCACCCACCCCGCGGAACGGGACGAGCGCGGCAGGAGTCGCGACCGGCAAGACTACGGCTGGGGCGCGGGCCCGGTCAAAACGAGAGGGCCCCGATGACCGCCTCGCGGGACACCGGGTTAACGCGGTTGCCGACCGCGGTCTAGGTTGGGCAGCGTGACTGACTCTCTCACCGTCCGCGACAACCGCACCGGACAGGAGTACGACGTCCCGATCCTCGACGGCACCATCAAGGCCGCCGACCTCGGGAAGATCAAGGCCGGAGAGGACGCTCCGGGCCTGGCCGTCTACGACCCCGGTTTCGTGAACACCGCCTCGTGCCGCAGCGCGGTCACCTACATCGACGGTGACAAGGGGATCCTCGAGTACCGCGGGTACCCCATCGAGCAGCTGGCGGAGAAGTCCACCTTCCTCGAGGTGGCCTACCTGCTGATCCACGGATCGCTGCCCGACAAGGCGCAGTACGACGCCTGGGTGCACGAGATCACCTACCACACGTTCGTGCACGAGAACGTCAAGAGCTTCATGCAGGGCTTCCGGTACGACGCGCACCCGATGGGGATGCTGATGGCGTCGGTGGGGGCCCTGTCGACGTTCTACCCCGACGCGCGCAACATCAGCGACGACGACAACCGCCACATGCAGATCGTGCGCATGATCGCGAAGATGCCGACCCTCGGCGCCTGGTCGTTCCGCCACGCGCAGGGCAAGCCGTACGTCTACCCCGACAACGACCTCGGCTACACCGCCAACTTCCTCTCGATGCTGTTCAAGATGAGCGAGTCGAAGTACGAGGCCGACGAGCGGCTGGTCAAGGCGCTCGACGTGCTGTTCATCCTGCACGCCGACCACGAGCAGAACGCCTCGACCAACGCCGTGCGCTCGGTCGGCTCGACCCAGGTCGACCCGTACTCCGCGGTCGCGGCGGGCGTCGGCGCCCTCTACGGCCCGCTGCACGGCGGCGCCAACGAGGCCGTGCTGCGGATGCTGCGCCGGATCGGCTCGAAGGAGAACATCCCGGCCTTCATCGCCGGCGTGAAGGACGGCAACGAGCGCCTGATGGGCTTCGGCCACCGGGTCTACAAGAACTACGACCCGCGCGCCCGGATCATCAAGAAGGCCGCCACGGACGTCTTCGAGGTGACCGGCACCAACCCGCTGCTCGACATCGCCCTGGAGCTGGAGAAGATCGCGCTCGAGGACGAGTACTTCGTCAAGCGCAAGCTCTACCCCAACGTGGACTTCTACTCCGGCCTGATCTACGAGGCCTTCCAGTTCCCGCCGGAGATGTTCACCGTCCTCTTCGCGATCGGCCGCACCCCGGGCTGGCTGGCCCAGTGGCACGAGCTGGTCCAGGACAAGGAGCAGAAGATCGCCCGCCCGAAGCAGATCTACACCGGCGACCGCGGCCTGGACTTCGTCCCGGCCTCGGAGCGGTGGGCCTGACCGGCGACCCGCACCACCCCACGACCCCGGACGGCCAGCCGTCCGGGGTCGTGCGCGTCGAGGGGGTGGTGTGGGACTTCGGGAACGTCCTCATCGACTGGGACCCGGTCGCCGCGATCGCGGCGGGCGTGGGCGAGGGGGAGGCGCGGCGCTTCCTGGCCGCGACCGACTTCGACTTCATGGCGTGGAACCACGGCCCCGACTCCGGCGGCACCTGGGACGACGCCGAGGCCGAGGTGCGCCGTACCCACCCGCACTGGGTCGAGCACGCGCTGGCCTACCGGGCGAACTTCGCCGCCTCCCTGCTCGGTGAGGTCCCCGGCACCGCGGACCTGGTGCGCGAGCTGCACGCGGCGGGGGTGCCGCAGTGGGGGCTGACGAACTGGTCCGACGAGCTCTACCCGCACGCGCCGGAGCGCTTCGAGGTGATCGCGCTGCTCGACGGCGTGGTCGTCTCCGGCACCGAGCGGGTCGCCAAGCCCGACCGCCGCGCCTACGAGCTGGTCGCCGACCGGATGGGCCTGCCGCTGGCCGCCCTGGCGTTCGTGGACGACCGGGCGAGCAACATCGAGGCGGCGCGGGCGCTCGGCATGACCGGCGTCCTGTTCACCGGCGCGGAGGACACCCGCGCCCGGCTCCGCTCCGCCGGCCTGCCCGTCTGAGGCTGCCCGGCCGCCGGCTCAGCCCACCCGGACGGTACGCCGCGTGGTGGGCCCCCGGGCCGGGTCGACCTCGACGGCGACCCGGCCGGAGCGCAGCACCGCCGCGCGGCCGGACCCCGTGAGCCGCACGCGCGCGGTGGCGACGCCGCCGGGGCGGAGCACGACCGTCGCGCGCCCGAGCGCCCGGGCGCCGCTCCCCCGCACCGTGATCGTGGCCGCACCGGGCATCGAGGAGACCACCGGCAGCACGACCGTCCGCCCGGCGACCCGCGCCGCCGCCGGCACCGCGGTGGTCCGGCCCGGGGTCACGGTGACGACCGAGGTGGCGGTGTCGTTTGACGCGCTGGCGTCGTCGCCGCTCGTGGTGACCGTCGCGGTGTTGGCGAGGACGACGGGCAGGTCGTGCCCGCGGACCTCCGGGCCCGGCCGGTCGGCGAGGCACTCGAGGTCGACCACCGCCTGCTGCGGGACGCTCGTGGTGTTGAGCAGCCGGAAGGCGCGCGCCTTGAGCCGCGGGTCGTTGCCGAGCTGGACCACCCCGGTCGGCAGCGACCAGGTCGCGAGGACCCCCTTGGCGTCGTCGGCGCAGGCGACCTGCTCCTCGACGACCCGGCCGGGCGGGAGCGTGACGGTCCGGACGACGTGGTCGAGCCGCAGGTCGTGGGTGTGCCCGTCGACGGCGGCGACCTCCCGGCGCAGGCAGCGCAGCGACAGGGCGACCGTGGCGGGGTCGGTGACGTCGAAGGTGAAGCGCCAGCCGCCCGTGACCGGCTCGGACCCCGACCAGCGGGCGGCGCCGCCGGCCAGCGCGAAGCCGGGCGCGACCGGCGCGGTGCCGGCGGGGCACGCCAGCGTCGCGGTCTGCCGGCCGGTGCCCCACGTCGGCGTCGCGGCGACGGATACCGGGTCGAGGGCGAGCGGGTGCCGGTGGCCCTCGGTGACCTCGGTGCTGGCCGGCAGGCACACGAGGAACAGCTTCGCCTGGGCGCGGCCGGTGGCGTCGTTGCGCAGCACGACCTTCCACGACCGGGGTCCGGTGGCCTCGGAGCGCAGCACGCGCACATCGGTGAGGGAGCCGGCGCCCTGGTCGACGTGGTCGACCCGGGCCTGCCCGTCGCTGACCAGCGCGTCGGGCGCGGCGCACGTCGCGGTGACCGAACGGGTCTCGCCGGGCTCGAGGTCGACGTGCTGCTCCTGCTTGGTGGGGGTGAGCTCGTGCAGCAGCCACCGGTCGGCCGGCGCCCCGGCGCCCGCGACCGGGTCGACCACGACGACGACCGGGAAGGAGGCGCTCGCCCCGGGCGCGAGCGTCCCGGCAGCGCAGGTCACGGTCCGGGCGGCGAGCGTGCACCCGGTCGGCAGCGGCCCGGGGGTGACGCCCGCGGGCAGGACGTCGGTGACCACGGTCTCCGGCGCCGGGACCGTGCCGACGTTGCGCGCGGTGAGCGTCCAGGTCAGCGTCGAGCCCCCGGCGGGGGTGGGCGTCGAGGCGGTCTTGGTGACGGCGACGTCCGGCCGCGCGGGCGGGGTGGCGGGCGTGCCCGGCAGGCAGACCGTGGTGGGCAGGAAGGCCACGTGGGTCTCGTTGGTGGAGTCGAAGGACGCGGCGATGACCTGGCCGACGACCACGTTGCGGGCGCTCACCGCTGCGCGGGGCGCGAGCACGTGGCCGCCGAGGTCCGAGCCGAGGCGCAGCGCCACGTCGGTGGCGCCGGGGAAGTTCCAGATGACCGGCCCCCGCGCCTGGACGCCCGCGGTGGTCGGCTGCGCGCCGCCGGGGGTCAGCGTGTTCTTCACCTGGTCGGGGAAGGCCACCGAGGCGCCGGGCACGTTGACGACGAGCGCCGAGCCGGACGGCACGTCGTACGCGATGGTCCGGGCGGTGGCGAGCTGCGCCGGGGTCAGCGTCACCAGGTTGAGCCGGGGGTCGGTGCCCCGCAGGACCAGCACCCGGTTCTGCACGTCGCCCTGCTCGACGACGGCACCGGTGTCGGCGGCTGCGCCCAGCGTGGCCGAGAGCGCCTCGAGGTGCGCGAAGCCGGCAGCGAAGTCGACGGGGTTGCTCGCCAGCAGGCGGCCCCCGCCGTTGTAGTTGACCTGGTGCCCGGCGCCCTGCCCGGGCCCGAACCAGGCGCTCCCGGCGTTGAGGTTGAAGGTGCCCGCCCGGCCGGCGACGACGAGCGCGGGGTCGCCCGCCGGCCACCTGCCCTGCAGGTGGCCACCGACGGTCATCCAGCTCTCGACCAGGTCGCCGCCGTACGCCACGGTCCCCTCCGACTCCGAGGTCCGCCGGCCGTCGCCGGCGACGAACTCCGTCCAGCCGGTCGCCTCCCCGAAGGCGTTGGTCACCTCCACGCAGGCCGTGGCCGCGGGTGCCGAGGCGGCGCCCACCGCGGCGCCCGGCGGGAGGACGAGTCCGGCCAGCACGGCCCCGACGGCTCCGACGGCCCCCACGACACCGCCGACACCGATTCGGGCTCGACCCCGACCTCCACGCACGCGTGCACGCATGGCGACACCACTCCCCCCGTTGCGGATCCCGCGGGGACACTCGCAGGGGTGGAGCGGTGCCGTGGGGTTGTGGGCGGACTGTTACCCCGGCGTGGCCGGCGCGGTCCCGGCCCGTTCCCCCTGCCTCAGTTCACGCCGCGGCTGCGCCCCTCCCAGTACGGCGCGCGCAGCTCGCGCTTGAGGATCTTGCCCGTCGGGTTGCGCGGCAGCGCCTCGAGCACGTCGACGCTGCGCGGGCACTTGTAGTGGGCGAGGTGCTCGCGGCAGTAGGCGACGATCTCCTCCTCGGTCGCCGAGGCGCCCGGGTGCAGCGCGACGACCGCCTTGACCGACTCCCCCCACGTGTCGTCGGGGACGCCGATGATGGCGACCTCCATGACCGCCGGGTGCTCGGCGAGGACCCGCTCGACCTCGGGGCTGTAGATGTTCTCGCCGCCGCTGATGATCATGTCCTTGAGCCGGTCCTCGACGAAGAGGTAGCCGTCCTCGTCGAGCCGGCCCATGTCGCCGCTGCGGAACCAGCCGTCCTCGACGACCACCTCGGCGGTCGCCTCGGGCTTGTTCAGGAAGCCCTTCATCAGCTGTGGCGTCCGCAGCCAGATCTCGCCGTGGGTGCCCACCGGGAGGTCCTCGAGCGTGGCCGGGTCGACGATCCGGATCTCGACCCCGGGCACCGCCTTGCCCGCCGAGACCAGCCGCTCGGGGTGGCCCGACGCCTCGGCGGTGCGGTGGTCCTCGGGCATCAGGTGCGTGGCGACGCCGGCGACCTCGGTCAGCCCGTAGACCTGCATGAAGTCGGTGTCGGGCCAGGCCTGCATCGCCGCCCGCAGCAGCGGCGGCGGCATCGGCGCCGCGCCGTAGGTGTAGGTCTTGAGCGCCCCGAACAGCTTGACCGCGTCCTCGCCGGACTGCAGCACCTGGGCGAGCACCGCCGGGACCAGGAAGGTGCGGTTCGCCCCGGCGAGGATCGCGCCGGCCAGCGACATGCCGTCGGGGTCGCGGGTCATCACGCTGGGGATGCCGTCGTGGATGCCGAACAGGACGTACGACGAGCCGCCCACGTGGAAGAGCGGCATCGCGACCATCGACTTGTCACCCGGCTCGAAGCCCCACCCGTCGTGGGCGTTGACCGTGTGGCTGACCATGTTGGCGTGGGTGAGCATGACGCCCTTGGGTCGACCGGTCGTGCCGGAGGAGTACATCACCAGGCACACGTCGCCCGGCTCGACGTCGGGCTGCCGGCCGACCGGCGTGGCGGCGGCGAGCAACCGCTCCCACCCGTCGCCCTGCTCCCCCTCCGGCGTCACCTCCACGACGTGCTCGACGCGGGGCAGCCGGTCGCGGATCGCCTCGATGGTGGGCATCAGCTCGCGGCCGACGACCAGCACCCTCGCGCCGGAGTCGTTGACCGCGTAGTCGACCTCGTCGCCGGCCAGGCGCCAGTTGACGATCGCGTTCGCGGCCCCCAGGGACCCGGCCGCCATCGACAGCTCCACGCACGCCGGGTGGTTCTTGTCGAGGAACGCCACGACGTCCCCCCGCCCGACCCCGAGGTCCTGCAGGGCGCCGGCCGCGCGGCGTACCCGCTCGTCCCACTGCGCCCAGGTCCAGGTGCGCCCGAGGTAGGTCATCGCCTCCGCGTCGGGGGTCGTGCGCGCCCAGTGCGCCAGGCGGTCGTCAACGAAGACCGGGGCGGGGGCGGGGGCGTCGAGGTCCGGGTTCGGTGCAGTAGCCGTCATGGGCGTGATTGTGGCTCAGATCACAAGTGCCGTCGAGGGTTCTGCACAGACCTCCAGCGCAGTCTCAGGATCGTCACAGACCCGCTGGGCACCGTGGAGACATGACCGAGCGCGACCGATTCCCCCACGACGACACCGCCCCGCTGCGTCCGACCGGGGGCGCCCCCACCGGGGGCCGCCCCGCTGGGGACGACCAGCCGACCACCGCGCACCCGGCGTACCCCGCCGGGCCGGCGCCGACCGGCCCGCCCGCCGGCGCCGCGCCCGCGGCACCCGCCGGCGCTCCCCCGCGCCGCGGCCGGTCCGGCTTCGCCGCGGCCGTGCTCGCCGGTGCCCTCGTGGTCGGCGGCGGCGCCGGCATCGGCGGCGCGGCACTATGGTCGGCGTACGACGACGACGGCTCGTCCTCGGCCGGCGGCAGCGACCGGACGACCTCGCAGGTCGTGAGCACCTCCGACGAGCCGGCCCCGGAGGGGTCGGTCCAGCAGGTGGCCGCCACGGTGCTGCCGTCGGTCGTCCAGATCGAGGTGGCCGGGAGCCAGGGTGCCGGTTCCGGCTCCGGGATCGTCCTCAGCTCCGACGGGGTCATCCTGACCAACAACCACGTGGTCGACCTGGCCGCCGACGGCGGCGAGATCACGGTGGCGTTCAACGACGGCACCCGCGCCGACGCCGAGGTGCTCGGCACCGACCCGCTCACCGACACCGCGGTGATCAGGGCCCAGGACGTCGAGGACCTCACGCCGGCGACGATCGGCGACTCCGAGGCGCTGGACGTCGGCGAGCAGGTCGTGGCCATCGGGTCGCCGTTCGGCCTGGAGTCCACGGTCACCAGCGGCATCGTCAGCGCGCTGGACCGCCCCGTGAACGTCGGCACCGACGACCAGCAGAACGCCACCACCTACCCCGCGATCCAGACCGACGCCGCGATCAACCCCGGCAACTCCGGCGGCCCGCTGGTCAACATGGCCGGCCAGGTGATCGGCATCAACTCCTCCATCCGCACCGCCTCGGACAGCGCCGGCTCGGAGTCCGGCTCGATCGGCCTGGGCTTCGCGATCCCGATGGAGCCCGTCATGCCGATCGTCGAGCAGATGACCGACGGCGAGACGCCGACCCACGCCCGGCTCGGGATCACCGTCGGCGACGCCGCGACCGTGCAGCTCCCCGAGGGTCTCGAGGGCCAGCTCGGCCCGCAGCAGCAGCCGCAGCAGCCCGAGCAGGACAGCGACGTGGTCGGCGCCCGGGTCGGCGAGGTCACCCAGGGCTCGACCGCCGACGAGGCGGGCATCGAGTCCGACGACGTCATCACCAAGGTCGACGACACCATGATCTCCAGCGCCGACTCGCTGGTGGCCACCATCCGCTCCTACCGCCCCGGCGACGAGGTCGAGGTGACCTTCCTCCGCGGTGACGAGGAGCAGACGGTCACCCTCGAACTCGACTCGGACGCCACGCAGGACTGAACCCTGCCGGCAGGGGCCGGGCGGCCCCGGGGCGGATCACCGCGCCCGGGCCACCCGGCCCTCGTCCCACACCGGGCCGTCGGACTCGTAGACCGCCCCGTCGGCGCCGTACACCAGGAAGCGGTCGAAGCCCCGGGCGAACCAGCGGTCGTGCGTGACGGCCAGCACCGTACCGTCGAACGCCGCCAACCCCTCCTCGAGCGCCTCCGCGCTCTGGACGTCGAGGTTGTCGGTGGGCTCGTCGAGCAGCAGCAGCGTGGCGCCCGACAGCTCGAGCAGCAGGATCTGGAACCGCGCCTGCTGGCCGCCGGAGAGCGACTCGAAGGTCTGCTCGCCCGCGTGCGCCAGCTCGTAGCGGTCCAGCACGCGTGCGGCCTGCTCCCGCCCCAGGCCCTGGCGCCCGCCGGGGTGCCCGTCGCCGCGGTGCAGCACCTCCAGCAGGGTGCGGCCCACCAGCTCGGGGTGCTCGTGGGTCTGCACGAACCACCCCGGGCGCACCCGGGCCCCCAGCTTGGCCCGGCCGGTGTGCGCGACCGGCGCGACCGCGACCTCCCCGACCGGCCGGTGCTCGACGTCGGGGTCGCTGCCGCCGGCCGCCAGCAGGCGGAGGAAGTGCGACTTGCCCGACCCGTTCGAGCCGAGCACGGCCACCCGCTCGCCGTACCAGACCTCGAGGTCGAAGGGACGCATCAGCCCGGTGAGCTCCAGCTGCTCGCACACCACCGCCCGCTTGCCGGTGCGCCCGCCGCGCAGCCGCATGGTGACCTGCTGCTCGCGGGGCTGCTCGGTGGGCGGGCCGGCCTCCTCGAACTTGCGCAGCCGGGTCTGGGCTGCGCGGTACTGCGAGGCCATGCCGTCGTTGTACTCGGACTTGATCTTGTAGTGGAGCACCAGCTGCTTGAGCTTGGCGTGCTCCTCCTCCCACCGCTTGCGCTGCTCGGCGAACCGGGCGAACCGGTCGGCGCGCGCCTGGTGGTAGGAGGTGAAGCCGCCCGGGTGCGTCCACACGGTGTTGCCGGCGGCGTGCCCGCCGCTGCCGAGCTCGACGGTGACGACGCGCGTGGCGGTGTTGTCCAGCAGCTCGCGGTCGTGGCTGATCATCAGCACGGTCTTGTCCGATTCCCGGATCCGGCCCTCGAGCCAGATCTTGCCGGGCACGTCGAGGTAGTTGTCCGGCTCGTCGAGCAGGAGGACCTGGTCCGGCCCGCGCAGCAGCACCTCCAGCACGAGGCGCTTCTGCTCGCCGCCGCTGAGCGTGGTCAGCTCGCGGTACTTCGCCCGGTCGTACGACACGCCGAGCGCGGCCGTGGTGCAGACGTCCCAGGTGACCTCGACGTCGTAGCCACCGGCGTCGGCGTACTCCGCCAGGGCCGTGGCGTAGGCCAGCTGGGTGCGCTCGTCGTCGGTGTCCATGAGCGCCAGCTCGAGGCGGTCCACCTCGGCAGCCGCCGCGCGGACCCGGGGCGGGGCGACGCTGAGCAGGAGGTCGGCCACCGTCGTCGACCCGTGCGCGACCTGCTGACGCATCACGCCCAGCCCACCGCTGCGGGTCACCACGCCGGCGTGCGGCTGGAGCTCGCCGGTGATGATCCGCAGCAGCGTGGTCTTGCCGGCGCCGTTCGCGCCGACCAGCGCGACCTTCTGGCCCTCCCCCACCCGGAAGGACACCTCGTCGAGCAGCACCCGCCCGTCCGGCAGCTCGTAGCGCACCCCGGCGACGTCCACATGGCCCACGAGCGTTGATTGTGCGCGAGGCCGCCCGGCCGCGCACCTCGTTAACCGTCCCGCCCGCCGTCCCGCCCGCTCGGGTTGCACCCGAGGTGTCGCGCAGGTCTCCGCGGTGCGCTCGCGGACGACCCAGACCCCTCTTTAGGATGAGGTGCGTGACACAGGTCGAGGAGGTGCCCGAGCACCCCTCGGCCGAGCCCGGCCCGGCCCCGGCGCGGCGTACCCGCCGCCCCGCACGGGTCGTCGCGATGGCCGTCTACGTCGTCGCGCTGATCGCCTGGTCCGAGGTGCTCGGCATCCCCAACGACACCGTGCAGGTGTTCGTGTGGCTCTGGCTCGGCACGATCGCCTGGAACGTCGGCGAGCGGCCGCGGTACCACCTGCAGTTCCTCCGGGACTGGTGGCCGCCTGTGGTCGGCCTGGTCATCTACTTCTACAGCCGCGGGCTGACCGACGAGCTCGGCCTGCCGGTGCACGTCACGATGCCCATCCGCGTCGACGAGTGGCTCGGCGGCGGCACCACCCCCAGCGAGCACCTGCAGGCGGCGTGGTGCGGCGACCCGTGCGTGCGTGACTCCGCGCCTCGCTGGTACGACGTCGCGCTGACGACCGTCTACGCCTCGCACTTCGTCACCGGCCTGACCCTCGCGGCGGTGCTGTGGCTGCGCAGCCGCCCGGAGTGGGTGCGCTGGATGCGGCGCTACCTGGCGATCAACTTCGGCGCCCTGGTCGTCTACATCCTCTACCCGATGGCGCCGCCGTGGATGGCCTCGCGGGACGGCTACATGGGCGAGGTCACCCGGATCACCAGCCGGGGCTGGGCCGACCTCGGCCTGGGTCGCTTCGACCTGGTCCTGCAGGGCGTCGGCAACCCCGTGGCCGCCATGCCGTCGCTGCACGCCGGCATCGCGTTCCTCGTCGCCGGCTACGGGATCCTGCGGCTGCGCACCCGCTGGCGGTGGCTGCTCGCGGCGTACCCGCTCGCGATGTCGCTGGCGCTGGTCTACTTCGCCGAGCACTACGTCGTCGACGTGGTGGCCGGCGGCGCGCTCGCCGGGCTGGTCCTCGCGGGCTGCGGCTGGTGGGAGCGTCGGCAGGACCGGGCGCCCGCCCACCACTGACCCCCGGGTCCTGCCCCGCGGTTCGGCCCGCCCGGGCAGGATGACCGCATGGACCTCAGCCTCACCGACGAGCAGGAGGGCTTCCGGGCGCTGGCGCGGGAGTTCCTGGAGCGCGAAGCCGTGCCGCACCGCACCGAGTGGGACCGTCGCGAGGCCGTCGACACCGCGATCATCCCCGCGATGGCGCAGATCGGCTTCTTCGGGCTGACCATCCCCGAGGAGTACGGCGGGCTCGGCGGCGACTACCTGACGTACGTCCTGGCCATGGAGGAGCTGGGCCGGGCCGACTCCGCGCTGCGCGGGATCGTGTCGGTCTCCAACGGCCTGGTCGGCAAGTCGATCCTGGCGGCCGGGACCGAGGAGCAGAAGCAGGAGTGGCTGCCCCGGATCGCGTCGGGCGAGGTCCTCGGCTGCTTCGGGCTGACCGAGCCCGACACCGGCTCCGACGCCGGCAACCTCACCTCGCGGGCGGTGCGCGACGGCGACGACTACGTCATCACCGGCCGCAAGCTCTTCATCACCAACGGCACCTGGGCGCAGGTGGCCCTGGTCTTCGCCCGCACCGGCGGACCCGGCGCCCGCGGGGTCAGCGCCTTCCTCGTCCCCACCGACGCGCCGGGCTTCGAGGCACGCGAGGTGAAGGGCAAGCTCGGGCTCCGGGGGCAGGCCACCGCCGAGCTCTACCTCGACGACGTGCGCGTCCCCGCCTCCGCCCGGCTGGGCGAGGAGGGCCAGGGCTTCAAGATCGCGATGACCACCCTGGACAAGGGCCGGGTCTCGGTCGCCGCCGGCTGCGTCGGCATCGTCCAGGGCTGCCTGGAGGCGGCGGTCTCGTACGCCACGAGCCGCACCCAGTTCGGCCGCCCGATCGCCGGCTTCCAGCTCGTCCAGGACATGATCGCCGACATCTCCCTCGACGCGGACGCCGCGCGACTGCTGGTGTGGCGGTGCGCGGACCTCATCGACCGCGGCGAGCCGTTCGGGGTCGCCGCCTCCAAGGCGAAGCTCTTCGCCTCCGAGGCCGCCGTCCGCGCCGCGAACAACGCGATCCAGGTCCACGGCGGCGCGGGGTACGTCGACGACCACCCGGTCGAGAAGTACCTCCGCGATGCTCGCGTGATGACGCTCTACGAGGGCACCAGCCAGGTGCAGAAGCTGCTCATCGGGCGTGCCGAGACCGGCATCAACGCCTTCGTCTGACCCCGTTCCACCCCACCCGCACCCGGCTCCCAGGAGGACGCTCGTGACGCTGCACCCGGACCTCGACCCCCAGCTCGCCGGCCTGCTCGGCCTGATGGCCGGCGCCGGCCACCCGCCGATGTGGCAGCAGTCGCCCGAGCAGGCGCGCCAGGGCTTCCGGGTGCTCACCGTCGACCTGCGCGACCCCGCGTCCGTCCCCGCCGTCGACGCGGTCGAGGAGATCACCGTGCCCGGTGGCGACGGCGAGCGCCCGGCCCGGGTCTACCGCCCCCGCGCGGGTGCGGACACCCTCCCGACCGTCGCGTTCTTCCACGGCGGCGGCTTCGTCATCGGCGACCTCGACACCCACGACCTGACCTGCCGCACCATCGCCACGCTGTGCGACGCCGTCGTCGTCTCGGTCGACTACCGGCTCGCGCCGGAGCACCCGTTCCCCGCCGGCGTCGACGACGCCCTCGCCGCCGCCCGCTGGGTCTCCGACTCCCTCGCCGACCTCGGCGGGGACGACCGGATGGCCGTGGCCGGCGACTCGGCCGGCGGAAACCTGTCCGCCGTGGTCGCCCAGGCCTTCCGCGACGAGGACCGTCCGCTCGCCGGCCAGCTGCTGGTCTACCCCGTCACCGACATGGGCGGGTCCTACCCCTCGCACACCGACAACGCCGAGGGCTACTTCCTCGACCAGCGCACGATGGAGTGGTTCGGGGCGCAGTACGTCGGCACCGCCGGCGACCTGTCCGACCCGCGTCTCTCGCCGCTCAACGGCCGCCTCGACGGCCTCGCCCCCGCCGTCGTGGTGACCGCGGAGTTCGACCCGCTGCGCGACGACGGCAACGCCTACGCCCGGGCGCTCGCCGATGCGGGGGTCCCGGTCGAGAACCGGACCTTCCCCGGCCTCATCCACGGCTTCGTCGACATGGGTCGGCACTCGGCCGCCGCCCAGGCGGCCGTCGAGGAGACCTGCGCGCTGTTCCGCGCGGTGCTGCACGGCTGACCCGCCGGGCACACCCCGGGCACACCCCGGGTCGCGGTCAGCCGAGGCCGAGGGCGTCGAGCAACTCCCGGCCGCCGGCGAGCACGCCGGGGACCGCCCGGCCGTGCTGGCCCTCACCCTCGCCTCGTCCTTCGCCGGGTGCCGTCGCCGACGGGTCGTCGCTCAGTCGCACGTCGTCGCAACCGAAGTCGTCGACGGCAACGGCGGTCAGGTCGCCCTCGTGCACCAGCACCAGGAGGTGTCGCGGACCGAGGTCGGCCGGGCAGGCCCGCGTCGCCTTGACCGGGCGCAGGGCGGCGAGTGCTCGGTCCACGCGGCCGAGACGAGCCTCCGGCACCGTCGTCGGCGCACCCTGGCGCTCCCAGCGGTACACCGCGCCGACCGCCGACCGGTGGCCCTCGACCGCCCGGTAGCTGCACGTCCACGCCCGATCGGCGCCAGCCAGGTCGGGCGTCGAAGCGGCCGGCTCGGTCGTCCCGAACCCGCTGGTCCCGTCCTCCGCCTGAGGCAGCCGCGCCGGGCACGGCGGCCCGTCGACCGCCGCCACCTCGTCGACCGGACCCGGGCCCGACCCGGGAGTGTCCTCACCGCCGCTTCCCGGGGAGCATGCGCCCAGGACGACCACGAGCAGCACGGCCCCTCCTGCACGCGTCGCCCTCATGGCACCAGCACACCACGGTCGAGGTCGCGGCGGGCGTGCCTGTGCCCCGCCGGTTGGTTGCTCCGGCGGGGTGGCTAGGTCTCGGTGGTGTCGTGGGTGCCGTGGTGGTCGACCCGGTACGTCTGCCCGGTGGGGCTGCGCCACAGGTAGGTCCCTGGTCGGGGTGTGTGTTGGTGCCAGCCGGTGTGGGTCTTGACGCGGTGGTGGCGTCGGCACAGTGGGGCGATGTTCTCGGTGGCGGTGGGCCCGCCCCTGCTGTGCGGGACGACGTGGTCGTCGTCGACTCTGCTGGTGGTGTGGGCGGGGCGGGTGCACCAGGGGAAGACGCAGTGGTGGTCTCGCAGCCGGGTCTGGACGGAGAGGCGGTCGGGGACCTCGTAGGCCTCGACGTGGATGCGTTCGTTCAGGTCGATGACGGGCTTGATGGTGATGTGTGCGCCGTCGCGGGCGGCGCGGGTGCACCACTCGGCGAGCTGGGTGGTGAGCACGAACCCCCTCGTGGCTTCGACCCGGGTGATGCCGTCGAGTTCACCACCCGCCTTCTGGTGGACGTGGACGACGAGGGGTGTGGGGTCGGTGTCGAACTGCAGCTGGAGCTGGCGGCGGGCCATGTCGCCGGCGGCCATCGCCCGCCGTGCGCCTTCGGCCTCTGTTGACCCGAGCTGGGCGAGGCGGGCGGCGCCCTTGGTGATCGCGTCCTCGAGGTCGAGGGCGTCGGCGAGGTCGAGGGTGCCCCAGATGTCGACGTGGCCGTCGTAGGAGACCTGTCGGGTCTGGATGGTGAAGTGGCGGGCTTCGGTGCGTTCGTACCGGACCCGTTCGGCTTCGGCGGGGTCGAACCGGACGAGTGCTTCGTCGAGGAGCCGGTCGAGCGCGGCGGGGCCGATGGTGGCGGCGACGGGGGCGACGTGGGTGTCCACGAACCCTGCACCGGCTTTGACCAGGTGCAGGGTGCGCCGGGCGATGGACCGGGCTTTCCACGCGGGGAGGGCGAGGTTGGTGACCTTCGTCCAGGTCCGGGGGAGGCGGTAGCGCAGCTCGAGGGCCTCGGCGAGGTAGGTCCGGCCGGCGTCCTCGGACTTCCCGATCCCGGCGGCGAACTCGATGACGGCGAACTCGCTCACCAACGGTGCACCCTCCCCGGCGAGGCCGATCGCTTTGTCGCCGAACCCCTTCAGCGTCGACCACGCAGAAGAGGTGCTGATCGACCCGGTGATCGATTCGGCGGGGTGCATCACGCACCACTGCACTGCGGCTTGGAGGAGTTCGGCTTCGGCGGCGTTCGCCGCGCGTTGGCTCGCACGGGCAGCGGCGAGCACGTCGGCTGGGGTGTCCAGCGGGTGCTCGAGCGTCGCGGTGAGGGCCATGGCCTCATTCTACTCGCACGTGTGTTCGAATGGAAGGTTCGAGCGCACGGTTGTGGAGCGGCGACGGATGTCTCGACGACGCTCGACGACGCTCGCTGCTCGACCAGCGGTGCAGGGTCTCGACGACGCTCGCCGGGGCTCGCTGCTCGACCAGCGGTGCGGGGTCTCGACGGCGCTCGCCGGGGGCTCGCTGCTCGACCAGCGGTGCGGGGTCTCGACGACGCTCGCCGGGGCTCGCTGCTCGACCAGCGGTGCGGGGTCTCGACGACGCTCGCCGGGGCTCGCTGCTCGACCAGCAGCGGGGGGTCTCGACGACGCTCGCCGGGGCTCGCTGCTCGACCAGCAGTGGTCGGTCTCGACGACGCTCGCCAGGGTTCGCTGCTCGACCAGCAGCGCGGGTCTCGACGACGCTCGCCGGGGCTCGCCGCTCGACCGACACAGGCCGGGAGGGGGCACGACTGATTGGCCGGCGCCCCGTGGGACACCGTGGCTCCGTGACCGACGTACCCGTGTGGCTGCAGGCCGGCGGCTGGGGGCTCCTGGCCGGTGGCGCGCTCGTGGTCGGCGCGCTCGTCGCGTGGTTCGTGGCCGTCCCGCAGCGGGTGGTCGCCGGCGTCATGGCGTTCGGCTCCGGCGTGCTGGTGTCCGCCCTCGCCTTCGACCTCGTCGACGAGGCCGAGCGGACCGGCGGCCTCGCGGCGACCGCCACCGGCTTCCTCGGCGGCGCGGTGGTGTACGTCGCCGCCAACATCGCCCTGGCCCGCCGCGGCGCCCGGCACCGCAAGCGCTCGCAGGACCAGCAGGCCTCGGAGGAGGAGCAGCAGGGCAGCGGCGCCGCCATCGCGGTCGGCGCGCTGCTCGACGGGATCCCGGAGTCGGTCGTCCTGGGCATCTCGTTGCTCGGCGGGGGCGGCGTGGGGGTGCCCGTGCTCGCCGCGATCTTCATCTCCAACCTGCCCGAGGGCCTCTCCTCCGCGGCCGGCATGAAGCGCAGCGGCCGCGGCGCCCGCTACGTCTTCGGCGTCTGGGGCGGCATCGCGGTGGCCAGCGGCCTCGCCGGCCTGCTCGGCGCGCTCCTGCTCGACGGCGCCTCGCCGACCACCATCGCCGTCATCACCGCAGTCGCGGCCGGGGCGATCCTCGCGATGATCGCCGACACGATGATCCCGGAGGCGTTCGAGGACACCCATCTCTACGCCGGGCTGCTCGCCACGGTCGGGTTCATCGTGGCGTTCAGCATTGAGCGCATCTGACGCCACACCGACAAGGCGCCGTCGGCCGTATCCGCGGGCACCCCACGGGTACCGCGAGGGCTCCCCCATCGACCCCGGAGGTCACCCGACCATGGCTCGAAACACGCTCTCCCGCTCCCTGCACGACGTCGGCCTCGCGGCCTGGTTCGGCGGCACGCTCGCCAACGCCGTCGCCCTCAACCCCGCCGCCGCGCAGGCCACCTCCTCCACCGACGTCGGCGCCGTGGCCAACACCGGCTGGGACCGCTGGACCCCCGTGAACGCCGCGGCGATCGGCGCCCACCTCGTCGGCAGCATCGGCCAGCTCGGCGGCAACAAGACCCGCGTCGCCGGCCAGGAGGGCGTCGGCTCGATGGTGGTCGCGAAGACCGCCCTCACCGCGGCCGCGCTCGGGGCGACGGCGTACTCCCGCGCGCTGGGCAAGAAGGTCTCCCAGGAGACCCAGATGCCCGCAGCCTCGGGCACCGAGCCCGAGGCGGGGACCCCGCCGGAGGTCGCGAAGGCCCAGAAGCAGCTGGCCGCGCTCCAGTGGGTGGTGCCCGCGCTGACCGGCGCGCTGGTCGTCGTGAGCTCCTTCGCCGGCGAGCAGCAGCGCGCGACCGAGCAGAAGACGGGGTTCCTCGGCCGGCTCGCCCCCTGACGCCTGACGGCGGCCGGGGCGGCCTCAGCCCCGGCGCGACTCCAGCACACGGAAGCCCTTGGCCGACGCGAGCCTGGTCGTCGGGAAGCCCTGGTCGCCCAGCCACCGCTGCAGCGAGTCCGCGCCCAGGTTCTTCCCGACGACCATGACCGCCCGCCCGTGCGGCGCCAGCCGCGGCAGCCAGGTGAGCAGCAGCTCGTGCAGCGCCTGCTTGCCGATGCGGATCGGCGGGTTCGACCAGATCTCGTCGTACGTCGCGTGCGGGTCGACGGCGTCCGGCACCGCGGCGCGGTAGCGGTCGGCGACGCCGAGCGCCGCGGCGTTGTCGTTGGCGAGCAGCACCGCCCGCTCGTTGACGTCGACGGCGGTGACCGTCGACCCCGGCGCGCAGACCGCGACCGCGAGCCCGATGACGCCGTAGCCGCAGCCCAGGTCGAGGACCCGCCCGCCGGCGGGCGGCTCGGTCTCGCGGAAGAGCACCGCGGTCCCGATGTCGACGCGACCGCGCGCGAAGACGCCGGAACCGCTCACCAGGGACAGGCTCCGCCCCCAGACCTCCGCGGTCACCGCCGCCCGCTTGAACGGCACGGTCGGGTCGGCGGAGAAGTAGTGCTCGTCCTGCCCGGGCAGGTCCTCGGGCTGGTCCTCGGGGTGGGCATCGGGGTGGGCATCGGTCACGGTGCGGTCCTCCTCGCGCGGGTGAGCTCGACCCGCGCCCCGAGCTCGGCGTCGGGCGGGTAGGCCACCTCCTCCAACGTCAGTCCGTGCGCGTGCACGACGGCCACGGAGGCGTCGCGGCGCTCGGCGGCCAGGACGTCGCCCGCCCAGGCCACCGGCCGGCGGCCCTCGCCGACGGCGATCAGGCAACCCACCAGCGAGCGCACCATGCTGTGGCAGAACGCGTCGGCGCGCACGGTCGCCTCCAGCACGCCCGACGGCAGCCGCCGCCAGGACAGCTCCTGCAGCACGCGGATCGTCGTCGCGCCCTCGCGCTGCTTGCAGAACGACGCGAAGTCGTGCTGGCCGA
Organism: Nocardioides sp. NPDC092400; assembly: GCF_040684155.1. Classification (NCBI taxonomy): domain Bacteria; kingdom Bacillati; phylum Actinomycetota; class Actinomycetes; order Propionibacteriales; family Nocardioidaceae; genus Nocardioides; species Nocardioides sp. NPDC092400. The sequence goes on along the minus strand of NZ_JBFBFJ010000003.1, from coordinate 175,718 downwards.
CGAGCAGGACGGCGGCCTCGTTGAGGAGGTCGACGTCGAGCGGGCGCGGCCACGCGAGCACGTGGCCGCGCACCAGCGGGTCGACGGCCGCCGGGCTGTCGGCGACCCGGTAGGCGTAGCGCCGCCACAGCGCGGAGAAGCGGGCGTCGAAGCCCGGTGCCGCCTCTACCGCGCGGCGTACCCGCACGTCGGCGGGGAGGATGCCGTTGAGCCGCCGCACGAGCGCCTCGAGCGGCGGGTCCGGGGAGCGGCCGGCCGAGTGGGCCAGTGCCTCGGGCTCGACGTCGAGGTGGACCACCTGCCCGCGGGCGTGGACGCCGGTGTCGGTGCGGCCAGCGCACACCAGGTGCACGGAGGGCACCCGCAGCGCGGTCGCCGCGGCCGCCGAGAGCTCCCCCTGCACGGTCCGCAGGCCGGGCTGGGCCGCCCAGCCGTGGAAGCCGCCGCCGTCGTAGGCGAGGTCGATCCGGATCCGCACCCCCTCATCCTTCCGTACGCTGTCCCCGTGAGCGCAGCCCCCGCGATCGTCCTGGTCTCCGAGCACCACGTCGACGACCTCCAGGACGCCTTCGGACGCTACGAGCGGGAGTACGACGTGCGCTGCGCCCGCAGCTGCGCGGAGGCCGAGGAGGTCGCCCGCGACATCGTGGCGGGCGGCGGCACGGTCGCGATGTTCGTCGCCGAGTCGGTGCTGCCCGACTGCCACGTGCTCGAGGGCTTCCACCGCTGGCGTGCCGTCGTCCCCAACGCCCGCCGGATGATCGCCGCGCACTGGGACCGGTTCCTGGCCGACGCCCCCGCCCTGCGCGCGGGCATGGCCAAGGGCAAGTACGACGCCTACCTGCTGATGCCGCGCGGCACCCGCGACGAGGAGTTCCACCACGCCGTCACCGACCTGCTGAGCGACTGGGGCGCCACCATCGCGGAGCCGGAGGTCGTCTCCGCGAAGATCATCAGCCCCGTCCGCGACGGCCGGGTGCTCGCCATCCGCGACTTCCTGGACCGGATGGGCATGGCCAGCCGCGTCTACCACCCCGACGACCCCGTCGCGCGCCACCTCCTCGGCGACGGCTCCGACGACGCGGCGTACCCCCTCGTGTGGGCGCCCGAGCGCCCGGTCGTCGAGGACGCCACGGTGCGCACCGTGGCGATGAGCCTGTACGGCGCGCCGAGCGACCTCGACGTGGACGGCACCGTCGACGTGTGCGTGGTCGGCGGCGGGCCGGCCGGGCTGGCGACGGCGGTGTACGCCGCCTCCGAGGGGCTCACCTGCGTGGTGCTGGAGGCCGAGGCCATCGGTGGGCAGGCCGGCACCAGCTCGATGATCCGCAACTACCTGGGCTTCCCGCGCGGCATCTCCGGGATGCGGCTGGCCCAGCGGGCGCGGAACCAGGCCCTGCGGTTCGGCACCCGCTTCGTCACCGGCTGGACCGTGCACGGGCTGGTGCCCGGCGAGGGCGAGGTGCCGCACGTTGTGCGCACCGACGGCGGCGACGTCGCCGCCCGCGCCGTGGTGGTCTCGACCGGCGTCGCCTACCGCAAGCTCCGGGTCGAGCCGCTCGAGGAGCTGGTGGGCAGCGGCGTCTTCTACGGCGCCGCGATGACCGCCGCGCGCGAGATGGAGGACCAGGACGTGGTCGTCGTGGGCGGCGGCAACTCGGCCGGCCAGGCCGCGGTGCACCTGGCCCGCTTCGCCCGCTCGGTCACCGTCCTCGTCCGCCGCCCCAGCCTGGCCGAGACCATGTCGCAGTACCTCCTCGGCGAGATCGCCTACAACCCCCGGATCACGGTGACCACCTGCAGCGAGGTGGTCGACGGCGGCGGCGACGGCCGGTTGGAGTGGATCTCCGTCCGCGACACCCGCGACGGGAAACTCACGCGACGCAGCGTGGGAGGCCTGTTCCTCCTGCTCGGCGCCGAGCCGCAGGCGGACTGGCTGCCCGATGCCGTGGCGCGCGACGACCGCGGCTTCGTGCTCACCGGTCGCGACGTGCCCAAGGACCGCTGGCACGACGGCCTGCCGCCCGCCAACCTCGCGACGACCCTGCCCGGCGTCTTCGCCGCCGGCGACATCCGCGCCGGCTCGATGAAGCGGGTCGCGGCCGCGAGCGGCGAGGGCGCCTCGGTGGTGCCGCTCGTCCACCAGTGGCTGGCGCCCTAGCGAGCTGCCTCAGGCCGCCGCGTCAGAGCTCGTGGCGGTACGGCGGGTCGGCGCCGGGCCGGGACACCGTCACCGCCGCCGCCCGCGCGGCGTGGTCGAGCACGGCGGCCACCTCCTCGTCGCCGATCGCGCCCAGTGCCGCGCGCCGGTCGGCGCCGAGCAGGCCCCGCTCCCACAGCGCGTCGACCAGCGCCGCCCCGAAGGTGTCGCCGGCCCCGATCGTGTCCGCGACCTCGACCGGCAGGGAGGCCACCTCGACCGCGCTCCGCGCACCGGTCCACGTCGCCCCCTCGCCACCCCGCGTCACCACCACCGCGGCCGGCCCGAGGTCCAGCAGGCGGGAGACGGCGGAGGCCTCGTCGAGGTCCGGCCACAGGGCGGCGACGTCCTCGTCACTGGCCTTGACCAGGTCCGCCAGTGCCGCGACCCGCTCCACCCGGGCGACCACGTCCGGTCCGGTGCCGGTGACCGCCGGCCGCGCGTTCACGTCGTACGTCACCGTCGCCCGGTCCCGCAGCCGCCGGAGCAGGGCGACGACGTCCTCCGCGCCGGGCGCCAGCACCGCGCCCAGGGAGCAGGTGTGCACCACGACGGGCGCGGGGTCCGGGTCCACCGGCCCGAGCTCCCAGGCCAGGTCGAAGGTGTAGCTGGCCGCCCCGTCGGTGCCGATCGTGGCGAGCGCGGTCGAGGTGCGGCTGATCGTCGCGGGGTCGGTGGCGAGCCGGACGCCGGAGCCCGCGAGGTGCTCGGCGAGCATCGCCCCGTGGTCGTCCTCGGCGTACGCCGTCGCGAACCGCACGGGCCGCCCGAGCCGGGCCAGCGCGACGGCGACGTTCGCCGCGCTGCCCCCGGGGTGCTCGCGCGTCGTCCCGTCCGCCGCGCGCACGACGTCGACGAGCGACTCCCCCACCACCAGCACGTCCTGCTCCGCACCCGGCTCCATGGCGCCACCCTAGGGTGACGCCATGCAGGTGCACCCGCTGGACGCCGACGACCCGACCCCGCCGTTCGAGCAGCTGCGGGCCCAGCTCGCGGGTCGCGTGGCCGCCGGCGACCTACCCGCCGGCACGCGCCTGCCGACGGTGCGGGGCGTCGCCGCCGAGCTGGGTCTGGCGGTCAACACCGTCGCCAAGGCCTACCGTGCGCTGGAGGCCGACGGCGTCGTGGTCACCGAGGGCCGTCGCGGCACCTTCGTCGCCTCCCGGCCCGCCGGGGCGGACGCCGGGACCAGGGCCGAGGCCGAGCGTGCAGGGGCGGCGTACGTCGCTGCCGCGCGCCGCGCGGGGCTGACGCTCCCCGAGGCGGTCCGGCTGGTCGAGGGCGGCTGGTAGCCGCCGGGCCGCGCGCCCCCGGAAATGGCACCGACCCGCCCGGAGGACCGGGCGGGTCGGTGGTGGTGCAGGTGGATCGCTGCGGCCGATCAGGCCTTGGACTCGTCCTCGGACTCCGCAGCGGCCTCGGCCTCGGCGGCCTCCTCGGACACGGGCTCGGTGAGCTCGGTGCCCTCCTCGGCGACGACGCTCTCCTCGGGGGAGGCCTCCTCGGCGAGCTCGGTCGGGCCGGCCTCGGTGGTGGTGTCCTCCGAGACGGTCTCCTCGGCGGGCGCCGCGGCGGCGGCCGGCGCGGCCTTCGCCTTGGGGGCCGACGGGGCGTAGGCCTCGGTCACCAGCTCGATGACCGCCATGGGGGCGTTGTCGCCCTTGCGGGGGCCGAGCTTGGTGATCCGGGTGTAGCCACCCGGGCGCTCGGAGAAGGTCGGCGCGATCTCGGTGAAGAGCGTGTGGACGACACCCTTGTCGCGGACGGTCTTGAGGACCTCGCGGCGGTTGTGCAGGTCGCCCTTCTTCGCCTTGGTGATCAGCTTCTCGGCGTGCGGGCGCAGCGCGCGCGCCTTGGCCTCGGTCGTGACGATCCGGCCGTGCTCGAAGAGCTGGGTGGCCAGGTTCGCCAGGATGAGGCGCTGGTGCGCCGGGCCGCCGCCGAGGCGGGGACCCTTGGTGGGCTTCGGCATGTCTCTCTCGTTCCTCCCCGGCCGTACCAGGTACCGGGGTAGTAGGCCGCGGGCGGGTTCGCCCTCGGTCAGCTTGTCTCAGTCGTGCGACGTGGTGGTCACCCGAGGTGGCGGCCCGAGGGCCGCCAGTGGACCTCGAGCGGCACCCACGTCAACTGCGGAGCGGGGCAGCGTGTCGCCCGGCGGCGAAGCCGCGTGGGACGGAGTCCCACTGGCGACACGCTCCCGCCATCCAGCTCAGTACTGCTCGTCCTCGACGAACGCGTCGTCGTCGTCGTCGCCGTACGCCGCGAGGGCGGCGGCGGCGTCGAAGCCGGGGGCGCTGTCCTTGAGGGACAGACCCATCTCGACCAGCTTGGCCTTGACCTCGTCGATCGACTTCGCACCGAAGTTGCGGATGTCGAGCAGGTCCTGCTCCGAGCGGCTGATGAGCTCACCCACGGTGTGGATGCCCTCGCGCTTGAGGCAGTTGTAGGACCGGACGGTCAGCTGCAGGTCCTCGACCGGGAGGGCGAGGTCGGCGGCGAGCTGCTCGTCGACGGGCGAGGGGCCGATGTCGATGCCCTCGGCCTCGACGTTGAGCTCACGAGCGAGGCCGAAGAGCTCGACGAGGGTCTTGCCGGCCGAGGCGATCGCGTCGCGGGGACGGATCGACGGCTTGGTCTCGACGTCGATGACGAGCTTGTCGAAGTCGGTGCGCTGCTCGACTCGGGTGGCCTCGACCTTGTAGGTCACCTTCAGCACGGGGCTGTAGATCGAGTCGACCGGCATCCGGCCGATCTCGTTGTCGGCGCCCTTGTTCTGCACCGCGGAGACGTAGCCGCGGCCACGCTCGACGACGAGCTCCATCTCGAGCTTGCCGTTCTCCGAGAGGGTCGCGATCTTCAGGTCGGGGTTGTGCACCTCGACACCGGCCGGGGGCGCGATGTCGGCGGCGGTGACGTCACCGGCACCGGACTTGCGCAGGTACATGGTGACCGGCTCGTCGTGCTCGGAGGAGACGACGAGGCCCTTGAGGTTCAGGATGATCTCGGTGACGTCCTCCTTGACGCCCTCGATCGTCGAGAACTCGTGGAGGACGGTGTCGACCTTGATGCTCGTGACCGAGGCACCGGGGATCGACGACAGGAGGGTACGGCGCAGCGAGTTGCCGAGCGTGTAGCCGAAGCCGGGCTCGAGGGGCTCGATCACGAACCGCGAGCGGAACTCGTCGACGGTCTCTTCCGACAGGGTGGGGCGCTGTGCGATCAGCACTGGTGTTTTCCTTCCCGGGCCCACCCGCTATATGACGGGCCCGAACTGCAGTCGGCGGAAGTTGTAGCTGGGTCCCGACGGGGCCCGGCGGCCGGAGCCGGCCGGACCCCGACGAGGGGTGAGGAGGCGGAGCCCCCTCGGATCACTTCTTGGAGTAGTACTCCACGATGAGCTGCTCCTGGACCGGGATGTCGATCTGGGCCCGGACGGGGAGCTGGTGCACGAGGATCCGCATGCGGGTCGGCAGCGCCTCGAGCCAGGCGGGGACGACGCGCTCGCCGTGGGTCTCGCGGGCCACGATGAACGGCGTGGTCTCGAGCGACTTCTCCCGGACGTCGATGACGTCGTGGGCGCTCACCTGGTACGACGGGATGTCGACCTTCTTGCCGTTGACCTTGAAGTGGCCGTGGACGACCAGCTGGCGGGCGTGGCGGCGGGTCCGGGCGAAGCCGGCGCGGTAGACCACGTTGTCGAGGCGGCACTCCAGCAGCTGGAGCAGGTTGTCACCGGTCTTGCCGGCGCGACGCGAGGCCTCGGTGTAGTAGTTGTGGAACTGCTTCTCCATCACGCCGTACGTGAAGCGGGCCTTCTGCTTCTCGCGCAGCTGCAGGAGGTACTCGCTCTCCTTGATGCGGCCGCGGCCGTGCTGGCCAGGCGGGTAGGGACGACGCTCGAACGCGCCGTCACCGCCGACGAGGTCGACGCCGAGACGGCGCGACTTCCGGGTCATGGGGCCGGTGTAACGGGCCATTTCTCAAAGTCTCCTGTTCTCAGCGGGCGATCAGACGCGGCGGCGCTTGGGCGGGCGGCAGCCGTTGTGCGGAGCGGGCGTGACGTCCTGGATGGTGCCGACCTCGAGGCCGATCGCACCCAGCGAGCGGATCGCCGTCTCGCGGCCCGAACCCGGGCCCTTCACGAAGACGTCGATCTTCTTCATGCCGTGCTCCATCGCCCGACGACCGGCGGCCTCAGCGGCCATCTGCGCGGCGAACGGGGTGGACTTGCGCGAGCCCTTGAAGCCGACGGTGCCGGCCGAGGCCCACGAGATCACCGCACCGGTGGGGTCGGTGATCGTGACGATGGTGTTGTTGAACGTGCTCTTGATGTGGGCTTCGCCCTGGGCGACGTTCTTCTTCTCCTTGCGGCGCACCTTCTTGGCGCCGGCCGCGTTGCGGCTCTTGGGAGGCATGCAGTATCTCCTGAGTTAGCTGGTCTGTGAGGTGGAAGGCAGTGAGACGCCGAGGCGTCGGATCACTTGGCCTTCTTCTTGCCGGCAACCGTGCGCTTGGGGCCCTTGCGGGTACGCGCGTTGGTCTTGGTGCGCTGACCGCGGACCGGGAGGCCCATGCGGTGGCGGCGACCCTGGTAGCTGCCGATCTCGATCTTGCGGCGGATGTCAGCCTGGACCTCGCGACGGAGGTCACCCTCGATCTTGAAGTTGGCTTCGATCTCGTCGCGGAGCTTGACCAGCTCCTCGTCACCCAGCTCGTGCACGCGGAGGTTCGGGTTGACCCCGGTGGCCGCGAGCAGCTGCTGGGAGCGGGTACGGCCGATGCCGTAGATGTAGGTGAGTGCGATCTCGATGCGCTTGTCGCGCGGGAGGTCCACACCAACGAGGCGTGCCATGTGGCGTTCCTTTGCAGTTCCGCAGAGGTGTCGGTCGTGTCGCGCCCTGGTCCGTGGTGGACCAGGCTCCGGCCTCTGCACCGGAGGTGGTTGACCCGCCGGGTGGCGGGTGAGCGATCACGTTGTTGTTGTTCAGTTGTGCGCGGCCCGGGGGCCGGCGGCAGCGGGACTCAGCCCTGGCGCTGCTTGTGGCGAGGGTTCTCGCAGATCACCATGACGCGGCCGTGGCGACGGATCACCTGGCACTTGTCGCAGATCTTCTTGACGCTCGGGTTGACCTTCATTGTTCAGGCCCTTCTGGTGGGTCGGCTGCTACTTGTAGCGGTAGACGATGCGACCCCGCGTGAGGTCGTACGGCGAGAGCTCCACCACCACGCGGTCCTCGGGGAGGATCCGGATGTAGTGCTGCCGCATCTTGCCGCTGATGTGGGCGAGAACCTTGTGGCCGTTGCTCAGCTCGACGCGGAACATGGCGTTGGGCAGGGCCTCCACGACGGTGCCCTCGATCTCGATCACGCCTTCTTTCTTCGGCATGTCCTCCACAATCTGTTGTCGGTCGTCGTCCACCGTGTCTGCACCGCCTGCGGCGCGGACCGCCTGCGGGTGGCCCGGGAACCTCCGGCGTGCTGTCTCCAGCGCGCCGGTGGACCTCGTGCAGCCGTCCGTGGTCCTCTTCCCGGCACGCACCGACGATCGCTCCGAGGAGCGGGACGTCCGCACTGGCTCCGGGCAGCCGCGAGGCACCACGAAACAGACCCACGTTGGGCCGACGTTGCAGTCTAGGCGCACCGCGCTCCATAACACGAATCCGTGCCGGGGAGGTGCGCACACCCCCGGGCGTGCCGCCCGGAGGACGTCTCAGGCCGCGAGCAGCTCGAGCGTGCGCTCGCGGGTGGGGCTCGCGGTCGGCTCGGTGCCGACGTACGCCGCGGCGACCGGGGCCACCATGACCTCGTCGACGCCGTACGTCGCCGCCAGCCCGGCCAGGCGCGAGCGGGACTCCTCGGGGCCACCGATGATCCAGCGCTCGGCCATGGAGTCCATGAGCTGCTGGTGCGCCGGCGGCATCTCGGCCTGCAGCTTCTCGGCCTCCTCGACCAGGCGGCCCGGACCCAGCGGCTGGCCGGTGCGCAGCGCGAGCATCATCTGCAGCTGGGGCAGCGCCAGCCGGCGTGCCTCCGCCGCGTCGTCGGCCACGACGGCGTTGACGGTCAGGAAGGTGCGCGGCTCGGCCAGCTCGGGCGAGGGCCGGAAGGTGCTGCGGTAGAGCTCGAGCGCCTCGGCGGTCCCCTGCCCGGAGAAGTGGTGGGCGAAGACGTAAGGCATGCCCTTCTCCGCCGCGAGGCGCGCCGAGTAGTCCGAGGAGCCGAGCAGCCAGATGGCCGGCACCGAGGTGGCGGCCGGGGTCGCCCGCAACGCGTGGGTGCGGCCCTGGACCGAGATCCCGACGCCGGCGGTGTCCATCATCGCCAGCACGTTGTCGACGTACTCGGGGAACCGGGTGACGGCCTCGTCGCTCACCCCGCCGGCGCCGTGCCGCAGCGCCCAGCTCGTCACCGGGTCGGTGCCCGGCGCGCGGCCGATGCCCAGGTCGATCCGACCCGGGAACGCCGCCTCGAGCAGCGCGAACTGCTCGGCCACCACGAGCGGTGCGTGGTTGGGGAGCATCACTCCCCCGGACCCCAGCCGGATGCGCTCCGTCGCCGCGGCCAGCACGCCGATGAGCACCGGCGGGTTGGTGGCGGCGACGGCGGCCATGTTGTGGTGCTCGGCCACCCAGTAGCGACGGAAGCCGAGGCGGTCGGCCGCCCGGGCGAGCGACGTCGACGCACGCAGGGCGTCGGTGGTCGCCTGGTCGCTGCGGACCGGGACCAGGTCGAGCACGGAGAGGGCGGGGCTGTGGTCGGTCATCCCCCGGGGAACGCCGACCCGGCCCCGCCCTATTCCGTCACTCCGAGGGCTTGGGCGCCGGCGGGTTGGAGGCCGTCATCTCGGCCTTCTCGTCGCGCCGGGTCTTGGCCAGGCTCAGCCACGCGGTGATCGCCAGGGTCAGGATGATGACCGCGAGGCTCGCCAGGGTGGGCACCTCGAAGCCGATGACGTGGCCCTCGTGCAGCGCGTGGACGATCAGCTTGACGCCGATCCAGGCCAGGATGAACGCGAGCCCGAGCGAGAGGTAGACCAGCCGCTGCAGGAGCCCGCCGAGCAGGAAGTAGAGCTGGCGCAGGCCCATCAGCGCGAAGACGTTCGCCGTGAAGACGAGGTACGGCTCCTGGGTGATGCCGAAGATCGCCGGGATCGAGTCGAGCGCGAACATGATGTCCGTGGCACCGAGCGCGACGATCACGATGAGCATCGGGGACACGACGCGGACGCCGTTCTCCTTCCACCACAGGCTCAGGCCGCGGTAGTCCTCGGCGACGTTGAGCCGGCGCTGGGCGAACTTCACCAGGCGGTTCTCCTCCGGGTGCTCCTCCTCGCCGCCCCGGTAGCTGCGCACCAGGCTGACGGCGGTGTAGATGAGGAACGCGCCGAAGATGTAGAAGACCCACGAGAAGTTCTCGACCAGCTGGTAGCCGACCGCGATGAAGATCGCGCGGAAGATCAGCGCCAGGATGATGCCCACCATCAGGGCTTCCTGCTGGTACTTCCGCGGCACCGCCAGCGCCGACATCAAGACGATGAAGACGAACAGGTTGTCGACCGACAGCGAGTACTCCACCAACCAGCCGGTGTAGAACTCGATCCCGAAGTCGTGCCCGTGGAAGATCCACACCCAGGCGCCGAAGATGATCGCCGCACCGACGTAGATGCTCAGGTAGACCGTGCACTCGCGCAGCGAGGGCTCGTGCGGCTTGCGGGCGATGACGACGACGTCGAACAGCAGCACCGCGACGGTGATGCCGATCGTGATGCCCCACTCGAGGGCGGAGACTTCCACAGGGTTCCTCCTGGTCAGGCGGACGACAGAACGTCAGAGGTCTCTTCCGCCGCGGTGGCGACCCACGGCCCCGGACCGGTTCGGATCACCGGACGTGCTGACGAGACCGCGGCGAAGGAATACTCCCCCCTGCGGGGGACATCCTCGCACGGGCTTGGGGGTGCGTTACCCATCCCGGGCGTCCGCGACCCCCGCGGGCCGGGCGTGCGAGCGGGCCGGGCGGCTCAGGAGCCGCCGTACGGCACGCCGAGCGCGGTCAGGGCCGCCTCGCCGCCGTCGAGCGCGGTGAGCACCCAGGCGCCGCGCTCGGTGAGGGTGAAGCTGTGCTCGAAGTGGGCGGCCCAGGTGCCGTCGTCAGTGACGACCGTCCAGTCGTCGGCGAGCGTCGAGACGTCCTTGCCGCCGAGGGTGACCATGGGCTCGACCGCGAGCGCGAGGCCGCGGACCAGCTTGGGGCCGCGGCCCGGCCGGCCGTAGTTGGGGACGTCGGGCGGCTGGTGCATGGCCGAGCCGATGCCGTGGCCGGTGTAGTCCTCGAGGATCCCGTAGGACCCCTGCGAGCGCACGTGCTGCTCGACGGCGTGGGAGATGTCGGTGACCCGGCCGCCCAGGCGGGCTGCCGCGATCCCGCGCCACATCGCCTCCTCGGTCACCCGCATCAGCTCGGTGACCTCGGCCGGCACGGCGCCGACCGCGACCGTGACCGCGGCGTCGCCGTGCCAGCCGTCGACGATGGCCCCGCAGTCGATCGAGACCACGTCGCCCTCGGCCAGCACGCGGTCGCCGGGGATCCCGTGGACGACCTCGTCGTTGACCGAGGCGCAGATCGAGCCGGGGAAGCCGTGGTAGCCCTTGAACGACGGCGTCGCGCCGGAGGAGCGGATGTTGTCCTCGGCGATGGCGTCGAGCTCACCGGTGCTGGTGCCGGCGCGGACGTGGCCGCGCAGCAGCTCGAGGGTCTCCCCCACGACCAGCCCGGCGCGTCGCATCGACGCGATCTGCTCGGGGGTCTTGATCTCGACGCCCCGGTCGCGCAGCCCCATCAGCCCGGCCCCGTCCCGGTCAGGACTCGGGGATGGCGTCGAGGGCGTCGAAGATCCGCTTCGTGACCTCGTCGACCTCGCCCATGCCGTCGACCGAGACCAGGATGCCGCGCTCGCCGTAGACCGCGATGAGCGGCTCGGTCTGCTCGACGTACACCTCCTGGCGACGCCGGATGACGTCCTCGGTGTCGTCGGCCCGGCCCTCGACCTGCGCGCGCTGGAGCAGCCGCTGGACGATCTCGTCGGCGTCGACGGTCAGGCAGACCACGGCGTCGAGGGAGTGGCCGGTGAAGGCGATCATCCCGTCGAGCTCCTCGACCTGCGCGAGGGTGCGCGGGTAGCCGTCGAGCAGGAAGCCGGGCTTGGCGTCCTCCTCGTCGATGCGGTTGCGCACCATCCGGTTGGTGACCTCGTCGGGGACGTACTCCCCCGCGTCCATGTAGCGCTTGGCCTCGATGCCCAGCTCGGTCCCCTGGGAGACGTTGGCGCGGAAGATGTCACCGGTCGAGATCGCGGGGATGCCGAAGTGCTCGGCGACGAACTTCGCCTGGGTGCCCTTGCCGGCTCCCGGGGGGCCCATCAGGATCAGCCTCAACGGAGGAACCCTTCGTAGTTGCGCTGCTGGAGCTGGCTCTCGATCTGCTTCACCGTGTCGAGGGCGACGCCGACCATGATCAGGATCGACGTGCCGCCGAACGGGAAGTTCTGGTTGGCGTTGATCAGCACGAGCGCGATCAGCGGGATCAACGAGATCAGACCGAGGTAGACCGCGCCCGGCAGCGTGATGCGGGACAGGACGTAGGACAGGTAGTCCTCGGTCGGCTTGCCCGCCCGGATCCCGGGGATGAAGCCGCCGTACTTCTTCATGTTGTCGGCCACCTCGGTCGGGTTGAAGGTGATCGACACGTAGAAGTAGGTGAAGAAGACGATGAGCAGGAAGAAGACCGCCATGTAGAGCGGGTTGTCCCCCGTCACGAAGTACTTGTTGATGAAGCGCAGCGGCGCGGAGTCGGCGTTGCTGTTGAACTGCACCGCCATGGCGGGCAGGTAGAGCAGCGACGAGGCGAAGATGACCGGGATGATGCCGGCCTGGTTCACCTTGAGCGGGATGTAGGTCGAGCTGCCGCCGAACATCTTGCGGCCGACCATCCGCCGGGCGTACTGCACCGGGATCCGCCGCTGGGCTTGCTCGATGAAGATGACCGCGGCGACGATCACGAGGCCGACGATCAGCACGATGCCGAAGGTCCACCAGCCCTGCTGCTTCTGGACGTCCCACATCGAGGCCGGGAACGTCGCGACGACCTGGGTGAAGATCAGGATCGACATGCCGTTGCCGACGCCGCGCTCGGTGATGAGCTCGCCGAGCCACATGATGACGGCCGTGCCGGCGGTCATCGTGACGACCATGACGAGGAACGTCCCGGTGCCGTTGCTGTGCAGCAGCGGCTCGGTGCATCCCTGCAGCAGGTTGCCCGAGCGCGCGAGGGCGACGATGCCGGTGGCCTGGAGGAGCGCGAGCCCCAGCGTCAGGTACCGGGTGTACTGGGTGATCTTGGTCTGGCCCGCCTGGCCCTCCTTCTTCAGCGCCTCGAGCCGTGGGATGACCACGACGAGCAGCTGCAGGATGATGCTGGCGGTGATGTAGGGCATGATCCCCAGCGCGAAGATCGTCAGCTGGAGGAGCGCCCCGCCCGAGAACAGGTTGATCAGGTTGTAGACGCTGTTGTCCTCGACCTGGTCGATGCAGGACTGGACGTTGCCGACGTTCACACCGGGCGCGGGGATCTGGGACCCGAGCCTGAAGATCGCCACGATCATCAGGACGAAGAGCAGCTTGCGCCGCAGGTCCGGAGTCCGGAATGCGTTCACGAACGCGCTGAGCACGAAGTTCCTCTTTTCCCTGCTGGAGGCCGCCTCCCGGCGACCGGCGAGCCCCGGAAGCCTAACAGGCAGGTGTCGCTGTCACGTCTCCGACCGGGGTGGTCGGGACGCTGGTGGAGAGTGACGTACCGGATGGTGATGCGCGGAAGGGGCGCGGCACGAGCCTGCTGAGTTCAGCAGCCGCGCCGCGCCCCTCCCGGGACAACGATCACAGGACGGTGGTCGTGCCGCCTGCAGCCTCGATCTTCTGCTTGGCGGAGGCGGAGAACGCGTTCGCGCTCACCTGGACCTTCACCGAGATGTCGCCCTGGCCGAGGACCTTGACCGGGTGACCGTCACGGACGGCACCGCGGGCGATGAGGTCCTCGACGGTGACCTGGCCACCCTCGGGGAACAGCTCGCCCAGGCGGTCGAGGTTGACGACCTGGAACTCCACCTTGAACGGGTTCTTGAAGCCCTTGAGCTTCGGGAGCCGCATGTGGAGCGGCATCTGGCCACCCTCGAAGGCGGAGGGGACCTGGTAGCGAGCCTTGGTGCCCTTGGTACCGCGGCCCGCGGTCTTGCCCTTGGAGCCCTCACCGCGACCCACACGGGTCTTCGCGGTCTTGGCGCCCGGGGCGGGACGCAGGTGGTGCAGCTTGAGCGTCATGTCAGTCGACCTCCTCGACCGTCACCAGGTGACGGACGGTGTGGACCATGCCCCGGATCTCCGGGCGGTCCTCCTTGACGACCACGTCGCCAATCCGCTTGAGACCGAGCGTGCGCAGGGTCTCGCGCTGGTTGGCCTTGCAGCCGATCGTGGACTTCTTCTGCTGGACCTTCAGCTGCGCCATCAGGAGGACACCTCCTCGGAGACACCCGCCGGCACCTCGAGGCGAGCCCGGAGGAGCGCCGCCGGGGCGACGTCCTCGACCCGCAGCCCACGACGGGCCGCGACGGCCTCCGGCTGCTCGAGCATCCGCAGGGCCTCGACCGTCGCGTGGACGATGTTGATCTGGTTCGACGACCCGAGCGACTTGCTCAGGATGTCGTGGATGCCGGCGCACTCGAGGACCGCACGGACCGGGCCACCGGCGATGACGCCGGTACCGGGCGCGGCCGGACGCAGCATGACGACGCCAGCCGCCTTCTCGCCCTGGACCGGGTGCGGGATCGTGCCCTGGATGCGGGGGACGCGGAAGAAAGCCTTCTTCGCCTCCTCGACACCCTTGGCGATCGCCGCGGGCACCTCCTTGGCCTTGCCGTAGCCGACACCGACCAGACCCTCGCCGTCACCGACGATGACCAGGGCGGTGAAGCTGAAGCGACGGCCACCCTTCACGACCTTGGCGACACGGTTGATCGCAACGACGCGCTCGATGTAGGCGGTCTTGTCAGCAGCCTGGCCACCGCGACGGTCGTCGCGGTTGCCTCGGCGCTCGCCACCGCGCTGACTGCGCTGGGCTCCGCTCATGAGACTGTTCCTCTTCTCTCTCTTGCAGCTCTTGCGATCAGAAGGTCAGGCCGCCCTCGCGGGCGCCGTCGGCCAGGGCCGCGACGCGACCGTGGTACTTGTTCCCGGCGCGGTCGAAGACCACGCCGTCGATACCGGCAGCCTTGGCACGCTCGGCGACGAGCTCGCCGACGCGCTTGGCCTTGGCGGTCTTGTCACCCTCGAAGCCCCGCAGGTCCGACTCCATGGTGGAGGCGTACGCGAGGGTCTGGCCGACGCTGTCGTCCACGACCTGCACGGTGATGTGCTTCGCGGAACGGGTGACGACCAGGCGAGGGCGCTCGGCGGAGCCGGCGACCTTCTTGCGGCCACGGGCCTGACGACGCAGGCGCGACTTGACCCGGGCAGCCGTGTGCTTGTTGTTCTTGAGCGAGATGGCCATGGTCACTTACCAGCCTTTCCGACCTTGCGGCGGATCTGCTCGCCGGCGTAACGGACGCCCTTGCCCTTGTAGGGCTCGGGCTTGCGCAGCTTGCGGATCTTCGCGGCGGTCTCGCCGACGAGCTGCTTGTCGATGCCCTGGACGCCGAGGCGGGTCGGGCCCTCCACCGTGAACGTGATGCCCTCGGGGGCGTCGAACACGATCGGGTGCGAGTAGCCGAGCTGGAACTCCAGCTGGGTCGGACCCTTGGAGAGGACGCGGTAACCGACGCCCACGATCTCGAGCTTCTTCTCGTAGCCCTCGGTGACGCCGACGACCATGTTGTTGACCAGCGTGCGGGTCAGGCCGTGCAGCGACTTGCTGATGCGCTCGTCGTCGGGCCGCTTGACGTCCAGGACGCCCTCGCCCTGCTCGACGGTGATCGGCTCGGCGACGGTGTGGGACAGGGTGCCCTTGGGCCCCTTGACCGTCACGACCGGGCCGGTGATCGCCACGTCGACGCCGGACGGGACCGCGACGGGGAGCTTGCCAATACGCGACATGCTTCTAGTACTCCTTCGCAGTTCTCGTCGTCACCAGACGTAGGCGAGGACTTCCCCACCCACGCCCTTCTGGTTGGCCTGGCGGTCGGTCAGCAGGCCCTGGCTGGTCGAGATGATCGCGACACCCAGGCCGCCGAGCACCTTCGGGAGACCCGTGTGCTTGGCGTACACCCGAAGACCGGGCTTGCTGATGCGGCGGACGCCCGCGATGGAGCGCTCGCGGTTGCGGCCGTACTTGAGGGTGATGGTCAGCGTCTTGCCGACCTCGCCCTCGGTCGGCTCCTTCACCTCGAAGGAGGTGATGTAACCCTCCTGCTGGAGGATCTCCGCGACGCCCTGCTTGAGCTTGCTGTACGGCATGGACACCGCGTCGTGGTACGCCTGGTTGGCGTTGCGCAGACGAGTAAGCATGTCTGCGATCGGGTCAGTCATCGTCATGGCCGTGAGGCCCTTTCTCCACCGTGGTTTCGCACCTGCATCTCAGGTGCGACCTGCAGCGATCGTTGTAGAGGGTTGATTACCAGGAGGACTTGGTCACGCCGGGCAGCTCGCCACGGTGGGCCATCTCCCGCAGGCAGATCCGGCACAGGCCGAACTTGCGGTAGACGGCCTTCGGGCGGCCGCAGCGCTGGCAGCGGGTGTAGCCGCGCACAGCGAACTTCGGCTTGCGGGCGGCCTTGACCTTGAGGGCGGTCTTCGCCATGTCAGTTCTCCTTGAACGGGAAGCCGAGCTGCTTGAGCAGCGCCCGACCCTGGTCGTCGTTGGTGGCCGTGGTCACGATCGTGATGTCCATGCCGCGCGACCGGTCGATCCGGTCCTGGTCGATCTCGTGGAACATGACCTGCTCGGTCAGACCGAACGTGTAGTTGCCACGGCCGTCGAACTGCTTGGGCGAGAGGCCGCGGAAGTCGCGGATGCGGGGCAGCGCGAGCGACAGCAGCCGGTCGAGGAACTCCCACATGCGGTCGCCGCGCAGCGTGGTGTGCGCACCGATCGGCATGCCCTCGCGCAGCTTGAACTGCGCGATCGACTTGCGGGCCTTGGTGACGAGCGGCTTCTGGCCGGTGATCGCGGTGAGGTCCTTGACCGCACCCTCGATCAGCTTGGAGTCACGAGCCGCCTCGCCGACGCCCATGTTGACCACGATCTTCACCAGACCGGGGACCTGCATGACGTTGCCGATCTCGAACTCGCTCTGCAGCGCCGGGAGGATCTCCTCGCGGTACCGCGTCTTCAGCCGCGGGGTGGCCGCAGCGGAGGTCTGGGTCTCGGTCATCAGATTTCCTTGCCGGTCTTGCGCGAGATGCGGACGCTGCGCTCAGCCTGGTACGTCGAGCCGTCCGGGCGGCGCTTGGTGACCTCGTCGCGACGGAAGCCGACGCGCGTCACGCCGTCACCCTCGACGAGCATCACGTTGGAGACGTGGATCGGGGCCTCGGCGGTGATGATCCCGCCGGTGCTCGTGGTGCCACCCTGGTTGACGGCCTTGGTGTGCCGCTTCATCCGGTTGACGCCCTCGACGACCACCCGGTTCTCCTCACGGAGGACCTTGATGACCTTGCCCTCGGCACCCTTGTCCTTGCCTGCGATCACCTTGACGGTGTCGCCCTTCTTGATGTTCACGCTCTTCGCCATGACTCAGAGCACCTCCGGCGCGAGCGAGATGATCTTCATGAACTTCTTCTCGCGCAGCTCGCGGCCCACGGGGCCGAAAATGCGGGTGCCTCGCGGCTCGCCGTCGTTCTTGAGGATCACGGCGGCGTTCTCGTCGAAGCGGATGTACGAACCGTCGGCACGGCGGCGCTCCTTGACGGTGCGCACGACGACGGCCTTGACGACGTCACCCTTCTTGACGTTGCCACCGGGGATCGCGTCCTTCACGGTGGCGACGATGACGTCGCCGATACCGGCGTAGCGCCGACCCGAGCCACCGAGAACACGGATGCAGAGGATCTCCTTCGCACCGGTGTTGTCGGCGACCTTGAGTCGCGACTCCTGCTGGATCATCAGTTTCTCCTGGTTGTCGTGCCGGTTCTCGACGACTCACGGTCGTCGAGCCTGGCCGAACTTGTCGTGGACCTCCCGCCGGTGGGCGGGGAGGGTGCTACTTGGCCTTCTCGAGGATCTGGACGACGCGCCAGCGCTTGGTCGCCGACAGCGGGCGGGTCTCCATGAGGAGCACGCGGTCGCCGATGCCGCACTCGTTGGCCTCGTCGTGCGCCTTCAGCTTGCTCGTGCGGCGCATGACCTTGCCGTACAGGGCGTGCTTGACGCGGTCCTCGACGGACACGACCACGGTCTTGTCCATCTTGTCGCTGACGACCAGGCCCTCGCGGACCTTGCGGGAGCTGCGCTCCGCGGTCGGGGTCTGCTCGCTCATGCGGCACCATCCTCGTTGTCCGTACCCGGAGCGGTGCGGATGCCGAGCTCGCGCTCGCGCACCACGGTGTAGATCCGGGCGATGTCCTTCTTGACCGTGCGGAGCCGGCCGTGGCTCTCCAGCTGGCCGGTGGCCGCCTGGAACCGGAGGTTGAAGAGCTCCTCCTTGGCCTCGCGCAGCTTCGCCTCGAGGTCGACGTCGTTGAGCTCGTCGAGCTCGTGGGCCTTCGTACCGTTGGCCATCAGAATTCACCCGCCTCTCGCGAGATGAACCGGCACTTCATCGGGAGCTTGTGCATCGCGCGGCGCATGGCCTCGCGGGCGACGTCCTCGGTGACACCGGAGAGTTCGAACATGACGCGGCCGGGCTTGACGTTCGCCACCCACCACTCGGGAGAGCCCTTGCCGGAACCCATGCGGGTCTCGGCCGGCTTCTTGGTCAGCGGGCGGTCGGGGTAGATGTTGATCCACACCTTGCCGCCACGCTTGATGTGGCGCGTCATCGCGATACGCGCCGACTCGATCTGGCGGTTGGTCACGTAGTGACCCTCGACCGCCTGGATGCCGAAGTCACCGAACGCGAGCGTGGTGCCACCCTTGGCCATACCGGTCCGCTTGGGGTGGTGCTGCTTGCGGTGCTTGACACGACGGGGCATCAGCATGAGGTCAGCCCTCCTGGGTCTCTGCCGGGGTGGTGGCCTGGGCGGTGTCGCCGCCGGCCGGCGCCTCGGTCACGGCCGGGGCGTCGCCGCCGCGGTCGGAACGGGTGGGGCGGTCACCGCGCGAGCCACGGCTCGGGCGCTCGCCACCACGGGTCGGACGGCCACCGCGGCCGGGGACACCGGCGCGGGCAGCGGCCTGGGCCTGGCGCTCGGCACGGGTGCCGGCGACCTCGCCCTTGTAGATCCAGACCTTCACGCCGATGCGGCCGAAGGTCGTACGGGCCTCGTAGAAGCCGTAGTCGATGTCCGCACGCAGGGTGTGCAGCGGGACGCGACCCTCGCGGTAGAACTCGGTGCGCGACATCTCGGCGCCGTTGAGGCGGCCGGAGCACTGGATCCGGATGCCCTTGGCACCCGAGCGCATCGTCGTCTGCATCGCCTTGCGCATGGCGCGGCGGAACTGCACACGACCCGAGAGCTGCTCGGCGACGCCCTGGGCGACCAGCTGCGCGTCGACCTCGGGGCTCTTGACCTCGAGGATGTTCAGCTGGACCTGCTTGCCGGTCAGCTTCTCGAGCTCGCCGCGGATGCGGTCGGCCTCGGCGCCACGGCGACCGATGACGATGCCCGGACGCGCGGTGTGGATGTCCACCCGGACGCGGTCACGCGTGCGCTCGATCTCGACCTTGGAGATGCCGGCCCGCTCCATGCCCTTGGAGAGCAGCTTGCGGATCGCGACGTCCTCGCCGACGTAGGACTTGTACAGCTTGTCGGCGTACCACCGGGACTTGTGGTCGGTGGAGATGCCGAGGCGGAAGCCGTTCGGGTTGATCTTCTGGCCCATCAGGCACTCTTTCCGTTCTTCCGGGCGGTCTTCTTCGCCGCGACCACGCCAGCCGGCTGGACGACGAGCGTGATGTGGCTCGTGCGCTTGTTGATGCGCGTCGCACGACCCTGGGCGCGGGGGCGCCACCGCTTCATCGTCGGACCCTCGTCGACCTGCGCGACCGAGACGACCAGGTCGGCACGGTCCAGGCCCTCGGTGGTCTCGGCGTTGGCGATCGCGCTCTCGAGGACCTTGTAGACGGTCTCGGAGGCGGCCTGCGGAGCGAACTGCAGCAGGGCCAGGGCCTCGTCGACACCCATGCCGCGGACCATGTCCACGACGCGGCGTGCCTTCATCGGCGTGATCCGCGTGAAGCGGGCGCTGGCGAAGGCGCCCGGCTGGTCGCCGAGGAGCGACTCGCGGCGCGCGCTCGTGCGCTGACGTTCGGTGACACTCATCGACGGCGTCCCTTCCGGTCTTCCTTGACGTGCCCGCGGTAGGTGCGGGTGGGGGCGAACTCGCCGAGCTTGTGGCCGACCATCGAGTCGGTCACGAAGACCGGCACGTGCTTGCGGCCGTCGTGGACGGCGATCGTGTGGCCGATCATCGCCGGGACGATCATCGAGCGGCGCGACCAGGTCTTGATGACGTTGTGGCTGCCCTTGTCGTTCTCGGCGTCCACCTTCTTCATCAGGTGGTCGTCGACGAAGGGGCCCTTCTTCAGGCTGCGAGGCATGTCAGTTACTTCCTACCCTTGCCGGACTTGCGGCGACGAATGATCTGGGAGTCGGAGGCCTTGCGCTTGCGCGTACGACCCTCCGGCTTGCCCCACGGGGACACCGGGTGACGACCACCCGAGGTCTTGCCCTCGCCACCACCGTGCGGGTGGTCGACCGGGTTCATGACGACACCGCGGACGGTCGGGCGCTTGCCCTTCCAGCGCATGCGGCCGGCCTTGCCCCAGTTGATGTTCGACTGCTCGGCGTTGCCGACCTCGCCGACCGTCGCGCGGCAGCGGACGTCGACGAAGCGCATCTCGCCCGAGGGCATGCGCAGCGTGGCGCGGCTGCCCTCACGGGCGACCAGCTGGGCGCTGTTGCCGGCGGAGCGGGCGATCTTCGCGCCGCCGCCCGGGCGGAGCTCGACGCAGTGGATCGTCGAGCCGACCGGGATGTTGCGCAGCGGCAGGTTGTTGCCGGGCTTGATGTCGGCGTTCGGGCCGGACTCGACCGCGGTGCCCTGCGTCAGGCCCTTGGGCGCCACGATGTAGCGCTTCTCGCCGTCGGCGTAGTGCAGCAGCGCGATGCGCGCCGTGCGGTTCGGGTCGTACTCGATGTGCGCGACCTTGGCGGGGACGCCGTCCTTGTCGTAGCGACGGAAGTCGATGATGCGGTACGCACGCTTGTGACCGCCGCCCTGGTGCCGGGTGGTGATCCGGCCCTGGTTGTTGCGGCCGCCCTTCTTGGGCAGCGGACGCGTCAGCGACTTCTCCGGCGTCGTCCGGGTGATCTCGACGAAGTCGGCGACCGACGAGCCACGACGGCCCGGGGTGGTCGGCTTGTACTTGCGGATAGCCATTTAGCTCAGTCCTCTAGTCCTGGGTGCCCGGTCAGGAGACCGGACCTCCGAAGATGTCGATGCGGTGGCCCTCGGCGAGGCTGACGATCGCGCGCTTGGTGTCCTTGCGCTTGCCGATGCCCGTGCGGGTACGGCGCGTCTTGCCGGGGCGGTTGATCGTGTTCACGGAGGTGACCTTGACGCCGAAGACCTTCTCGACCGCGATCTTGATCTCGGTCTTGTTGGCGTCGGGGCGCACCAGGAACGTGTACTTGTTCGCGTCGAGGAGCCCATAGCTCTTCTCCGAGACGACCGGGGCGAGCAGGATGTCGCGGTGGTCCTTGTGCAGGGTGCTCACTGGGAGGCCTCCTCGGTCTGCGCGTCGTCGGCCGGGGCCTCGACGATGGTGGCCTTGCGCTCGGAGGCGCGGGCGGCACCGGTGACGAACGCGTCGTACGCGCCCTGGGTGAAGACCACGTCGTCGGACGCCAGCACGTCGTAGGTGTTGAGCTGGTCGACAGCGACGATGTGCACCTCGGGGGCGTTGCGCAGCGACAGCCAGGTGACGGTGTCGGTGCGCTCGAGCACCACGAGGAAGCGGTTGCGGTCGGACAGACCGGCGAGCGCGGCGATGGCGGCCTTGGTCGAGGGCGCGGTGCCCTCGACGAGACCCTCGACCACGTGGATCCGGTCGTTGCGCGCCCGGTCGGAGAGGGCACCGCGCAGGGCGGCGGCCTTCATCTTCTTGGGGGTGCGCTGGTCGTAGCTGCGCGGCTGCGGGCCGTGGACGGTGCCACCGCCGGCGAACTGCGGCGCGCGGGTCGAGCCCTGACGGGCGCGGCCGGTGCCCTTCTGCTTGTAGGGCTTGCGTCCACCACCGCGGACCTCGCCGCGGGTCTTGGTGGAGTGCGTGCCCTGACGGGCAGCGGCCTGCTGGGCGACGACGACCTGGTGGATCAGCGGGACGTTGACGGCAACGTCGAAGATCTCGGCAGGAAGGTCGACCTTGACGGTCTTGGCGGCCATGCTCACGCCTCCTTGCCAGTAGAAACGGACTTGGCGGACGTGCGGAGGACCACGAGGCCGCCCTTGGGGCCGGGGACGGCGCCCTTGAGCAGGATCAGGCCCTTCTCCACGTCGACGGCGTGGACGGTCACGCCCTGGGTGGTGACGGTGTCGTTACCCATGCGGCCCGACATCCGGGTGCCCTTGAACACGTGGCCCGGGGTGGCGCAGGCGCCGATCGAGCCGGGCTTGCGGTGGTTGCGGTGCGCACCGTGCGAGGCGGAGACACCGGAGAAGCCGTGGCGCTTCATGGTTCCGGCGAAGCCCTTGCCCTTGCTGGTGCCCGTCACGTCGATCTCCTCGCCGGCGGCGAAGGTGTCGACGGAGAGCTCCTGGCCCACGGTGTACGCCGTGGCGTCGGCCGTGCGGATCTCCAGCAGGTGGCGGCGGGGGGTGGTGCCGGCCTTGGCGAAGTGCCCGGCCTGCGGCTTGGTGACCTTGCGGCCCTCGATCTCGCCGAACCCGACCTGGACGGCGTTGTAGCCGTCGGTCTCGGGCGTGCGGACCTGGGTGACCACGTTGGTGGCCGCGGCGACCACGGTCACGGGGACGACGCGGTTGTTCTCGTCCCAGAGCTGGGTCATGCCGAGCTTGGTGCCCAGCAGGCCCTTCACGTTGCGTTCGATAGTCATCTCGTCAGACCTCAGAGCTTGATCTCGATGTCGACGCCGGCCGGGAGGTCGAGCCGCATGAGCGAGTCGACGGTCTTCGGCGTGGGGTCGATGATGTCGATGAGGCGCTTGTGGGTGCGCATCTCGAAGTGCTCGCGGGAGTCCTTGTACTTGTGGGGCGAGCGGATGACGACGAAGACGTTCTTCTCCGTCGGCAGCGGCACCGGGCCGGCCACGCGGGCGCCCGTGCGGGTCACCGTGTCAACGATCTTCCGCGCCGAGGTGTCGATCACCTCGTGGTCATAGGCCTTGAGCCTGATGCGGATCTTCTGTCCCGCCATAGGTCTCTCTCGTCCTTACTTCTCATCTGCCGCGTGCATGTCCCGGGACGTCCCCCGGTTTGGGTCTGTCCCGCCCTGGCCCCACCACCCGAACCCCCGACCCCCGCGGTCGGGCGTGTCGCGACCTCTGGACGTGACACAGGACCGGGATCCTGCTGGGTTCTTGCGCTGGCGCCCGACGGTTCGTCGGGCTGATCGGGTCTCCTGGTCCAGCGCGGCGCACAGCCGACCACCGAACTCGTTCCAGGCCCGGCGGACCGGGGGCGGGAGACGCGATTCAGAAGTCAAGATGTGCGGCGCGCCCCGGCGACCCGCCGGAGCAACCGGACCATCTTGGCAGAGATCAGGACCGGGACCAAATCCGTCGGCACTACCCCGGCCCGCCGGCCGCGCGACGTACGACACGCCGCTCAGGTGCGGCGGTAGCAGAAGTCGGTGATCGTGCGCCCGGCCTCGGTCCCCTTGCGCTCGAACCGGGTGACCGGCCGCTCGGCCCAGCGCTCGACGACGCCGCCCTCGAGCGCCGGCTCCGCGTCGAGCACCTCCTGCATCTGCTCGGCGTAGTCCGCCCAGTCGGTCGCGAGCCGCCACACCGCGCCCGGCCGCAGCCGGCTCGCCGCGAGCCGCGCGAAGTCCGGGGAGACCAGGCGCCGCTTGTGGTGGCGGGTCTTGCGCCACGGGTCGGGGAAGAACGTCCACAGCTCCTCGACCTCCCCCTCCCCCAGCAGGTGCTCCATCGACCAGACCGCGTCGACGCCGCAGAGGCGCACGTTCTCCGCGCCGGCCTCGGCGAGCTTCCACAGCGTGTCGGCGACGCCGGGGCGCCAGACCTCGAAGGCCAGCACGTCGTACGTCGGTCGCGTCGCCGCCAGCGCGGCCGTCGCCTCGCCGACCCCCGAGCCGATCTCGACCACCAGTGGCGCGCGCCGCCCGAACCACTGCTCGAGGGAGAACCCGGGCCGGTCGACGGCCTCGTCCGGGATGACCCACGCCTCCTGGTGCGCGGCCCACGCCTCGGCCTGCCGCGGGGTGAACCGGCTGCCCCGGCGCGAGTAGCTGAGCACCTCACGCATCCGCCGACCGTCCTCGGTCAGCTTGTGGTGCGGGCGGGCGGGGGTGACGGGGCGCTCCATGGGACCTTTCCTCGGGAATGCAGATCGGCCCCGGACCACAGGGGTCCGGGGCCGATCTGGTGTGTCAGGTGCGGTCAGCGACCGCGGGGATCACTTGGTGATCTTGGTGACCCGGCCGGCGCCGACGGTGCGGCCACCCTCACGGATCGCGAACCGCAGACCCTCGTCCATCGCGATGGGCTGGATGAGCTCGACCGACATCTCGGTGTTGTCACCCGGCATGACCATCTCGGTGCCCTCGGGGAGGGTCACCACGCCGGTCACGTCCGTCGTGCGGAAGTAGAACTGCGGGCGGTAGTTGTTGAAGAACGGCGTGTGGCGGCCGCCCTCCTCCTTCGAGAGGATGTAGACCGAGGCCTCGAAGTTGGTGTGCGGGGTCGTGGTGCCCGGCTTGATGACGACCATGCCGCGCTCGACGTCCTCGCGCTTGGTGCCACGGAGGAGCAGACCGACGTTCTCACCGGCCTGGCCCTCGTCGAGCAGCTTGCGGAACATCTCGACGCCGGTGACCGTGGACTTCATCGAGCCCTCGCGGATGCCGACGATCTCGACCTCCTCGTTCACCTTGACGATGCCGCGCTCGATGCGACCGGTGATGACGGTGCCACGACCGGTGATCGTGAAGACGTCCTCGACGGGCATGAGGAACGGCTTGTCGGTCTCACGCTCGGGGGTCGGGATGTAGTCGTCGACCGCCTGCATGAGCTCGGCGATCGAGTCGCCCCACTTGGCGTCGCCCTGCAGGGCCGGGAACGCCGCGACGCGAACGACCGGGATGTCGTCGCCCGGGAACTCGTACTCGCTGAGGAGCTCGCGCACCTCCATCTCGACGAGCTCGATGAGCTCCTCGTCGTCGACCATGTCGCACTTGTTGAGCGCGACCACCAGGGCGGGGACGCCGACCTGGCGCGCGAGCAGCACGTGCTCGCGGGTCTGCGGCATCGGGCCGTCGGTGGCGGCGACCACGAGGATCGCGCCGTCCATCTGGGCCGCGCCGGTGATCATGTTCTTGATGTAGTCAGCGTGACCCGGGCAGTCGACGTGCGCGTAGTGACGCGACTCGGTCTGGTACTCGACGTGCGCGATCGAGATCGTGATGCCGCGCTGACGCTCCTCGGGAGCCTTGTCGATGTCCTCGAACGCCGAGGCGGCGTTCAGGTCCGGGTGCTTGTCGTGCAGGACCTTGGTGATCGCCGCGGTCAGCGTGGTCTTGCCGTGGTCGATGTGACCGATCGTGCCGATGTTGACGTGCGGCTTGGTCCGCTCGAACTTCGCCTTAGCCACGGTGGGCTCCTCCTGGTGTGGTTGTTACCTGACTCGTACTAGCTGGGTGGTGCCGAGGGTCCGGTCCCCCGAACAAGGATGTTCAGCGGACCGGCGAGGATCACTCGCCGCGGACCTTCTTGATGATCTCGTCGGCGATGTTCGTGGGAACCTCGGCGTACGAGTCGAACTCCATCGAGTACGACGCCTGCCCGGAGGTCTTGGACCTCAGGTCGCCAACGTACCCGAACATCTCGGAGAGCGGCACGAGGGCGTTGACGACGATGTCGCCGTGACGCTCCTCCTGCGCTCGGATCTGGCCCCGTCGGCTGTTGATGTCGCCGATGACCGTGCCGAGGAAGCTCTCCGGCGTGGTCACCTCCACGGCGAACATCGGCTCGAGCAGGACCGGCTTCGCCATGCGGGCGGCCTCCTTGAAGGCCTGGTTGCCGGCGATCTTGAACGCGAGCTCGGAGGAGTCGACGTCGTGGTAGGCGCCGTCCTCGAGCGAGAACTTCACGTCGACCATGGGGAAGCCGGCGAGGATGCCGAACTCCATGGCCTCCTGGCCACCCTGGTCGACCGAGGGGATGTACTCCTTCGGCACGCGTCCACCGGACACGTTGTTCACGAACTCGTAGCCCGCACCGGTACCGGTCTCGGGGTCGATGTTCGGGCCGAGGGAGACGACGACCTTCGCGAACTGACCCGAACCACCGGTCTGCTTCTTGTGGGTGTAGCTGTGGTTCGTGACCTCCTTGCGGAGGGTCTCGCGGTAGGCCACCTGCGGCTTGCCGACGGTCGCCTCGACGCGGAACTCGCGCTTCATCCGGTCGACGAGGATCTCCAGGTGGAGCTCGCCCATGCCGGCGATGATCGTCTGGCCGGTCTCCTCGTCGGTCTTGACCGTGAAGGTCGGGTCCTCGTCGGAGAGGCGCTGGATCGCGAGACCCAGCTTCTCCTGGTCGGACTTGGTCTTGGGCTCGATCGCGACCTCGATCACCGGGGCCGGGAAGGTCATCGACTCGAGCACGACCTGGTTCTGCGGGTCGCAGAGGGTGTGACCGGTCTTGGTGTCCTTCAGGCCCATGACGGCGACGATCTGGCCGGCGCCGACCGACGCGATCTCCTCACGCTTGTTCGCGTGCATCTGGTAGACCTTGCCGATCCGCTCCTTCTTGCCGTTGACCGAGTTGACCACGGTCGAGCCGGCCTCGAGCTTGCCCGAGTAGACGCGGACGTAGATCAGCTTGCCCAGGTGCGGGTCGGAGGCGATCTTGTAGGCGAGGCCGGAGAACGGCTCGTCGTCGGAGGGCTTCCGCGCGATCTCGACGGCCTCGTCCTTCGGCGAGTGGCCGATGATGGCCTCGATGTCGAGCGGCGAGGGCAGGTACTTGACGACCGCGTCGAGCAGGGGCTGCACGCCCTTGTTCTTGAACGCGGTGCCGCACAGGACCGGGTTGACCTTGTCGGCCAGGGTCGCGCGGCGGATCGCGGCCTCGAGCTCCTCGACGGAGAGGTCCTCGCCCTCGAGGTACTTCTCCATGATGGCGTCATCGGCCTCGGAGAGGGTCTCGAGGAACTTCTCGCGGTACTCGGCGGCCTGCTCGGCCATGTCCGCGGGGATCTCCTCGACCGAGTAGTCCTCACCCATCTTGGTCTCGCCGCGCCAGGTCAGGGCACGCATGCCGACCAGGTCGACGACGCCGAGGAAGTCGCTCTCGGCACCGATGGGGAGCTGCAGGACCAGCGGGGTGGAGTTGAGGCGCTCGACCATCATGTCGACGCAGCGGAAGAAGTCCGCACCGGTGCGGTCGAGCTTGTTGACGAAGCACATGCGGGGGACGGAGTACTTGTTGGCCTGGCGCCACACCGTCATCGTCTGCGGCTCGACACCGGCGACACCGTCGAACACCGCGACGGCGCCGTCGAGGACGCGCAGCGATCGCTCGACCTCGGCCGTGAAGTCCACGTGGCCGGGGGTGTCGATGATGTTGATCTGGTGGTTCTTCCACCAGCAGGTCGTCGCGGCGGACGTGATGGTGATGCCGCGCTCCTGCTCCTGCTCCATCCAGTCCATCGTGGCCGCGCCCTCGTGGACCTCACCGATCTTGTAGGTGATGCCGGTGTAGAACAGGATGCGCTCGGTGGTGGTGGTCTTGCCGGCGTCGATGTGCGCCATGATGCCGATGTTGCGGACCGTGTTGAGGTCCGTGGTGATGTCGACTGCCACGTTAGTCAGCGTCCCTTGAAAGAAGTGGGTGGTTGCGGGTGGAGCGGGGGCGACCTGCGCCGCCCCCGCCCGAGGTCACCAGCGGTAGTGCGCGAAGGCCTTGTTCGACTCGGCCATCTTGTGGGTGTCCTCACGCTTCTTCACCGCGGCACCGAGGCCGTTGGACGCGTCGAGGATCTCGTTCATCAGGCGCTCGGACATCGTCTTCTCGCGACGGTCCTGCGCGTAGCCGACGAGCCAGCGCAGCGCGAGCGTGGTGCCGCGCGTGCCCTTGACCTCGATCGGGACCTGGTAGGTCGCACCGCCGACGCGGCGGGACTTGACCTCGATGGCCGGCTTGACGTTGTCCATCGCACGCTTGAGCGTCACGACGGGGTCGGTGCCGGTCTTCTCGCGGCAGCCCTCGAGCGCGGAGTAGACGATGCGCTGGGCGACCTGCTTCTTGCCGTCCTGCAGCACCTTGGAGACGAGCTGGGAGACCAGCTGCGAACCGTAGACCGGGTCGACGTCGATCGGCCGCTTCGGGGCCGGACCCTTGCGCGGCATGTCAGCTCTTCTCCTTCTTCGCGCCGTAACGGCTGCGAGCCTGCTTGCGGTTCTTCACGCCCTGGGTGTCGAGCGTGCCGCGGATGATCTTGTAGCGGACACCGGGGAGGTCCTTCACCCGGCCGCCGCGCACGAGCACGATCGAGTGCTCCTGGAGGTTGTGGCCCACACCCGGGATGTACGCCGTGACCTCGACGCCGCTGGACAGGCGCACGCGGGCGACCTTGCGGAGGGCGGAGTTCGGCTTCTTCGGGGTGGTGGTGTAGACGCGCGTGCAGACGCCTCGGCGCTGCGGCGAGCCCTTCAGGGCAGGCGTCTTGTTCTTCGACACCTTGTCCTGGCGGCCCTTGCGGACCAGCTGCTGAATGGTGGGCACCGGGTGGTTCCCCTTCTTTGTCGGCTCTCAGTACGCGGCACGGTGCTGCGCACGATGTCCTGCTGGTGTGCCGGGTGGTGCTCCCAACCGGCGCTGCTCGCCCCCGAGGTCGGGCGTGTCGCCCGACACGGCGCCACCACCGGGGCGGTGGCGAGGCTTGCGTGCTCCAAGTGCGACGGTCCGTTCCCGCCGACTACTTCTGCGCACGCGCAACGGCCTGGTTGTCCCAGACACGAGGACCGAGGTTACCCGGCGCCCCTACGGGGGTCAAAACGCGCGAGAGGCCGCCCGAGCGGGCCAGGTACCACGCCACCGCCAGGGCCACGCCGACCAGGGTGATCGCCCCTCCGCCCACGAGGGTCCAGCGGGCACCGAAGGTCTCCCCCACCCAGCCCACGACGGGCGCGCCGAGCGGGGTCCCGCCCATGAAGATCATCAGGTAGAGGGCCATCACGCGGCCCCGCAGCGCGGGCGCGGTGGAGACCTGCATGAGGGTGTTGGCGGCGGTGATCATGGTGAGCGCGGACAGGCCCAGGGCGGGCATCCACACCGCGAACGCGACGTACGTCGGCAGCAGCCCGGCGACGACCTCGGCGACGCCGAAGACCACCGCCGCACCGACCACCAGCCGCAGCCGCACCACCGGGCGGCGGGCCGCGAGCAGCGCGCCGGTCAGCGAGCCGACGGCCATGAAGGTGCCGAGCAGCCCGTACTCCGTCGCGCCCTTGCCGAAGACGTCGGTGGCCATCAGGGCCGAGGTCATCTGGAAGTTCAGGCCGAAGGTGCCCACGACGAAGACCACGACCAGCACCAGGACCAGGTCGGGCCGCCCGGCGACGTACCGCACCCCCTCGCGGATCATCCCGGGGTGCCGGCGCTGGGTGGGAGCGGGCGTGAGGCGGCTGGCGTCCATGCCGCGCAGCGCCAGGATCGGCGCGAGGTAGGTGACCGCGTTGACCATGATCACCCAGCCGGTCGCCTCGGTGCCGCCGCCCAGCGCGCCGATCAGCACGCCGGCGATCGCCGGGCCGACGATGCGGGCGGCGTTGAACGAGGCGGAGTTGAGGCCCACGGCGTTGGTCAGGTCGTCGGCGGTGACGATCTCGCTGACGAACGACTGGCGCGCCGGGGCGTCCATCGCGGTGCCGATGCCGAAGACCAGGGCGAGGACGTAGACGTGCCAGACCTCGGCGACGCCGGTCGCGGCGAGGAGGCCGAGGAGGAACGCCGGCACCGCCATCATCACCTGGGTGACCTGCAGCAGCTGGCGCTTGGGGAAGCGGTCGGCGACGACGCCGGCGAAGGGCGAGAGGAGCAGGGCGGGCAGGAACTGCAGACCTGTCGTGATGCCGACGGCGGTGCCGCCGTTCACGGCGAGGTGCAGCACCAGCCAGTCCTGGGCCACGCGCTGCATCCAGGTGCCGGTGTTGGAGACGACGGCACCGGCGGCGTACCGGCGGTAGTTGGGGTTGGCGAGGGAGCGGAAGGTGGGGCTCAAGCGTTGGCCAGTCTTTCCAGGATCGGGGCGGCCCGGCGCAGGACCGCTCGTTCGTCGGGGGTCAGCTCGCGCAGCCGCCGGGTCAGCCACTCGTCGCGGCGGCGGCGGTCGGCGAGCACGGTGGCGCGACCGGTGTCGGACAGCTCCACGACGACCTGGCGGCCGTCGGACTCGTGCGGGCGGCGGGTGACGTACCCACCCTGCTCGAGGCCGTTGACCGTCCGGGTCATGCTCGGCGGCTGGACCCGCTCCGCGGCGGCGAGCTCGCCGACGGTGAGCCCGCCGTGGCGGAAGAGGCAGCCGAGGACGCCCATGTGGGCGATGGACAGCTCGTTGTCGGGGTGGCGCTCGCTCGCGAGCCGCCGGCGCAGCCGCATGACGGACAACCGGAGCTCCGACGCCAGTCCGGCGTCGGTGCGGGCGATCTTCTCCACGGTGGGCATGTCGTTAGCGTAACTCATTACCCTTGCTAACTATTCCGACGAGGAGAGGCCCTCCCCCGGTGACGGGGAAGGGCCTCTGCGACGGGGTCCGGTCCGGCGACCGGCGGCGGTCAGGTGAGCCAGTCGGTGAGCGGGTCGATCGCGAAGTACACGACGAAGAGCACCCCGACCAGCGCCATCAGCGGGTGGATCTCCCGCGCCTTGCCGACGACCAGCTTGATCAGCAGGTAGGCGAGGAAGCCACCGCCGATGCCGGCGGTGATCGAGTAGGTGAACGGCATCAGCACGATGGTCAGGAACGCCGGGATGGCGATCTCCAAGTCGTGCCAGCTGATCTCGGTGACCTGCTGCATCATCAGGAAGCCGACGAGGACCAGCGCGGGGACCGCCGCCTCGGACGGGATCGCCTCGACGATCGGCGTGAAGAACGTCGCGAGCAGGAACAGCACTCCGGTCACGATCGAGGACAGCCCGGTGCGCGCGCCCTCGCCGACGCCGGAGGCCGACTCGATGTAGGAGGTGTTCGACGAGACGCCGCCGGCGCCGCCCGCGATCGCCGCGACCGAGTCGACGACGAGGATCCGCTCGGCGTGCGGCGGGACGCCCTCGGCGTCGTTGAGCCCGGCCTCCGCGCCGATCGCGGTCATCGTGCCCATGGTGTCGAAGAAGTCGGCGAGCATGAGCGAGAAGACCAGCAGCAGCGCCGCGACGATCCCGATGGAGTCGAAGGCGCCGAAGAGCGAGAACTCCCCCAGGGTGCCGAAGTCGGGGACGTCGACGAACCCGTCGAAGGACGGCACGGTCAGCGACCACCCACCCGGGTTGTCGGCGCTGCGCCCGCCGAGGTCGAGGACGGCGTCGAGCACGACCGCCACGACCGTCGCCACGACGATCGTGATCAGGATGGCGCCCTTCACGCGACGTACCCACAGGGCGATCAGCAGCAGCAGGCCGGCCGCGAAGACCAGCACCGGCCAGCCCTCGAGCCGCCCGCTGGTGCCGAGCTGGACCGGGACCGTCGACTGTGCGACGTCCGGGATCCGGCTGACGAAGCCCGAGTCGACGAAGCCGATGAGTGCGATGAACAGGCCGATGCCGACCGAGATGGCGACCTTCAGCTGGGTCGGGACGGCGTGGAAGACCGCGGTGCGGAAGCCGGTCAGCACCAGCACGAGGATCACGATGCCCTCGAGGACGACCAGGCCCATGGCGTCGGCCCAGGTCGACTGGGCCGCGATGGAGACCGCGACGAAGGCGTTCAGGCCCAGGCCCGCGGCGAGCGCCAACGGGAAGTTGGCCACCGCGCCCATCAGGATCGTCAGCACGCCGGCGACCAGTGCGGTGCCGGCGGCGATGGCGGGGAGGTTGGGACCGTCGGCGCCGCCGGCGAGGAAGTTGCCCTCGGAGTCCTGGACGTAACCGAGGATGAGGGGGTTCAGGACGATGATGTAGGCCATCGTCAGGAAGGTCACGACGCCGCCGCGGACCTCCTGGCCGATCGTCGAACCACGCTCGCTGACGCGGAAGTAGGAGTCGATGCTCACGGGCGGTCAGCATGTCAGACCCGGCGGCCCCCGGAGTACCTTGTCTCGCGTGGAGCTCCGCGACGACCAGCCGACGCAGCACGAGTTCGGCAGCCGGACCTTCCACGTCGCCGACGTCGAGCCGCTGGACGTCGACGGCGTCCGCACGGTCGAGGTCGGCGTCGCGCTCTGGCTCGTCGGGTTCCTCGCGCTGCTGCCCTTCTACGGCCGCCTCGCCGACGACGGCCGCACCTGGTGGCTGTGGACCTGCCTGGCCGGCTTCGGGCTCGGCCTGTTCGGGCTGGAGTACTGCCGTCGCCGCCGCAGGGCCCGCGTCGCCCGCGACGAGCAGCGGGATGGCTGAGCCCGTCCGGCGGGTCGCCGACGGGGACCCGCCGCCGACCAGGTGGGCTCTGGCGGGCTCCGCCCGGGGCGGGTACGCCGAGAACTTCGCGCGCCTGGTGGAGGCCGGCGCAGACGTGGACGGCGAGGCGCGGCTGGCCGACGCCCTGCTCCCCCGCGGCGCCCGCGTGCTCGACGTCGGCTCCGGGATGGGCCGGGTGGCCGCGGCCCTCGCCGACCGCGGGCACGACGTGCTCGCGGTGGAGCCCGACCAGGACCTGGTGGCCCAGTCGCGGCGCACCTATCCCGCGCTGGAAGTCGTCGAGGCCGACGTCCTGGCCCTCTCCCCCGCCGACGTCGGCACGTTCGACCTGGTCGTGTGCGTCGGCAACGTGCTGGTCTTCCTCGCCGAGGGCACCGAGCGGCGCGTCCTCGCGCACCTGCGCTCGCTGCTGGCCCCGGGTGGCCGCGTGCTCGCCGGGTTCCACCTGAGCGGCGCCCCGGCGGCCGCACGCCGCTGGTCCGCCGCGGACTTCACCGCGGACGCCGCGGCGGAGGGGCTCCGCGTCGACCTGCGCGCCGGCAGCTACGAGCTGCACCCGCCGGACGACTCCTACGCCGTCTGGCTGCTCTCAGCCGCCGACTGACCCCCGAGGGTCAGAAGCGCTCGAGGTCGTCGAGGGTGATCGTGTCGATCACGGGCTCGGGGAGCGGCTGCGGCTCGTGCTTCTTGGCCAGCCGGACCTCGGAGTGGGCACCGCAGCCGTGGTCGAAGGACACGACCCGGCCGTCGTCGTTGGCGTCGCCGTTGGCGCAGACGCCGAACAGCTCCGAGAGCGGGCCGTTGATGCGCAGCAGGAAGCCGCAGGTGGTGCACGGCTCGGGCGCGGCCTGGGCCAGCGGCGAGGACGGGCCCTGGTCGCCGTCGTACCACCGCTGCGCGGCGGCCTCGCGACCCTCCGGCGAGAGCGTCCGGACCCGGCCGAGGCCGAGGTCCTGGGCGACCTGGCGCACCTGGGCGCGGTCGTCGGCGTCGAGCGGGTCGTCGCCGTAGGAGTACGTCGGCACGAGGCGCGGGTCGTCGTCCTCGACGGGCAGCAGGTCGCCGGGGCCGAGGTCGCCGGGCTTGATCCGCTCGCGGTAGGGCACCCACGGCGGGGCGACGATCGCGTCGTCGCCGGGCATCAGCACGACCTCGTCGACCGTCACGTTCTTCTGGCGGGGCGCCCGGGCCACGGTCACCGACCAGTGCCAGCCGCGGTAGCCCGCGCGCTCGCAGGCGAACAGGTGGGTGACCAGCCGCTCGCCCTCGACGACGTGGCCGAGGTGCTCGCCGACGTCGGCGGGGCCGACCTCGTCCACGAGGGCGGCGCGGGCGACGTCGACCGCCGCCACGGCGGCGGAGTCGGGCTTGGCGCGCACGAGAGTCGTCACGGACCAGAGTGTGACTGATCGCCCCACGCTCTGCCATCTCGGGGCGGGTGTCGGCACCGGGCGGCCTCCGGGGGCACGGCAGGATGGGCCCATGACGTCCGACCGTCCCGAGCCCGGCCCGGCCGCCGACGGGGCGGCCGACGGCGCGGCTGGAGCCAGCAGCAGCGGGCGGGGCGCCGGGGCGGGCAGCGGGCTGGGCACCGGGTTGGGCACCGGCGCGCGCGCCACCGCCCGTGGCGTCGCCGCGGCCGGACGGGCGACCGGGCGGGCCAGCCGCTACCTGGGCCGGCAGGCGACCCGCGCGGCGAACGCCGAGGGCGCCGGCGAGTCCGGGCTCGCCCGGCTCATCCAGATGCACTTCTTCAACACCGCGGGCGACGCGGCCGTCGCGATCTCCCTGGCCGGCTCCCTGTTCTTCCAGGTGCCCTCCGGCGAGGCGCGCGGCCAGGTCGCGCTGTTCCTCGGGCTGACGATGCTGCCGTTCGCGGTGGTCGCGCCGCTGATCGGGCCGTTCCTCGACCGGTTCGCCCACGGCCGCCGGTGGGCGATCGGCGCGACGATGGCGCTGCGCGCGTTCCTCTGCTGGGCGCTGGCGACGTCGGTGACCGGCGACTCCCCCTGGCTCTTCGCCGCCGCGCTCGGCGTCCTCGTCTCCTCCAAGGCGTACGGCGTGACGCGGGCCGCCGCGGTACCGCGTCTGCTCCCGGCGGGCTTCACCCTCGTCAAGGCCAACGGGCGGGTGAGCCTCTCGGGGATCGTCGGGGCTGCCGTTTCGGCCCCGCTCGCGGGGCTGGCCTCCCTCGCGGGCCCCGAGTGGAGCCTGCGCTACGCGTTCCTGCTCTTCGTCCTCGCCACCGTCTGCGCGATCCGCCTGCCGGCGGCCGTCGACTCCAGCGTCGGCGAGGAGGACATGGTGCTGCGCGGGTCGACCGGCGCCGAGCCGGGGCGCCGGACGCGCACCCGGATCCCCGCGGCGGTGGCGTTCGCGCTGCGGGCCAACTGCGGGCCGCGGTTCCTCTCCGGCTTCCTGCTGATGTTCATGGCGTTCCTGCTGCGCGAGAACCCACCCGAGACGTCGCTGTCCGCCGAGGTGATGATCGGCCTGGTCGTCGGCGCCGCCGGGCTCGGCAACACCGCCGGCGTCGCGGCCGCCTCCATGCTGCGGCGGATCAACCCCGCGCTCACCGTGGTGCTCGCGCTGGTTGCCGACCTGGTCGCGGTGCTGCTCGCCACGCTGTTCTACGGCGTCCTGTGGCTGGCCGTGCTGGGCCTGACCGCCGGGCTCGCGCAGTCGCTCGCGAAGTTCTGCCTCGACTCCACGATCCAGCGCGACATCCCCTCGCGGGTGCAGGCCAGCGCGTTCGCCCGCAGCGACACCACGCTGCAGGTGGCCTGGGTGGTCGGCGGGTTCATCGGCATCGCGCTGCCGCTGGAGCCCGCCCGGCTCGGGCTCGGCGTCGCGGTCGCGGTGCTCGGCGCGTGGACGGCGTACGTCCTGCTCGGCCGGCGCTCGGCCGCGGCCCGCGCCGCGCGCCCGTACGACGACCAGCCGGCGGACCAGCCGGCACCCGGCGGTGCCGAGCACGCTCAGCCGGAGCAGCCAACGCGGTCCCCCGTGGCGTACGACGACCTGCCCGACACCCAGCCGATGCCGCGGCTGCGCCGGGACGGGCCGGCCTAGCGGGTCCGGCCGCTCAGAGCTCCAGCTCGTCGGCGAGCGCGCGGAGCAGCTTGGCGGTCGGGGCGGCGGTGCGGCTGTCGGGGTGACGGCCGTGGCGGTAGGCCTCCCCCACGCCGTCGAGGAGGCGGATCAGGTCCTCGACGATCGGGGCCATCTCCTCGGGCCGCCGCCGGCGGGCGGCCTGCTGCTGGCGCGAGACCGAGGCCGGCCGGTCGAGGATGCGGACCTTGAGGGCCTGGTCGCCCCGGCGGCCCTGGGCGATGCCGAACTCGACGCGGGTGCCCGGCTTGACCGTGGTGATGCCCTCGGGCAGGGCGTCGGCGTGGACGTAGACGTCCGGCCCGTCCTCCTGGGACAGGAAGCCGAAGCCCTTGCCGGCGTCGAACCACTTCACCTTGCCAGTGGGCACGGTCTGACCTCTTCTGCTCGCTGCGCGCCGGCGACCTGCCGGGCGACGGCACAGCCTACGAGGACGGCCAAGCCCCCGGCCACCGCCTTCCGGGTGCGGTCGGGAGGGGGCGTCAGGCCGCGCCGAGGTGCCCGTCGAGCCAGGCCGGGAACTCGCCGAGGCTG
This sequence comes from Nocardioides sp. NPDC092400, assembly GCF_040684155.1. Lineage (NCBI taxonomy): Bacteria > Bacillati > Actinomycetota > Actinomycetes > Propionibacteriales > Nocardioidaceae > Nocardioides > Nocardioides sp. NPDC092400. The sequence continues at coordinate 139,895 of NZ_JBFBFJ010000003.1, read as the reverse complement.
TCGAGGACGACGTGCGTGCCGGCCTCGAGCAGCTCCTCACGGGTGCAGCCGCCGGTCAGCACCGAGACGCTGAGCGCGTCGGCGGCGAGCGCCCCCTCGACGTCGTGGACGTGGTCGCCCACGTAGATCGAGGCGCCCTCGCGGCGCATGACCGCGGCCTTGCCCACGCCCCAGACCCAGCCCTCGAGGTGGTCGACCTCGAGGCCGAGGTGGTCCAGGTGCAGGCGCGCGTTCTCCGGGAACTTGCCGGTGACGACGATCGTGCGACCACCCCGGCGGCGGACGGCGTGCAGCGCCTCCTGCGCCCCGGGTAGCAGCGGCACCGAGGTGATGGCGTGGTCGGGGTAGAGCGCGCGGAACCGGTCGCCGGCCGCGGGGATGGCCTCGGCGGCCAGGTAGGGCTCGAACAGCAGGTCGAGCGGTGGCCCGAGGCGGGCCGTCATCTCCTCGACCGGGAAGTCCACGCCGAGCTCGGCACCCAGTGCCCGGAGCACCGAGCCGAACCCCGGTGCGGTGTCGATCAGCGTCATGTCGAGGTCGAACCCGACCACCAGCCGGTCGTCGGTCGAGGCAGCAGCAGACACCCGGCGAGGGTAGTCGGGAGCCCGCGAGGCGCACGATCCCGCCCACGAGGCGCGGGCGTGGGCCACAATGGAGGACTCCTGGGACGGAAGGGGCAGCAGTGAGGCAGACGACCGTGCGCGTACGACGCATGCTCGCCGCCGCCCTGACGGCGCCCACCCTGGTGCTGGCCGGCCTCGCCGGACCGGCCGCCCCGGCGACGGCCGCGGCCGAGGACGTCGCGTTCGAGCCCGCCGGGCAGCGGATGCACCTGGTGACCCTGGCCGGGCCGGGTCTCGCCGGTCACCGCGGCGGGCTGCCCGCCCCCTGGGCGCGCGAGGCGCTGCTGCGCCAGCAGGACGCCCTCCTGGCGGCGGTGGACGCGCCGGCGCCGGCGTACCGCTGGACCACGGCGCTCAACGGCTTCGCGGTCCGGCTGGGACGGGCCCAGGTCGCTGCGCTGCGGGCCGACCCCGCCGTCGCCCTCGTCGAGCGCGACGAGGTGCGCCCGCTGGCGGGCCGGGCCGCGCGCGCGACCGCCCCGGCCGGCGGCGTCGCCCGCACGCGTGGAGGTGCCGGGGTGGTCATCGGCATGGTCGACTCCGGGCTGGCACCGGGGAGCCCGCTGTTCGCCGACGTGCCCCGCCTCGGCCGGGCACCCGAGCGGTTCGCCGGTGAGTGCGAGGCCGCCGCGGACTGGCCGAGCGAGCGGTGCAACCGCAAGGTCGTGGGCGCCCGCTGGTTCGTCCGTGGCTTCGGCGCGGACCGCCTGGCCGCAGGCGCCTCGCTGAGCCCGGTCGACGACGACGGCCACGGCACGCAGCTCGCCTCCATCGCGGCCGGCAACAGCGGCGTCACCGTGCGGGTCGGCGACCGGCGCATCGGCCGGTTCGGCGGCGTCGCTCCCCAGGCACGGCTGGCGGTCTACAAGGCCTGCTGGACCGCACCCGACCCGCGCGACGACGGCTGCGCGAGCTCCGACCTCGTCACCGCGGTCGACCAGGCCGTCTCCGACGGCGTGGACGTGCTCAACGTCGCCGTCGGCGGCGGCGAGGGGTACGACGCGCTCGAGCGCGCGCTGCTCGGGGCGGCCGAGGCCGACGTCGCGGTCGTGGCCGCGGCCGGCAACGACGCCCGGAAGGCCTACGCCGGGCACCCGGGGCCGTGGGTCACCACGGTCGGTGCCGCCGCCGGGCCCCAGCGCCTGGGCCGGGTCGCGCTGGCCGGCGGGCCCACCCTGACCGGGGCCACCTCCTCGGCCGGTGCGGTCGGCCCGGCCCGGCTGGTCCGCGGCGCCGACGTCGCCGTGCCGGGCGCCGGCCGCGAGCGCGCCCGCGTGTGCGCACCGGGCAGCCTCGACGCCGCCGAGGTCGCCGGCCGGGTCGTGGTCTGCAACCGCGGCGGCTCGGTGGCGCGCGTGGAGAAGTCGCGGGCCGTCGAGCACGCCGACGGTCGTGGCATGGTGCTGACCAACGTCCGCCCCGGCTCCACCGACGCCGACTTCCACCACGTCCCGACCGTCCACCTGGACCGGCGCAACGGACGGGTCCTGGACCGCTGGCTCGCCGGGCACCCCGCCGGGCGGGCCACGCTGCGGGCGGTCGGCACCGCGCCCGCCCCCGACCGCGTCCTGGCCTGGTCGAGCGGCGGCGACCCGTCCGGTGACCTGGTCAAGCCCGACGTCGTCGCGCCCGGCAGCGGCGTGCTCTCCGCGGTCCCGGCCGCCGGCCGCGCGGCACCGTGGGACCTCGCGGCGGGCACGTCCGCCGCGACGGCGTACACCTCCGGCGCCGCGGCGCTGCTGCGCCAGCGGCACCCCACCTGGTCGGCGACCGCCGTGCGCTCGGCGCTGGCGACGACCGCCTCCCCCGTCGCCGGCGGGGTCCTGCGCACCGGCGCGGGCCGGCTGCGTCCCGAGCGCGCCGGTCGTCCGGGGCTGGTCCACCTCGTCGCGCCGGGCGACTACCGCGCCTGGCTGGACAGCGAGCTCGACGGGGACCTCAACACGCCCTCCATCCTGCTGACCGGCAGGAGCACCGCGACCCGGACCGTCACCAACGTCACCGGCCGGGCGCGCTACTTCTCCTCCTGGGCGACGGGCTTCGCCGGCCGCGTGCGGGTGCGCCCGGCCGCCGTCCGGCTCGGCCCCGGGGAGAGCGCGACCTACACCGTGTCGGTGTCGGCCGGGCCCGACGACGGGTACGTCGTGTGGCGCGGCGGGTCGGGCACGACCACGCGGGTGCCCGTGGCCGTCACCGGCCGTCGCTGAGGCCCTCGGCCAGGGCGGTGAGCCGCGCCAGGGCGACCGGGGCGTCCCGCGTGACCATGGGGCCGACGTCGTCGGCGCCGGGCCCGGTGACCGTGGTGGCGACCGTGACGACCGCCCCGTCGCCCTCCGCCCGCACGACGTGGTCGATCTCGATAACCAGCTCGCCCATCGTCAGCCGGTCCAGGTAGCGCCTGCCCGGCTCGACGACCTCGAGGGTGAAGGGCGCCTCGACGCCGCCCACGAGCGTCATCGTCCCGGCCGCACCCTCGCCGAACGTGCCCTCCAGGGCGACGGCCTCGACCGCCGGGTCCCAGGCGTGCCAGCTGCCGACATCGGCCCACAGCGTCCAGACGGCGCCAGGGCCGGCGGTGGTGGTCGTGGACTCCTCGTGCTCGAACGTCATGCCAGGCAACCTAGGGCAGGTCCCCGCCCGCGGGTCGTTGGAGCGACGCGAGGTACGCCGCCGCCTCCGCCTCCGACCAGCCGCGGGACTCGCGCAGCCCCGCGGCCATGACGGCGAGGTAGGCGTCGGCGGGGCGGGTGTGCGGCACGTGGTCGGCACCGTGCGGGGCGGTGAAGGTCAGCAGCGGGTGGCCGTCGACCCCTCCCACCTCGACCAGGGTCTCGTAGTGGCCCGGCCCGGCCTCGTGCCGGCCGCCGTCGAGCGGGTCGAGCACCAGCTCCTCGATGGGGTCCCCGTCGGCCGGGAGGCGGTACATCTCCTGGGCCGCGATGTCGGCGAGCTGCCCGGCGGTGACCAGGTAGGCCCGGGCCGCGGTCGCCCCGGGGCGGGCGTGGTCGTAGAACGCCACGCCGCCGCCCCACTGCGGCGACCGGCCGGCGAAGTACGTCGTGCCGGGCAGGTCGACCGGCATGCTGCGCAGCGGCGGCGAGGTGTCCCGGGCGCCCGGGTTGTGCCGGTTGCCGCCGGGAGGACAGCCGCCCTGCAGGTAGCAGGCCAGGCGGTCCGCGGCCATGTTCGACCCGTAGGAGACGTACCAGACCAGGCCCCCGGCCACGGCTCAGCCCTCCCGGGCGACCGTCATGTGCCGGTCGCCGAACCGGACGAGGTCGCCCTCGAGCAACGTGGTCGCCTTGCCGGCCGCCAGCGGCCGGGAGACCCCCTGGCGCACGAGGACCGAGCCGTTGGTCGAGCCGCGGTCCATCACGACCAGGACGCCGTCCGGCGCGACCTGCACCTGGGCGTGGGTCTTGGACAGCGACATGTCGCCGGAGCGGAGCGGCACCAGGTGGCGCACCGGCTCCCCCTGCCGCGGCTCGGGTCGGCGGCCGACCAGCACGAGCCCCTCGACCACGAACGACTCGCCGCTGTCGAAGCCCACCCGCCAGCGGGCCGGACCGGTGCCGCTCGCGCGGATGACGGTCCGCTCGGCCGTCGTGTGGCTGCGCGGAGCGGCCGCGTGGGCCGGGGCGGGCGTCCCCTGGCCGATCGTGCCGGCCGACTCCGGCGTGGTCGGGGCGGGTTCGTCGACCAGCGGCGGGCCGAGCTTGCGGCGCTTGGCGCGCGGCGGCGGGGGCGGCGTGGTCGGCGTGGTCGGCGTGGTCGGCGTGAGCGCTGCGGGTGCGGCCGCGGGCGTCGGCACCGGCGTCGTGGTGGCGGCCGGGGGCGCGGGCGGCGGCGGCAGGGGCGGGGCTGGCGGCGGGTCCGCCCGGGGGGCCGCGGGCGGGGGCAGGACGGGTGCGGGCACCGCCGAGGGGGGCGGCGTCGCGGGGCGGGGGGCGCGCGGCGGGGCGGACGGGGTCGTGACCGCGGGCGGTGCCGGGACGAGACGCATCGCCGTCAGGTTGACGACGTGGCGCGGGGCCGCCGCGACCTCCTCGACGACGACCGGCACCGGCCGCACGTCGACGACGACGGCACGGGTGAGCCGGTCGTGCGCGCCGCGGCGCTGGCCGCTGCGGTCCATCACGGCGGTCCAGGCCAGCGTCGCGAGGCCGAACCCGAAGGTCGGCACGGCCGCCAGCCCCAGCACGAGCGAGCGCAGCATCGCGGCGGGGACGCCGATCGGCGCGCCCGTCGACTCGTGGACCACGCGCAGGCCGAGCAGCGCGCGTCCCGGCGATGTGCCGCGCAGGCCCAGGAGCAGGGAGAAGAGGAGGGACACCACGACGACGACACCGACCAGCACGCCGACCCCGGTCCAGGTCCGGCCCTCCTCGAAGAGGAACCGCCAGGCGAGGAGGCCCGCGACGGCGTACGCGCCCCACGCGATGAGCCGGTCGACGGCGAAGGCGTAGAACCGCCGGTCGAGCTCCGCCGCGGGGAAGGTGGTCGCGGCGGCGGGTGCGTCGCCGGCCATCAGGGCTTGGTGACCTGGATGGTGACGCCGTCGCCCAGGTCGATGACGGCACCGGGGATCAGCTGGACGGCGATGCCGGGCTGCAGCTCCTCGGGCCCGAGGCCGGGCTGCACCAGGACGGTGCCGTTGGTCGAGCCGAGGTCGGTCACCACGGCCAGGCCGTGGTCCGCGCCGGAGCCGGGACGCACCTCGAGATGGGTCGAGGAGATTTCCTGCTGCGGGCTCGGCACGGTGACCAGGCGCGGCTGCTCGGTCGAGGTGAACCGGCGCGCCTCGGGCGCCCGCCCGACGAGCACGGCGCGGTCGACGTCGATCGTCTCGCCGTTGGACACCACCAGCCGGGCGACCGGGCGCGAGGTGACCGCCGGCGCCTGGGGCTGGCCGGGGATGCCCGAGTGGGGACGCTCGTACGCCGCCGGGTCGGCCGCGCCGGCCCGGGTCTCGCCGTCGTGGTCCACCACGTCGGTGGCGGCCGTGTCGGGCGCGGCCGGGGGAGCCGGCGGTGCCGGCGGCGGGCCGGGCGGCGGGGGCGGGATGTCGGGCGGCAGCACCGGCGGAGGCGGCGTCGGCGGCGCGGGGGGCGGCGGGGGAAGGGTCGGCGGCGCGGGCGGCGCGGGCGGCGCGGGGGGCGGCGGGGGAAGGGTCGGCGGCGCGGGCGGCGCGGGCGGCGCGGGCGGCGGGGACGAGGGCGGAGCCGGGACGGGCGGGAGGGACGTCGTCGGCGGCTCGTCGTCGGTCCGGTCCGGTCCGGACCCGTGGTCGGACCCGTGGTCGGTCTCCTCGTCGGCGACCTCGCCCAGCTCGGTCTCCGGCTCCGGGCCGAACTCCGGCTCGTCGGCGACCGGCCGGGCGACCGGGCCGGCGCCGGGAGCCTCGGCCGGCTCCTGCAGCCGTGAGAGGCGGACGAGCCCGTCGGCGACGGTGAGGTCGGGGCCGCCGGGACGCTCGTCGAGGACGACCGAGAGCGCCGAGACGGACACCCACGAGCGCTCTACCCAGGTGGTCGCCGAGGCGCCGTCGACCTCGACGGTCTCGCCGTCGGCGGCGACCGTGACCCGGACCCGCCCGCGGACGAGCAGGCGCGTCGAGCCGTCCTCGGCGGTGGTGGCCAGCACGAACGCCGGCACCGCCCGCAACCCGTCGGACAGCAGCGCGTCCAGCAGGACGTCGGCGTCGGCCCCGTCGTCGACCAGCGGCCACAGCGCCGCCGCGCTGGCGCGCTCGGTCGGGGGCAGCAGCACGGTGGTCCGGCTGCCGAGCACCCCGAACCACTGTCCCGGCCGGTAGGACCGGGTCGTCGTCTGCTCGCTCACGGAAGGGCTCCCAGTTTCTGCTCGAGACTCACCCGTTGGGCGTCGGAGTCGTAGGAGAACTCGCTGACCAATCCCACCACATCGACGACCACGACCGTCGCGTTGTCCTTGCCGCCGGCCGCCAGCGCGGCACCGACGAGGTGGTCGGCCGCGTCGCGCGGGTCCTCGACACGGCCGAGGATCTCGGCCATGTGGTCGTCGCCGATCATGCCGGTGACGCCGTCGGAGCACAGCACGAGCCGCTCGACCGAGGGCAGCGGCAGGAGGAAGTAGTCGGCCTCGGCACCCTCGGGTCCGCCGAGCGCCCGGGTGATGACGTGCCGCTCGGGGTGCACCGCGGCGTCGTCCTCGGTGATCGCGCCGGCCTCGACCAGCTCCTGCACCACGCTGTGGTCGACGCTGACCTGCTCGAGCCGCGCGTCGACGTACCGGTAGATCCGCGAGTCCCCGAGGTTGGCCAGCAGCCACTTGGGCTCCCCGTCGTCCTCGACGAGCAGCGCGACCACCGCGGTGGTCCCCGCGTGGAACCGGCTGGCGCCCCGGGCACGCTGGGCGGCGCCGTACTCGGAGATCCGGCGCTGGCAGTCGCGCAGGGTCGCCGCGATCACCTCGGCGCCGCGGGCGGGGTCGTAGCCGGCGTCGGCCAGCCGCCCGAACTCCTCGACGACGATGGCGCTGGCGACGTCGCCCCCTTCGTGCCCGCCCATCCCGTCGGCGACCACGAAGACCGGGGGCGCGGCGAGGAAGGCGTCCTCGTTGACCTCCCGCACCAGGCCGACGTCGGTGGCCGCCCCGTGGTGGAGCTCGACGGCCTTCACGCGCCGCTCGGTAGCGTTGAGGGGATGTCCGGACACCGCTCGCTCGCCGACCAGCTGCGCAGCTGGTCGGACGACCGCTTGTCCCGGCTCCTGCACGAGCGTCCCGATCTCGCCACTCCCGCCCCTCATGACTCCGGCCAGCTGGCGTCCCGCGCGGCCACTCGTTCGTCCCTCGTCCGTGCGCTCGACGACCTCACGCGGCTCGAGCTCTGCGTCCTTGATGCCCTCGTCGTCGCAGGTCAAACCACACCCGAGGAACTCCTCACCCTGGTCCGGGCCAGCCCGGAGGCCACGACCGCGGCGCTCGACCGCCTGCTCGACCTGGCCCTGGCCTGGGAGTCCACGGCGGGGCTGCGCGCGCTGACGGGCGTGCCGGAGGCGATGGCGGGGGTCCGCGGCGGCGGCACCAGCGGGCTGCACCCCCGCTCCCCCGACGCCCCCGCGCCCGCCGAGGTCGAGCGGCGGATCGGCGAGCTCTCGCCGGCCGCCCGCACGCTGCTCGACGTCGTCGCCGAGCAGGGCGGCGAGGCCACGACCGGCACCTCGAGGCACCACGTGTCCGTCGCCGACGCCGCGACGCCCGCCGAGGAGCTGCTCGCCCGCCGGCTGCTCGTCCCCCGCGGCGGCGGGACGGTCGTGCTGCCCGGCGAGGTGGGGCTCGCCCTCCGCGGCGGGACCACCACCCGCGAGCCGGTCGACGAGGTCCCCGAGGTCGTCACCTCCGACCGCTCGGGCACGCTCGTGGACCGGGCGGCGGCCGGCGCGGCGTTCGAGCTGGTACGCCGCGTGGAGCTGCTCCTCGACCACTGGGGAACCAGCCCGCCGACGGCGCTGCGCAGCGGGGGCCTGGGGGTGCGCGACCTCAAGGCGACCGCGGCGCTGCTGCACCTCGACGAGCCGACCGCGGCCCTCGTCGTCGAGGTGGCGCACGCCGCCGGGCTGGTCGCGACCACCGCCGACCGCGACGGCAACCCGGCGTGGGTGCCGACCGACCTCTTCGACACCTGGTCGGCCCAGGACCCCGCCCCGCGGTGGGCCGCCTTGGCCCGGGCCTGGCTGGACACGCCCCGCCTGCCGAGCCTCGTCGGCCAGCGCGACCCCCAGGGCAAGGCCTGGAACGCGCTGCAGCCCGAGCTGTCCTCCGCGACGGCCGCGGAGGCGCGCCGCATGACGCTCGAGGTGCTGGCCGGCCTGCCCGCGGGGCAGGTCGTCGCCAGCGGGACCGGTCCGCCCTCGGTGGTCGCGCGCGTCGGATGGCTGCGCCCGCGCCGGCCTCGCACGCGCGCCGACCAGGTCGCGGCCGCGCTGGTCGAGGCCGCGGCGCTCGGCGTGGCGGGGCTGGGCGGCCTGGCGACGTACTCCCGGCCCCTGCTCGCGGGCGAGGACCCCACCGAGGCGCTGACCGGTCTGCTGCCCGAGCCGGTCGACCACGTGCTGCTGCAAGCCGACCTCACCGCGGTCGCGCCCGGCCCGCTGGAGTCCGCGCTCGCGCGGCGCCTGCAGGTCGTGGCGGACGTGGAGTCGCGCGGCGGGGCGACGGTCTACCGCTTCACGCCCGGCTCGGTGCGCCGGGCGCTCGACTCGGGGTGGACGGCGGTGGAGCTGCACGACTTCGTCTCGTCGGTCTCCCGCACCCCGGTCCCCCAGCCGCTGACGTACCTCGTCGACGACACCGCGCGCACCTACGGGGCGGTCCGGGTGGGCGCGGTGGAGGCCTTCCTCCGCTCCGACGACACCTCGGCGCTGACCGAGCTCGAGCACCACCCGCGGGCCGCCGGGCTCGGGCTGCGCCGGATCGCGCCGACGGTGCTGGTCTCGACGACCCCGCTCGACGTGCTCCTCCCCCGGCTGCGCGAGCTCGGCGGAGCACCCGTCGTGGAGGCCCCGGACGGCACCGTGCACGTCGCCCGCCCGGACGTGCTGCGCGCCCGCACCCCGAAGGACCGGCGGGTCCCGGCCCGCACCGCCGCCCGGCAGGCCGCGACCGCCTCCGCGGTCGTCACCGCGATCCGCTCCGGCGACCGCGCCGCGTCCGCCCGGCCGGCCACCGCGCAGGCCGCCCAGCTGTCCCCGAGCGGCTCGCTGGCCGCGCTGCGCGGGGCCGTGGAGTCCCGCACCCCGGTGCTGATCGCCTACGTCGACAACCAGGGCACCTCGACCGAGCGGATCGTCGACCCGGTCTCGGTCGAGGGCGGCCAGCTGACCGCGCACGACCACCGCAGCGACGACCTGCGCACCTTCGCGGTGCACCGGATCACGAGCGTCCGGCCCGTTGAGCCGTCTCCGTAGACTCCGCGGGTGGACTTCATCCGGTACGCCGAGCAGTCGGCAGCGCTGCTCAACGCGGACCTCGTCGACGTCGACGCGCTCGTCGCGCACCTCGCGGACCGGCCCTGGCTGCAGGAGCGCGCGACCGACCGCGACTGCATGCTGCTGCGGCGGCACCAGCGCGACCTGCGCCCGGTCTTCGAGGCGTCCGCGGCCCGCGACGTCGCCGCGGTCGTCGACGGCCTCAACGAGCTGATGGCCCGGCACCCGGTCAGCCCGCGCATCTCCGGGCACGACGGCCGCCTGCACGTCCACGTCGCCAGCCGCACCGCCTCGGTGGCCGAGCTGCTCGTCGGCGAGTCGCTCCTCGGGCTGATGACGCTCGTGTGCGACCTGGGTCCGACCCGGCTCGGCGTCTGCGCGGCCGACCGGTGCCACCAGGTGTACGTCGACACCTCCCCCAACCAGTCGCGCCGCTACTGCTCGGACCGCTGCTCCTCGCGGGCCAACGTGGCGGCGTACCGCGCCCGGCAGAAGGCGGTCCTCCCCGCGTGAGCACCCGATGAACGACGGCCCCCTCATCGTCCAGTCCGACAAGACCCTGCTCCTCGAGATCGACCACGAGCGCGCGGCCGACTGCCGCAAGGCGATCGCGCCGTTCGCCGAGCTCGAGCGCTCCCCCGAGCACGTGCACACCTACCGGCTCACGCCGCTGGGGCTGTGGAACGCCCGCGCCGCCGGCCACGACGCCGAGCAGGTCGTCGACACGCTGCTGGAGTACAGCCGCTACGCCGTCCCGCACGCGCTGCTCGTCGACGTGGCCGAGACGATGGCCCGCTACGGCCGGCTGCGGCTGGAGAAGCACCCCACCCACGGGCTGGTGCTCTCCTCGACCGACCGGCCGGTGCTCGAGGAGGTGCTGCGGGCCAAGAAGGTGCAGGGCATGATCGGCGCCCGCATCGACGACGACTCCGTGGTCGTGCACGCCTCCGAGCGGGGCAACCTCAAGCAGGCGCTGCTGAAGATCGGCTGGCCCGCCGAGGACTTCGCGGGGTACGTCGACGGCGAGGCCCACCCGATCGAGCTCGACGAGACCGGGTGGCAGCTGCGCGACTACCAGCGCGACGCGGCCGAGTCCTTCTGGCACGGCGGGTCCGGCGTCGTCGTGCTGCCCTGCGGGGCGGGCAAGACGCTGGTCGGCGCCTCCGCGATGGCCCACGCGAAGGCGACCACGCTGATCCTGGTCACCAACACGGTCTCGGCGCGTCAGTGGAAGGACGAGCTGGTGCGCCGTACCTCCCTGACCGAGGACGAGATCGGCGAGTACTCCGGGTCGGTCAAGGAGGTCCGTCCGGTCACCATCGCGACGTACCAGGTCCTGACCACCAAGCGGAAGGGCGTCTACCCCCACCTCGAGCTGCTCGACGCCCGCGACTGGGGCCTCGTCGTCTACGACGAGGTGCACCTGCTGCCGGCGCCGATCTTCCGGATGACCGCGAACCTGCAGGCGCGCCGCCGGATCGGGCTGACCGCCACGCTGGTGCGCGAGGACGGCCGCGAGGGCGACGTGTTCTCCCTCATCGGCCCCAAGCGGTACGACGCGCCGTGGAAGGACATCGAGGCCCAGGGCTGGATCGCCCCGGCCGACTGCGTCGAGGTCCGCGTGACGCTGCCGACCGACGAGCGGCTGGTGTACGCCGTCGCCGAGCCCGAGGAGCGCTACCGGCTCGCCTCGTGCACCGCCGAGAAGACCCGCGTCGTGCGGGACATCGTCGCCTCGCACCCGGGGCAGCCGACGCTGGTGATCGGGCAGTACATCGAGCAGCTCGACGAGCTCGCCGCCTCCCTCGACGCCCCCGTCATCAAGGGCGACACCCCGGTCAAGGAGCGCCAGCGGCTCTTCGAGGCGTTCCGCTCCGGGGAGGTCGGGCTGCTGGTGGTCTCGAAGGTCGCGAACTTCTCCATCGACCTGCCCTCGGCCGAGGTCGCCATCCAGGTCTCCGGCTCCTACGGCTCCCGCCAGGAGGAGGCCCAGCGCCTCGGCCGGCTGCTGCGGCCGAAGTCCGAGGGCAAGACCGCGCACTTCTACACGATCGTCTCCCGCGACACCGTCGACGCCGACTTCGCCGCCAACCGGCAGCGGTTCCTCGCCGAGCAGGGGTACGCCTACCGGATCGTCGACGCCGAGGACCTGCCGGCCTGACGCCGCCGCACCCTGGGGTGGCGTGGTCCGATCGGGTGGTCAAGTGCGCCAGGAGCACGGTTGTGTCCCGATGCGCACTCATTGACGCCGGCAACCTTTTACCTTCGGCGTCATGAAGATCCGCACCCTGCTCGCGACCTCCGTCGTCGCCGCCGTCACCCTCGTGGGCGGCCCCTCCGTCGCCGCGCCGGCCCCCGTCGGCGACGGCGCGGTCTCCGTCGTCGTCGCCAAGAAGCCCTGCACCAAGACCTCCAGCGGGACCTGCATCAAGGGCGGCCAGTTCTGCCCTCAGGCCAGCTACGGCAAGAGCGGCTGGGACGCCGCCGGCAGGCGCTGGGTCTGCAAGGGCGACAAGGTGCACCCGCACTGGCTGAAGCCCTGACCGTCGCGTCGGCCACCCGCCGGACGCCTGGCCCCTGTGGTCCTGGGGCGCGTGGGGCGTCTGGGGGCTGGTGGGACCACTGGCCGCGCTTTTCTCACGCTTCGCGGCCGTTGCAACAGCAGGGAAGCGTCAACATCCCAGGTTCACTTGGGATGTTGATGCTTCCCTGCCTCCTCGACCACACACCCCCACACGGTCCCCGCGCCGTCTCACCACCCCGCGGCGAATCGGAGGTCGGGGTCGGACGGTCCTAGGGTCGTGACCGTGAAGGCACTGCTGCTGGAGAACATCCACCAGGTGGCCGTCGAGTCGCTCGAGGCCAAGGGGTACGAGGTCGAGCTGCTGAGCCGCTCCCTCTCCGAGGACGAGCTGGTCGAGGCGCTCGCGGGCGTCTCGCTGCTCGGCATCCGCTCCAACACGAACGTGACGGCGAAGGTGCTGGCCAACGCGCCCGAGCTGCTGGCGATCGGCTGCTTCTGCATCGGCACCAACCAGGTCGACCTGCCGGCCGCGACCGAGCGCGGGGTGGCGGTGTTCAACGCGCCGTACTCCAACACGCGCAGCGTCGTGGAGCTGGTCATCGGCGAGATCATCGCGCTGGCCCGCCGGCTGCCGGAGAAGATCGAGAAGATGCACGCCGGCGTGTGGGACAAGTCGGCCAAGGGCAGCCACGAGGTGCGGGGGCGGACCCTGGGCATCGTGGGGTACGGCAACATCGGCACGCAGCTGTCGACCGTCGCCGAGGCCCTCGGCATGCGGGTGGTCTTCTTCGACACCGCCGACCGGCCCGCGCACGGCAATGCCCGGCGGATGTCGACCCTCGACGAGCTGCTCGCGATCTCCGACGTGGTGAGCCTGCACATCGACGGGCGCCCCGGCAACGCCGGCCTCTTCGGGCACGAGCAGTTCTCGAAGATGAAGCCGCGGGCGATGTTCGTCAACGCCGCGCGCGGGATGGTCGTCGACACCGAGTCGCTGCGCGAGCACATCCTCTCGGGCCACATCGCCGGTGCCGCGCTCGACGTGTTCCCGGTCGAGCCCAAGGCGCAGGGCGACCCGTTCGAGTCGCCGCTGCGGGGCCTGGACAACGTCATCCTCACCCCGCACGTGGGCGGCTCGACGCAGGAGGCGCAGGAGGAGATCGGCTGGTTCGTCTCGGGCAAGCTCGCGTCGTTCGCCCAGCACGGCAGCACCGCGCTGTCGGTGAACCTCCCCGCCGTCAACGTCCCGGTGCTCGGCTCCGGCCACCGCCTCGGCTTCCTGCACCGCAACGTGCCCGGCGTCCTGGCCCGGCTCAACGAGATGCTCGCCGAGCAGGGCGACAACGTGCTGGGCCAGCAGCTGGCCACACGCGGCGAGCTGGGGTACGTCGTCACCGACGCCGCCGCACCGGTCTCCGACGGCTCGCTGGAGCAGCTCGTGGCCTCCGAGAACGGGCTCTGGGTCCGCACCTGGCAGGCCTAGCCGCGGCCCGTTCGGTGCGGCCGGGGTCCGGCTAGGGCGTCCCGACCGCCTCGCGCGGGAGCGGCCCCACGTCGCCGACCCGCCCGGGGGCCACGGCTGCGTGCCGCTGCCCGGGCCCGGGCCCGCTGCGGGCGGCGAGCGCGTCGGCCACCAGGCCGGTCACGGCGGCGTACACACCCTTGTGCAGCAGGTCCACGGCCAGCTCGCCGCGGGGCCAGGTCTGCGGCGGCGCCCCGACGCCGGTGGCGTTCTCGAGCACCTGGTCGGTGGTCAGGCGGATGACCGCGAACTTCGCCGAGGCCACGGGCCCGCGGAGGCCGGCGTGGGCCATCACCGAGCGGACGACGCCGACGAGGGCGGCCTGGCCGTGGTGCATCGCCCAGTTGGCGGCGACCGCGCGGCCCCCGGCCTGCTCGGGCAGCCCGGTGAGCCGTTCGAGCACGCGTGCGGGCACGTAGGAGTCCGGGCGGCCGGTCAGCCGCTGCTCTAGCTTCTCGCCCAGGGTCATCACCGCGACCCCGACGGCCCCAGCCAGCAGTCCCTCACCCACGACGCGTCGGATCATGCCGGCGCGGTACCCGACCGGGCTGCGGGGAGACCCTCGCGCGGGTCCACGTGGAGCCAGGCCTGGAACCTACCGGCGAGGTCGGTGGCGTTCGCCAGGCCGAGACGCTGCAGGGTGTGCGCGGCGAGGCTGGAGCTGTAGCCCTCGTTGCACACCACGACCACCCGGCGCTCCGGGTCGTGGTCGATGCCGCGGAGGCGGTGCGCACAGCCGGGGTCCAGCCGCGACTCCAGGACGTTGCGGTCGACGACGACCGCGCCGGGCAGCTCGCCGTCGCGCTCGCGCTGCTCGACCGGACGGGTGTCGACGACGAGGGCGCCGGCGGCCACGGCCGCTGGGAGGTCCTCCGGCCGGACCCGGTCGAGACCGCGTCGGCACTCCTCCAGCAGCCGGTCGATCGCCGCCGGCGGACCCTCGTCGTACCCGTCCACCACCACAGGGACGTCTTAGTCGGCGTTCAGCCGGGAGAGCTCGTCGTCGGTGAGCTCGAGCTCGGCGGCCGCGGCGCTGTCGGTGATCGACTGCGGCCGCTTCGCGCCGGGGATCGGGATGACGACCGGCGACTGGGCGAGCTCCCAGGCCAGGGCCACCTGCTGGGCGCTGACACCGCGGGCGTCGGCGACCTCCTTGAACGCCGGGTGCTTCTCGGCCAGCGACTTGGCGTCGCCCAGGCCGCCGAGCGGGCTCCAGGGGAGGAACGCCAGGCCGAGCTCCTCGCACACGTCGATCTCGGGGCGGCTGGAGCGGAACGCCGGGGAGAACTGGTTCTGCACGCTCACCAGCGCACCGCCGAGCACCTGGTGCGCGGCGCGGATCTGGTCGGGGTCGGCGTTCGAGAGGCCGACCATGCGCACCTTGCCGCTGTCGGCGATCTCCTTGAGCGTCCCGATGACCTCGTCGTACGGCACCGCCGGGTCGGGCCGGTGGTGCTGCCACAGCGCGATCTGCTCGACCCCGAGCCGCTGGAGGCTGGCGTCGACCGCCTGCCGGAGGTGCTCGGGGGAGCTGTCGGTGTCCCAGCCGCCGCCCTCGGTGCGGACGTGCCCGCCCTTGGTGGCGAGCAGGACCTGGCTGCGCACGCCGAGCTCGTCGAGCAGGCCGGCGACCAGCCGCTCGTTGGCGCCCTGGGCGTCCGCGCCCTTCTCCTCGCCCGGCCCGTAGGCGTCGGCGGTGTCGAAGAGCGTGACGCCCGCGTCGAGCGCCGCCCGAACGGTGTCGGCGAGCTGCTCGCGCGGCTGGCTCCCGGACTGGTCGAAGGTCATCAGCCCGAGGCCGATGGCCCCGACCTGCACCTGGCCGACGTGGTCGTTGCCGATCGCTCGTGTCCTCACCGCGCCCAAGTGCCCCGTGGGGACGGTGGTGAAACGGGGGTCACGACGCGGACCGCGCGGGGTACGGGCACCGGGTGGAACGGATCTCCCCCACCCTGCTCAGCTGGGCGTCGGTGCTCGAGGAGGGCACGCGCGCCCAGGCCGTCACGACCGCGTCGATGCCGTTCATCCATCCGCACGTCGCCCTGATGCCCGACGCCCACCTCGGGCTCGGCGCCACCGTCGGGTCGGTCATCCCGACCAAGGGCGCGATCATCCCGGCCGCCGTCGGCGTCGACATCGGCTGCGGGATGATCGCCGTCCGCACCCAGCACTCCGCGGACGACCTGCCCGCCGACCGGCGGCGGTTGCGCGAGGCGGTCGAGCGGGCGGTCCCGCTCTCGGCCGGGGCCCGCAACGACGCGGTCACCCGGGACCACACCCGCGACCGGCTCGCGGTGCTGCGGCGGGAGGCCGAGGGGATCGGCCTGGACCCGGCGTCCTACGCGAAGCACTGGGAGCTGCAGCTGGGCACCCTGGGGTCAGGCAACCACTTCATCGAGGTCAGCCTCGACGAGGAGGACCGGGTCTGGCTCTTCCTGCACTCCGGCTCCCGCGGCGTCGGCAACAAGATCGCGCAGAAGCACGTCGCGGTCGCCCGCCGGCGGTGCGAGCGCGAGGGCGTCGAGCTCCCCGACCGGGACCTCGCCTGGCTCGCCGAGGGGACCCCGGCGTTCGACGCCTACATCCGCGAGATGCAGTGGGCCCAGCACTACGCGCTGCTCAACCGCGAGGAGATGATGGACCGCCTCGTCACCGAGGTGGAGCGGTGGACCGGGGTGCCGGTGCAGCGGGTCGAGGAGATCAACTGCCACCACAACTACACCGAGCCCGAGCACCACTTCGGCGAGGACGTGTGGCTCTCCCGCAAGGGGGCGATCAACGCCGAGGCCGGCCGCCCCGGCCTCATCCCCGGCTCGATGGGCACAGCGTCGTACGTCGTCGTCGGCCGGGGCGACCCCGACTCGCTCCGCTCCGCCCCGCACGGCGCCGGTCGGAACTACTCCCGCACCCGGGCCCGCAAGACCTTCACCCGCGACGACCTGCGCACGGCGATGGCCGGCATCGAGTACCGCGACACCGACGCGTTCATCGACGAGATCCCCGCGGCGTACAAGGACATCGACGTCGTCATGGCCGACGCCGCCGACCTGGTGGAGGTGCGCCACACGCTGCGGCAGGTGGTCAACGTCAAGGGCGACTGACCCGGCCGCGATCCGCGGCCGGGGCCGGCTCAGGACGGCGAGCTCAGGACGGCGGGCTCAGAACGGCGTGGTCGTCGACAGCTCGGTGCCGTCGGCGTCGTACGCCGTCGCACGCACGTCGGCCAGCTCCGGCGACGTGAGCCCGTCGGGCAGCCAGAACATGGCCACTCCCCCGCCCACCGCGGCGTCCAGGACCTGCCCGTCCACGTCCACCGTGACCTGCTCGACGCCGGGCCCGACGCGGAGCGCACCGGCGACGTCGCGGGTCGGCGCGTCGGGGTCGTCGGAGGCGGCGGTCAGGCCGATCAGCCCGACGTCCGCACCGGGCCGCAGCCCGTCCCAGCGGCCGACGACCGCGCTGCGCAGCCGGGTCCCGCGCCGGGCCTCCTCCCGGAGCGTGCAGAGGGCGTAGCTCCCTCCGGCCCGGTACACCGCGACGGTCTGCCCCCCGCGGGTGTCGGCCGCCACCGGGTCCGCGCCGGGCGCCAGGTCGGCGCCGAGGTCGCGCACGTGCCGGGCGCACTCCCGTCCGGTCTCGCCGGCTTCCGGGGCCGGCAGGTTCACCATCGCCGGTCCCCACGCGGCCCGGGCCTCCGGCACCAGCGGCGAGCTGCCCGGCGGCGCCATCACCGACGTACCCAGCACGCCCACCGCGCCGACGGCGGCCGCGGCCACCACACCGCCGGCGACGGCCCGGCGGCGACGCCGGCCGAGCCGGTCGCCCCGGGCGAGGATGCTCTCGACCGGTGTCTCCATGGTCAGGTGCGACGTCTGCGCCCGCAGCTCGCCCCGCACGTCCCTGCTCGTGTCCATCAGTGGCTCCTCTCGGGTTGGTGGAGGTGTGAGCGGAGCGTCGCCAGCGCCCGGTGGAGCTGGGAGGCCACCGTCCCCGGCGCGATGCCGAGCCGGGCGGCGGTCTGCGCGGTGTCGAGGTCGAGCAGGTAGCGCAGGACCACCACCTCGCGCTGCCGGGGCGGCAGGAGCCGCAGGGCCGCGACCAGGTCGGCGCGGTGGTCCTCCCCGGTCGAGGTGGCGTCGGTCGGCACGGCCGCCGGCGACTCCCGGCGCCGCTTGCGCCACCAGGAGATGTTGGCGTTCACCGCGGTCCGCACGACCCAGGCCTCGGGCGCCTCGAGGGTCCGCACCTTCGCCCAGCGCGACCAGGCCCGGGCGAACGCCTCGGCGAGCGCCTCCTCCGCCTCCTCGGGGCGCATCCCGGTCCCGACCACGGCCCGCAGGCAGCGGTCCTTGCTGGACCGGTAGAACTCGCTGAACTCGACGCTGCTCACACCTGGGTGACGCGCGGGAGGCCGGATCCCTTGCACGCGGCTGCCTCTTTCTCCCGGGCGACGTGAGGGTCCGGACCGTACGCTCGGAGAGGTGACCACGGTGCGCGAACGGCTCGGCCAGGCGCTCTTCCTCCGCGTGGCGGGCCCCGACGGGGCCAAGCAGGCCGCGCGGATCCACGGACGGCCGGGCCCCCGCTGGTTCGAGGCGGACAGCGCGATCGCCCGGGTGCACGGCGACGCCTCGATGTTCGTCGGCGGCATCCGCGCGCTGCTGCTCCAGACGCTCCACCCCGCCGCCATGCGGGCGGTCTCGGAGCACTCCGGCTTCCGCGGGGACATGTGGGGACGGCTTGCCCGGACCAGCACCTTCCTCGCCGTGACCACGTTCGGCCACGCCGACGACGCCCAGCAGGCGGTGGACGTGGTGCGCCGCATCCACGACCGGATCACCGGCACGATGCCCGACGGGACGCCGTACGCCGCCAGCGACCCGCACCTGCTCCGCTGGGTGCACGTCGCGGAGGTCGACAGCTTCCTGCTGGCGCACACGACGTACGGCGCGGAGCCGCTGGACCAGGCCGGCCGCGACGAGTACGTCGCCCAGGTCGCCGAGGTGGGCCGCCGGCTCGGCGTCCTCGACCCCCCGACCACCGAGGCCGAGCTGCGCGAGGCGCTCGCGGCGTACCGCCCCGAGCTGCGCGGCACGCCGGAGGCCCGCGAGGCCGTCCGGTACCTGCTGTTCAAGCCGCCGCTGCCCCTGCCGGCCCGCGCGCCGTACGGCGTGCTCGTCGCCGCCGCGGTGGGCCTGATGCCGGCCTGGACCCGTCGCCACCTGCTGCTGCCGTGGCTCCCGGTCTCCGAGCGGACCGTCGTGCGGGTGCTGGGCTCGGTCGCCGTGGGGACGATCCGGTGGGCGCTGACCCCGCAGGGGCCCGTCCGCGACGCCCCGCAGGAGAGCCCCGCTTCTTGAGGGAAGCCTGAGGTGACGTTGCGGTCGGCTGGGGGTGGCCCTCCCTACCCTGACCGCATGGGGACCTCCACCAACCGGCGCCGTCGCGCCACGGCACTCGTGCTCGCCCTCGGCCTGCTCGCCTCGCTGCTGCTGGCCCTCGGCACCGCCGCGCCCGCGCAGGCGGCCAGCGGCAAGGTCGTCGGCCAGGTGATCGGCAGCCAGGGCGGCAAGCTCAGGGTCGAGATGCTCTGGTTCGACAAGGGCTGGAACTACCTGGGCCGACGCAAGGTGGAGGGCGACATCTACTCCCTCTCCCTGCAGCCGGGGACCTACCGCCTGCAGTTCGTCGACCAGCGGCCCTCCTACGACGTCACCAAGTACGCACCCAGCGACGTCACCGTCACGGTGAAGGGCGGCGGGATCGTCCAGCGCGACGTGAGGATGCGGCGGGGCGCGGCGATCACCGGGACCGTGAAGGCCGGTGGTCGTCCGGCGGCCGGGGCGCGCGTGGTCGCCGCCAACGCCAACGAGCAGTCCTACGAGGTCAAGGCGAACGGCAAGGGCCAGTTCGCCGTCGGCGGGCTGCCGGCCGGCAGCTACTCGGTCTTCACCTACGACCGCAAGGACACCTGGGTGGGCAAGTCCCGCTACGTGCCGGGGCTCAAGCGCGGCCAGGCCAAGAACGTCGGCCTCGCGCTGACCAAGCGCGGTGGCAGCCTCCTCGTCCAGCTTCGGCGCGGCGACGGCACCAAGATGACCGGGTCCTTCTACGTCACCGCGGTCAGCAAGGCGACCGGGCAGTTCTGGACCGCCCGTGCCCGCCGGGGCGAGGTGGCCTTCCCGAACCTCTACCCCGGCGGGTACACCATGGTCGCCCCGGGCGTGGGCAACTGGTTCGCCCGCACCGCGGGCATCCAGGGCGCGAGCGTCAAGGCGGGCCGAGCGGACCTGGCCGCTTCCTTCCGCTGGACCAAGCGGGGCGCCTGGATCACCGGCTACGTCGTCGACGAGATGGACGGGGAGACGCCGATGGCGCGGGCCCAGGTCATGGTCTTCGACAAGGCCGGCCACAAGCTCGACGAGACGCTCACGAACGCCGGCGGCTGGTTCACCCTCGACGGGCAGATCGCGACCCAGAGCGGACTGAAGATCGTCGTCAACCCCGAGCCGGACCGCGGCGGCTACATGCAGGGCGCCGCGTGGTGCCAGTTCAAGGGCACGACCTCTGGCCCGTGGTCGGTGCGGACCGGCGAGGAGACACCGGTCGACGCGATCGTGCTGCCGCACGCGACCGGCAAGGACGTCCCGTCCCAGTGCGTCGTCTGAGCGCCGAGGCGCTCAGGCCACGGTCATGTCCGTGTCGCTCCAGTACGCCCGCATGCTGGTGATCCGCGCGTCGTCGTCGAAGGTCATCACGTCGATCGGGCTCAGCACGTAGGTCTGGTCGCCGACCTTCGTGCGGACCTCGAAGTGGAAGACCGCCTCGCCGGCCACCACCCGGGCGGTGAGCAGGCTGGTCTCCTGCTCCATGCCCTCCAGCGTGGCGTAGAACGCCTCGATCTGCTCCCGCGTCCTGAGCGGCTCCTTGCCGACCGGGTCCTCGACGGTGGCGCCGTCGGCGTAGAGGGCGGAGATCTCCTGCGCGGTGCCCGACCCCACCAGCGCGACGTACTGCTCGACGACGGCTCGGACGGCTTCGTTGCTCGCAGGCATGGCCCGCACGGTAGCGGTCCGCCAGACTGGGCGGGTGGACGACGACCATCAACGGCTGACCGCCTCCTGGCCACTTCCCGGCAGCGAGGACCTGCGCGACGAGCTCGCCGCGGCGTACTCCTCGCCCGACCGGGGCTACCACGACACCCGGCACCTCGCGGAGGTGGTGGCCCGGCTCGAGGAGCTGGCCGGGCACGGCGCCGCCCACGACCGCGTCGTGGTGCTGCTGGCCGCCTGGTTCCACGACGGGGTGTACGACGGCGAGCGGGACGCCGAGGAGCGCTCGGCGGTCTGGGCCGAGATGGCGCTGGCGGGGCTGGTGCCCGACGCCGCGGTGGCGGAGGTCGCCCGCCTGGTGCGGCTGACCGAGACCCACCTGCCCGCGGACGACGACGCCAACGGCTGCGTGCTCTCCGACGCCGACCTGGCGATCCTGGCCGCGCCGCGCAAGCGCTACGAGGAGTACGTCACGGCGGTGCGCCGCGAGTTCGCGCACCTCGACGACGAGACGTTCCGCGCCGGGCGGGTCCAGGTCCTGCGCTCGCTGGCCGAGAAGCCGCACCTGTTCCACACCGCCTGGGCGCGTGCGCACTGGGAGACGCCCGCCCGGGCCAACCTCGACCGCGAGCTGGCGGAGCTGACCGGACCCGCGCGGCCTGCGGGGGTGGCCGGGCGGGCGGCCGAGGAGCTACCGGCCTGAGGTCCCCTGCCCGGGACCGCGGACGTCGCGCTTGCGGCGCCGCAGGCCGGTCGCGACCAGCCGGGCCACGAGCTCACGCGAGCTGATCGGGGTGGCGCCGGCGGCCACCACCCGGTCGTACCACTCCGCGGGCACGTCGTAGTGGTCGCGGTCGAAGCCGCGCTCGGGGATGCCGAGCCCCCGGGCGAAGACGTGCAGCTCCTCGTAGGAGCTGTCGCTGGCCAGGTGCGACCACAGCCGGCCGTGGCCGGCCGCGTTGGGCGGGTCGACGAGGATCACCGGTGCCTCACCCCAGCAGCCGGCGCCAGGAGCGCACGTGCCCCGCGTCGACGTAGGAGCGGTACGACGCCCCGGGCCGGACCTGGGTGTCGAGGGCCAGCTGCCGCACGCCGGCCCGGAGCAGCCACGGGACGTGCTCGGCGAGCAGCCCGCCACCGGCGACGAGGAGCCGGGCGACGGCCGGGTCCTCGGCGGCGGCCAGCAGGTCGTCGTACCCGACCGTCATGCCCTGCGGCGAGCCTGCGGAGTGCACCCCGGCGAGGCCGGGAAGCCCGAGCACGCGCCGCCAGGAGCGGCGGGGGTCCAGGGTCGCGTCGAAGGCCCGGGAGAACGTCCAGGGCAGCCCGTCGGGCAGGCGCTCGGCGAGGTGGGTGCAGACGGCCGTGTCGACCTCGAGGTCGGCGTCGAGGAAGCCGAAGGAGAAGCCCGCCGCGCCGCAGGCGGCGTAGTCGGCCGCGAGGCCGACCAGTCGCGCGAGCTCACCGCCGGTGGTGGTCCAGGAGTCGTCGAGCCGCAGCACGACGTGGACCGGGAGGTCGGACTCGCGGCACACCGCCGAGACGAGCGCCGGCTCCGGCGAGAGGCCGGCCGGCGTGGCCAGGCGGACGCGGTCGGCGCCGCCCTCGGCCGCGCCCGGGACGTCGCGCTCGTGCGCGACGGCGACCTCGAGCACGGTGTCTCGGGCGTCGCGGGGCTCCGGCATGGGCCCAGGCTAGGGCGCCGCTCCCGGTGCGGTGGCCCAGCGGCGCGCCACGTCGCCCAGGACGCGGCCGAGCAGCACCGGGCCGGGCCGCTCCCACACCTGCTCCCAGCTGGTCCGGCCCTCGCGCACCTCGGCCGCCAGCGCCTGCAGCTCGACCGGCGCGTCCCCCGCGCAGGCGGCCGCCAGCGACTCCCGCAGCCCCGCGTCGAGTGGCTCCGCGGGGCTCATGCGGCCAGCTCCCCGAAGACCGCCAGCCGGTCGCGCTGCACGTCGGCCCAGTCGGCCACGGTGCGGTGCAGGGCGACCACGGTGTCGACCAGGCCGAGCACGCGGCGTACGTCGTCGACGATGTCGGTCACGGCGTCCAGCCCCTTCAGCGCGAGCTCGCCGGCGAAGGTCGCCCACCCGGCCGGTCCACCGACCCGCGTCAGCAGCCGCCGGGCGAGACGGGCGATCGCCTTGCCGAGGTCGACGAGGAGCTCCTCGACCCGGACGCCGAGCCGCTCGGAGACGTCGGCGATCTCCTCCAGCAGCGCCGACCCTCGTCGCACCACCTCCGCGAGGCCGCGGGCGGTCACCGCCTGGACCCCGAGCCGCGCCGTGAACGCCGTGCCGGCGAGCCCGTCCCAGCGCGGGTCGACGGTCGCGCCGACGCGCACGAGGTTGGCCGTCCACGTCCCCAGCGCGTCGGCCACCTGGTGGCAGGCGGCGGCGTTCTGCCGGATCGCCCCGTAGTCGCCGGTGAGCGGCTGCACCAGCAGCTCCTCGAGCGATCCCTCCGGCAGCAGCGGCAGCCCGGCCCCCACCTGGTTGAGCACGCGGATGCCGGTGTTGACCACGTCGCGGAGGGCGGAGATCGAGGCGTCCCACAGCTGGAAGGTCGTGTCGTGGCGCAGCTGGGCCGCGCCGGGCTCGGGGTCGACGAGGTGGAGGCCGACCAGGTGCAGGGCGACCATCACGCCACCCCGGGCCGGTACGGGGCGTCCACCGCGGGCGGCGCGGGGAAGCAGCCGGTCGCGGCGGCGTCGGACGCCTCCAGGTCGCGGGCGGCCGACTCGACGCCCTGACGGAGGTCCGCCAGCCCGGCGACCGCCGTACGACCGGCCGCCTCGAACGCGGCCCGCACCGCGTCCATCGCCTCGGCGAGGGGTCGCAGGAGGCACACCGGGCTGGGCTCGAAGCCCTCGCGCTGCGCCACCCACCGCACCGCGTGCGCGGTGATGTCGCCGGCCTGCCCGGCCGCCTCGTCGAGGACCCCCGGCAGCCGCCGCAGGTCCTCCCAGTCCGTCACCAGCACGTCCATCCCACACCTCCCGAGCGGGGGCCGCGCGGTGCGACCCGGTGCCCCCGGATTGCCCGGAGCGGACCGGCCTTGAAACGCGAGCCACCATGGGCCTGTGGACAACGCGCTGCTGATGAACGCCCGGGCCCGGGTCCTGGCCGACCTGGAGGCGCGTCGGCACGCCACGGCCGCCGCCGTCTCAGCCCTCGAGGACGCCTGCTCCGCGCGGCAGTGGTGGGCCGAGCAGTGGCCCCAGGGCGAGGTGTACGTCGCCGGGCTGGTCGCCCAGGACGTCCAGGACGCCCTCCTCGAGACCGCCGGCCGGTGGCCGCTGTGCTTGGGCTGCGGGCCCGAGGCGCCCGAGCACTCGCTCTACATCCAGCCCGACCTCGGCGGCCCGGACCCGGTGTGGGTGTGCGAGGAGACCGGCGAGGCCGTCGCGCCGCTGGGCGGCCTGTGAGCGACCGCTCGGCTCGGCGCCGGTGCTTCCCGGGGTAGTCCCCCGCTCACCGGGGCAGATCTACCCCGGTAAGCGCGGGGGTCACCGGTGCACCGGGGACTCCTGCACCCCCCAGGGGCACGACTCAGGCCCCAGGACGGGTCGCCCGACCGTCCAGCCACAGGGTGTCGGAGTCGTCGCGGTGGCTCCCCGTCGTGCCGACGTGCTTGGTGCTGATCGTCGGCCCCTTGACCACCACGTGGGCCAGCGCGGCGGCGTGCCCGTGACCGAGACCGTGCTCGGACTTGAACCACGCGATCACCTCGCTGGTCCGGGACCCGGCGTCGAGGCCGTGGGCGTTCGCCTGGTCGACGAGCTGACGGGGCGTGAGCCCGGTCTTCTCCTCGGCCTTGTCGAGGTAGGCCTGGAAGGACATGGGTGCTCCTGTCGTCTGTGCACGTCGGTCGTTGCACCGACCACTGCCGCGCGGCGTACTCATCGCGCGCAGCCGGTGCTTCTCGTGGCAGTCCCTCGCTCACCGGGGCAGATCTACCCGGTGAGCGCAGGAGTCACCGGTGGACCGGGGACCCCTGCAGCGGGGCCGACCTCAGGACTCGTGCCCGAGCTGCACCCAGAGCGTGAACCGGTCGGCGCGGTAGACGGTGCGGGAGACCTCGACGACCTTCTCGCCGGCGATGGCGCGGCGGGAGTGGCGCAGGACGGAGGCGCCGGCCTCGACCTCGAGCAGGGTGGCCTCCTCGGGGGTGGCCTTGTCCGCGGTGATCGAGTCCTCGGCCCAGGTGGGGCGCAGGCCGCGCGACTCGAGGGCGTCGTACAGGCTGGTGGGCATGCCGCTCTGCAGGAAGCCGGGCAGGAGCACCTCGTTGAGGTAGGCGTCCTCCAGGCACATCGGCTTGGCGTCCGCGCGGCGCAGGCGGCGCCAGTGGATCACCGCGTCGCCCTCGCTGAGGCTGAGCGCGCGGGCCACGCCGGGTCCGGCCTGCTCGCGGCGCGCGAGGAGGGTCTGCGACTCGGCCAGCAGGCCGCGACGGTTCATCTCCTCGGTGTAGCCGGTGATCCGGCTGGCGGTACGACGCGGCCGTGCGACGAACGTGCCGCGACCGGGGATGCGCTCGAGCAGCCCCTCCACGACCAGCGCGTCCATGGCCTGGCGCACGGTCATCCGCGCGACGCCGAAACGGTGGACCAGCTCACGCTCGGAGGGAGCGGGCGATCCAGGAGCGCACCCGGTGACCAGGGAACGCACGTACTCGCGCACCTGGACGTGCTTGAGCGCGCGCCCGTCAGTCACCAGCACTTCGTCCACAGGGGTGAGACTAGGCGGACCAGACCACCGTTGTCCGCGGTTTCGCCAAGGAACCGCCGAGCATCAATCGGTGGCGATCGCACGCAGCACGTCGAGGCGGGCGGCCCGGCGGGCGGGCAGCACGGCGGCGAGGACGCCCACCACGACCGCCACGAGCAGGAACGCCGCCAGCTGCCCGGCCGGCACGCTGACCACGTCGAGGCCCTCGTCGCGCAGTGCACGCATCAGCGCGACGCCGAAGAACGTGCCCAGCAGCACCCCGAGCACCGCACCCAGCACCGCGATGACCACCGACTCAAGCGTGATCATCAGTCGCAGCTGCGCCCGGCTCAGGCCGATCGCACGCAGCAGCCCGACCTCGCGGGTGCGCTCGATCACCGAGAGCGCGAGCGTGTTGACGATGCCCAGCACGGCGATGACGAGCGCCAGGCCGAGCAGCGCGAAGATCATCAGCACCAGCTGGTCGATCGGCTCCCGCTGCTCGGCGGCGAAGCCGGCCTCGTCCTTGACCGTCACCACCGGGCTGTCCGCGACGACCTCCTCGAGCCGGTCCTGCAGCGCCGGCCCCGCGCCGGGCTCGGCGTCCACGACGATGTAGTTGTCCCGGTCCGGGAAGCCCGCGGCGAGCAGCGTGTCGACGGTCGTGAGCAGCGGGAGGAAGACGATCGGGTCGTCCTCGAAGACGCCGACGACCTCCCAGGCGGCCTCGCCGGTCGGCAGGTCGAGGGTGACGGTGTCCCCCACCCCGACGCCCTCCTCCTCGGCCCAGGACTGCTGCACCACGACCGTGTCGTCGCGCAGCGGGTCGGCGCTGCCCTCGACGAGGGTCAGGCCGAGGTCGTCGACGGTGTCGGGATCGGTGGCGGCGACACCCTGTCCCTCGCCGTCGCGCTCGGCGAAGGCGAACCGCTCGCGCAGCACCGACGCCACACCGTCGACACCGGCCATCCGATCGGCGATGGCCGGGGAGAACTCCCCGCCGAAGGCGCTGCTGACGACGTAGTCCCCGACGAAGTTCTCCTCCACCGACTTGTCGACGGTCGCCTTCGCCGAGTCGCCGACGATCGCCATCGTGCAGGCGAGGGTCAGCCCGATCATCAGCGCGGAGGCGGTCGCGGTCGTGCGCCGCGGGTTGCGCAGGCCGTTCTGCCCGGCCAGGTTGCCGACGGCGCCGAACACCCGGGCGTACGCCGCCCGCGCGGCCGACAGGAACGGCCGGCTGAGCACCGGGCTGGCCGCGGCCACCCCGAGCAGCACCGCCAGCACGCCGAGCCCCACCCACCAGCCGGCGCGGGGCACGTCGGCGAAGAGTCCGGCGGCCAGGGCCGCCAGGCCGCCGACGACGAGCACCAGCCCGGCCCAGAGCCGGCGGCGCATCGAGCTCTCGGGCAGGGCGACGTCGTCGCGCAGCGCCTGGACCGGCGCGATCCGGGCGGTGCGGCGGGCCGGCAGCCAGGCGGCGGCCATCGTGACGAGCACCCCGACGGCGTACGCCGCGAGGACGGTGCGCGGGGAGAAGACCAGGCCCTGCCCGGTCAGGTCGAGGCCGAAGGTGGCGGTGACCGCACGGATGCCCATCGCGAGCAGCACGCCTAGCCCCAGCCCGACGGTCGAGCCGACCAGGCCGAGCACGAGCGCCTCGAGCTGGACCGACCAGGTGACCTGCCGCTTGGACGCACCGAGCGCCCGCAGCAGCGCCAGCTCGCGGCTGCGCTGGGCGACGAGGATCGAGAAGGTGTTGACGATGAGGAACGAGCCGACGACCAGCGCGATGCCGGCGAAGATCAGCAGGAAGGTGGTCAGGAACGAGACCGCCTCGAGCAGGTCCGAGGCGGCCTCGTCGGCGGCGTCGTCGCCGGTGACCGCCTCGACGCCCGCGGGCAGCACCTCGCGGACGCGCTCGGCGAGCTCCTCCTGGGAGACGCCGTCCTCGGCGGTCACCCAGATGTCGTTGTAGGCGTCCGCACCCTCGAGGAAGAGCTCCTGCGCGGTCGCGGTGTCGAACTGCGCGAGCGTGGCGCCGTTGAGCGAGCCACCCTCGGCGAACTCGGCGATGCCGACCAGCTCCGCGTCGAGGTTGAGCCGGTCGGTCGAGGTCACGAACGGCACGTCGTCGCCGATGCCGTAGCCGGCCCTCTCGGCGGTCCGTGCGTCGAGGACCACCTCGCCGGACCGCTCGGGCGCGCGACCCTCCTGGATCGTCAGCCCGGTGAGGCCGTGGCCGGCGGGCGCGTCGTTCCAGTTGCCGCCGAGGGCGGGCGGGCCGAGACCGCCGACGACCTTGCCGTCGGTGTCGACGACGAAGACGCCGACCGCCTCGACGTTGCCGTCGGCACGGGCCGCTCCCTCGACCTCGGCGAGCTCGTCGACGAGCGCGGCCGGCAGCGTCTGCGTGGACGGCGCCCCCTGGCTCGTCGTACCGCCCTCGGGCTGGACCACGACGTCCCCGACGGTGGAGGCGAAGAGCGCGGTGAAGCTGCGCCCCAGGGTGTCGGAGAAGACCAGTGAGCCGGCCACGAAGGCGACGCCGAGGACGATGGCGAAGGTGCTCATCAGCAGGCGCAGCTTGCGCCCGAGCAGGCTCTTCAGCGCGGCGCGGATCATGCCGGCGCACTCATCCGCGCCATGACCTCGAGCACCTGCTCGCGGTCGGGGTGCCGCAGCTCGTCGACCACGCGGCCGTCGGCGAGGAAGACCACCCGGTCGGTGTACGCCGCGGCGACCGGGTCGTGGGTCACCATGACGACCGTCTGCCCACCGGCGAAGCCACCGGCCCCGGTGACGCTGCGCCGCAGCAGCTCGAGCACCTCGGCGCCCGAGCGCGAGTCGAGGTTGCCGGTCGGCTCGTCGGCGAAGACGATCCGGGGCCGGTTCACCAGCGCCCGGGCCACGGCCACCCGCTGCTGCTGACCGCCCGAGAGCTCGCTGGGCTTGTGGTGCAGCCGGTCGCCGAGCCCGACGGTCGCCACCACCGTGTCGTGCCACTCGCGGTCCGGGCGGCGGCCGGCGATCGACAGCGGGAGCACGATGTTCTCCCCCGCGGTGAGCGTCGGCACCAGGTTGAAGGACTGGAAGACGAAGCCGATCTCGTCGCGGCGCAGCCGGGTCAGCGCCTTGTCCCCCATCGTCGTCAGGTCGTGGTCACCGATGAGCACCTGGCCGGCGTCGGCGGTGTCGAGGCCGGCGCAGCAGTGCATGAGCGTGGACTTCCCCGACCCGCTGGGTCCCATCACCGCGGTGAACTCCCCGGCCGCCAGGTCGAGCGAGACGTCGTCCAGCGCGCGCACCTGTGCCGGGCCGGTCCCGTAGGTCTTGGTCAGGTGGCGGACGCTGGCTGCCGGCGAGGTCATGCACCCACGATCGCCGACCGCACCGACACCGCGCCACCGGGATGGACCCGGGCCTCCCCCGGGGCTCCCGGCACTCCGGCCCGGGGCGTCTGGACCCTTGCCCGTCGAACACGCGTTCGATAGCCTGGGGACGTGGACTTCCAGACCTCCCTCTTCGCCGCGGAGGCCCCTGACCAGGGGTCGCTGCTGGCGTCGTTGGCGCGGGCGGAGCGGATGCCGCTGACGCGCGGCGCCTGGGTCGACGTCTGCCGCGCCTGGCTGCCGGAGCCCGACGAGGTGTTCGGCACGCTCGTCACCGACGTGCCCTGGCGGGCCGACAAGCGCCAGATGTACGACCGCGTGGTCGACGTGCCGCGGCTGCTCCACACCTACCTGGTCGGCGACGAGCTGCCCCACCGCGTCCTCGCCGAGGCCCGGGAGGCGCTCAGCGAGCACTACCTGCCCGAGCTGGGCGAGCCGTTCCGCACCGCCGGGTGCTGCTACTACCGCGACGGCCGGGACAGCGTGGCCTGGCACGGCGACACGATCGGCCGCGGATCGACGCGCGACACCATGGTCGCGATCGTCTCGGTCGGCGACCCGCGACGGCTCCAGCTGCGGCCGCGCGGTGGCGGGGACTCGATGTCGATCGAGATGGGCCACGGCGACCTGGTGGTGATGGGCGGGTCCTGCCAGCGCACCTGGGAGCACGCGGTGCCGAAGGTGGCGTCGGCCGGGCCGCGCATCTCCGTGCAGTTCCGGCCCCTCAACGTCTTCTGACCCAAACCGGCGTGCCCGGCGGCGGGGCCCGCTGGAAGACTCGGCCTCCTCATGAACAGCTCGAACCGCTCCCCCCGCCTCACCCTGTCCTCCTTCTGGCACGACCTGCCCCGCGAGGGGAAGCTGCTGCTCTCCGTGGTCGTGCTGGAGTTCCTCGGCACCGGCCTCGTGCTGCCGTTCCACGTCGTCTACCTCAACGAGGTCCGCGGGATCGCGCTCAGCGACGTCGGCCTGCTGCTGGCGGTGCCGCCGCTGGTGGGGCTCCTGGTGGTCGGGCCCACCGGGTCCGCGATCGACCGGTTCGGCGCCCGCCGCATCCTCATGGGCACGCTCGTCCTGCTGGTCGCCGGCAACGTGCTGCTGGCGACCGCGACCAGCATCGGCACGGCGGCGGTGGCGCTGTCGCTGACCGGCATCGCCTTCGGCGTCTCGTGGCCGGCCTCGCAGAGCCTGATCGCGGCGGTCGTCCCGCGCGACCTGCGCCAGCGGTACTTCGGGGTCAACTTCACCCTGCTCAACCTGGGCATCGGGATCGGCGGCATCGTCGGTGGCGTCGTGGTCGACGTCGACCGCGCCGCGACGTTCGAGGGCATCTACCTCGCCGACGCCGCCAGCTACCTGCCGGCGCTGTTCCTGCTGGCCGTGCCGCTGCGGCACGTCGCCGGCCGCCCCGAGCACGACGAGGCCGTGGCCCAGGAGCCGGCGTCGTACCTCGCGGTGCTGCGCCGACCGGCCGTCGCGTCGCTGATGGTCCTCGGGTTCTCCGCCTCGTTCGTCGGCTACGCCCAGCTCAACGCAGGCATGCCGGCGTACGCCCGGGCGGTCGGCGAGGTCTCCACCCAGGGCCTGGGCATCGCCTTCGCCGCCAACACCCTGGTCATCGTGGTGCTGCAGCTGGTGGTGCTGCAGCGGATCGAGGGCCGCCGGCGGACCCGGGTCATCGCGGTGATGGCTGCCCTGTGGGCGTTCGCCTGGCTGCTGCTCGGCGGCTCCGGGCTGGTGCCGGGCACGGTCGGCGCGACGGTCCTGGTCGCGGCGTGCGCCTCGGTGTTCGCGCTCGGCGAGACGCTGCTGCAGCCGACGATCCCGGCGCTGGTCAACGACCTGGCGCCCGACCACCTGCGGGGCCGCTACAACGCCCTGAGCTCGGGTGCCTTCCAGGGGGCGCAGGTCATCGCACCGCCGGTGTCGGGCTTCCTGATCGGGCACTCGCTCGGCGACGCGTACGTCGGCCTGCTCGTCGTCGGCTGCGTCGCCGTCGCGCTGCTCGCCGTCACCCGCGTCGAGCGGCAGCTGCCGCCGGGGGTGAACGGCGTGCGGGTGCCGGCCCCCGTCGAGGAGCCGACACCCACCGCGCGGGTCAGCGGCGCCGTCGACGGTTGAGCAGCACCAGCAGCCCCAGGACGAGCAGGCCGGCCCCGGCCTGCTTGCCGTAGGACCTCAGCAGCACCGGGAGCACCGCCGCGCCCATGTCCAGCGCGTCGGTCCCGCCGCCGGCCGACGGGCCCACGGCGGGCGCCGGGCGAGGCGCCGCGGGAGCGGGTCCGGCGTCCGAGACCACCGGGGCCACCTCGTCGGCCGCGACCCCGTCCGTGGCCCCCGGCGCCGCCACGGCCTGGGCGGCGGACACCTCGGCGGGGGTCGGCGGCGTCTCGGCGGCGTCCCCGGCAGGTGCCGGGTCGGCGCTCAGCCGCTGCTCGAGGCACGCGACGAACTGGCCGAGCAGCTTGTCGGAGACGTCCTGCATGACGCCCCGGCCGAACTGCGCGGGCTTGCCGGTGATGGAGAGGTCGGTGACGACCACGACGTCGGTCGAGCCGCTCTCCCCCGACGGCGCCATGGTGAGGGTGACGGTCGCGCCGGCCGTGCCGTTGCCGCGCTTGTCCTTGCCCTTGGCCTCGACGACGAACCGGTGGGCGTCCTCGTCCTTCTCGAGGAACGTCCCGGACCCGCCGTACACCAGCGCGATCGGACCGAGCTTGACCTTGACCGTGCCGGTGAACGTCGTCTCCTCGACCGAGGTGACGACCGCGCCGGGGAAGCACTCGGCGACCGAGGCGATGTCGTTGAAGTGCGCCCAGGTCTCCTCGACGCCGGTCGGGACGGTGAACTCGTGCCGGAGGTCCATCAGCCGCCTGCTCCTGCTGCCGTGAGGACGGCCCGCCGGGTGAGGACCGTCGCGAGGTGGCGACGGTAGTCGGCGTCGCCGTTGAGGTCCGAGGGCGGGTTGGTTCCCTCGGCGGCCAGCGCCGCCGCCTCCCGCACGCCGTCGACGGTGGCGGGCCGGCCGACCAGTGCCTGCTCCACCGCGTGCGCCCGCAGCGGCGTGCTGCCCATGTTGGTGAGCCCGACGCGCGCCTCCGCGATCACGCCGCTGTCCCCCGGTCCCTCGACGCGGACCGCCGCGGCGACCGCGACGATCGGCCACTGGTGGGCGACCCGCACGAACTTCTCGTAGTGCGCGCCCCAGCCGGTGTGCTTGGGCAGCCGGACCTCGGTGAGGATCTCGTCCTCGCCGATCGCGGTCTCGAAGAGGTCGACGAAGAACTCCTCGGCCGGCACGGTCCGGGTCCCGCCGGGCCCCTGCACGACGAACTGCGCCCCGAGCGCCAGCGTCGGCGCCCCGAGGTCGCCGGCCGGGTCGGCGTGGGCCAGCGCGCCGCCGAAGGTCCCGCGGTGCCGGATCTGGGCGTCGGCGAGGTGCTCGACGGCCTTGCTGACCAGGGCGGCGTGCTCGGCCACGAGCGGGTCGGACCCGACCACCGAGTGGGGGGTCATCGCGCCGACGACGACCGCGTCGCCGTCGTCGCGCACACCGCGCAGGGACGGGATCCGCCCGAGGTCGATGACCATCTCCGGGGCGTTGAGCCGCATCCGGAGCACCGGCAGCAGGCTCTGCCCGCCGGCGAGGATCTTGGCCTCGTCGCCGTGCTGCGCGAGCGCCGCGAGCGCCTCCTCGACGGTCGTGGGGGCCAGGTAGTCGAACTGCGAGGGGATCACTGCTGGGCTCCGTCCTGGGCGCCGGCCGTGCGGTCCACGGTGCCCTCCATGCCGGTCGCTGCGTCGAAGTGCGGGGCCGCCGCACCGGTGGTCGGCTCCGTGCCGGAGCCGGCGTCCTGGATGGCCCGCCAGACCCGCTCGGGCGTGCACGGCATCCGGATGTCGTGGATCCCGAGGTGGCGCACCGCGTCGACGACGGCATTGACGACGGCCGGGGTCGAGGCGATCGTGCCGGCCTCCCCGACGCCCTTGGTGCCGAGGGTGTTGGTCAGCGACGGGGTCGTCGTGTGGTCGACCTCGAAGCTGATCGTGTCCGCGGCGGTCGGCAGCAGGTAGTCGACGAACGAGCCGGACACCAGCGTCCCGGAGTCGTCGTACACCGCCTCCTCCCAGAGCGCCTGGGCGATGCCCTGGACCAGCCCCCCGTGCACCTGCCCGGAGACGATGAGGGGGTTGATGACGTTGCCGATGTCGTCGACGCAGACGTACTTGCGCATCGTCAGCTCGCCGGTCTCGGTGTCGACCTCCATCGCGCACAGGTGGGTGCCGTGGGGGTAGTTGAAGTTCACCGGGTCGTACGTCGCGTCGGAGTCCAGCGAGGGCTCCATGCCGTCGGGCAGGTCGTGCGCGGCGAACACCGCACCGGCGATCTCCTGGATGGCCAGCCCCTGGTCGGTGCCGCGGACGCTGAACCGGCCGCCGCTGAACTCCAGGTCGTCGGCCGACGCCTCGAGGAGGTGCGCCGCGACGGTCTTGGCCTTCTCGACGACCTTGTCGGTGGCCTTGACCAGCGCCTCACCGCCGACGACCAGCGAGCGCGAGCCGTAGGTGTCGAGCCCCTTGGCCGAGACCTGGGTGTCGCCGTGGAGCACCTCGACGTCCTCGAACGGCACGCCGAGCCGGTCGGCGACGATCTGGCTGAACGCCGTCTCGTGGCCCTGGCCGTGGGCGCTGACGCCGGTGACGACCTCGACCTTGCCGGTGGCGAGCATCCGCACGCTCGCGTGCTCCCAGCCGCCCGCACCGTAGTCGAGCTGGCCGAGCACACGGCTCGGGGCCAGCCCGCACATCTCGGTGAAGGTCGAGACGCCGATGCCGAGCTGGACGGGGTCGCCGGACTCGCGGCGGCGGCGCTGCTCGGCCCGCAGCTCGTCGTACCCGAAGAGCTCCTTGGCGCGCGCGGTCGCCAGCTCGTAGTTGCCGGAGTCGTACTCCAGCCCGGCGACGCTGGTGAACGGGAACTCCTCGTGGGTGATCCAGTTCTTCTCGCGGATCTCCAGCGGGTCCACGCCGACCTCGGCGGCCAGCTCGTCCATCAGCCGCTCGATCGCGAACGTCGCCTCGGGCCGGCCGGCGCCGCGGTAGGCGTCGGTCCAGGTCTTGTTGGTCAGGACCGTCTGCACCGCGAAGTGGTAGGCCGGGAACTTGTAGATCGCGTTGAACATGAACGCGCCCAGCACCGGCACGCCGCCGCCGACGAGCGAGACGTACGCCCCGAGGTCGGCGAGCAGCTCGACCTTGAGGCCGGTGACCGCACCGTCCTTGGTCGCCGAGAGGGTGAGCTTCTGCCACTGGTCGCGGCCGTGGTGGCCCGCCATCAGCGACTCGCTGCGGGTCTCGGTGTACTTCACCGGCTTGCCGGTCCGGCGCGCCAGCGCGACGGTGATCCACTCCTCCGGCGTCGTCTGGAGCTTGCCGCCGAAGCCGCCGCCGACGTCGGGCGCGATGACGCGGAGCTTGGACTCGGGGATGCCGGTGGTCGCGGCGAGCGCGAAGCGGAGGATGTGCGGGATCTGCGTCGAGGACCAGACGGTCAGCTGCTCGCCGGTCGGGTCGACCACGGTCGAGCGCGGCTCCATGAACGCGGGGATCAGGCGCTGCTGGCGGTACTCCCGCTCCAGCACGATCCCGTCGCCGCGGGCCTGCGCGATCGCCTGCTCGACGTCGCCTCCGGTGCCGGCCTCGGCGGAGTCGAAGACCCAGTACGCCGACTTGTTCGTGCCGAGGTCGGGGTGGGCCAGCACCGTGTCGGCGGCGGCCTCCTTGAGCTCGAGGGCGGCCGGCAGGTCGTCGTACTCCACGTCGACGAGTTCGGCGGCGTCGCGCGCCTCGGCGGCGCTGCGGGCAACCACCACGGCGACGACCTCGCCGGCGAAGGCGACCCGGTCGATGGCGACCGGGAGGTGGGTCGGCGTCTTCTGGTCCGGCGTGATCGGCCAGGCGTTGATCAGCACGCCCTGGGTGTCGGCGAGGTCGTGGCCGGTGACCACGTCGACGACGTTCGGGCTCTGCTTGGCCTCGGCGGTGTCGATGCTGGTGATCCGGGCGTGCGCGAAGGGGCTGCGCACCATCGCCAGGTGCAGCATGCCGGGCAGCTGGATGTTGTCGGTCCAGCGCGTGCGGCCGGTGATCAGCCGCTGGTCCTCCTTGCGGCGCCGGTCCTTGCCGATCTCCCGCTCCGGCGCGGTGGCCTCCGGACGGGCCTCGGTGGCGGTCATGCCTGGGCTCCCTGGCCCGCCGCGTGCTGCACGGCCTTGACGATGTTGTGGTAGCCGGTGCAGCGGCAGAGGTTCCCCTCGAGACCGAGGCGGATCTCCTCCTCCGACGGGCTCGGGTTCTCCTTGAGCAGGTCGACGCTCTGCATGATCATCCCCGGCGTGCAGTAGCCGCACTGCAGGCCGTGGCACTCCCGGAACGCCTCCTGCACCGGGTGCAGCTGCCCGTCCTGGGACAGCCCCTCGATGGTCGTGACCTCGGCACCGTCGGCCTGCACCGCCAGCACGTTGCACGACTTCACGCTCGTGCCGTCGAGGTGGACCGTGCACGCGCCGCAGTTGCTGGTGTCGCACCCGACGACCGTGCCGGTCTTGCCGAGCTTCTCGCGGAGGTAGTGCACGAGCAGCATGCGCGGCTCGACGTCGTCGGCGACCCTCGCGCCGTCGACGGTGACGTTGATCCGGACCATGACTCTCCTCGGGTGTGCGCCGGGTGTGACCCGGCTCACGGTAGGCGCGCCTGGTTGGGTGATCGTTGGTCGAGCCCGCAGCCCTGGCGAGGTGGCTGCTTGTCGGGCGGCCGAGCCCTGGCGAGGCGTCGTCGAGACCCGGTGAGGTGCGCAGGGCCTCGGGTGCTCGCCTCCGGCTGCCGGGCCATAGGTGGTTGCGGTGGGGGCAGCTACGGGAGAGGTACGGCGGGTGGACGCGGCGGTCTCCCGGGTATCAGGTCGGCCCCCGCTGGTCGAGCAGCCGAACCCCGGCGAGGCGTCGTCGAGACCCAGTGAGGTGCACAGGGCCTCGACCACTCCCATCGACCGGCGAGAAGGTCGCCGAATTAGTGGTCCACAATGTGGTCTGACCTGGGGAAACAGCACCGGGACTGTCGGTGGTCGGTGCTTGAGTAGACCCATGGCCAAGGACTCCCGACGCAGCGCACACGTGGTGTGCCGCGCCGTCGCGAAGTCCCACGCCAGGCTGGACCGGGCGCACGAGTCGCACCTGTGGTCGATGTCCGACGACGACGTCACCGACACGCTCCTCGAGGCCGCCCGCCTCCGCGCCCGCGTCGAGGCGCTCGAGCTCCGGCTAGCCGCGGAGGCCGACCGCCGTCACGCCGGCGAGCGGGTTGGCGCCACCGACACCACCGCCTGGTGGGCGACCGAGACCCACCAGACCCGGCCCGCCGCCAAGCGCCGCATGCGGCTTGCGGAGTCGCTGGACCGCCACGACCTCACCGCGGCAGTCCTGGCGGACGGTGATGTGTCGGTCGACCACGCCCGGGTGATCACCGAGTGCCTCGACAAGCTCCCCGCCGACCTCGAAGACCAGACCATCCCCCTCCGCGCGGAGCAGCACCTGCTCGCCGAGGCGCGGCACCGGGACCCGAAAGCGTTGCGCATCCTCGCCAAGCACGTCCTCACCGTCGTAGCACCCGAGATCGGCGAGGCACGCGACGCGAAGGCACTCGAGGCCGAGGAGCGCCTCGCTCGCGAGACTGCGTGGCTGACGATGAGCCCCGACGGGCGCGGGTCGGTGGTCGGGAAGTTCAAGATCCCCGAACTGCAGGGCGCCATGCTGAAGAAGACGCTCCTCGCGTTCGCCGCCCCGAAGCACCAAGCCGCCACCCAGGACCCCTCTGCCGCCGAGCCGGTCGAGCGCCGCCCGTCACCGGAGCGGATGGGTGACGCGTTCTGCGAGCTCCTCGAACGCCTCCCCACCGCTTCCGTGCCGAAGCTCGGCGGGCTCAACGCCACCGTGGTGGTCACGATGGACATCGCCTCGTTGATGGGTGGCCTCGCACCGGGTGTCCTCGACGACGGCAGCACCATCTCCGCAGCCACCGCACGCAGGCTCGCCTGCGAAGCGGGCCTGATCCCCGCCGTCCTCGGCAGCAGGTCCGAGCTGCTCGACCTCGGCCGCACCAGCCGCCTCTTCACCTGCGCCCAGCGCCGGGCGCTCAACCTCACCCAGCCGACCTGCACCGCGGAAGGCTGCGACTGGCCCGCGCACCTGTGCCACGCCCACCACGACCAATCCTGGTCCGCCGGCGGAGCGACTGACCTGACGAACGCCCGGAACCTCTGCCCGAGGCACCACGCCCGGATCCATGACCCGGCGTACGAGACCACGCACCTGCCCGGAGGGAAGGTCGCGTTCCACCGCAGGACATAGGCCGACCCGAGCGACTCCCTCCGCCACCGCGACCACAGCGGTCGACCCCCGCCGACCGTGGGCCGACAAGCAGCCGCGCCCAGGACCTCGACCACAGCGGCGCGCAACCACACGACTCGAAAAAGGGACCTGCCCTGGCACCACCCGGCGGCCCGACGACCACCCCCAGGCCTGCCCACCTCACCGGGTCTCGACGACGCTCGCCAGCGCTCGCTGCTCGACCAGCGGGCGCACCCCGGGGCCCTGCGCACCTCACCAGGTTTCGACGACGCTCGCCAGGGCTCGCTGCTCAACCAACAGGTGCGGGTCTCGACGACGCTCGCCAGCGCTCGCTGCTCGACCAGCAGGGTCACGTCTCGACGACGGTCGCTCCCGACCAGCGGCGATGCGTCGCCTTCCGAGCAGGGCGGCTGCGAGGGTGGGCCGGTGCCGACGAACCACGACGACCGGGCCGAGATCTATGAGCTGGTCTGCTCCTACTGCCGGGCGGTCGACCGCCTTGACCTCGACGGCGTCCGAGCGGTGTACGCCGAGGACGGGGTCGACCACCACACCGGGTTCAGCGGCACCGCCGACGAGTACGTCGCATGGCTGGGCCGGATGCTGCCGGCCCTCGACGGGACGATGCACATCGTCGGCAACCAGCTGGTGGAGGTGTTCGGCGACGAGGCCGTCGCCGAGACGTACGGGCAGGCCGTGCACTGGGGGCGGCCGGCCGAGAGCTCGGCGGTGAACTTCATCAGCGGCTTCCGCTACGTCGACCACCTCGTCCGCCGAGAGGGCGCCTGGCGGATCCGCGAGCGGTGGGCGGTGCGGGAGTGGACGCGCTCGGACGCCGGCCGGTTCCTGCCGAGGTCCGCACCCGGCCCCACCGCCGCACGCGACCGCAGCGACCCCGTCCACGTCCTCCTCGACCGGCTCCGCGACTCGAGCGCCGGGGGCTAGCCGACGGCGGCGCGGAGCGCGGCCCTGGCGGAGGCGCGGAAGCGGGCGGTGCCCGGGGTGGTGTCGCCGTGGTCGACGTCCGCGGCGTGGTACATCCCGGGCTCGACGTGCAGCTCGCAGTCGACGCCGGCGGCACGGAGGCGGGCGGCGTACTCCAGGTCCTCATCGTGGAACAGGTCCAGGTCGCCGACGCCGATCCAGGCCGGCGGCAGGCCGGAGAGGTCGGCGCGGCGCGCGGGCACGGCGTACGGCGCCAGGTCGGTGGCGTCCTCGGTCGGGGCGTGCCCGAGGTAGGCGGTCCAGGCGTAGGTGTTCGAGGCGGGCGTCCACATGAACCGCCCGCGCCCGCCGTGGTCGGACCGCAGCACCGTGCGGTCGTCGAGCATCGGGTAGACCAGCAGCTGAAAGGCCACGGCCAGCCCCTGGTCGGTCGCCCGCTGGGCCAGCGACGCGGCCAGCAGGCCGCCGGCGCTCGCGCCGCCGACGGCGACGCGGGCGGGGTCGACGCCGAGGTCGCCGGCCTGCTCGTGCAGCCACGCGAGCGCGGCGGCGCAGTCGTCGAGCGCGGCCGGGTACGGGTGCTCAGGCGCGAGCCGGTAGTCGACGCTCGCGACGACCAGCCCCAGGGCGCGGGCCAGCTCGCTGCACAGCCGGTCGTCCTGGGCGGCCGCACCGATGACGGTCCCGCCGCCATGGACCCACAGCAGCGCCCCGCCCGGCGTCGTCCGCTCCGCGACCGGCTTGTGGACCCGCACCGTCGCACCGCCCGGCACGTCGTGCACGGCCACCTCCACCCCCGCGACCGGCTCGGTCGCGCGGCCGTAGACCCGGCGCGCGACCTGCACCAGCGCGGGACTGTTGATCGCGATCGGCGCCCACAGCAGCGGCGTGCGCATCGCCCGCGGCACCTCCCGCACGGCCCGGGCCCGCGCGGCCAGCGCGCCCACCGCGGTGGCGGCGAGCGTGATCGGGGCGAGGGCGAGCAGGCGGGGTCTGGTCACCCCACCGACGCTAGCGGTGCGGGGCGCGACCCGCGGGCGGGACCTCAGCGGCGCGCGACGGCGAGCCGGCCCTTGAGCAGCGGCACGGCCGGGTGCGGGGTGCCGGCGAGGTGGGCGAGGCAGGTCTCCAGCACCTCCGCGTCGTACGGCGCGAGCTCGCTGTACCGCACGACCGCATCGGGCTGCGGGTCGGCGAGCAGCGCCTCGCGCAGCGCGACGGCTACGTAGTCGGCGAGCTCGTGGAGTGCGGGGCTGTTCGTGCCGGGCAGGAGGTCGCCGCCGTAGGCGTCGACCGCGGCGGCCACCTCGCCGCGCCGCAGCAGCGACAGCACGTGCTCGACGTCGGTGGCGACCGGCATCAGCAGCCGGTAGGGCCGCGAGGACAGCTGCCCGCCGAGGGCCGCGCGCAGGTGGGAGACCTCGGCCTTGAGCGTGGAGAACGTGACCGCCTGGTCGCCGTAGACCAGCGCGTGCAGCTGCTCGAGCGAGAGCCCCTCGGGGTGCACGGCGAGCAGGGCGAGCACCTCGGTCTGCCGTCGGTTGAGCAGCAGCCGCTGGCCGTCGAGGCGGGTCTCGGCGGTGCCGAGCAGGGTCATCACCAGGCCGGGGTCGCGGGTCTCCTCGACGCCGCCGTGGGTCCGCGACCGCGGCATCGCGGACTCGATGAGCCGCGCCATCACCCGCGCGGTGGCCAGGCCGATCGGGTGGGTGCGCTCCCAGGTGGTCGACAGGTCGATGACGCCGAGCTGGGCACCGGTCACCGGGTCGTGCACGGGCGCCGCCCAGCAGACCCAGTTGTGCACGATCGGGGCGTAGTGCTCGGCGCTGAAGACCATCGACGGCGTGCCGAGCCGGTTCGCCAGGTCCAGGGCGTTGGTGCCCACGGAGCGGTCGTCCCAGCGGCCGCCGGGCACGAAGTTCACGGTCTCGGCCTTGCGGCGCATCACCCGCCCGCCGTACGTCCACAGGATGCGGGTGTCGGGGTCGGTGACCGCCACGACCAGGTCGCCGTCCTCGGCGGTGCGCCGCAGCTCTGCCTCGACCCGCTCGACGGCGACCTGCAGCGGTGAGTCACGCCAGCGTCCGGCGGTCTCCCCCTCGTCGGCCAGCGGCGCCTCGGTCACGTCGGTGCCGACCGCGGTCGAGCGCGACCAGCTTCTCAGGATCTCCGGGCGCACGGCGCCCGCGGCATCGCCGTGCTCGACGAACGACGTCCACGCGCGCACCGCGTCCCGCCGCCGGTCCTCGAGGTCCCCGACCGTCATGGGCGGACCGTAGCACCGGGCACGTGACCTGGGTCACCCGTCGAGCTGAACTCTCAGGAACTCCACGGTCCGCCGCATCGAGTCCTCGAAGCGCGGCCCGAACGCGTGCCCCTCCCCCTCGTAGACCTGCAGCCGCGCGTCCGCGCCGGCCTCGCGCAGCAGCCGGTGCGAGGTCCGCGTCCAGGCGATCGGGCAGGTGTCGTCGGCGGTGCCGTGCAGCATCAGCACCGGCTCGGTGACCCGGTCGAAGAACGTGCGGGAGGAGAGGTCGCGGTAGAACGCCGGGTTCTCCTGCGGGGTGCCGAAGCGGTCGTAGTAGCGCGCCAGCTCCTCGGGCCGGTTCGGCTCGGTGAACTGGCGGATGTTGTCGACGAACCGCGAGCTGACCGACGCGAAGACCACCGCGGCGTCGACCAGGCCGGGCTCGGCGACCAGCGCGTTGAGCGTGACCCCGCCGCCCATCGAGCGGCCGAGCATGGCGAGGCGGTCGGTGTCGACGTACGCCTCCCGCTCCAGGGCCTTGACCGCCCCGATCGCGTCGCGGGTGTAGACCAGCCGGCTCTCCCGGCCGACGTCGTCGACGGGGTCGGAGCCGGCGTGGCCGCGGTAGTCGGTGTGCAGGACGACGAAGCCGTTCGAGGCCAGCCACTCCTGCTCGCGGGAGAGCCCGCGGCCGAGGGTGTAGATCGCGGGGTCGATGTAGCCGTGGTTGAGCACGACCGCCGGGAACGGCCCCTTCCCGCGGGGCACGAGCAGCTCGCCGGAGACCACCGCGCCGTCGACGGTGTACGTCGCCGACCAGCTGCGCCAGCGGTCGGTCGACGCCAGCGGCTGGACGCGGCGGAGGCGGCCGGCCTCGACCTCCTCGCGCATCAGCGCCGGCAGCGAGACCCGGCTGCGGACCGGGGGCAGCGCCTCCGGTCCGGCGCCCGACGACGCCGATCCAGACGCCGACGCCGATCCCGGCGCGGACGGCGTGGCCGTGGCCGAGGTGGTGGGCGTGCCGGAGGGCACCGGCGTCGCGGGCGGGGTGGTCTCGGTCGGCCCGCCACCGGGGTCGTGCGCCGGCTCGTCGCTGCATGCGGCGAGCGGGACCGCGAGGACCGCGGCCAGCACGAGCGCGACGAGCCTGCTCACCGGTGGATCCGGCCCTCGGTGCGTGCGAGCGGCTCCCCCGAGCCGCCCCAGCGGCCGGCGATGATCTCCGCGGCGATGCTGACGGCCGTCTCCTCGGGCGTCCGGGCGCCGAGGTCGAGGCCGATCGGGCTGTGCAGGCGCGCCAGCTCCTCCTCGGTGACTCCTGCCTCGCGGAGCCGCTCGAGCCGGTCGTCGTGGGTGCGCCGCGAGCCCATCGCCCCGATGTAGGCGACCTCGGGCAGGCGCAGCGCCACCTCGAGCAGCGGCACGTCGAACTTCGGGTCGTGGGTCAGCACCGTCACCACGGTGCGCCCGTCGACCCGGCCGGCCTGCTGCTCGGAGCGCAGGTAGCGGTGCGGCCAGTCCACGACCACCTCGTCGGCGTCGGGGAACCGGGTCGCGGTCGCGAAGACGGGGCGGGCGTCGCACACGGTGACGTGGTAGCCGAGGAACGCCCCGACCCGGGCCACCGCCGCCGCGAAGTCGATCGCGCCGAAGACCAGCATCCGCGGCTTCGGCGCGAACGCCCACACGAAGACCCGCATCCCCTCCCCGCGGCGCTCGCCGTCGGGCCCGTAGGTCAGCACGCCGCTGTGGCCGGCGGCGAGCAGGCCGAGCGCGTCGTCGCGGACCGCGTCGTCGGCGCGCGGCGAGCCGAGCGAGGCGCTCGCCGCGGCGTCGGGCCGCAGCAGCGCGCGCCGGCCCACCCGGTCGGGGTCGGGGTGCTCGATGACGGTGGCGACCGCGACGGGCCGGCCGGCCTCGAGGTCCTCGGCCACCTCGGCGAGCTCGGGGAACGTCGCGCGCGAGACCTTCTCGACGTACACGTCGAGGATGCCGCCGCAGGTCAGCCCGACCGCGAACGCGTCGTCGTCGGAGACGCCGTACCGCTCCAGCACCGGCTCGCCTGACTCCACGACCGTCTGCGCCAGGTCGTAGACCGCGCCCTCGACGCAGCCGCCGGAGACCGACCCGACGGCCGTGCCGTCCGGGCCGACCAGCATCGACGCGCCCGGGGGCCGCGGCGCGGACCGGAAGGTCGCCACCACGGTGCCGACGCCGACCTCCTCGCCGGCCTCCCACCACGACATCAGCTCCGGCAGGACCTCACGCACCGGCGACCACCTCCACAACCTCGGCGTACGTCGCGAGCGAGTGCCCGGCGACGAAGTCGTCGAGGTACGGCAGCACCGCGACGACCCCCTGCTGCACCGGCTCGTAGCCGGCCTTCCCGCGGTGCGGGTTGACCCACACCAGCCGGTGGGCCACCCGCCCGAGCCGCTCGACCTGCTCGGCCAGCAGCGTGGTGTCGCCGCGCTCCCAGCCGTCGCTGAAGATCACCACGACCGCGCCGCGGGCCATGCCGCGGCGGCCCCAGCGGGTGAGGAAGGTCTGCAGGTTCTCCCCCAGCCGGGTGCCGCCGGACCAGTCCGGGACCGTGTCCGCGGCCGCGACGAGCGCCCGCTCGGTGTCGCGCAGGCGCAGCGCACGGGTGACGTGGGTGAGCCGGGTGCCCAGCGTGAACGTCTCGACCGTGCCGGGCGCGGCCTGGGTGAACCGGTGCGCCAGGCGCAGCAGCGCGTCGGCGTACCCGCTCATCGAGCCCGACACGTCCACCAGCAGCACCACCCGGCGGGGACGGGTCGCCCGGCGACGGTGCACGACCTCGGCCGGCTCCCCCATCCGGCGCAGGCTCGCCCGCAACGTGCGCGCGGCGTCGACGTCGCCGCGGTGCCAGGACCGCTGCCGGGCGCTGCGCCGGTGCGGCGCGCGCGGGCGCAGGGTCGCGAAGAGCGCGTTGAGCCGGGCCCGCTCGGCGGCGGAGAGCGCCGCGACGTCGCGGTGGCGCAGCACCTCGGCGTCGCTGGCCATCGCCCGGACCACGTCGGTGTCGGCCTCGTCGGCACCGCCGGGGCTGTCGGGACCGTCGGTCAGCGGGAGCTCGGAGTACGTCGTGGTGGCCGGCGGGGCGGGCCGGGGGCGCGGCAGGCCGGTGCGGTGGTCGAACCACGCCGCGAAGACCTGGTCGTGGCGCAGCAGGTCCTCCGGGCCGGCGCACAGGGTGGCCCGGCCGGCGGCGCGGGTGCCCTCCTCGGAGGCCCCCAGCAGCGCGACCGCGTCGAGGAACTGCTGCGCGCGGTCCTGGGTGACGCCCACGCCGGCCGCCCGCAGCGCGCGGGTGAACCCGAGCAGCACCTCGTCGGCGTCGTGCACGACCTCCGTCGCGGTCGTCACGGGGCGAGCACCCGATCCAGGGCGGCGCGCACGCGGTCGGCGTCCTCGCGGTACTTCACCAGCGCGCCGAGGCTCGCGGCCGCCGTCGCGAGGTCCAGCTCGGTGGTGCCGAGGTGGTGCAGCGCGCGGGCCCAGTCGAGGGTCTCCGCGACGCCCGGCGGCTTGACCAGGCCGGTGTCGGCGCGCAGCCGCTGCACGACCTCGACGACCTGCCGGGTCAGCGTCTCCGCGACCTCCGGCGCCCGCGACCGCACGATCGCCACCTCGCGCTCCAGCGCCGGGTGGTCGATCCAGTGGTAGAGGCAGCGCCGCTTGAGCGCGTCGTGCAGCTCGCGGGTGCGGTTGGAGGTGAGCACCACGACGGGCGGCACCGCGGCCCGCACGGTGCCCAGCTCGGGGATCGTCACCTGGTAGGTCGAGAGCACCTCGAGCAGGAACGCCTCGAACTCGTCGTCGGCGCGGTCGACCTCGTCGACCAGCAGCACCGCCGGGCTCTGCTGCAGCGCC
This sequence comes from Nocardioides sp. NPDC092400, assembly GCF_040684155.1. Classification (NCBI taxonomy): domain Bacteria; kingdom Bacillati; phylum Actinomycetota; class Actinomycetes; order Propionibacteriales; family Nocardioidaceae; genus Nocardioides; species Nocardioides sp. NPDC092400. The sequence continues at coordinate 95,606 of NZ_JBFBFJ010000003.1, read as the reverse complement.
GCCAGCACCGGGCGGGCGAGCAGGAACCGCTCGTCGTACAGGCTCTTCTCCGCCTCCTCAGCCCCGCCCGCGCCGGCGGCGGCAGCCCCGCCGGCGGCCTCGAGCGCGCGGAGGTGCAGCACCTGGCGGGGGAAGTCCCAGTCGTAGAGGGCCTGCGTGGCGTCGATGCCCTCGTAGCACTGCAGGCGCACCAGGGGGAGCCCCAGCGCCTCGGCCACCGCCTCGGCGAGCGCGGTCTTGCCGGTCCCGGGCTCGCCCTCGAGGAGCAGGGGCCGGCCCATCTTCAGGGCGAGGAAGGTGACGGTCGCGAGCTCGGGGTCGCAGAGGTAGCCGGTCGCACCGAGCCGCTCCGCGACGTCACCGAGCTCGAGCGCTTCCGACGTGACGGCTGACATGTGCCGAGGCTACGACGGGCCTGTTGGGGGCCGGTTGGTTGACTCCCCTCATGAGCGCCGGAGCGGACGACCGGGACCGCCGGCTGGAGCGGACCATCCTCGACCTGCTGGCCCAGCGCGACGAGGGGAGGACCATCTGCCCCTCCGACGCCGCCCGCGCGGTGTGGGGCGCCGAGCGGCCGGAGGGTGGTGACCCCGAGGGGTGGCGGGGGCTGATGGAGCCGGCTCGCCAGGCGGCCCAGCGCTTGGTCGAGGCCGGCGAGGTCGAGGTCACCCAGCGCGGCGAGGTCGTCGACCTGCCGACGGCCCGGGGACCGGTCCGGATCCGGCGCGCCCGGCCCGGGGACGGCACTCCTCAGCGCGAGTCGACGTCCTGACCGGTGGCCAGGTCGCCGCACTCGACCAGCACCACGTCGCGTCCGGCGAGGTAGCCCTTCGCCCCGCTGTCGCCGCCGGTCGCGGCCAGCACGCCGGGCCAGTGCTCGCGGCCGAGCAGCACCGGGTGGCCGGGACGGCCGTCGTACGCCGCCCGGGCCAGGACGTCGGCGCCCGCCCGGGCCGCGACCCGGGCGACGACCTCGGGGGTGAGGTCGGGGAGGTCGACGAGCGTGACCAGGGCGGCGTCGGCACGGGGATCGGCCGCCGCCAGGCCGGTCCGCAGCGACGCCGACATCCCCGCCGACCAGTCGTCGGCCACGACGTACGCCGTGCCCGGCGGCAGCAGCGCGACCGCGTCGTCCGCGCGGGCCCCGAGGACGGCCGTGACCCGGTCGCAGCCGCCCTCGGCCAGCAGGTGGACCGCGCGGGCGAGCCAGTCGTCGACCAGCGCCTTGGGCGTGCCCATCCGGCTGCCCGCGCCGGCGGCGAGGACGATCCCGTGCAGCACCATCCCCGCGTCAGCCGCCGAACGCCTGCTCGTAGAGCGCCTGCAGGTCCGGCGCGGCCGGTCCGCTGAAGCCGCACACCGAGACCGCGCCGTCGGTGGCCGAGACGAGGTACTCCCCGCCCTCACGGAACTCGACCGCGCCCACGAGCAGCTGCATCTGCTCCGGCGGCGCCTCGACCCGGACCTCGTCGGCCGCGGCGCCGGCGTACTGCTCCTCGACCGCGAGCGTGACGGTCTCCTCGTCGACCTGCTCGACGGTGCCGAGGAACGCCACCTCCTGGGTGGCGAGCGCCTCGGCCGTGGGCACCATGCAGCGTCCGGTGGTGGCGGCGGGGGCGGCCAGGGTGAGGAGGGACGGCTCGGCGGGCTCGGACGGCTCGGACGGCTGGGACGGGTCGGCGGTCTCGCTGCTGCCGTCGCCCGCCGTCGGCGTCTGGTCCTCGTCGTCGCCGGTCGTGGCCGCGAACGCCACGCCGCCGACGACCACCACCGCGGCGGCGGCCGCGAGCCAGGTCAGGGAGGTACGACGACCGCCGGGGTCGGTGGTCGGCTGCTCGGACGTGGGGTGCTCGGACGTGGGGTGCTCGGTGGTCATCGTCGCCTCCAGGAGTCGGGCCACCCGGTCGGGGTCGGCCGGGGCGAGGGAGGCGGCCGGGTCGGTGGCGCGCAGCCGCTCGCGCAGCTGCGGGTCGTCGTCGAACGGTTCGCTCATGACCTGCTCCTCCCTCTCGTCCCCTCATGTCCGGCAGCGGCGTCGATCTTTCGCAGCTCGTCCCTGAGCTTCTGGCGGGCGCGGTGGAGCCGGATGCTGACGGCGTTCGGGGTCAGCCCCAGCACGGTGGCGATCTCGCCGGGGCCCAGCTGCTCCCAGGCCCACAGGCGGAGCAGCTCGGCGTCCTCGGCGCGGAGCGCGGCGAGCGCCTCCTCGAGCGGCAGGTCGGCCTCTCCGCCGACCGGCCCCGTGGTCGTCGCGGGCGGGTCGAGCGCGGCCACCTTGCCGGCGACCCGTCGTTGGCGCCGGGCGCTGCGCTCGGCGTTGGCCAGGGCGTGGCGCGCCACGGCGTACGCCCACGGCAGCGGGTCCTCCGGCAGGTCCTCCAGGCGCCGCCAGCAGACCAGCAGCGTCTCGGAGAGGACGTCGTCGGCGGTCGCGGCGTCGGTGCGCCGCGCGAGGAACCGGCGCAGCGGCTCGACCAGCCCGGGCGCCAGCGCCTCGAACCTCGCCCTGCGGCCCTCGGCATCCACGGGACCACCCTCGCACGGCGCTCCGCGAGGGGGTCGTGTGCCCGAGGACGCGTCCGGCCGCGTCGTGGGGCACACGACCCCGGCAGCCCCCGGAGACGACAGCAGGGCCCCCGCCGGAGCGGGGGCCCTGCTGGTGGTGCGGGTGGTGCCGAGTGGTGCTGGTGCTACGAGGGGGCTGGACTCAGAAGTCCATGCCGCCCATGCCGCCGGTCGGGTCGCCACCCATGGGGGCGGCCTTCTCCGGCTTGTCGGCGACGACGGCCTCGGTGGTGAGGAACAGGGCCGCGATGGACGCCGCGTTCTGCAGCGCCGACCGGGTGACCTTGGCCGGGTCGATGATGCCCTCGGCGATCATGTCGACGTACTCGCCGTTCGCGGCGTTGAGGCCCTGACCCGCGGTGAGGTTGGCGACCTTCTCCGCCACGACGCCGCCCTCGAGGCCGGCGTTGATCGCGATCTGCTTGAGCGGGGCCGAGGTGGCGACGCGGACGATGTTGACGCCCGTGGCCTCGTCGCCGGTCAGGTCGAGCTTGTCGAACGCGGTGGCCGAGGCCTGGACGAGCGCCACGCCGCCGCCGGCGACGATGCCCTCCTCGACGGCCGCCTTCGCGTTGCGGACGGCGTCCTCGATGCGGTGCTTGCGCTCCTTGAGCTCGACCTCGGTGGCCGCGCCGACCTTGATGACCGCGACACCGCCGGCCAGCTTGGCCAGGCGCTCCTGCAGCTTCTCGCGGTCGTAGTCGGAGTCGGACTTCTCGATCTCGGCGCGGATCTGGTTGACGCGACCGGCGATCTGGTCGGCGTCGCCCGAGCCCTCGACGATGGTGGTCTCGTCCTTGGTGATGACGACCTTGCGGGCCTGGCCGAGGAGCTCGATGCCGGTGGTCTCGAGCTTGAGGCCGACCTCCTCGGAGATGACCTGGCCGCCGGTCAGGATCGCGATGTCCTGGAGCATGGCCTTGCGACGGTCGCCGAAGCCCGGGGCCTTGACCGCGACGGACTTGAAGGTGCCGCGGATCTTGTTGACGACCAGCGTCGAGAGCGCCTCGCCGTCGACGTCCTCGGCGAGGATGACGAGCGGCTTGCCCGACTGCATGACCTTCTCGAGGATCGGCAGCAGGTCCTTGACGTTCGAGATCTTCTGGTTCGCGATCAGGATGTAGGGGTCCTCGAGGACCGTCTCCATCCGCTCGGGGTCGGTGACGAAGTACGCCGAGATGTAGCCCTTGTCGAAGCGCATGCCCTCGGTGAGCTCGAGGTCGATGCCGAAGGTGTTCGACTCCTCGACCGTGATCACGCCCTCCTTGCCGACCTTGTCCATCGCCTCGGCGATGGCGTCGCCGACGGTGGTGTCGCCACCGGCGGAGATGGTGGCCGTGGCCGCGATCTGCTCGCGGGTCTCGACCTCCTTGGCCATGCCGCGCAGCTGCTCGGACACGGCCTCGACGGCCGCCTCGATGCCGCGCTTGAGACCCATCGGGTTCGCGCCGGCCGCGACGTTGCGCAGGCCCTCGCGGACCATCGCCTGGGCGAGGACGGTCGCCGTCGTCGTGCCGTCACCGGCGACGTCGTCGGTCTTCTTCGCGACCTCCTTGACCAGCTCGGCGCCGATCTTCTCGTAGGGGTCCTCGAGCTCGATCTCCTTGGCGATGCTCACACCGTCGTTGGTGATCGTGGGGGCGCCCCACTTCTTCTCGAGGACGACGTTGCGACCCTTGGGGCCGAGCGTGACCTTGACGGCGTCGGCGAGCGTGTTCATGCCACGCTCGAGGCCGCGCCGGGCCTCCTCGTTGAATGCAATCAGCTTGGGCATGTTCCTGCGGTTCCTCACGCTGGAAGTTGCGGATCCGGCTCGGTGGGCTGCCCGCGACGGACGGTCCTGCGGACCCGGCGAACCCTTTCTCGCCGGCGCGAACGGACCTCAGCTGGCACCGATCCGGTTTGTCACTCTCGTGCTGAGAGTGCCAACCCCATGTTTAGCACTCGCCCCAGGCGAGTGCAAGAACAGTCCGGCCCTGGTCACCTCGCGGCCGGAGCGCTGTCACCGCGCCGCGAGGACCGACCCGACGAGGTCCGCGAACGGCCCCGCCAGCCCTGGCAGCACGTCGAGGTAGAGCCCGGGCTCGATCAGCTCCAGCTCGCTGACCACCCAGGCGCCGTCGAGCTGAACCAGGTCCACCCGTGCGTACGCCGGCGGGCCGGCCAGCAGCCGGCCGGCGGCCGCGACCGCGGCGCGGGCGACGTCGGCCCGGGCCGGGTCGACCTCCACGGCGACCGAGCTGCCGCCGTACAGCTCGTGCACGCGGACCTCCGACCCGCTCGGCCGCTTGTCGACCTGGCCGACCACCCGGCCGTCGAGGACCCACACCGAGGACTCCCCCACCGTCCGGACCGAGGCCACCAGCGGCTGCACGACCCATGGTCCGGCGACGAGCCCCTCCAGGCGCGGGTCGTCGGTGCGCTCGGCGACCACGACGCCGACCCCGCCCGCCCCGGTCCGGGGCTTGACCACGACCGCGCCCCACCGGTCGAGCGCCTCCTGCAGACCCACCCTCAGCCCGCGGTCGTCGAGCAGCGCGGTGGGGACGACCGGGACCTCGCGGCCCAGCTCGAGCAGGTAGGCCTTGTCGGCGTTCCAGGCGACCAGGTCGCTGCCGTGCAGCACCCGCGTGCTGCGCTCGACTCCGCGCAGCCAGGCCAGGAACTCGGCGTACCGGCGCTGGTAGTCCCACGTCGAGCGCAGCACCACCAGGTCGGCGGCGGCCCAGTCGACGTCCGGGTCGTCCCAGACCGCCCACCGCGCCTCGACCCCCCGCTCGGCGAGGGCGGTCACGAGCAGCTCGCCGCCCTCCTCACCCTCGGGCAGCAGGGAGAACGTCGCCAGGAGGACGCGCGTCACCGGCCGGTCAGCCCCTCGACGCGCGCCGGCAGCGCGACGACCGCCCGCGGGCTCTCCTGGTGCTCGCTCACGACTTCCTCCAGGGTCCGGTTCGTCACGGCGACGACCTTAGGGGGCCGGCGCACCCAGGTGTCGACCGCCCGCGCGAGCCACGACGCAGGCCCGGACCATCTGGTCCGGGCCTGCGCGAGGACGGAGGCGCCTACTGCTGCTCGGGTCGCTGGACGGTGTCCGGAAGGGGGGTGTCCACGTCGACGAACGCGGCCCCCTCCTCCGGGCGAGGTCGCAGGAGGTTGAGGACGACGGCGATGAGCGCCGCCGGCAGGATGCCGGAGGTCATCAGCACCCGCAGGGACTCCGGCATGACCTCCGCCGCGGCGGGCACGGCGGCGAAGCCCTGGCCCACACCGATGGAGGCGGCGATCACGATCAGGTCGTGACGGTCCAGGCGGCACTCGGCGAGCAGCTGGATGCCGGCGCCGAGCAGCATGCCGAACATGACCACCGCCGCGCCGCCCAGCACGGCCGACGGCATGGCGGTGATGACTGCGGCCAGCTTGGGCACCAGGCCCAGCGCGATGAGGAAGCCGGCGCAGATCGTCACCACGTGGCGGCTCATCACCCCCGTGAGGGCGACCAGCCCGACGTTCTGCCCGAAGGTGGTGTTCGGCAGGGCGGAGAAGACGGCGGCGACGCTCGTGGCCGCACCGTCGCCCATGACGCCACCGGCGAGCTCACGGTCGGTCACCTCGCGCCCGGCGCCGGCCTTCGTGATGGCCGACAGGTCGCCGATCGTCTCGATGGAGACCGCGATCGCCATCGCGCCCATGGCGATGAAGGCCGCCGCCGGGAACTCCAGACCGAACTCCAGCGGCGTCGGGAAGGCGAACCAGGACGCCTCGGACACGGGACTGAAGTCCACCTTCCCCAGGGCGATCGCGACGAGGTACCCGACCACGAGGCTGACCAGCACCGAGGCCGAGGCGATGATGCCCTTGCCGAAGCGGTAGGCGAGGAGGAGGACGACGAGGACGAGGGTCGCGAGACCGAGGTTCTCCCACGAGCCGAAGTCCTCGGCGCCGTTGCCGCCGCCGTAGAGGTGCATGCCGGTGGGGAGCAGCCCGATCCCGATGACGAGGACGACGATCCCGCTCACCAGCGGCGGGAAGAGGCCGCGCAGCCACTTGAGGCTAAAGCCCAGCACGAACTTCACGGCGCCCGCGAAGAGCGCACCACCGAGGACGGCTGCGAGCCCGTACTCCTGGGCCAGCGGGATGGACACCACCAGGAACCCGAAGCTGGTGCCCTGCACGACCGGCAGCCGCGCGCCGACCGGCCCGATGCCGATCGTCTGGATGAGCGTGGTCAGGCCGGCGGCGAACAGCGCCACCTGCACCAGGAAGACCGTCTCCCCCGTCGTCGCCCCGATGGCGGTGGCCAGGATGATCGGGATGGTGACGTTGCTCGCCATCATCACCATGACGTGCTGCAGCGCGAGCAGCAGGGCCTCGCCGACGGGAGGCATCTCGTTGATGTCGTACTTGACGTGCGCGGGCAGCTGCGACGACGGCGCAGGCCGGCGGGAACGGTCGGAGGCCATGGGGTTCCTCTCGCGGGGGGGGTTCCGCAGATCCTCACAACCGCGCTGTGATCCGGACCACTGGACAAGGTGACACCGGTCCGGCCCGCCGGGTGTGAAGGTCTGCCAGCCGGCCTCGACGCCCGACCGGGTGCGGGCGGTGACGCCCACGGTCCGAGCAGCAGGCCGGGACGGCGGTGGCGGCCGGGGGGCGCGGAGGAGCCCTGCCCGGCCGGCGCCCCGGTCACCCGGGTCCGGGGCCCGGCCGGCTCGGAGGGGGTCAGCAGCCCCCGGCGACGGCCGGGATGACCGAGACCTGCACGCCGTCCGGCGTGGGCGTGGCCAGGTCGTCGAGGAACCGGACGTCGTCATTGCCGACGTAGACGTTGACGAAGCGGCGCAGCGCGCCGTTGTCGTCGAGGATCCGCGCCTTGATGCCGGCGTGGTGGGTGTCGAGGTCGTCGAGGACCTCCGCCAGGGTCGCGCCCGTGGCGGTCACCTCGGAGGCACCGTCGGTGTAGGTGCGCAGGATGGTCGGGATGCGGACCGAGACACTCATCGGCTTGTCCTCGTATCGGGATCGGGCGGGGCTCAGGCCAGGCCGGTGGCCGCGAAGGCGGCGTACGACGGGGCGATGGTCGCGACGGGGCCGACCGAGCCGGACACCGCGTCGAGGGTCTTCAGGCCGTGGCCGGTGTTGATGACGACCGTCTCGAGCTCGGGGTCGAGCTGGCCGGACTCGACGAGCTTCTTCAGCACGCCCACGGTGGTCCCGCCGGCGGTCTCGGTGAAGATGCCCTCGGTGCGGGCCAGCAGCACGATCGCCTCGCGGACCTCGTCGTCGGTGACGTCCTCGACCGCCCCGCCGGTCTGGCGGCACACGTCGAGGACGTAGATCCCGTCGGCGGGGTTGCCGATGGCGAGGCTCTTGGCGATGGTGTCGGGCTTGACCGGCCGGATCGCGTCGACGCCGGCCTTGTAGGCGACCGAGACCGGCGAGCAGCCGGCGGCCTGCGCGCCGAAGACCTTGTAGGGCTTGTCCTCGACCAGGCCCAGCTCCACCAGCTCCTGGAAGGCCTTGTGCACCTTGGTCAGCTGCGAGCCGCTGGCGACCGGGATGACGATCTGGTCGGGCAGGCGCCAGCCGAGCTGCTCGGCGATCTCGTAGCCGAGGGTCTTGGAGCCCTCGGCGTAGTAGGGCCGGACGTTGACGTTCACGAACGCCCAGCCGTCCTCCTCGCCCGCGATCTCCGAGGCGAGCTTGTTGACGTCGTCGTAGTTGCCCTCGACGGCGACCAGGGAGTCGGTGAAGACCGCGGAGTTGACCTGCTTGGGCTGCTCGAGGTTGCTGGGGATGAACACGACCGTCTTCATCCCGGCGCGGGCACCCGCGGCGGCGACGGCGTTCGCGAGGTTGCCGGTGCTCGGACAGGCGAACACCTTGCTGCCGAACTCCCGGGCCGCGCTCAGCGCGCAGGCGACGACGCGGTCCTTGAAGGAGTTGGTCGGATTGGTCGAGTCGTCCTTGACCCACAGCCTGGCCAGGCCGAGCTCGGCGGCGAGGTTCCTCGCCTCGAGCAGGCGGGTGAAGCCGGGCTCGGTGTTGGGGCTGGTCTCGATGTCGGTCGGCACCGGCAACAGCGCTTTGTAGCGCCAGATGTTGCGCGGGCCGGCCTCGATCTCCTCGCGGGTGAGCTGCGGGAAGTCGTAGGCGATCTCCAGCGGGCCGAAGCACTCGCTGCACGCGTAGTGCGGGCCCAGCTCGACCTCGTGGCCGCACTCGCGGCAGGTGAGGGCCCGGGCGTTGCCGAAGGCACCCTCACGGATCTGGGTCTTCTCGGCACTCGGCTCGATGACAGGGGCAGCGCTCATGATTCCTCCTTCTCATCTTCCCCGGGTCACGACGGTCGTGCCGGGCGGAATTGGCACCGTTACCGACGACCGACCCGGGTCTACCGGGGGCGGAGGCGCGTTGGCGGTTGCCGGGACTTCACAGGGCCGTTCCCTCTGTCCCTCTGGATGAGCTGCCGAGAACACTACGTCGCACCGTCCCAGCCCGTGAAACCGGGTCCCGCCATGTGGACGGGACAGCACGCAGGGGCGCCCACGGGTCCGCGGGCGGACAGGTCAGGAGGCGGCTCAGGAGGCGGCGCGGGCGTCGGCGGCGAGCCGGCGCAGCAGGTCGAGCACGCCCTCGGGACCCGGCACGACGACGTCGGCGCGCTCGACGAGGGCGCTGACCGCGTCCTCCTCGGAGGCCGAGCAGACCAGCAGCGTCGGCAGGCCGTCCTTGCCCAGGGCGGTGACGGCGTCGAACGCCTCGAGGTCGCCGAGGTCGTCCCCGGCGAAGAGGAAGGCGCCGGCGCCCACCTCGGCGACGAGCGCGTCGACGGCCTTGCCCTTGTCCATGCCGGGGGCGCGGACCTCGATGACGTTGCGGCCGGGCTCGAGGACCAGCCCGTTGCGACCGGCGAGGTCGCGCAGCACCGGCAGCAGCCGCTCGAAGGCGCCCTCGGGGTCCGGGAGGCGACGGGTGTGGACGGCGTGCGCGAGGCCCTTGTCCTCCACCCACGCGTCGGCGGCGTCGGCGCGCCGCAGCGCCCGCGGCAGGTCGCGCAGGAACGTCGCGAGGCCCTGCGGCGGGCGCGGCGAGACGATCCGGCGCCGGGTGGAGGACCACCGCTCGTTGCCGTACTGGCCGAAGAGGAACAGCTCCTTGCCGGCGTCGGCCATGGCGTTGCCGACCTCTTCCAGCCCGCCGAGGTCCAGGGCCTGACGGGCGGGCCGGCCGGTCACCACCGCGACGGCGGCGACCACCCCGGCCAGGTCCACCAGGACCTCACCGGCGTCGGGGTGGATGTGCGCCTTCGTCGGGTCGTCGACGATCGGTGAGAGCGTGCCGTCGAAGTCCAGGCCGACCACGGCCCGTCCCGCGGCGCGCACCAGTGCGTCGTACTTCCGCTCGCCCTCGGCGGAGGTGAACTCCATGCCCCCAGCCTTCCAGACCGGCGGGAGCGCCACACGTGGGCCCGCTCACGCGGGCCACACCGGGAGCGTCGGTCGAGCAGTGGGTCAGTCGAGGGGCGCGGTGAGGATGATCGTGAGCCGGTCGAGCCGCATCGGGTCGACGGCGGGGACGACCCGCTCGACGCCGAGGTCGAGGGCCAGGAGCTTCGCGGCGCGCTCGAGGCGCGGGGGGAAGTAGACGGTGGTCGCCGGGATGGTGCCGACCCAGTTGTCGGAGCCGACGACCTGCCAGCCGGCCTGGCCGGCCTGGTCGGCGACGGAGCCGGCGAGCCCGGTGATGCCGGAGTTGTTGTAGACCTCGACGTAGACCTCGGAGCGCTTGACCGGCGGCTTGGCCGGCTTCGGCTCCTTGCTGGGCTCGGCCGCGGACGCCGACGGCGTGGCGACGGGCGTCTCGCGCTGGGAGATCGTGGTGATCTCCCGCTCGGTCGGCTCCCCGCCCCGGGTGGCGACGAAGGCGATGCCGGCCATGGCCACCGCGATGATGCTCAGCATCACCACGGGCGAGGGGAAGACGAAGCCGCGCTGGTCGCGGTGGCGGGCGGTCACGGCGCTCAGACCTCGAAGCCCAGGCGGCGGGCCGAGCGCTGGCGCTGGCGCTGGGAGCGCAGGCGGCGCAGGCGGCGGACCAGCAGCGGGTCGGCCTCGAGCGCCTCAGGGCGGTCGATGAGCGCGTTGAGGACCTGGTAGTAGCGCGTCGAGCTCATGTCGAACTTCTCGCGGACCGCGGTCTCCTTGGCGCCGGCGTACTTCCACCACTGGCGCTCGAACTCGAGGATCTCTCGGTCGCGGTCGCTCAGGGTCGGCGTGGCCCCGGCCTCGTGGCCGTCGAGGGCGTTCGCGGCGTCCATGCGCAGTCTCCCGGGAGCTGGTGTGGCGATAGGTGTCCGGACGCAACTGTAGGCGACAAACCACAGCGGTGTCATTCGGCTCGCCAGACGTGTCCCGGTGGTCTGGCCCCGCGGTCCGGAGCGCCTCCGGAGACCCTCCGGCGGGCTGTGTGGGACTCTCCTCCCCGTGACCGAACGCACCCGCTGGGGCATCCTCGCCACCGGCAAGATCGCCCGCACGTTCGCCGCCGACCTCGCGCTCGTCGAGGACGCCGAGCTGGTCGCCGTGGGCTCCCGACGGCCCGAGGCCGCCGCGGAGTTCGCTGCCGAGCACGGCGGGCGGCCGCACGGCTCCTACGAGGAGCTCGTCGCCGACCCCGAGGTGGAGGTGGTGTACGTCGCGAGCCCGCACGCGCTGCACCTCGAGCACGCCCGGCTCGCCTTCGAGGCCGGCAAGCACGTCCTGTGCGAGAAGCCGCTGACCCTCTCCACCGTGGACGCCGAGGAGATGGTCCGCCTCGCCGCCGAGCACGACCGCTTCCTCATGGAGGCGATGTGGACGGCGTGCCACCCGCTGGTCCGCGCGGTCGTCGAGCAGGTCCGCTCCGGCCGGTTCGGGACGCCGCGGCACCTGCACGCCGAGCTGGGCTTCCGGGTCGACGCGGGCCCCGAGGACCGGATGTTCGACCCGGCACTGGGCGCCAGCGCACTGCTCGACATGGGGATCTACCCGCTCACCTTCGCCCACCTGGTCCTCGGCGAGGCCGAGTCGCTGACCGGCACCGCCGCGCTGTCCGAGCGCGGGATCGACCTCGACGTCGCGGTCACCGGCCGCTACCCCGGCGGGACGCTGGCCACGATGACGGCGTCGATGACGTCGTGGTCCTCCCGCGCCGCCGCGATCGCCACCGACCTCGGGCGGATCGACGTCCCCGACTTCCACCACCCCACCCGCGCGACGTTCACGCCGTACGGCGAGGGGAGCACCAACGACGGCGACGTGCTCCGCGAGCCGGTCGAGATCGTCGCCGACGACCCGGTCGTCGGCCGCGGCTACGGCAACGAGATCGCCGAGGTCGGGCGCTGCCTGCGGGCCGGCCTCCGCGAGAGCCCGTGGGTGCCCCACGACCAGACCTTGGTGCTCATGCGCCAGATGGACGCCCTGCGCGAGCAGGTCGGGGTGTCCTTCGGCTGACCGAGCCCCGGGTCATCCGGCCGAGCGCAGGTAGCTGACGACGGCGGCCACCCGGCGGTGGGCGGCGCCGTCGTCGGGCGCGAGGCCGAGCTTGGCGAAGATCCGCTGGGTGTGCTTCTCCACCGCCCCCGAGGTGACCACCATGGCCTCGGCGATCGCGCTGTTGGAGCGGCCCTCCGCCATCAGCGCGAGGACCTCGTGCTCGCGCGGGGTCAGCGCGGCGAGCGGGTCGCGACGGGCGCCCATCAGCCGGCGCACCACCTGCGGGTCGAGCGCCGTGCCGCCGCGGGCCACGGTGTCGAGGGCGGTGGTGAAGTCGTCGAGGTCGGCGACGCGGTCCTTGAGCAGGTAGCCGACCCCGCCCTCGCCGGCCGCGAGCAGGTCCTCGGCGTAGGCGACCTCGACGTACTGCGAGAGCACGAGCAGCCGGGCCTCCGGCCAGGACCGCCGCACCTCGACGGCGGCGCGCAGCCCCTCGTCGGTGTGGGTCGGCGGCATCCGCACGTCGACGATGCCGACGTCGGGGCGGTGCTCGAGCACCGCCGCCACGAACGACGGCCCGTCCGCGACCGACGCGACGACCTCGTGGCCGGCCTCGGCCAGCAGCAGCTGCAGGCCCTCGCGCAGCAGGAACGAGTCGTCGGCGACGACGATCCTCATCGGCCCCACCCCACCGGGCACCTCACCGGGCGCCTCACCGCGCACCCGTCGGCACCAGCGCCGAGACGACCGTCGGGCCACCGGCAGGCGACTCGAGACCGAGGGTGCCGTCGACCGCGAGCAGCCGCTGGCCGAGCCCGGCGAGGCCGTGGCCCTTCGCCTCGTGCGCACCGCCGACGCCGTCGTCCTCGACCCGCACCAGCACCGCGTCGCCGACGTCGCGCACCTGCACGCGGGCCGAGGCGGCACCACTGTGCTTCGCGACGTTGGTGAGCGCCTCGCTGACCACGAAGTACGTCGTGGTCTCGACGTGCGGCGGGAGGCCGGCGGGCACGTCGATGTCGGCCTCGACCGGCACCGCGCTGCGGGCGGCGAGGTCCTCGAGCGCGACCTGCAGGCCGCGGTCGACCAGCAGCGGCGGCGCGATGCCCCGCGAGAGCGACCGCAGCTCCTCGACGGTCTCCCCCACCTGGGCCAGCGCCTCCTCGATGGTCGCGGCGGCCCGGGCCGGGTCCGAGTCGAGCTGGCGGCGGGCGCGGCCGAGGTCCATGCCCAGCCGGACCATCCGCTGCTGCGGTCCGTCGTGGATGTCGCGCTCGAGCCGGCGCAGGGACTCCGCCTCCGCGCGGCGGGCGGCGCTGCGGCCGGTCTCCACGCGACGTACCTCCTGCTGGAGCTCGGCGCGGCTGCACAGCAGCCCCCAGGCCAGGCTGCTGTGCAGCCAGGCGACGAACCGGACGACGAACGGCAGGGTCAGCAGGGCGACGAGCCCCAGGGCGGCGTTCAGGAGGGACTCCGCGACCGCGCCCTCCCCCAGGCCGAGGAGCTCGGCGAGCCCGCCGTCGTCCTCCCCGTCCGGGAGCCACATCTGCCAGAGCCAGTACGTCGCGCCGGTGAGCACCGCGCCCCACCAGGCGGCGGTGACCGCGAAGGCGAGCGTGCCGGTCACCAGGCCGACGACCGACCAGGTCAGGTCGAGCCAGGACTGCGGGTCGCGCAGCGGCGTGACGGTGCGGCGGAGGAGACCGTCGCCGGGGCGCGCGCGCAGGTAGGAGGGGCTCGGCGCGGCGCGGCGCAGCATCGTGCGCATCCGGGCACGTTCGAACCGGGCGAACCCGCGCGCGACGATCGCCGCCAGGGCGAGCACGAGGACGCCGTACACCAGGACCAGCAGGCCGGTCCCGAGGCTGAGCAGGACGACCGCCAGCACGAACGCCGGGAGCGCGACGAGGAAGGCGGACAGCGCGTAGCCGCTGTCGAGCAGGGTGCGGCGCACGGCGCCGGCGGGCATCGGTCTCGAGGTCATCACTGCGGTCGTCGTCATGTCTCCACCCTGGTCGGGCGAGCGGGCGCGCACGATCCTGCCAGCACGACGACCGGGGTGGGGCCAGCCCGACACCGCCCGCGCCCGCCGGGGCGTCCGATCCGTGTGCGGCCGTCGCCGGTTGGGCACTCCCCTAGGGTGAGCACCGTGTCTGCCGACCTCGTCATCGTGGCCAACCGACTGCCGGTCGACAGGGTGGAGCAGGCCGACGGCTCGATGGGCTGGCGCACGTCGCCGGGCGGCCTGGTCACGGCGATCGAGCCGGTCATGCGCGCGAACGACGGCACCTGGATCGGCTGGCCGGGCGGCACCGACTCCGACCTGGAGCCGTTCGAGGCCGACGGGATGAAGCTGGTCCCGATGTCGATGACCCAGGCCGAGGTCGAGGGCCACTACGAGGGCTTCTCCAACGCCACCCTGTGGCCGCTGTACCACGACCTGGTCGCCAAGCCGGAGTTCCACCGCGAGTGGTGGGACTCCTACGTCGCGGTCAACCGGCGCTTCGCCGAGAAGGCCGCGGAGCTGGCCTCCGAGGGTGCGACCGTGTGGGTCCACGACTACCAGCTGCAGCTGGTGCCCCAGATGCTGCGCGAGCTGCGACCGGACCTGCGGATCGGCTTCTACCTGCACATCCCGTTCCCGCCGGCCGAGCTGTTCCAGCAGCTGCCGTGGCGACGCCAGCTGCTCGAGGGCCTGCTCGGCGCGGACCTGATCGGGTTCCAGCTGCCCGGCGGCGCCCAGAACTTCGTCCGCCTCGTGCGCCAGCGGGTCGGCCACAAGACGCACCGCGACCTGGTCTACCTGCCAGACGGCCGCACCGTCCGCGCCGCGGCGTTCCCGATCTCCATCGACGCCGCGGGCTTCGAGGAGATGGCGCGCTCCGAGCCGGTCGCGCAGCGCGCCGAGGAGATCCGCACCGCCCTCGGCAACCCGCGCAAGGTGTTCCTCGGCATCGACCGCCTCGACTACACCAAGGGGATCTACGCCCGGCTGCGCGCCTTCAGCGAGCTCATCGCCGACGGCCACCTCGACGTCGAGGACGCCGTCTTCGTGCAGGTGGCGGTCCCCTCCCGCGAGCAGGTCGAGCAGTACCGCATCCTGCGCGACGAGATCGACCGCCTCGTCGGCCGGATCAACGGCGACCTCGGCCGCATCGGCCGCCCCGCGATCAGCTACCTGCACTCCTCCTACCCCCGCGAGGAGATGGCGGCGCTCTACCGCGCGGCCGACGTCATGGTCGTCACGCCCTACCGCGACGGCATGAACCTGGTCGCCAAGGAGTACGTCGCGTGCCGTTTCGAGGACACCGGCGCGCTGGTGCTCTCGGAGTTCGCCGGCGCCGCCGACGAGCTGCGGCAGGCCTGGCTGGTCAACCCCTACGACATCAACGGCATGAAGTCGGCCCTGCTCGAGGCCTACCGCGCCGACGACCGCGAGACCCGGCGGCGGATGAAGGCCATGCGCAAGACCGTCACCCAGCACGACGTCGCCGCCTGGGCGGACTCCTTCATGACCGAGCTCGGTGCCGTCCCCGGCTCGCACGGCAAGGCCGTGCGGCCGGCGAAGCGGTCGTAGGGGCTGGTCGCGGGCGTCGGAATCCCCGGGGCCCCGGGGATTCCGGCACTTCTCGGCCGATGCAACCCCTAAGAAGCGCCGGGATCCCCTGAGGAGTACGGCGGCTCCTCACCAGCCGGGCCAGCAGCCGGGCCAGCAGCCGGGCCAGCAGCCGCGGCCGGCGGTTCAGCCCGGCAGCAGCCCGGCGCCGGCCAGCGCCTCGACGAGCGGCCGGGGGTCGGGCCGCTCGTCGGTGCCCTGCAGGACGACGGTGTCGGCGCCGGCGTCGCGGATCTCGTCGACCCGCTCGGTCACCCGGGCGACGAGGTCCGGTGCGGCCGGGTCGAGCTCGGTGTAGACGGTGAGGACCGCCCGGCCGGGGCGGCCCGACGCGGAACGACCCTCGTCGACCAGCCCGCGGGCTCGGCGCACGGTGGCGGGGTCGCTGCCGGTGTGGTCGACCAGCGCGCCGTCGGCGACCTCGCCGGCGAGGCGGAGCGTGCGCGGCCCGCGCGCCCCGACGAGCAGCGGAGGGCGCTCGGCAGGGGGCCGGTCGAGCGCGACGCCGTCGAGGGCGACGTACCGACCGGAGGTCGTCAGGCTCCGGCCGTCGAGCAGGTCGCGGACCGCCTCGGTGTGCTCGCGCAGCAGCGTCATCGGCGAGTCGACGCCGGCGCCGACCTGCGCCATCCAGTCCAGGACACCGTGGCCCATCGTCGCCACGGACCGGCCGGGGAAGAGGTGCGCGAGGGTCGCGACCTCCATCGCCACGACCGCCGGGTTGCGCAGCGGCACCGGCAGCAGGCCGATGCCGACGCGGAGCCGCTCGGACCACGCCAGCGCCGCGGTCGCGGCGGTCAGCCCGCCCTCGAGGAAGCAGTCCTCCCACAGCCACAGCTCGGGCACGCCTGCCTCGTCGGCCGCGCGCACCACCTCCCGGAGCTCCTGGGGCGGCTGCTGCGGACGGAAGACGACACCGGTGCTCATGGCCGTCAGCGTGCCACCTCAGGCGTGCGCGGGGTGCGGGTCGTCGGGGATCCGGCCGAGCATGAGGTCCTCCACGGTGCCGGCGAGCACCGGTCCCGGCAGGCCCCAGCCCGGCTCGTAGCCGTAGGTCTCCCGCAGCGACGTCGCGGTGCGCGTGCCGTCGAGCAGGTCGACGTCGTCGGGGCCGATGAGCGCGGGGTGCACGACGCCGACGGCCTCGGCGACCTTCTGCAGGTCGCGCCGCAGCGAGCGGATGTACGTCGCCGCGCGGACCGACTTCAGGGCCGGGTCGAGGCCGCGCTCGAGCCGCCGGTCCTGGGTGGCCACGCCCGTGGGGCAGGTGTCGGCGTGGCACTTCTGCGCCTGGATGCAGCCGACGGCGAGCATCGCCTCCCGACCCACGTGGATGCCGTCGAGGCCGAGCGCCAGCGCGACCACGGCGTTCTCGGTCAGCCCGAGCTTCCCGCCGCCGAGGAAGGCCACCGAGTCCTGCAGGCCGGCGCGCGCGAAGCGCTGGTAGACCTGCGAGAAGGCGATGCGGAAGGGGTAGGCCACCGAGTCGGAGAACACCAGCGGCGCCGCGCCCGTGCCGCCCTCGCCGCCGTCGATGTTGACGAAGTCCACGCCCCGCTCGCGGGTGGACATCTGCGCGACCAGCTCGTCCCAGAAGGCGAGGTCGCCCACGGCCGACTTGATGCCGACCGGCAGCCCGGTCTCGGCCGCGAGCAGCTCGACGAAGTCGAGCATCGAGTCGGTGTCGGAGAACGCCGTGTGCCGGCTCGGCGAGGCGCAGTCCTGCCCCACCGGGATGCCGCGGATCTCGGCGATCTCCGGGGTGACCTTGGCGCCGGGCAGCATCCCGCCGAGCCCGGGCTTGGCGCCCTGCGACAGCTTGATCTCCAGGGCGCGCACCGGCGCGGAGGCGACCAGCTCCTTGAGCCGCCCCAGGTCGAAGCGGCCCTCGGCGTCGCGGCAGCCGAAGTACGCCGTGCCGATCTGGAAGACCAGTTCCCCGCCGTTGCGGTGGTACGGCGACAGCCCGCCCTCACCGGTGTTCTGCAGGCAGTCGGCGAGCTCGGCGCCGCGGTTGAGCGCCTCGATCGCGTTGCCCGAGAGCGAGCCGAAGCTCATCCCGGAGATGTTGACGATCGACCCGGGGCGGAACGCCTTGGCCCGCCCGCGCGGCCCGCCGAGCACCTTGCCCATCGGCAGCCGCACCGCCTCCTCGGCGTGCGGCGCGGTGGCCGCGCCCGGGCCGGCGAAGGTCCGGTGCTTGATGACGGGGTAGCCGATGCTGCGCTCGACGTCGTTGTCGGTGCCGAAGCCGAAGTAGGTGTTCTCCCCCTTCGAGGAGGCGTAGACCCAGCGCCGCTGGTCGCGGGAGAAGGGCCGCTCCTCGTCGTTGGAGGTGACGATGTACTGCCGCAGCTCGGGCCCGAACTTCTCCAGCGTGAAGCGCAGGTGCCCCACCACCGGGAAGTTGCGCAGGATGGCGTGCTTGCGCTGCGTGAGGTCGTGGGCGGCGACCGCCCCGAGGGCGGCGGCACCGGCGGCGGCGATCTTGGTCCAGCTCATGTCCTGTGCGGTACCCGCATCGGCGGGTACGTTGCGGCGCATGCCCCTCGTCCCCCAGCCCGACCAGGTCGTCGCGGCGGCCGGCAACGTCGCGCACAAGGTGCTGTACGGCGGGCTGGCGGACCTGCGTCCCATGCCGCGCACGCTCATCGACGAGGGAACGCTGCGCGAGGTCTACCACTACCGGCCGCGCGCGACCGTCCGCGAGCAGGGCGACCCGGTGCTGCTGGTGACGCCGCTGGCCGCGCCCGCGATCTGCTTCGACCTGCGGCGCGGCTGCTCCCTGGTGGAGCACCTGCTCTCGACCGGGCGCCCGACGTACCTCGTGGAGTACGGCGAGGTGTCCTTCCGCGACCGCTCGCTGGGCATGGAGCACTGGGTCGAGGAGGTCGTGCCCGCGGCGATCCGCGAGGTCTCGGCGCACGCCGGCGGCCGGCCGGTGCACGTCGTCGGGTGGTCCCTCGGCGGCATCTTCACGCTGCTGACCGCCGCGACCTCGCCCGACCTGCCGATCGCGTCGCTGACCTCGGTCGGCTCGCCGTTCGACGTCTCCCAGGTGCCGCTGGTCGCGCCGCTGCGGCCCCTGCTCAACCTGAACCCGACCGACGGCCGCGGGGCGATCACCCGGGCCTACCAGGCGATGGGCGGCGCGCCGAAGCCGCTGGTCCGCTGGGCGTTCCAGCTCAGCTCGTTCCAGAAGCTGGTGACCCGGCCGCTGGCGGTCGCGACCCACCTCGACGACGCCGACTTCCTCGCCCAGCTCGAGGCGGTCGACCGGTTCACCGCCAACATGTACGCCTACCCCGGCCGCAGCTTCGGCCAGCTCTACCACCGCTTCGTCAAGGGCAACGTGCTCAAGACCGGCGAGGTCGTGCTGGGCGAGCGGACCATCCGGCTGGAGGAGATCACCCAGCCGGTGCTGGTCTTCGCCGGCGCCACCGACGGCATCGCGCCGGTCGGGGCGGTCCGCGCGCTGCTCCCCCACCTGACGTCGGCCGAGGAGGTGCGCTTCGAGATCGTGCCGGGCGGCCACCTCGGCATGCTCACCGGCCGGCGGGCGCGGGGCACCACCTGGGAGGTGCTCGACGAGTGGCTCGAGCAGTGGTCGGACCGCCCGGCCCCCGAGGCTCCCCCGAAGGGCGCCAAGAAGACCGCCGGGAAGGTCCCGGCGAAGAAGACCGCCAAGAAGACCCCGGCGAAGAAGGCCCCGGCGAAGAAGGCCCCGGCCGAGGGGACCCCGGGCCCGGAGGCGATCGGCACCAACCCGGACCGGCGCCACGGCTCCGGCGGCTCGCGGTCGCTGGCCCGCTGAGGTGGCCACGCAGGAGTCGACCCGGGGCGCGGGTCCCGGCGACGCGAGCGGCGGCGCGCTGCCCCGCGGCGTACGCATCGGCTACGGGTCGGGCTCGGTCGCCACGGGCGCGTTCGGGACCGTGCCGGGGCTCATGCTCCTGCCGTTCCTCACCGACTCCCTCGGCATCGCCGCGGTGCTGGCCGGCGTCATCGTGTTCCTCCCCAAGGCGTGGGACGTCGTCCTCAACCCGATCGCCGGGCGGGTCAGCGACCGCAGCACCGACCCGCGCGGCCCCCGGCGCCCGTTCCTGCTCCGCGCCGGGCTGGTGCTGGCCCTCGGCTTCGCGCTGATCTTCGCCGCGCCGTCGATGGCGACCGGGCTCGAGGCGGCGTGGGTGCTGGTCTGCTTCCTCGGCTGTGCCTCGGCGTACGCCTTCTTCCAGGTGCCCTACGTCGCCATGCCGGCGGAGATGACTGGCTCCTACGACGAGCGCACCCGGCTGATGACCTGGCGGGTCGCGATCCTGGCGCTCACGATCCTGGTGGCCGGCGGGACCGCGCCGCTCATCCGCGACGCGGTCGGCGGCCGGGACGGCTACCGGGTCATGGGCGTGGTGATGGCGCTGGTCATCCTCGTCGGCGTCGTCTCCTCCTACGTCGGCACGCGGCGCGCCCCGGTCGGCACCGTCGAGCCGGGCGCGGGCTCCCTGCGCGACCAGCTGCGGATCGTGGCGACCGCGCGCGACTTCCGCCTGCTGCTCACCACCTTCGTCGTCCAGGCGCTGGCCACCGGGTCCATGCTCGCCGGCGTGGACTACCTCGCCGAGGACGTCCTGGACAGCACCGGCGCCGCGACCGTCCTCTTCCTCTGCTTCGTCGGGCCGGCGCTCCTGCTGACCCCGGTGTGGTCGGCGGTCGGGCAGCGGGTCGGCAAGAAGCGCGGGTACGTCGCCTCCTCGCTGTTCCTCGCCGCCGGCGCCGCCCTCGCGGCCGTCGCGGACACCGCCCCCGCGGGCCTGGTCTTCGCGGCGGTCGGGCTCGCCGGGATCGGGTACGCCGGCTGCCAGGTCTTCCCGATGGCGATGCTGCCCGACGCGGCCGCCGTGGACGCCCGCCGGACCGGGAGCGGCCGCGCCGGCGTCTACACAGGCGTGTGGACCGCCGGCGAGACCCTCGGCCTGGCGCTCGGCCCGGCCGTCTTCGCCCTCGTCCTGGCCGTGGGCGGCTACCGCTCCTCGACCGACGCCGCCGCGTCCCAGCCCGACTCCGCGGTGACCGCGATCGTGCTCGGGTTCTCGCTGCTGCCCGCGCTCCTCGTGCTGGTCAGCCTGTGGTGGCTCTCCCGCTACACCCTCGACGCGACGGAGGTCGACGCATGACCAGCCCCACCCCGGACGCACCGGGCGCCCCCGACGTCCTGGCCGAGCTCCGCTCGCTGCAGCGCGCGGACCTGCCCGTGCAGGGCGGTCGCACGCTCGCCTACGTCTACGACTCCGGGCTCGCCGAGGTGGACCGGGTCGGGCGGGAGGCGGTCGCCGCCTACGCCGGGTCCAACGGGCTCGACCCGACGGCGTTCCCCAGCCTGCTGCGGATGGAGAACGACCTGGTCGCCTTCGCCGCCCGCCTGCTCGACGCACCGGCCACGGTGGTCGGCAGCGTGACCTCCGGCGGGACCGAGTCGGTGCTGCTCGCGGTCCAGGCCGCACGGGACGCGCGGCCGGACGTCGCGCGCCCCAGCATGGTCCTGCCCGCCACCGCGCACGCCGCCTTCCACAAGGCCGCCCACTACTTCGGCGTCGAGGCGCGGCTGGTCCCCGTCGGGCCCGACCACCGCGCGGACGTCGCCGCCACCGAGGCCGCGATCGACGAGAGCACGGTGCTCGTGGTCGCCAGCGCGCCGTCGTACGCCCACGGCGTCGTCGACCCCGTCACCGGGCTGGCCGCCCTCGCGGCCGCGCGCGGGATCCGCTGCCACGTCGACGCGTGCATCGGCGGCTGGGTGCTGCCGTACGCCGCGCGGCTGGGCCGCGACGTGCCGGCGTGGACCTTCGCCGTCGAGGGCGTCACGTCGATCAGCGTCGACCTGCACAAGTACGCCTACGCCCCCAAGGGCACCTCCCTCCTGCTGCACCGGACCCCTGCCCTGCGCCGCCCCCAGCTGTTCGCCTCCGCCGCGTGGCCGGGCTACACGATGCTCAACCCGACGATGCAGTCCACCCGCTCCGGCGGCCCGACCGCGGGCGCCTGGGCGGTGGTGCGGACCCTGGGCGACGCGGGCTACGAGCGGCTGACCGCCGACGTCCTGGAGGCCGTGGACCGGATCGTGGCAGGGGTCGCCGACATCGACGGGCTGCGCCTGGTCGTGGAGCCGGACTCGACGCTGGTCGCGCTCGCCACCGACGGCACCTGCGACGCCTTCACGGTCTCCGACGAGATGGTGGCGCGCGGCTGGTACGTCCAGCCGCAGATGTCGTACGCCGCGCAGCCGCCGACGATCCACCTGTCGGTGAGCGCGGCGACCCTGGCCGGCATCGACGACCTCCTCGTGGCGCTCCGCGAGTCCGTCGCGGCCGCGGTGGCCGCCGGACCGGTGGCGGTGGACGCGGGTGTGGCGGACTACATCCGCTCCCTCGACCCGGCCGCGCTGACCGACGAGGAGTTCGACGGGCTGCTGGCGGCCTCCGGGCTGGTCGGGGAGGGGGCCGACGGCGCGCTGGCCCTGCCCGCGCGGATGGCGGAGGTCAACGCGATGCTCGACCTGGCCTCCCCGGCGATGCGCGAGGCGCTGCTGGTGACCTTCCTGGACCGGCTGAGCCGCCCCACGACCGGCTGAGCGGCGCCTCAGGCGACGCCGGTCCGCCTCGCGCCCGGGCCGGGCCGGGGCACGGCGTCGCGCAGGTCCGCGACGCGGTGCCCGTGCTCGCAGACCAGCTCGGCGTGCAGCCGGCCGCCGCAGTCGCGGTGGGCGACCTCGACCGGTGGGCCCTCGGGGTCGGCGAGGTAGCGGTCGCCCCAGTCGGCGATCGCGACCAGCACCGGGTAGAGGTCGAAGCCCTTCGGTGTCAGGCGGTACTCGTGCCGCTCCCGCTCGCCCTCGGGGCGGTAGGGCACCTTGCGCAGGACGTCCTGGTCGACCAGCAGCGCGAGCCGGTTGCTGAGCACCTGACGCGGGATGCCGCTGTGCCGGCGGATGTCTTCGAAGCGACGCACGCCGTTGAACACCTCGCGCAGCACCACGAACGTCCACCGCTCCCCCAGCACGGCCATCGAGCGGCCGACCGTGCAGTTCTCGGTCGACCAGTCGAGGGCCGACGGCGGTGTGGTCACGAGCACATCCTAGGCGAGGCTGGGTCTCGTTGACAGACCGAGCGTCGGTCCGCCAGGCTGCGTCCATGACCGAGACCCAGGAGTCCAGCCCGCAGGCCGCCACCCACCAGGGCGACGGGCTCGACCTGGCGTCGATGACCGGCCTCGAGCTCCTGATGGCGATGCGCGACGGCCTCGTCCCGCCGGCACCGATCGCCGAGACGCTCGGCATGGTCGGCTTCGACGGCGAGCACGGCTCGATCTCGGTGGAGCTGGACCCCGAGCACCGGCACTACAACCCGCTCGGGACGGTCCACGGCGGGGTCATCTCCACGATGCTCGACACCGCCGCGGCCTGCTCGGTCCACTCCACGCTCGCGGCGGGCGAGGGCTACACCTCCCTCGACCTGACCGTGAAGTTCCTCCGCCCCGTCACCGTCGACTCCGGGCGACTGCGAGCGGTCGGCACCGTCGTCCACCGCGGGCGGCGCACGGCCCTCGCCGAGGCACAGCTCTTCGACGCCCGCGGCAAGCTGGTCGCCCACGCCACCTCCAGCTGCATGATCTTCGCCTGAGGCTCGGTAGCGTCGCGGCGTGAGCGCTCTCGCCGGACTGGTCGACCAGGGTCTCGTCGCTCCGGACTGGGCGGCCGCCCTGGCGCCGGTCGACGACCGGATCGCGGAGCTGGGCCGGTTCCTGCGCGCGGAGCTGGCGGCCGGCCACACCTACCTGCCGGCCGGCGAGCGGGTCTTCCGGGCGTTCGCCCGCCCGATGGCCGACGTGCGGGTGCTCGTCGTGGGCCAGGACCCCTACCCCACGCCGGGCCACCCGATCGGCCTGAGCTTCGCCGTCGACGCCCACGTGCGGCCGGTGCCGCGCTCGCTGGCCAACATCTACACCGAGCTGCGCAGCGACCTGGGCATCGACACCCCCGAGCACGGCGACCTCACCGCCTGGGCGGACGCCGGCGTCATGCTGCTCAACCGGGTGCTCACGGTCCGGCCCGGCGCGTCGGCCTCCCACCGCGGGCGCGGCTGGGAGGAGGTCACGGCCTGCGCGATCGAGGCGCTCGTCGCGCGCGGCGGGCCGCTCGCGGCGGTCCTGTGGGGTCGCGACGCCCAGGGGCTCAAGCCGATGCTGGGCGCCACGCCGTACGTCGAGTCCGTGCACCCCTCGCCCCTCTCGGCCCACCGCGGCTTCTTCGGCTCCCGGCCGTTCAGCCGGGTCAACGACCTGCTCGCCCGCCAGGGTGCGGACGGGGTGGACTGGCGCCTGCCGGTGGAATAAGGTTGAACTCTCAACCATTGGAGTGGACATGGCAGTGGACCCCGTGACGACAGGCCGGATGCCGGCGCTCTACCTCGGCCACGGCGCGCCCCCGCTGCTCGACGACCCGACCTGGTCGGGCCAGCTCGCCGCCTGGGCCGCCGAGCTCCCGCGCCCGACCGCCGTGCTCATCGTCAGCGCGCACTGGGAGTCGGCGCCGGTCTCGCTCAGCGCGAGCCGTGCGCCGCTGGTCTACGACTTCGGCGGCTTCGACGCGAAGTACTACCGGATGACCTACGAGACGCCCGACGCCACCGCGCTCGCCCAGCGGGTCGCGGCGATGATGCCGGCCGGCGAGCCGGTCCACCAGCACACCTCGCGCGGGCTGGACCACGGCGCCTGGGTGCCGCTGCGGATCATGTACCCCGAGGCCGACGTCCCCGTCCTGCAGATGTCGCTGCCCACCCACGACCCGGTCCGGCTGATGGCGCTCGGCGAGCGCCTCCGTCCGCTGCGCGACGAGGGCGTGCTGATCATCGGCTCCGGCTTCCTCACCCACGGGCTGCCGTTCCTGACGTCGTGGCGCATCGACGCCGACGCACCCGGCTGGTCGGCGGAGTTCGACGCGTGGGCCGGCGAGGCGCTCGCCCGCGGCGACGTCGACGCCCTCGCCGACTACCGCCACCAGGCCCCCGGCATGCCGTACGCGCACCCCACCGTGGAGCACTACACCCCGCTCTTCGTCACCCTCGGCGCCGCGACCACCCCCGACGAGCCCGGCACCCAGGTCATCGACGGGTTCTGGATGGGCCTGTCGAAGCGGTCGCTGCAGGTGGCCTAGGGCAACGTTCAACATCCCAAGTTAACTTGGGATGTTGACGCTTCGCGGCCATCGCAATGGCCGCGAAGCGTGAGAATCCCAAGTTGACTTGGGATTCTCAGCGGCCCGATCCACCCGACCCGCTCAGCGGATCCGGGTGCGGCGCATCATCCTCAGGCCGGTGAGCATGCCCTTGACGTACTCGTCGTAGTCCTGGCCGGGACGGGCGCCCATGACCTGCTTCTTGAGCACGGCGAGGTTCTGGACGTCGGTGTACTTCAGCAGCCCGTTGTCGCCGTGCCGGGCACCGACGCCGGACTGCTTGACGCCGCCGGAGGGCGTGCCCTTGGAGGCGTACGCCGTGGCCAGGGAGTCGTTGACGTTGACGTTGCCGGCGTGGATGCGGCGGGCGACACCGACCGCGCGGTCCAGGTCGGCGCCCCACACCGAGGCGTTGAGGCCGTAGTCGGTGTCGTTGGCGAGCGCGACGGCCTGGTCGATGCTGCGGTAGGGGTGCAGGGCGACGACCGGGCCGAAGGTCTCGGTGCAGCCGGTCAGCATGTCCCCGGTGACGCCCTCGAGCACGGTCGGCTCGAAGAACGCCGGGCCGATGTCGGGACGCGGGTGGCCGCCGGTCACGACCGTGGCGCCCTTGGCGACCGCGTCCTGCACGTGGCTGTGCACCCGCCGCATGTGGTCGACCGAGATCAGGGAGCCCAGCTCGGGCCCGAAGTCGTACGCCGCGCCGATGCGCAGGCTCTCGGCCGCAGCGACGAAGCGCGCCTTCAGCTCCTCGTACCGGCTCTCGGGCAGGTAGATCCGCTCGATGTGCATGCAGATCTGGCCGGTGTTGCCGAAGACGCCGAACAGCGCGCCGGCGACCCACTCCTCGGGGTCGACGTCGTCGAGGACGATCATCGGGTTCTTGCCGCCGAGCTCGAGGCAGCAGCCGATCAGGTTGCGGCCGGCCCGCTCGCCGATGACCCGGCCGGTGGCCGTGGAGCCGGTGAACATCACGTAGTTGGCGTTGTCGATGAGCGTCGGGCCGATGTCGGGGCCCTCGCCGCAGACGACCTGGAACAGGCCCCGCGGCAGGCCGGCCTGCTCGAGCAGCGAGATGCCGTACAGCGGGGAGAGCGCGGTCTTGTTGTCCGGCTTCAGCACGATCGCGTTGCCGGCCATCAGCGCCGGGATGGCGTCGGAGAGACCGGTGGCGAAGGGGAAGTTCCAGGGCGCGATGATGCCGACGACGCCCTTGGGCTGGCGGATCTCGGTGGAGCTGGAGACCAGCGGGACGGGGCCGCCGCGCTTGACCGGGGCCAGCAGCCTCGGCGCGCGCTTGAGGTAGTGGCTGATCACCATCACCGGGTCGCAGGTCTCCTCGACCGCCATCCTGCGGTTCTTGCCGCTCTCGGCCTGGATCAGGTCGGCGGTGGTGAGGGCGTTCGCGACGAGCAGCGAGTGCGCCTTCTTGAACACCTTCAGCCGCTTGCGCAGCGGCCAGGACGCCCACTCCTGCTGGGCCGAGCGGGCGGCGGCGAAGGCCGCCTCGATGTCGGCCGGCGTGGACTGCGGGAGCTCGACGAGCGTCTCGCCGGTGTAGACCTCGGCGAGGGGCCACGTGGCTCCCCCCGAGCCGGGGACCCGGGCGACGAGGTCCGCCAGGAACGCGTCGGTCAGCGTCGCGGGGCGGCGCAGCCGCGAGCCGGGGGCGGCAGCGGTGGTGGGCCGGTCGGCGGTGGTGGTCATGGCTCAGGCCCTTCCCAGGACGAGGTCCGCGCCGCGCTCGCCGATCATGATCGCCGGCGCGTTGGTGTTGCCGCCGGTGATCGACGGCATGATCGAGGCGTCGGCGACCCGCAGCCCCTCGACGCCGCGGACCTTGAGGTCCGGGGTCACGACGGCCAGCTCGTCCACGCCCATCCGGCAGGTGCCGACGCCGTGGTAGACCGACGTCGCCCGGTTGAGGATCGCCTGGCGCAGCTCGGAGCCCCGCACGCCGCGGCCGGGGTGGATCTCGTCCTTGACGGCGCCGCCGAACGCCGCGCCGCCCATGATCTCCCGGACCAGCTCGGAGCCCTCGGTGAGCAGGTCGAGGTCGGCGGACTCGGCGAGGTACTGCGGGTCGATGAGCGGCGCCGCCGTCGGGTCGGCCGAGGCCAGCCGAAGCGTGCCGCGGCTGCGCGGGTAGATCAGGGTGGTGAGCACCGTGAGCGCGGGCAGCGGCGAGACCTCGTGGCGGATCGGCTCGTCCTGGTTGGGCGTCACGTAGGACCACGGCAGCAGGTGCAGCTGCAGGTCCGGCACGTCGGTGGCCTGGGAGGTCTTGAGGAAGGCCAGGACCTCGAAGACCGAGTTGGCGAGGAACGTCGAGCCGGGCCGCACGACCTCCTTGGCCACGCCCTTGGCGAAGAAGAAGGCGTTGCCGCGCATCCTCGAGGAGGTCGCGTGGAAGGTCATCGCGTGGAACATGTGGTCGTGCAGGTTGTCGCCGACCGGCAGGTCCGCGACCACGTCGATCCCGTGGTCCTTGAGGTGCTGGGCGTGGCCGATGCCCGACAGCATCAGGATCTGCGGGGAGCCCACGAACCCGGCGGCCAGGATGACCTCCTTGCCCGCCCGGACCGTGCGCTGGCTGCCGTCCTTGTCGCGGACCTGCACGCCGGTGGCGCGACCGCCCTCGACGACGACCTTGGTGACCAGGACCTGGGTCTGGACGTCGAGCGTCGGCGGCGCGAGGTGGTGGATGTAGCCGCGCGAGGCGCTGTAGCGCAGGCCGTCGGCGGCGTTCTGCTGCATCCGGCTGACGCCCTCCTGCGACTCCCCGTTGTAGTCCTCGAGGATGTCGCACCCCACCGCGTCGGCGGTCGCCTGGAGGAACTGCAGCGAGCCCTCCTGCGGGGTCTTGTTGCGCGTCACGCGGATCGGGCCGCCCGCACCGCGGAAGGCGTTCTCGCCGCCCTCGTAGTCCTCCATGCGCTTGTACGCCGCGTTGACCGAGTCGGCGTCCCAGCCGGTGCAGCCCTCGGCCGCCCAGGAGTCGTAGTTGGCACGGTTGCCGCGCACGTAGACCATGCCGTTGACCGAGCTCGACCCGCCGAGCACCTTGCCCCGCGGCACCGGCATCTTGCGGTCGAGGATGTGCTTCTGCGGGACCGAGTAGTAGCCCCAGTCGTTGAGCCGCTTGATCTTCGGCTCCGCGTGCATCGGGCCGATCATCCCGGGCTTCTTGGTCAGGAACTGGTTGTCGCTCTTGCCTGCCTCGAGCACGATCACGCTCGCGCCGGACTCGGCGAGCCGCCCCGCGATGGCAGCGCCGGCACTGCCGGAACCCACCACGACGTAGTCGGCTTCGTTCTTCAGGGCTGTCTTGGCCATGTCGTCCCCTGGTGGTTCGTCGCTCGTGCGGCGTGCGGCCCGAGTTCGCATACTCTCGGAATGTGTCGCCGACCACAGTAGGGCACGACTGTAACTTGTTCTAGTTTGCTGGACCACGGATCGGACGGGGAGGATCAGCACCGTGAAGATCCTCTCGATCCAGTCCTCGGTCGCCTACGGCCACGTGGGCAACTCCGCCGCCGTCTTCCCCCTCCAGCGGCTGGGTCACGAGGTGTGGCCGGTGCTGACCGTCCACTTCTCCAACCACACCGGGTACGGCGCGTGGCGCGGACCGCTGCTCGCGCCCGCCGACGTGGCCGACGTGATCGCGGGCATCGAGGACCGCGGGGTGCTCGGCGAGGCCGACGCGGTGCTCTCGGGCTACCAGGGCGACCCGGCGGTCGGCGCGGTCGTCCTCGACACCGTCGCCAAGGTCAAGGCGGCCAACCCCGACGCGGTCTACTGCTGCGACCCGGTGATGGGCGACGTGGGTCGCGGGATGTTCGTGCGGCCCGGCATCCCGGAGTACATGCGCGACACGGTGGTGCCGCAGGCCGACATCGTGACGCCGAACCACTTCGAGCTCGACTTCCTCGCCGGCCGCACCACCACCACGCTCGACGAGGTGCTCGAGGCGGTCGACACCGTGCGCGAGCGTGGGCCGCGGGACGTGCTGGTGACCAGCGTCCTCCACGGCGACGTGCCCGAGGGGTCGCTGGACGTGGTCGCGGTCTCCGACGCGGGCGCCTGGGTGGTCACCACGCCGCTGCTGCCGATCGCACCCAACGGGTGCGGCGACGTCACCGCGGCGCTCTACCTCGCCCACCTGCGCGCGACCGGCTCGCCGGCCGAGGCGCTGTCGCGGACCACCTCGTCGGTGTTCGCGGTGCTCGAGGCGACGATCGCCGCGGGCACCCGCGAGATCCAGCTGGTCGCCGCGCAGGACGCGATCGCGTCGCCGCCGGCGTCGTTCGAGGTCCGCCGGGTCCGCTGACCCGGCCTGAGTCTGGTGCGGGCGGTCCTGGCGTCAGCCGACCATCATCAGCGCGGCCAGGAAGGCCAGCGCCGGGATGAGCCACAGCATCGCCAGAGCGACCATCGTGTCGCGGCTCTCGGCGGCCGCGGCGGTGCTCGGTGCAGACGTGTTCGCTGCCATGAAGGAATCACTCCCCGGATCGATTGAGGAGCCGATACCCGGCGCTCCCACGACCCATGCCGGTCCGTCCCGGATCGGCGTGGATCACACCCGTTGGAGTGAGAGCGCCACACCCACCGCCTCGTGATGCCGAGCGCGCGCCCCGGCGCGCGCCGGGCATCACGAGGCGGCGTCACAGGGAGCCGGTGACAGGAGTCGAACCCGCGACATCCTCTTTACAAGAGAGGCGCTCTACCAACTGAGCTACACCGGCGCGGCCGCCCGACGCCCGGTCGTAGCAGCCGGGCACATGCTAGTTGCCGCCCGGCCGCGAGCCGGGATCAGCCCATGCCGCCGTCGAAGGCGAGGACGGCGCCGGTGATCATCCGGGCGGCGGGCGAGGCGAGGTAGACGATCGACTCCCCGATCTCGGCCGGGGAGATCGCGGGGCCGGGCAGCATCATCATCAGGCGGTCGGCGACGCGGGGGTCCATGTCCGAGGGCATGATCCCGGCGACGTGCGACACGATCGGGGTGTCGACCGTGCCCGGGCACACGGCGTTGACCCGGATGCCCTCCGGGGAGAGCTCGAGCGCCAGCGACCGGGTCAGCTGGGTCAGCCCGCCCTTCGCGGCGGCGTAAGCCACGGCGTAGGGCTGCGGGATGCGGCCGGCCACCGAGCTGACGTTCACGATGTTGCCGCCGCAGGCGCGCAGGTGCGGCAGCGCGGCCTGGATGGTCATGAAGGGACCCTTGAGGTCGATCGCGTGGACGCGGTCCCACTCCGCGTCGGTGATCTGGTCGAAGTGGCCGAACTGCACGACCCCCGCCACGTTGGCCAGCACGTCGATCCGCCCGTTGCTGGCGCACTGCGCGATCGCCGCGTCGACGGACTCGCGGGAGGCGACGTTGCACTCGACGTACGTCACGCCGTCGGGCGCGCCGGCCTGGACGTCGAGGCCAAAGACGGTCGCCCCCTGGTCGCGGAAGAGCTCGGCGGTGGCGCGGCCGATGCCGGAGGCGGCCCCGGTGACGACGACGACGCGGGGCCCGCCCGAGGTCGGGGCGGCGGAGGAGGCGGGAGCGGAGGTCATGCGCGGACCGTACTGGAACACGTTCTAGTTCGACCAGCACCTCGGGCGCGACTTGGTCCGGCCCGGCCTGGCGGGCGACCCTGGTGCGCGTGAGCCTGCTGCACGAACCGCACCACGACGGGTCCCCGCTCTACCTCGAGCACGAGGCGCCGACGCTGGGCTGGACGGTCAAGGTGCGGGTGCGCACCTGGACCGGCGACCCGGTCGACCAGGTCTGGCTGCGCACGACGTACGACGCGGAGCCGGTCTACCACGCGTGCGGGCCGGTCGAGCGCGACGAGCACACCGTGTGGTGGGAGGGCGAGCTGCCGGTCCACAACCCGGTGGCGCACTACCGGTTCCTGGTGAGCACCGGCGCCGGCACGCCCGAGGAGGACCAGCGCTGGCTGACCGCGGCCGGGGTGCACCGCCACGACGTGCCGGACGCCTTCGACTTCCGGGTCTCGACCTACCCCTCCGCACCGGACTGGGGTCGCGACGGCGTGGTCTACCAGGTCTTCCCCGACCGCTTCGCCCGCTCCGCGGCGGCCGACGAGCGGCCGGTGCCCGCCTGGGCCGTCCCAGCGGAGTGGGACGACGAGGTGGTCTTCGAAGGCTCCGACCCGCGCACGCCGACCCAGTTCTTCGGCGGGGACCTGGACGGGGTCGTCGAGCACCTCGACCACCTCGAGCAGGTCGGCGTCTCGGTGGTCTACACGACCCCGGTCTTCCCGGGCGAGAGCAACCACCGCTACAACGCCTCCACCTTCGACGGCGTGGACCCGCTCCTCGGCGGCGACGAGGCGTACGCGCGCCTGTCCACCGCCGTGCACGAGCGCGGCTGGCGGCTGCTCGGTGACCTGACGACCAACCACACCGGCGACACCCACGAGTGGTTCCGGGACGCCTCGCGCGACCCGGCGTCGCCGACCCGCGGCTGGTACTACTTCAACCACGACGGCTCCTACGAGTGCTGGATGGGCCACGGCACGCTGCCCAAGCTCAACCTCGCCGACCCCGACCTGCGCGCGGCGATGGTGGAGGGCCCCGACTCCGTGGTCGCGCGCTGGCTGCGCCCGCCGTTCGACGTCGACGGCTGGCGCATCGACGTCGCGAACATGACCGGGCGGCTCGGCGCGGTCGACGTCAACCACGACGTGGCCCGCGCCGTGCGCCGCACCGCGGAGGCCGAGCGGCCGGACCCGCTGGTGATCGGCGAGCACAACCACGACGCCTCCGGCGACGTGGACGGCGACGGCTGGCACGGCACGATGAACTACTCGGGCTTCTCCTGGCCGGTCTGGTCCTGGGTGCGGGACCCCGCCTCGCCGGCCCGGGCGTTCGGGCGCCCGCTGCCGGTGCCGCGGCGCCCCGGCCCGCTGGTGCTGCGGTCCTTCCGGGAGTGGCTGGCCCGCTTCGGCTGGCGCGCGGCGAGCCAGTCGTGGAACATCCTCGGCTCCCACGACAGCGCTCGGATCCGCACCGTCGCCGGCTCCGCCGCCGTCCACCGCGTGGCGGCCGGCCTGCAGTTCACCCTCCCCGGCGTGCCGATGCTCTTCGCCGGCGACGAGATCGGGCTGGAGGGCGTGCTCGGCGAGGACTCGCGCCGCCCGATGCCGTGGCACCGCCGCGAGGACTGGGACCACGCCACGCTCGCGACGTACGCCGCCCTGTCGGCCGCCCGCCGCGACCACGACGCCCTGCGCCGCGGCGGCCTGCGGTGGGCCCACGTCGACGACGACGCGTTCGTCTTCCTGCGCGAGCACCCGACCGGGTCGGTCCTGGTCTGCGCCCGCCGCGCCGCCGGCCCCGCGGTCGGGCTCGACGCGGGGCTGATGGGCTTCGGCGACGGCACGCCGGTGCTCGCGACCGAGGGCGAGGCGGCACCGCTCACCGCCGTCGACGGCACGGTCACCGTGCCGGCCGCCGACGCGCCGGGGCTCTGGGTCTGGCGGGTCTAGGCTCGTCGTCGTGGCCCTCCACGTCGTCGCCCACCGCCCCGACCCGGCGCTCCTCGAGCTGCCGTGGTCGCTGCCGCTGGAGGAGTGGGACGAGCGCTACGTCGTCCCCCTCCCCCGCGGTCTCTCGCGCCACGTCGTGCGGATCGTGCGGCAGGGGTCGTGCACGTACGCCGTCAAGGAGACGGTCGCGGAGATCGCCTTCCGCGAGTACCGCCTGCTGCGCGACCTCCAGCGGCTGGGCCTGCCCGCGGTGGTGCCCCAGGGCGTGGTCACCGGCCGGGTCGGCGCCGACGGCGAGGAGCTGCCGGCCGCGCTGCTGACCGAGCACCTGCGCTTCTCGCTCCCCTACCGCAGCCTCTTCGCCCACGGGGCCAACGCCGACAACGTGCCCTCGCTCGTCGACGCGCTGGTGGTGCTGCTCGTGCGGCTGCACCTGGCCGACTTCTACTGGGGCGACGTGTCGCTCTCCAACGTGCTGTTCCGGCGCAACGCCGGCGGCTTCGCGGCGTACCTCGTCGACGCCGAGACCGGCGAGCTGCGGTCCACGCTCTCGGACCGGATGCGGGAGTACGACCTGACCATCGCCACCGAGAACGTCTTCGCCGAGCTGCTCGACCTGCAGGCCAGCGGCTCGCTCGAGGCGTCCGCGGAGGCCGCCGACATCGCGCACTCCATCCGCGAGCGGTACGACGCGCTGTGGACCGAGCTGACCGACGTCGAGGAGTTCTCCGGCGCTGAGATGTGGCGCATCGAGCAGCGCATCGAGCGGCTCAACGACCTCGGCTTCGACGTCGACGAGCTCGACATCATCACCGACTTCGACGGCGACCAGGTGCGGATCCAGCCCAAGGTGGTCGAGCTGGGCCACCACTGCCGCGAGCTCCAGGCGCTGACCGGCCTGAACGTCGAGGACGCCCAGGCCAGGCGGCTGCTCAACGACATCGCCTCGTTCACCGCCCACCACGACCTGGGCCGCGAGGACCGGAGCCTGGTGGCCAACCGGTGGCTGACCCGGGTCTGGGAGCCGCTGGTCGCGATGATCCCGCCGGCCCACCGCGGGAAGCTGGAGCCGGCCGAGTTCTTCCACGAGGTGCTGGTGCACCGGTGGTACCTCTCCGAGCGGGCCGGCCACGAGGTCGACCTGTTCGAGACCGCGCGCGACTACATCGACCACGTCCTGGTCGAGAAGCCGGAGGAGGCCGTCCTGCCGCTCCCCGGCGACCTCTGAGCCCGGGCCGGGCCCGCCCGGGGCCTCCCGGGCGAGGCCGTCAGGGCTTGCAGACCCGGCAGGTGGTGAGCTGGGCGACGCGGCCCTGCGCCTCGGCCTCCCCGATCGGGTGCAGGTCGGTGCGGTGGGCGACCAGCGCGCAGTCGCGCCGGTGGATGGTGGTCCCCTCGCCGGCGGTCACGGGCAGCGCGGAGGTGTCGACGCCGTGGTCGTTGACGGCGGCCGAGCGCGAGGTCACGTCGGCCAGCACCAGCAGGGTGTCGGCGAGCCGCTTGGAGGACTCGCGCCCGTCGTCGGCGATCCGCGCCAGCCACGCCCCGAAGTAGAGGAACCCGCCGACGAACGTCAGGCCGAGGCCGAGCAGGCCACCGGAGACGAGGTAGGACAGCTGGTCGTACTGGTAGGGCGTGTTCGCCGCGCCGTACCAACCGAGCACGATGACCACCAGGCCGAGCGGCAGCAGGATCGCGCCGGCCCAGAAGAGCACCACCTGGAGCAGCTGGTAGTTGTTGTTCTTCATCGGGGCGGCGCCCGTGGCGCTGCCGCCCCGGCCGGCGCGGGGAAGCGCCCCGGTGCCGGCGCCCATGCGGGCGCCCGAGGCGGGGATCGAGCCGGTGTTCTGCACGGTGGTCATCTGCGTGCCTCTCAGGTCAGGCGGGGCGGGCGGGGTCGGGCGGGGTCGGACGGGGTCGGGCGGGTCGGCTGGTGCGGGGATGGCAGCCCGGTCAGGCCTTGCGGAGGTCGGGCAGGCCGCTGTCGAGCCCGTGCGGGCAGGCGCCGCCGGCTCCGAGGGCGAGGGCACCGATCTTGCGCAGGTAGCTGCCGGCGGCGGCCGCCAGCGCGATGCCACCGAAGAGCAGGGCCCCGGGGATCGAGTTCAGCGGGGGCAGGCCGGAGCCCACGGGCGCGGCGTCGACGAGGTCGCCGTCGGCCGGCGCGGAGTCGCCGCCGGACGCCGTGCCGACGTCGCTCGGGGTCGAGGGGGCCGTCGCGCCGGAGCCGGTGCTGCCTCCGGCCGTGCCCCCGGCGCCGCCGGAGCCGCCGCCGCTGCTGTCCTCGGCACCGTCCTCGGCTCCGTCGTCGGTGGCGGGCGGCTCGGCGTCGGGGACGTCGAGCTTCGGGGCCCGGGCCGTCTCGCTCTCGGCCACGCCGAGGTGCAGCACGATGCGCGGCGAGAGCTGGGTGAGGGCACCGAGGAGGCTCTTGAGGATCGCCGCCTCCTCGGGGAACGGGATCGGGGCGAGCAGGTCGCCGAGCGGGATCTGGGAGAGCACCGGCTTGAGGATCCCCAGGTCGACCTGGACGCGCAGCGCCTCGACCGACGCGCTCGCCTCCTTGCCCTTCGTCGTGAGCTCCGGCTCGGGCAGGGAGAAGGAGACGCCGAGCTGCTCGAGGGCCTTGGCCGGGTTGTCCGAGAGGCCCGGGATGGCCCCGGCCTGACCGACCGCCTCGTAGCCCTCGGGGCCGACGGAGAACTCCTGCCCGGCGATCGAGATCGTCCCGTACCGCGCCTTGCCGGACGCCTTCTCCTTCGCGCCGTCGGTGCTGGTCTCCGCCTTCGCGGTGAAGCCGGACAGCGTGACGATGCCGCCCAGCAGCCGCACCTCGCCGAGCGCCGAGCGGGTGGTGGTGGTGACCGAGCCCCGCTCGACCTTCGACCGGCTGGCCGAGACCATCCCGCCGATGTCGACGAGCGCGCTGAGCGGTGAGGGGATCTGGCAGGTGGCCGGCTCCTCCGCGGCCTCGGCGGCCTCCGCGGACTCGGCCGGCTCGTCGCCCTCGGCCCGCGGGGCGGCCGACCGACCGGTGATCGCGGCGCCGAAGTCGCTCAGCAGGCCGGAGTCGCCGGAGGACCTGGCCGCTCCGCCGGCACCGCTCGACCCTCCGGTCAGTCCCCCGGTCAGGCCTCCGGTGAGCCCACCCAGCAGGCCGCCGAGGCCGCCGAGGCCGCCGGTCGGCAGGCCGGGCAGGCCGGGCAGGCCCGGGAGCGGGCCCTCGCCGGCGCCGCTGCCGCCGTCCTCGGCCTCGAAGACGTCGCAGTCGCTGGCGAAGCCGGAGGCGGCGCTGACGTCGCCCTGCTTCGCGGTCGTGCGCGAGACCGCACCGGGGAACGGCTCCTGGACCGCGCTCGCAGGGCCGGCCGGGTGGTCGGAGTTCACCTGGACGGGGTAGCCCTGGGCCGCGAGCGGCCCGGAGATCTCCGGGGGCAGGCCGAGGTTCTCGATGACGGTCTTCGCGCCCTCGCCGATCGAGTCGCCGGGCCACAGGTAGCTGGCTCGGCCCTTGCCGCCGCTGGAGTCGGCCAGCACGCGGCTGTAGCCGAGGTCCAGCTCGAGCTGGGGGGTCGCCGGGACCGGGATGACCGGCTCGAAGATCTCGAGCTTCAGCGGCGTCGCCGAGCCCTCGGCGCTGTAGCCGTAGTCGAGGGCCTCCCCCTCCGCCGGCGCGCCGGCGCTGGCCGTGGGGGTGCCGAGCGGGAGCACGGCGGCGGTGAGACCGGCGGCGAGCAGGGGCATGACGGTCCGCTTCACGCGGCACCTCCGAGGATGACGTCGGACATGGTGTCGAGGACCTCGGCGGGTTCGCCGGAGGCCACGATGCGGCCGCCGGACATGACGGCGGCGTAGTCGGAGACCCGCAGGGCGGTGCGGGCGAACTGCTCGATGCACAGGATGGAGACGCCGGAGGCGGCGATCTGCGCGACGGTGTCGTAGAGCTCGTCGACGATCAGCGGCGCGAGCCCCATCGACAGCTCGTCGAGCAGCAGCAGCGCCGGGTCGCTCGCGAGCGCCCGCGACATGGCCAGCATCTGCTGCTCCCCGCCGGACATCGTCCCGGCGAGCTGGTGGCGCCGCTCGGCCAGCCGCGGGAAGTAGGAGTACGCCGTGTCGAGCACCGCGCCGGCCGGCACGCCGGCGTACGACATCAGGCGGAGGTTCTCCTCGACGGTGAGGTTGGGGAAGACCGAGCGCCCCTCGGGCACCGTGCACAGGCCCAGCCGGGCCAGCTCCTCCGAGCCGGCGCCCCTGACGTTGACGCCGCCGAGGTGGACGTCGCCCGACGTCGGCTTCTTCTGCCCGGAGATGACCTTGACCAGCGTCGACTTCCCCGCGCCGTTCGGCCCGAGCAGTGCCATCACCGCCCCCTTGGGAACGGCGAGGTCGACGCCGCGCAGCACCTCGATCCGGCCGTAGGCCGCGTGGAGGCCGACGACCTCGAGGATGGGGATGCTCATCGGACACCTTCAGTGGTCGGGGCAGTGGTCGGGGCAGTGGTCGGCGCGGTGACGGCGGGCAGGACGGTGGTGGCGTCGGTGGCCGCGCCGACCGGGACGAGGTCGGTGCGGGTCTGCTCGACGGCCGGGACGGCCTGCGCGTCACCCGGTCCGTCGTCGGCGGCGTCGTCGGAGTAGCCCAGGTAGGCCCGCTGGACCGCGGGGTCGCGACGGACCTCGGCGGGCGTGCCGGAGGCGATCACCGAGCCGAAGTCGAGCACGTGGATGGTGTCGCAGACGCCCATCACCAGGTCCATGTCGTGCTCGACCATGAGGATCCCGCGACCCTCCGCGGCCAGGTTGCGCAGCAGGTCGCCGAAGTCGTCGGTCTCGGACTCGTCCAGCCCCGAGGACGGCTCGTCGAGCAGCAGCAGCTTCGGGTCGCCGGCCAGGCACCGGGCCAGCTCGAGCAGCCGGGCGGTGCCGGTGGGGATGGAGTCGGCCCGCTCGTCGGCGTACGCCGAGATGCCGACCCGCTCGAGCAGGGCGTCGATGTCCTTGGCGCCCGGTCGGACCAGGCCGGCCAGGCCGCGGTGGATGTCGTAGGCCACCCGCACGTTGTCGCGCACCGACAGCGACCCGAACGCCTCGAGCCGCTGGAAGGTGCGACCCATCCCCCGCTTGGACCGTCGGTGCACCGGCGCCCCGGTGACGTTGCGGCCCTGGAAGCGCACCTTCCCGCGGGTCGGCCTCTGCAGCCCGGAGATGACGTTGAAGCACGTGGTCTTGCCGGCGCCGTTGGGACCGATCAGCCCGGTCACCTGCCCGGCGTCGGTCACGAACGCCGCCTCGTTGACGGCGGTGACGCCGCCGAACTGGACGACCACGTGGTCGACCTCGAGGAGCGGGGCGTCGTGGTGGTTGCGCGGCTCAGGCATGGGCGGGCACCTTCCCGGTGGAGTCGGGCGTCTCGGGCAGGAGGTCGACGAGCTCGACGTCCTCCGCCTCGGCGTCGCGCCGCCCGGGCAGGGCGGGCAGCCGGTCGCGGAGCTGGGGACCGAGCTGGCCCTGCAGCCGGCGACCGAGGCGGAAGAGCAGGTTGGCCAGGCCGTTGGGGTCGCGGCCGAGGGCCACGGCCCCGAAGCCGAGGATCGCGAAGATCAGCCCGGCGATGCCGGGGTTGTTGGACTGCATGACCGGCAGCAGCATCAGGCCGATCCCGCCGAGCGTCGCGCCGGTCACCGAGGTGACGCCGAAGACGACGGCCAGCAGCAGCAGCGGGAGGCTGTTGAAGAACTGGAAGTCGGCCGCGCCGATGGTGCCCCGCAACCCCGCGAAGAGCGCACCGGCCAGCCCGGCCATTCCGGCGGAGAGGCCGAACAGGCCGACGCGGAACCACCGCATGTCCAGGCCGAGCGTCCCGCACGCGGCCGGGCTGTCGCGCATCGCGATCAGCACCCGCCCCAGCGGCCCACGGCGCAGGAGCAGCAGGGCGATCCCCATCAGGACGAGGAAGAGCGTCATCACCACGACGTAGCCGCCGGTGGACTCGATCGCCGTGCCCAGGATGGAGAGCCGGCCCGCCTCGAGGGTGCCGTTGAAGCCGAAGGCGAACTCCGCCTGGAAGATCATCTTGTCCATCAGCACGCCGAAGGCCAGCGTGGAGAGCGCGAGGTAGAGCCCGGTCAGCCGGAGCACGGGCAGGGCCACCAGCGCGCCCACGCCCGCGGCGATCGCGGCGGCCAGGAACAGCCCCGCGAGGTTGGGCTGCTCGAGCTTGGCGTAGGCGAGGGCACCGACGCCGGCGAAGGTGAGCTGCGCCAGCGAGACGTGCCCGCCGTACCCCGTGAGCAGCACCAGGCTGAGCATGACCATGGCGTACGTCGCGGCCGTGCCGACCAGCAGCAGGTTGGCCGTCGACATCCCGCCGCCCACGAGCAGCGCCACCAGCACGACCAGGCCCCCGCCCCAGCCGAACGAGGCGGTGAGCGAGGGCAGCGGCGCGGACACGATGCCCTTGACCTGGCCGATGCGCAGCTGCGCCTGCGGCATCGCGACGATCACGACGAAGAGGAACAGCGCCGGCACGACTGCCCGCGTCCCGGCGAGGAAGCCGTCGCTGGGCAGGTAGGCGACCGCGAACGACTGCAGGATGCCCAGGCCCATCGCGCCGACGAAGGTCAGCGGCAGCGACTTCAGCCGACCGAGCATCGCCGCGGCGTAGGCGTTGATCACCAGCAGCGTCAGGTCGTAGTAGGACAGGCCGATCACGCTCGAGAGCAGGATGCCGCCGAGCGCGGCGAGGCTGGTGCCGATCGCCCAGGACAGGGCCGCGACGGTGTCGGGCTTGCCGCCGAAGAGCCTGAGCAGCTCGGGGTTGTCGACCGACGCGCGCATCGCGGTGCCGATGCGGGTCCGGTTGAGCAGCGCGTAGAGGGCCAGCGCGACGCCGATCGAGATGACGATCGTGATGATCTGGTGCGCGGTCACGTAGGTCTCGCCTAGCTGGACGCCCGAGGAGGCCATGAACGGCGGGACCGTCCGGGGCTCGGGCGGCCAGACCTGCTGGGCCAGTCCGATCAGGCCGACGAAGAGCCCCACCGTGACGACGAGCGCGACCGACACGGGCCCCTCGCCGAGGCCGCGGGTGACGAAGCGCTGGATGCCCCAGCCGATCGCCGGCGCGATCACGCCGAGCACGAGGAACAGCGACAGGAACAGGTTGAGCCCCTGCCGCTGGGAGAAGTCCCAGAAGACGAACGCCAGCACCATGCCGAACGCGCCGTGCGCGAGGTTGAAGACGCGGGTCGTGGTGTAGGTCAGCACCAGCCCGGACGCCGCGATCGCGTACGCCGCACCGGTGAACAGGCCGAGGATCGTGAAGGAGATCAGTGAGCTCATGGTCAGCCTCCGAGGCCGGTGTCGGTCAGCGAGCCGCAGAGGTGCTCGCCGGGCGAGACCTTCGTCCACGTCCGGTGGGTCAGCTGGGTCGACATGGTTCCTCCGGAGGAGTGGGTCGCGTACCGGTCAACGAGGGAGGAGCGGCTGGGTGATGGGGGTCACAGATTCTGGGGACCGGTGTGGACCGGCTCCCGAGGGCGTCCTCAGAGGGTGGTGAGGCCGGCGCAGGTGTACTTGGTCCCGCCGACGGGGGCCCACTTCGAGCCGTTGAGCTCGATGAAGCGCCAGCATTCACCGGTCTGCCGGGGGCCGGTCTGCTGCGGGGCGTGCATGCCGTTGGCGGTCCAGTCCTTGACGCCCGCCAGGTCCCTGACGAGGGCCTCGCGGCTGAGCTTGCCGCCGAGGGCGACCGCCCGCTCGACGAAGAGCCGCGCGGCGGACCAGGAGAAGACCCCGAAGAACGTCGGCTCCGCACCGGGCTTCACCTGGTTGAGCCAGCTGACGTAGGTCTGCATCTCCTTGTTGCTGCTGGCCTCCTCGAACGGGACGAAGTTGAGGAACACCGTCGTGCCGTCGACCGCGGAGCCGCCGCTCTCGATGTACTCCCGGTTGTAGGCGGAGGGGTCGATCATGAATACGTCGGGCTCGAAGCCCTGCTGCTGCATGGCGTCGGCGAGCCGGACGAACTGCGCCGGCTGGGCGATCATCTGGACGTACTTCACGCCCTTGTCCTTCATCTGCTGGACGTAGGGCGCGTAGTTGAACTCCGCGATGTCGATGCCCTGGACCATCGAGAACTTCATGCCCCGCTCGGACATGGCGGCCGCCTGGATCTTGCCGTTCTCCGAGGCGGCACCGGCGTTGATGTAGAGCATGGCGGCGTTCGCGGCGGCGTCGGGGAAGTTCTTCTTCACGTAGTCCGGGACGGCGTTCTGGAACTGGTTGGCCACCGTCGACTGCGCCCCGAAGCAGGTGCTGCAGCCGGCGCGGTCGCCGGTCACGGCCGCCGAGCGGATGTCGGGGAGCCCGCAGCCCTGGGCCGCGGACGCGCCGCCGGAGTCGAAGGCCGACATCGAGCCGATCATCGCGAAGACGTTCTCGCAGCCGTCGGAGTAGGCCTGCTGGTCGGCGGCCGCGTCGGTGCGGCTGTCGTAGGACTTCAGCGCGAGCTTGCGGCCGCAGATGTCGGTGGAGGCGTTGAAGTACGCGACGTACGCCTTGACCGCGTCCTGGCTGGACTCGAAGATGCCCGGCACCGGACCGGAGATGTCCGAGGCGTTGCCGATGGTGATCGTCTTGTCGTCGATGCCGGTCTGGTTCTTGAAGCCGTCGCACGAGCCGGCCTGGGTGCCGCCGTCCGCGGCGTTCTCGCCGCCCGGCTGGGCGGCGTCGCCGCCACCGCCTCCCGTGGACCCGGTCGCCCCCGACCCGCCGGTCGTGCTCCCGGTCGAGCCGCCCGTCGAGCCGGTGCTGCCGCCGAGGTCGCCCCCGGCGCCCGTGTCGCCCGTCGCGGCGCCCGGGACGTCGCCACCGGCGACCACGCCGCCCTCGGCACCCGCGGCGACGCCGCCCGCCCCGACCACCTGGTTCGGGTCGAGCTGCGAGCCGCACGCGGCGAGGGTGAGGGTGAGCGCTCCGGCGAGGACGCCGAGGGCGACCGATCCGGGTCGGTGACGTCGAAGGCTGGGCACGGGTCCTCCACAGGAACTAGAACAGGTACTAGTTCCTGAACGAGGCGATCACCGAAAGGTGACGGCGCCCACACGTTTCGTCCGGCGGGATGTGGGTTGTCCGGTCCGGGCCTGCCGGAATCCCCGGCCCCCCGGGGATTCCGGCACTCCTCGGCCGTTGCAACCCCTGAGAGGTGCCGGTTCTCCCTGAGGAGATCAGCGGCCCCGCGACAGCGACGGCCCCGCAGCGCCGCCGTCGGGGACGCCCGCGTCCCCCGAGACCAGCGCCAGGGCGTCGCCGAACGTGCAGACGGTCAGCGCGCGCAGCGCCCCGCCGTCCTCGAGGTGGTCGCCGGCACGGAGCGACATCATGACGTTGAGGAGCATGCCGTGCGCCACGAAGTCGCGCGCCTGCTCGTCGGTGCAGCCGGTCGCCAGGATCGTCGCGTAGATCCGGTCCATGCAGCGCCGGCCGACGGCGCCGATCTCCTCGACGGAGCCCGCGGAGAAGCCGTGCATCAGCACCTGGAGGGTGTCGTCGACCCCCATCAGGTCGGCGTACGCGGCTCCGAGCCGCTCCCAGTCCGCATCGAGCTCGGGGTCGAACGGGCCCTCGTCGAGGACGGCGGCGAACGCCGCCCGGACCCGCTCGCCGGCCGCCTCGAAGACCTCGAGGAACAGCTCGAGCTTCGTGCCGAACATCCGTACGACGTACGGCTGGGAGACGCCGGCCTCCTTGGCGATCGCGTCCGTGGTCGTGCCGTGAAACCCGGCACGGGCGAAGGCCCGCGCACCCGCCTCCAGCAGCAGCGCGCGTCGGGCGTCGGCACTCATCCGGACCACCATGGTTGACAGGTTATCAGTCGATTACCTACGTTGTAATCATCCGATGCCTACCTAGGAGCAGCCATGTCCACCACCCTCCTGCCGACCGCTGACCGGCTCCCCACGGGGCGGCCCCCGCGGCGCCGACCGGTCGCGCTGGCCGTGCTTGCCGCCTCGCTCCCGATGTTCATGGCGACCCTCGACAACCTGGTGATGACCACCGCCCTCCCGGTCGTCCAGGCCGACCTGGGCGCCAGCGTCGGGCAGCTGTCGTGGTTCCTGAACGCCTACACGCTCAGCTTCGCGACCTTCATGCTGACCGCCGCGACCCTCGGGGACCGGTGGGGCCGCCGCCGCACGATGGTGGGCGGGCTGGTGCTCTTCACGGCCGCCTCCATCGCCGCCGCGCTGTCCACCACCTCCGAGGCGCTCATCGCGGCGCGGGCCGTCCAGGGGCTCGGCGCCGCGGCGATCATGCCGCTGTCGCTGACGCTGCTGGCCTCGTCGGTGCCGCCCGCCCGCCGGGCCGCCGCCATCGGCATCTGGGGCGGCGTCTCGGGTCTCGGCGTGGCGCTCGGGCCGGTCGTCGGGGGCGCGGTGGTGGAGGGGGTGAGCTGGCAGGCGATCTTCTGGCTCAACGTGCCGGTCGCCGTCGTCGCCCTGCCGCTGCTGCTCCTCGCCGTCCCGGAGTCCCGCGGCACCTGGAACCGCCTGGACCCGGTCGGCACCCTGCTGCTCGGCGGCGCGGTGTTCCTCGGCATCTGGGGCATCGTGCACGGCAACGACGACGGGTGGTCGAGCGCCGG
Source organism: Nocardioides sp. NPDC092400 (assembly GCF_040684155.1). Classification (NCBI taxonomy): domain Bacteria; kingdom Bacillati; phylum Actinomycetota; class Actinomycetes; order Propionibacteriales; family Nocardioidaceae; genus Nocardioides; species Nocardioides sp. NPDC092400. Next base: position 52,574 of record NZ_JBFBFJ010000003.1, on the reverse strand, counting down.
CGTGCTCGGCTCGCTGGTCGGCGCCGCGGTGCTGGTCCCGGCGTACGTCGCGTGGGCCCGCCGCCGCGCCGACGCCGTGCTGCCCCTGCGGCTCTTCGCCTCGCGCGGCTTCTCGGTGGCCAACGTCATCGGCCTGACCTTCACCCTCGGCATCTTCGGAGCGGTCTTCCTGCTCTCCCAGTACCTCCAGGTCGTCCAGGGCCACAGCCCGTTCGAGGCGGGCCTCCGCACGCTGCCGTGGACGGCCGCCCCGATGGTGGTCGCCCCGCTGGCCGGCGCCCTGGCCTCCCGCACCGGGCTGCGCCCGCTGCTGATGACCGGGCTGGCGCTCCAGGCCGGCGCCCTGCTGTGGTTCGCGTGGCTGACCGAGGACGGGGCTGCGTACTCCTCGTTCGTCGTGCCGCTGGCCATGGCCGGCATCGGCATGGGGCTCACCTTCGCCCCGAGCGCCACAGCCGTGCTCGACGGGCTCCCCGACGACGACTTCGCCGTCGCCAGCTCGGCGAACTCCACGATCCGGGAGTTCGGGGTGGCGCTCGGCATCGCGCTGCTCACCGCGGTCTTCCTCGCCCACGGCGGCGCGATCACCCCGACCGGCTACGACGGGGCGGTCGGACCGGCGCTGCTCACCGGTGCCGGGGCCGTCGCCGTCGCCCTGGTGGCCGCGGCGTTCGCGCCCGGCCGGCGGCGGGCCTGAGGGTCGCCCGCGGCGGCCTCAGCGCAGCAGGTCGCGACCGATGACCATCCGCTGGATCTGGTTGGTGCCCTCGAAGATCTGGGTGATCTTGGCGTCGCGGAACAGCCGCTCGACCGGGTAGTCGCGGGTGTAGCCGTTGCCCCCGAGGACCTGGACGGCGTCGGTGGTCACCCGCATGGCCGCGTCGCTGGCGGTCAGCTTCGCGATGCTCGCCTGGCGGGAGAACGGGCGGCCGGCGTCCTTGAGCCGAGCGGCGTGGAGGTACGTCGCGCGGGCGCGCTCGACCTCCGCTCCCATGTCGGCGAGCAGGAACTGCAGTCCCTGGAACTCCCCGATGGCCCGGCCGAACTGCCGCCGCTCGCGCGCGTAGGCGACCGCGTGGTCGAGCGCCGCCTGGGCGATGCCGGTGGCGACGGCGGCGATGCCGAGCCGGCCGGCGTCGAGCGCGGAGAGGGCGACCCTCATGCCGGCGCCCTCCTCCCCCACGCGGTGGGCGGCGGGGATGCGGGCCCCGTCGAGGATCACCTGGGTGGTGACGTCGCAGTGCAGGCCGAGCTTCTTCTCGGGCGCACCGAACGTCACGCCGGGGGTGTCGCCGGGGAGGATGAAGGCGGACAGCCCGCGCTTGGGGTCCTCGCCGGTGCGGGCGAAGAGGATGTAGTAGTCGGCGTGCGAGCCGTTGCTGATCCACTGCTTGGTGCCGGTGACGACGTACTCGCCGTCCTCGGCGGAGCCCTCGCGGACCGCCTTGGTGGCGATGCCGCTCACGTCGGAGCCGGCCTGCGGCTCGGAGAGACAGTAGGCGCCGAGCCAGTCGCCGGAGAGCATCCGCGGCAGCCACTCGGCCCGCTGCTGCTCGGTCGCGTTGGCCGCCACCACGGTCGCGGTGAGCGAGTGCACGCTCGCGCCGACGCCCACGCTGGGCCAGGCGGCGGCGATCTCCTCGATCACCTGCAGGTAGACCTCGTAGGGCTGCTCGCCCCCGCCGTAGGACTCGGGGAAGGGCAGGCTGAGCAGTCCCGCGCGGCCGAGCACGGCGTACGCCTCGGCGGGGAACTCCGCCCGCTCCTCCATCTCCGCGACCTGGGGCGCCAGCTTCTCCCGGGCGATCGACCCGGCCAGGTCCAGCAGCGCCTCGGCGTCCTCGCCCGGCAGGAGCCTCTCCACGTTCGTCGGCATGGTCCCCACCCTAGGTCGACTGCCGGGACGTAGGTTCCCGGGCATGGACCGCACGAGCAGCGATGCCCGACGCGCCACCCGGCGGCTCACCGCCGAGGACCGGGAGCAGTCCCGGCGGCTCGGCGAGGAGGGGTTCGGGGCGGACCCGCCGGGCCAGCCGGCGCCGCCCGCCGAGGACACCTCCCCGGCGGGCGGTCGGCACTCCTGGGGGAGGTTCGCCGGCGACCGGCTGCTCGCCCGCGCCGTCGGGCTGGAGCTCGGGTCGTGGTGGCACGGCACGCGGGTGCCGACCTGCGGCGTCGCCGACGTCACGGTCGCCGCGGAGCACCGCGGCGAGGGGCTGCTGCTCGAGCTGTTCCGCGCGCTGCTCAGGGATGCCTCCGAGCGGGGGGAGCCGCTGAGCACGCTCTACCCGACCGCGCCCGGCATCTACCGCCGGCTCGGCTACGAGGTCGTGTGCGCCCTCGACGAGGTCGACCTGGTCACCGCCGACCTGGGCCTGGTCCGCCCCGCGGAGGGCACCACGGTCCGGCGCGCCACCGTCGCCGACGTGCCCGCGGTCCGCGAGGCGTACGACGCGTGGGCCGCCGCGCAGAACGGCCCGCTCACCCGGCGGGGAGCCGGCTTCGGCGCCCCCGACGCCGCCTGGCTCGAGCAGGTCACCGCCACCACGCTCGCCGAGGACGCCGACGGCCGGGTCGTCGGCTTCGCGCGGTGGGACCGCGGCACCGGCTACGACGAGCACGCCCGGATCACGGTGCCCGACCTGGTCGGGCTGACCGCGGACGCCCACCGCGCGCTGTGGCGGGTGCTGGGGTCCTTCTCCGCCGTCGCTCCCACCGTCCGGCTGACCACCTCCGGGGCGGACACCGCCCGCCTGGTCCTGCCCACCTCCACCGGGCGCCGGGTCGTGCACCGCCCGTACATGCTGCGGGTCCACGACCCCGCCCGGGCGCTCACCGGCCTGCGGCTCGCCCCCGGCTCGTGGACCGCGCAGCTCCGGGTCGCCGGCGACGTCCTCGGCGTGGCCGACGGCGGCTACCGGCTGGTCGTCGAGGACGGCGTCTCCCGGTGCGAGCGGGCCGACGTGCCGCCCGACGCGGCGACGTACACCACCCAGGGGCTGGCGCTGGCCTTCGCCGGGACGCAGGACAGCGCCAACCTGCGCCTCGCCGGCCACCTGTCCGGCCGCCGCGACGACGACCGGGTGCTCGACCTGCTGCTGCACGGCCGGCCGGTGCACGTGCGCGACTACTTCTAGGGGCCCTCGGTCTCGGGCAGGGCCGACGGCCCGGGGGCGGGGGTGACCGGCGGCAGGCCGGTCTCGCCGGCCGGCTCGGGCTCGTAGGACAGCTCGGTGTAGTCCCCGACCTCGAAGACGCCGTTGGTCAGCAGGTCGACCTCCTGCAGCCCGACCGGACGCTCGTCGCGGTAGGTGATCAGGGTGACCGAGGCGGTGCGGCGGATCTTCGAGCCGATCGCGATGGCGTACGCCGCCCCGCCGGTCGTGCCGGTGGTGAAGGTGTGCCCCACCTCGCCGTTCTCGCCGATCACCTGGGTCGGCCCGCTGGCGACGTGCAGGTGGCCGCCGACGACGAGGTCGGCGCAGCCCCGGTCCAGGACCTCCCGGCCCAGGTTGGCGTCGTGGACCAGCACGGTGGCGATCCGCTCGTCGGCCTCGCAGACCTCGTCGGCGAGACGCTCGCCGACCTCGGTGAAGGACAGGCCGGTCTCGTCGCGCCAGGCGCCGAGGCCGCTGGAGCGGGGGTCGTCGATGCCGATGAGCGGCGACCCGCCCGGCCCCTCGACGACCTCGCCGTCGAGCATCCGCCAGCCGCGGTCGGCGAGGTAGTCGCGCACGAAGGGGCCGTTGTCGTGGTTGCCCGCGACGCCCCAGCGGTCGAGGTCGTCGAAGGCCGCGGTCACCGAGTCGAGCGAGAACGCCTCCCAGGCCTTGCCGGTCGAGGTGTCGTCGCCGGCGTCGAGGACCGTGGTCGCACCGGCGGCGTCGCCGATCGCGCGGGCGACGGCGTCCATGCCGATGTTGTCGTGGCGGTCGGAGACGAGCAGCGCGACCGTCTCGTCCTCGGCCGGCTGGCGGAGCCCGAGCCCGGCGGCGTCCTCGGCCGCCGCGGCGTACCACTCCTTGCTCTTGGTGTAGGTGTCCACCGCGCTCTCGACGAGCCGCCGGGTCTGGTCGGTGGTGACGTCGCCGCGCACCTCCAGGCCCGCCACCTCCTCGGGCAGCGGCACGGCGGCGCCGAGCCACTGCTCGAGCGAGACCCAGTCGCGGTCGTCGTCGACCTGCGGGTCCTCGCCGCGCCAGGGCTCGACCAGGACCACGACCAGACCCGCCACGACGAGCACCGTGACCGCCCCGCGCCACGACCGGCCGGCCCGCAGCAGCTGGCGCCGGCGGTCGCGGCCGACCGCCGCCCAGACGAGCAGGGGGACGAGCGCGAGCACGGCCCCACGCAGGGCCGCGTCGCGGGCCATCTCGACCACGACGCGCTCGACCTTGGCCCGGGGGCCGTCGGGCTGGCTGCCGATGTAGGCGTAGCGCTGGACCAGCTCGTCGGTGGTGCGGGCCTCGGTCTTGCCGAGGCGGACGTCGACGCCGATGCGGGACCCGGAGCGCAGGCGCAGGTCGGGCAGCACCGGCCCGGTGCGCACCACGACCTCGCCGTCCAGGGTCGGGCGGACCACCGCGTCGTGGCTGGCCACCGACACGGTCCGGGAGTCGGCGAGGAAGAGCGTCGTGCCGATCCCGACGGCGAGCACCGCCCAGACCACCACCGCCACGGTGGTGGCCAGGACGCGGCCGGGGCGCACGCCGGACGGCACTCGGGGGAGCCTCAGGCGCGCGCCTGCGCGACCGCGTAGAGCGCGACCGAGGCGGCCACGCCGGCGTTCAGGGACTCCAGCGTGTTGGCCATCGGGATCGAGACGACCTGGTCGCAGGTCTCCTGGACCAGCCGGGACAGGCCGCCGCCCTCGGCGCCCACCACGATCACGAGGGGACCGTCGGCGAGGCCGTCAGGCCCGGCGAGCTCGGGGAGCGTGACGTCGCCGTCGGCGGCGAGGCCGACGACCATGCAGCCGGCGTCCTGGTAGGCCTTGAGCTGCCGGACCAGGTTGACGGTCTGGGCGACCGGGATCCGGGCCGCGGCACCCGCGCTGGTCTTCCAGGCGGCAGCGGTCATGCTCGCCGCACGCCGCTCGGGGATGACCACGCCGTGGGCGCCGAAGCCGGCCGAGGAGCGGACGATCGCGCCGAGGTTGCGCGGGTCGGTGATCTGGTCGAGCACGACGATCAGCGGCTTCTCCTGGTTCGCCTCCGCGGCGTCCAGGAGGTCGTCGGGGTGGGCGTACTCGTAGGCCGGGATCTTCGCGACCAGGCCCTGGTGGACCGCGCCGCTGGTGATCCGGTCGAGCTCGCCGCGGGGCACCTCGAGCAGGCCGATGCCCTTCTCCGAGGCGAGGCGGAAGGCCTCGCGCAGCCGGCCGTCGCGCTCGGCGCCCTCGGCGACGTGGACGGCCGTGATCGGCACGCCCTCGCGCAGCGCCTCGACGACCGCGTTGCGGCCGGCGATCCACTCGATGTCGCTGCTGGACTTCTTGCGCGGGCGGGCAGGAGCGCCGCGGCGCTCGTTGCGCTGCGCGTCCTTGTAGGCCTTGTGGTAGGGCCGGTCCTTCGCCTTCGGCGTCGGTCCCTTGCCCTCGAGGCCGCGCTTGACGCGGCCGCCGGAGCCGACCGTGGCGCCCTTGCCGCCCTTGCGGATGGCGCCCTTGCGCTGGCTGTTCCCTGGCATCAGACGATGCTCCCTGCATCTAGCGACCATCGCGGGCCGTCGGGGGTGTCCTCGACCTCGATGCCGGCGGCCTTGATCCGGTCCCGGATCGCGTCGGCGGTGGCGAAGTCCTTCGCCGCACGGGCCTGGGCCCGCTGGTCGAGGAGGCCGCGGACGAGGACGTCCACGGCGGTGGTCAGTGCGTCGGCCTTGTCGGAGGCACCGGAGGCGCCGCCCCAGGCGGGGTCGGCCGGGTCGAGGCCCAGCACGTCGAGCATGGCGCGCACCGCGGCGGCCTGGCCGCGTGCGCCCGCGGCGTCGCCGGCCTGCAGCAGCCGGTTGCCCTCGCGGACGGCGTCGTACAGCACGGCGACGGCGGCGGGCGTGCCGAGGTCGTCGTCCATCGCGTCGGCGAAGGCCTGCGGCAGCGCGCCGTCCTGCGCCGCCCCGGTGTCCGCGCCGACCCGGTCGAGGAAGCCCTCGACCCGGCGGAACCCGGCGGCGGACTCCTCGAGCGCCTCGAAGCTGAACTCGACGTGCGAGCGGTAGTGCGCGGCGACGAGGTAGAAGCGCAGCTCGATGCCGCGGAACCGCTGGAGCACCGACGGGATGGTCAGGCTGTTGCCCAGCGACTTGCTCATCTTCTCGCCGGCGGTGGTGATCCAGGCGTTGTGCATCCAGTACGACGCGAACGGGTGCCCCGCCGCGCGGGACTGCGCCTGCTCGTTCTCGTGGTGGGGGAAGCGCAGGTCGACGCCGCCGCCGTGGATGTCGAAGGCGCTGCCGAGGTACTTCCCGGCCATCGCCGAGCACTCGATGTGCCAGCCGGGCCGACCGCGGCCCCAGGGGCTCGGCCAGGACGCGGTGAGCGGCTCGGAGTCCTTGCGGCCCTTCCACAGCGCGAAGTCGCGGGCGTCGCGCTTCCCGCGGGGGTCGGCGTCCTCCGCGGCCTCCATGTCGTCGATGCGCTGGGAGGTCAGCTCGCCGTACGCCGGCCAGGAGCGGACGTCGAAGTAGACGTCGCCGGAGCCGTCCTCGGCGGCGTAGGCGTGACCGCGCTCGATGAGCGCCTCGATCAGCTCGACCATCTCCGGCACGTGGCCGGTGGCCGCGGGCTCGTAGGTCGGCGGCGCGACGTTCAGCGCGGCGTACGCGGCGTCGAGCTCGCGCTTCATGATCGCGGCGTGGGCGTACCACGGGCGGCCGAGGCCGGCGGCCTTGCCGAGGATCTTGTCGTCGATGTCGGTGACGTTGCGGATGAACGTGACGTCGTAGCCGCTGTGCCGCAGCCAGCGCTGCAGGACGTCGAAGTTGACCCCCGAGCGGACGTGCCCGACGTGCGGCTCGGACTGCACTGTGAGGCCGCAGACGTACACGCTCGCCCTCCCCTCCTCCAGGGGGACGAAGTCGCGCACCTCGCGCGTCGCGGTGTCGTAGAGCCTCAGGGTCACCCCTCCAGTCTAGGGACGGGGCGGGGTGCGGCCCGCATCCTCGGGCGCCCCGCTGTTCCTGTGACTCGTGGGGCGGATGTGACCTACCGTGGAGCCCATGCGGCGGCTCCTCCCCCTCCTCCTGACCTGCGCCTTCCTCCCGCTCGTGCCCACGGCGGCCTCGGCGGCACCGGCGCGACCGATCTCCTACACCCAGTGGGACTCCCCCGCCGAGCTGCGCAGCGGCCGGCTGGAGGGGACGCGCGTCACGCGGGGCACGCTCGTGCAGACCAAGGCCGCCGCCGGCAGGCGCACGCAGGGCGGCACGGCATACGACGTCGGCCGGTGGTTCTCGCCGTGGACCAAGCCGGGGTTCGCGCTCACCGAGCTGATCGGCTCCTGGTCGGCCACCACGACCGGCGACAGCTGGATCGAGGTCGCCGTGCGAGGTCGCGCCGCCGGCGGTGGGCAGTCGAGCTGGGACGTGCTGGGCCGGTGGACCTCCGGTGACGGCTACACGAAGCGGACGAGCGTCGGCGGGCAGGGCGACGACCTCGCCGACGTCGCCGTCGACACCTGGAAGGCCCCCCGCGGCCTGGCGTCCTACCAGCTGCGCGTCTCGCTGGCGCGGCGCAGCGGCACCGCGGCCGCGGCCGTCGTCGACACCGTCGGAGCGGTCGCCTCCCGGCTGCCCTCGGGCGACGTCGCGACGTCCAAGCCGGGGGTCGCCCGCGGCGTGGTGCTCGACGTGCCGCGCTACAGCCAGATGATCCACCAGGGCCACTCCCCGCAGTGGGGCGGCGGCGGCGAGGCGTGGTGCTCCCCGACGTCGACCTCGATGGTCCTCGGCTACTACGACGCGCTGCCGCCGGCCGCCGACCGCGCCTGGGTCGGCTCGGGCCACACCGACCCCTGGGTCGACCACGCCGCGCGGATGACGTACGACGCGGCGTACCGCGGCACCGGCAACTGGCCCTTCAACACCGCGTACGCCGCCCCGCTGGCCGGTCACGCGTTCGTCACCCGGCTGCGCTCGCTGCGCGAGGCCGAGCGGCTCGTCAAGGCCGGCATTCCGGTCGTGACCTCGGTGTCCTTCGGCCGCGGCGAGCTCTCCGGCGCACCGATCTCCGCGACCAACGGCCACCTGCTGGTCGTCGTGGGCTTCACCTCCACCGGCGACGTCGTCGTCAACGACCCGGCCGCCCCGCGCAACAGCGGCGTGCGGCGCACCTACGACCGCGGTGAGTTCGAGGACGCCTGGCTGCCGACCTCCGGCGGGCTGGCCTACGTCATCCACGACGACGCCCACCCGCTCCCGCCGTCCAACGGCACCTGGTAGCCCACGCCGCTGGTCGACCAGCGGGCCCCGGCGCGGGTCGGGAGCTCTCGTCGGGACCCGGCGACCCTCGTCGGGACCCGTGACCGTGGTCGCCGCCCTGCGTCCCTCACCGGGTCTCGACCCGCTCGCGCGACCTCGTCCCTCGGTCGCGTCGCTTGCTCGACCCGCCTTCGCCACGCGCCGTCCTCGTTCCTCGGACGGCGCTGCTCAGGCGCTCAGGCGGAGTAGCCGCCGTCGACGTCGAGCTTCTGGCCGGAGACGAACCCGGCACGCGCCGAGGCGAGGAAGCAGACCGCCTCCGCGACGTCCACGGCGCTGCCGAAGCGGCGCAGGGGGATGTTGCCGCGGGCGACCTCGAGCGCGGCGTCGTCGAGCTCGCCGGAGCCGATCAGGCGCGCGGCCATGCCGTCGGTGAGCATGCCCGGGCCCACGGCGTTCACGCGGACGCCGTACCGCCCCTCCTCGGCGGCCAGGCCCCGCACCAGCGCCTCCACCGCTCCCTTGGGCGCGGAGGAGAGCCCGTCGCGGACGGGGAAGCGGGCCGTCGCGGCGGTGGTCACCGCGACCACCGAGCCCTGGGTCGCCCGCAGGTGCGGCAGTGCGGGCTGCACGACGCCGAAGAACCCGGCCGCGTCCGCCTGCAGCTGGGCGGCCATCGCCGCCGGCGCGACGGCGGACAGGTGGGTCATCGGGACGTGCGGGCCGGCGGCGTGCACCAGCGTGTGGATGCCCCCGTGCTCGGCGGCGACGGTCTCGACGAGGGCGGCCGCCGCGTCGAGGTCCCCGAGGTCCAGGGCGTGCGCGGTGGCGACGGCGCCGTGCCCGCGGGCCTCGGCGACCGCCGCCTCCCCCGCCTCGGGGCGCGAGCGGTAGGTCAGCGCCACGTCCGAGCCACGGGCGGCGAGGAGGCGCACGACCTCGAGGCCGATCCCGCCACTGCCGCCGACGACCAGGGCGCAGCCGCGCCGCCCGGCGAAGTCCCGCGCGTCGGGGCTCACGCCTCCACCACCGAGAACGACCGCTCGTGCCAGCCGGTGGCGCCGTCGGGCAGCACGCCGGCCTCGACGCCGGTCTGCACGGCGCCGGTCTTGTCGGTCATCCGCACCCGCACGGCGTGGTCGCCGGGCTCCAGCTCCATCTCGCCGACCCACTGCACCCAGGTGTCGTCCGTGCCCGGGCGCGCCACCTCGACCGGGACCCACTCCCCGCCGTCGACGGCGATCTCCACGGTCGCGACGCCGGTGTGCTGGGCCCAGGCGACCCCACCGAAGCGGACCGGCCCGGCCGGCACGTCGGCGTCGGTGCGGGGGACGTCGACGCGGGAGGACATCTTCACCGGGCCGCGCTCGCCCCAGCCCTTGGTCGTCCAGTACGCCTCGAAGTCCTCGAACCGGGTGACCTCGAGCTCGCGGACCCACTTGGTCGCCGAGACGTAGCCGTACAGGCCGGGGACGATCGTGCGCACCGGGAACCCGTGCTCGATCGGCAGCGGCCGGCCGTTCATCGCGACCGCCAGCATGGCGTCGCGGTCGTCGGTGAGCGCCTCCAGCGGGGTGCCGCAGGTCCAACCGTCGTCGGAGGTCTGCTTCACCGCGTCCGCCCCCTCCTGGACGCCCGCCTCGGCGAGCAGGTCGGCGATGCGCACCCCGCTCCACCAGGCGTTGCCGATGAGGTCGCCGCCGACCTCGTTGGAGACGCAGTTGAGGGTGATCCAGGACTGGGTGAGCTCGCGCGCGACCAGCTCGGCGTAGGTGATCTCCATCGGCCGGTCGACCATGCCGGTGATCCGCAGGGTCCAGTCGGCGGGCTCGATCGCCGGCACGACCAGCGCGGTGTGGATCAGGTAGAACTCGTCGTTCGGCGTCCGCCAGGGACTGACGTCGGCGAGGTCGACACGGGCACCGGCCGGCACCTGCCCCTCGGTGACGCCGTCGAGCTTGAGCAGCCGGCGGCTCTTCTCGACGTGCCGACGACCGCTGCCGACGGCGCGGCCGAAGACCCCGAGGGCGACCGCCACGGCCGACATCAACCCGGCGCGCAGCACGAACCCGCGACGGGTGTGCCGGTGCAGTGCCGGGAGGTCGTCGGCCGGCTCGGCGCGCTCGCGGTGCTCGACGGCCAGGACGTCGGCGCGGCGCAGCGGGTCGGTGAGGACCGAGAGGCAGACGACCCAGGTCACGAAGCCCACGGCCACCGGGACCAGGTCGGTCCCGCCGGCCCCGCGCTGGGCGAGCACCGCGACGGCCCCGATCGCGGCGAGCACGCCGAAGACCACGGCGGGCATCCACCAGGAGCGGCGCGCGAGGCGGCCGGCCCAGGCGAAGAGCGCGCCGAGCGCCACGACCACGCCGAGCACCAGGAGCGGCTTGTCGGCCGCCCCGACCAGGCGGATCGCCTTCTCGATCACCGCGCCGGGCACCAGCCGGATCAGCTGCTCGACCACCGCCACGACGGGCGAGTCGCGGATCGTCATCACCATGGCGGCGCAGTACGACGTCGCAAGCCCGGCCGCGCCCGCGACCAGTCCTGCGACCGACCACGCACCGCGAGACGTCCGCACGGACCCGATCATCCCTCAGGCATGATCGCGCCGTGCCACCCAACCTCGCTGGCCGGATCCGTGTCGGGACCGGCACCGACGTCCACCGCCTCGTCGACGGCGTCCCCCTGCATCTCGCCGGGCTCTCCTGGCCCGGGGAGCCGCAGGGCCTCGAGGGCCACTCCGACGCCGACGTCGCCGCCCACGCGGCGTGCGACGCGCTGCTCTCCGCGGCCGGCCTCGGCGACCTCGGCTCCAACTTCGGCACCGCCGAGCCGCAGTGGGCCGGCGCCTCGGGCGCCGCGCTGCTCGGCGAGACCGCCCGCCGCGTGCGGGCCGCCGGCTGGGAGGTCGGGAACGTCGCGGTGCAGGTGATCGGGAACCGGCCCAAGATCGGCCCGCGCCGTGCGGAGGCCGAGTCGGCGCTGAGCGCCGCGCTCGGCGCCCCGGTGACGGTCTCGGCGACGACGACCGACGGGCTGGGCCTGACCGGCCGCGGCGAGGGCGTTGCGGCCGTCGCGACCGCGCTGGTCGTGCGGGAGGACGCGTGAGGCACACGCTCACCACCCATGATGGCCTGACCCTGCACGTCTCGACCCACGGTCGTGCGGACGCCGCCGTGACGGTGCTCCTCGCCCACTGCTGGACGGCCGACGAGGAGGACTGGCACTACCAGGTGCGCGACCTGCTCGACCGCTACGGCAGCGACCTGCGCCTGGTCACCTGGGACGCGCGCGGCCACGGCCGCTCGGAGACCGCGCCGCTCGAGGCCTGCACCATCGAGGACCTCGCCCGCGACCTCGGCGCCGTCGTGGACGCCTACGCCGCGGACGGCCCGCTCGTCCTCGCCGGCCACTCGATCGGCGGCATGACGATCATGGAGCTGCCCGAGGTCCGCCCGGACCTGGTCCACCGGGTCCGCGGGCTGCTCTTCGTCTCCACCTCCTCCGGCGAGCTCGGCACGGTGACGCTCGGCCTGCCCGACGTCGGCTCGGCCGCCCGCCGCGCCATCCCTCACGTGCTGGCCGCCCGCGCCCGGCTGCTGACCCGCCGGGAGCGGCGGCGCACCCCCTCGATCGAGCGGTACGTCGTCCACCGGCTGCTCTTCGGCCGGCCGCTGCGGCTGCGCGACGCCGGGCTCGCCACCGACCAGCTGATCTGCTGCCCGCCGGCCACCATGGAGGGCTTCTACCGCGACCTGATGCGCCACGAGCGGCTCGCCGGGCTCGCGGCGTACGACGACGTGCCGACGGTCGTGCTGGTCGGCAGCGCGGACCGGCTCACCCCGCCGCCCCACGCCCGCCGGCTGGCCGGCGGGATCCGCGGGGCGCGGATGCTGGTCGCCCCGGGCGCGGGGCACTACCTCCCCCTCGAGCGCCCCGACCTGGTCACCGAGCACCTGGTCGCGCTCGTCGAGCGGGCCCGCTCCGCGGCGCGCACCCCGGTCCGGCGCATCGCCTAGCCCGACCGGTGAGTCCGGTCCCCGGCCGGGGTCGGACCACCATGACGACCTTCGCGCTCCTGCACGGCGCGGGCGACGGCGGCTGGGCCTGGCACCTGGTCGGGCGCGCGCTCGTCTCGCGCGGCCACCGGGCCGTCGCGCCCGACCTGCCGACCGACCGCGCCGACGCGACCTGGCACCACTGCGTCGACGTGGTCGAGGCCGCCCTCGACCGCACGGACCGGCTCGACGACCTGGTGGTGGTGGGGCACTCCGCCGGCGGGTTCGTCGTGCCCCTCGTGGCCGAGCGGCTGGCCGGGCGCCGGGACGTGCGGCTGCAGGTGTTCGTGGCCGGGATGGTGCCCCGGCCGGGCGAGAGCGCCGCGGAGTGGTTCGGTGCCGTCGGCTGGACCGGCGGGGTGCCCGACCTCGACGACGACGTGCCACCCGGGCTCGCGGCCGAGGCCGCCGCCCGGGAGCGGCCGACCTCCGACCGGCTGGGCGCCGCGCCGTGGCCGGCGGCCGCCCTGCCCGCCGTCCCGAGCCGGTACGTCATCACCACCCGCGACCGGTTCCTGCCGCCGGCGGTGCAGCGGCGGGTCGCCGCGGACCGGCTGGGCATCACCGCGCCCGACGAGGTCACGACCGGGCACTGCCCCCACCTGAGCCGGCCCGAGGAGCTGGCCGACCTGCTCGCGGGTGATTCCCCCTAGGCCGCCACCGGGTGCTGCCGGGCCCGGTAGCGCCGCACGACCAGCTCTACCAGGAACCGGTGCGCCCCGAGCACGTCGGCGACGACCGGCGCACCGGCGGCGGAGGCGGTCGCCCGCACCTCGTCCGCGTCCGGGCCGGGGGCGAGGAGGTACGGCGAGACGGCCGTGCCGCGGCCCAGGAGCTCCTCGGGGCGCGGCACCGGGCCGGTCTGCGCCGCGAGCCGCACCGGTCCGGTCCAGGTGTGGGCGAGCAGTGCCGCTGCGCGCACGAGCCGTTCCTGGTCCTCCGGGCGGTGCGACCCGGGCGCCACCATCACCACCGCCCGGCCCGGACGCGCCCCCGCGGCGATCAGCCGGGAGGCCTGGGCCGCGGCGAGGAGCGGGTGCGGCCCGAGCGGTCGGCCGTGCGGGAGGGCGCCGTCCAGCGCCACCGGCACGACGACCGGCGGGCGGACCGCTCCGGCGAGGACGCCCCGAAGCCCGTCGCCGCACGTCGCGACCGCCGGGACGCCCAGCGCGGCGGCCGCCCGTCGGGTCACCTCGGCGACGACAGGGCAGCCCGGCCGGCCGACCGTGACCAGCAGGCTCATGCCGCGGCGGCCTTGCGGTGGCCGACGAACACCCGGCCCTCGACGATCTTGACGTCGTAGGCCGGCACCGCCGCGCCCGGGTCGTCGAGGCACTTGCCGGTGCGCAGGTCGAAGGCGTGCCGGTGCGAGGGGGACGCGACGAACGGCACGTCGCCCCGCAGGCCGACGATCCCCTTGGCGATGACCGAGGCCTTGGCGAACGGGTCGTGGTTGCCGAGGGCGAAGACCCGGTCGTCGGCGAGCCGGAAGATGGCGATCGCCTGCCCGTGCACCAGGGCGGTGGCGGCCCGCTCGACCTCGAGGTCGACCAGCGCGCACACCGGCTGCCACTGGTCGTGCGCGGCTCGCGGGGTCACGCGGCCGAAACTAGGTCGCCCAGGTTCACGACCGGGTTTCGTCGTGCAACGGGCGTGTAAATCGTTGCTCGCACCGGTGCCCGAGCCACGCGCACACGCCGCGATAGCCTCCGCTGCGTGCCCGCCGCCGTCGTCGTCCTCGCCGCGGGTGCCGGCTCCCGCGTCGGCGCCGAGGTCAACAAGGTCCTCCTGCCGCTGGGCACCCAGGCCGTGCTGGCGTGGTCGGTGCGCGACGCGCTCGCGGTCGACGACGTCGCCCGCGTGGTCCTGGTCGTGCGAGCAGGCGAGGAGCAGGCCGTCGCCGACGCGGTGACCCCGCACCTCGGCGACGGCGAGGTGCTGGTGGTGACCGGCGGCGCGACCCGGCACGCCTCGGAGTGGCGGGCGCTGCGCGCGCTCGCCCCCGAGATCGACGCCGGCGCGATCGACGTCGTCGCCGTCCACGACGGGGCCCGGCCACTGGCCGGCGTCGAGCTACTCGCGGCGACCGTGCGCGCCGCCCGCGAGCACGGCGGCGCGATCCCCGTCGTGCCGCTGAGCGGGCTCGTGTCGGTCGCGGGCGACCGGCTGCCGACCGGGCTGGTCGGCGTGCAGACGCCTCAGGCGTTCCGCGCGGGCGCGCTGCTCGCGGCGTACCGCAGCGCCGACGCCGACGGCTTCGAGGGCACCGACACCGCCAGCTGCCTGGAGCGCTATCCCGACGTCCCGGGAGGACCGGTGCGGATCGCGGCGGTGCCCAGCACCTCGCGCAACCTCAAGATCACCTTCCCCGAGGACGTCGACCTGGCGCTCGCCCTCGCCCCGCCGTCCGCGCCCTGACCTCCGGCCCTGCGGACAGGTCAATCCGGGGTCGTCAGCGCCTCGAGCAGGCGTACGTCGTCCTCGCCGGCGACCCGGCGGGCCGACGGCGGCGCGTCGGCGAGCTCCACCACGAACCGGGCGCGGAGGTCCTCGACCAGCTCGGCGAAGTCCAGCGACGGCAGGCCCTCCAGCTGCGCCACGGCGCTCGCCGGGAGCACGACCGGCGAGGCGACCGCGACCAGGCCGGCGCGGTCGACCGTCGCGCCGACGAACCCGTCGGCCGACTCCTTGACGGTGTCGGTCACCGGCCGGGTGCCGACCACGACGACGTCGCGCTCCACCGCGCGGGCCAGGCAGGCCGCGATGAAGTCCGCGGGTGTCATCGGGCACAGCGCGTCGTGCAGCACCAGGGGCTCGCCGGCGTCGACCAGCCCGGCCCACTCGGTGCCGATGTCGACCAGCGTCACCCCGGCCTCGGCGAGCGCCCAGGACGCGGCGACCACCAGGCCCTCGCCGTGGACGAGCGCGAACGGGAGCGAGCCCCGTCCGGCCTCCACCACCGTGCCGAGCGCTGCGGGCGCACCGTCCTGCTCCTCGTCCCAGTCCACGCCCCGACCCTAGGCCGCTGGCCCGCACCGGGGCCGGGTCGGGACGGGCCCCGGGACGCGACGAGGCCCCCGGGTGGTCACCCGGGGGCCTCGATCGATCAGCTGGTCGGCCTGCTGGGCCGGCCGCGGTGGTGCGTCAGGAGGCGAGGACCTCGTCGAGCATGGCCTCGGCCTTGTCCTCGTTGGTCTTCTCGGCGAGCGCGAGCTCGGAGACCAGGATCTGGCGCGCCTTGGCGAGCATCCGCTTCTCGCCCGCGGACAGGCCACGGTCGCGCTCGCGGCGCCACAGGTCGCGCACGACCTCGGCGACCTTCATGACGTCGCCGCTGTGCAGCTTCTCCAGGTTGGCCTTGTAGCGGCGCGACCAGTTGGTCGGCTCCTCGACGTGCGCGGCACGCAGCACGTCGAACACGCGGTCCAGGCCGTCCTTGTCCACGACGTCGCGGACGCCGACGAGGTCGAGGTTGCACGCAGGAACGCGCACGACCAGGTCCTGCTGGGCGACGATCCGCAGGACGAGGTACTGCCGGTCCTCTCCCTTGATGGTCCGCATCTCGATGTCCTCGATGACAGCGGCCCCGTGGTTCGGGTAAACAACCGTTTCGCCGACGGTGAAAGTCATATGTCAGGTACCCCTTCCTAGGGCACCATCTTAACACGCGTCTGGACCACCCGGATCAGCGTTGTTGCAGGTCAGAGCCACAATCCGGTCTTGACAAGGCACGGGGCGATGTGCAGGCGGTAGCCCCGCGGAGGTCACCGGGAACCACGAAACCGCAGGTGAACCGCGTGGTTCGCCCGTTCCCGGAGGTGACGCAGGCGATACTGCCGCCATGGCGAAGAGGGAGCGCTTCCGGCGCCGAAGTGGTACTGCCGGGGCCGAGCAGACGGGTTCCGTGGCGCTCGAGGAGCCCGTCGAGGGTCCCGTCGACGAGCCCGTCGCCCAGCCGACTGAGGCGAGCACCCGTGCCACCGGAGCCACCGCTGTCGCCGCACCCGCCGAGCCGCGGCCCGCGGGCGACGTACGCCGCCGGCGCGGGCTGCGCGACCTGGAGCCGCTGCTGCTCGTCCAGGCGAGCCACCCGCGGCAGGCCGTCCTCACCGCCCTCGGCATCGCCGCCTGCGCGGCCCTGGCGGGCCGGGAGCTGCGCGAGGTCGGCGTGGTCCTCGCGACCGTGCTCGTCGGCCAGGCCGTGCTGGGCTGGCACAACGACATCGTCGACCGCCGCCGCGACGCGCGCCACGACCTGCCGGGCAAGCCGGTGGCCCAGGAGCGGCTGGAGCCGGGGTCGGTGTGGTTCGCGATCGCGTGCGCCGTGCTCCTCCTGGTCCCGCTGTCCATCACCACCGGCATCACGGCGGGCAGCGCCTACCTGCTCTCGGTCGCGATCGGTCTGCTCGGCAATGTCGTGCTGCGCCGGGGCCTGCTGTCGTGGGTGCCGTGGGCGGCGTCGTACGCGCTCTACCCGGCCTACCTCTCCTACGGCGGCTGGGGTGGGCAGCACGAGGGCAACCCGCCCGAGGTCGCGATGGTCGCGCTGTTCGCCCTGCTGGGCATCGGCGTGCACGTGCTGCGCGCGCTGTGGGGCCTCGTGCCGGACAACAAGGACGGCTGGACCTACCTGCCGCTGCGGCTCGGCCTGCGCCTGGGCGCCGCCCGCCTGCTCACCCTGGTGTCGGTCTACCTCGGGATCGTGCTGGTGGCCCTCGCCTTCGCCGGCACCTCGGTCGGACTGGCCCGGTAGCCACCGCTAGGCTGAGGGCCACCTTTGGCCGCTCACCCTGCGAGGCTCCAGAACATGCTGCTCCGACGCAACACCGCGCTCGCCCTCGGCGCGCTCGTGCTGACCGTCCCCGCCCTCGGCTCGTGCGGGTTCAACTACGCGACCGACCGGGTGACCAACTACTCCAACACCGCGAACGAGCGGTCCGCGGACGTCGACGTGGTGGGCGCGGTCATCGTGTCCGAGGCGGCCGGCAGCGGCACGTTCCTCGCCACGCTGTCGAACAACCCGGAGGCCGACGAGGACACCCTCGAGGCGATCTCCGGTGGTTCCGGCGTCGAGCTCGAGGTCGCGGACTTCGAGCCCTACGAGATCGCCGAGGGCGGTCTGGTCTCGATGCTGCAGGAGGGTGGCGTCCGCGTCACCGGCGACTTCGAGCCCGGCGACTTCGTCCCGCTGACCCTGGAGTTCGGCAACGGCGAGTCGGTCGAGCTCACCGTCCCGGTCCACCCCGCGTGCGACGAGTACGAGGGCCTCGACGACGCCCCGCAGGCCGACGGCGCCGCCTCGACCACCGAGGCCGAGCCGTACGACTGCGAGGGCGTCTCCGTCCAGGACCCGGGCCACGAGGGCTCCGAGGCGCCGGAGACGGAGTCGGAGTGACCTACCGCCTCGTCCTGCTCCGCCACGGCGAGAGCGAGTGGAACGCCAAGAACCTCTTCACCGGCTGGGTCGACGTCAACCTCACCGAGAAGGGCCGCGGCGAGGCCGTCCGCGGCGGTGAGCTGATGCGCGAGGCCGGCGTGCTGCCCGACGTCGTGCACACCTCGCTGCAGCGACGCGCGATCAACACCGCCTGCCTGGCCCTCGACGCGGCCGACCGGCACTGGATCCCGGTGCGGCGCTCGTGGCGGCTCAACGAGCGCCACTACGGCGCCCTGCAGGGCAAGGACAAGAAGCAGACCCTCGAGGAGTTCGGCGAGGAGCAGTTCATGCTCTGGCGCCGCTCCTTCGACGTCCCGCCGCCGCCGCTGGCCGACGACGCCGAGTACTCCCAGGTCGGGCTCCCCCAGTACGCCGACCTCGGCGAGGAGATGCCCCGCACCGAGTGCCTCAAGGACGTCATCGCGCGGTTCCTGCCGTACTGGGAGTCGTCGATCGTCCCGGACCTCCGCGCGGGCCACACGGTGCTCGTCGCCGCCCACGGCAACTCGCTGCGCGCGCTGGTCAAGCACCTGGACCGGATCAGCGACGAGGACATCGCCGGGCTGAACATCCCCACCGGCATGCCGATGCTCTACGAGCTCGACGAGGACCTGCGTCCCGCCGCCCCGGGCCGCTACCTCGACCCCGAGGCCGCCGCCGCCGCTGCGGCCGCCGTCGCCAACCAGGGCCGCTGACCGCTCGGCGGTTCCGGGCTCGTCGGCAGGGGTAGTCCGGCACCGGGGCGCCCTCGTGGGGTTGGTCCGCCACGAGCGCGTCCTCGCCGGCCTCGGCGAGGGCCCGGGTGTGCCGGACTACCCCGACGGCCGCGCCACCCCCGCGCCGCCGCCGGGGGCGTTCAGGCGCCGACGGACGTGGGGTTGTCGCCGGTGACGACGAAGACCACCCGGTTCGCGACCGAGACGGCGTGGTCGGCGATCCGCTCGTAGTACCGCCCGAGCAGGGCGACGTCGACGGCCGCCTCCACCCCGTGCTGCCAGTCGTCGGCGAGCAGCTCGGAGAAGCTGCGCCGGCGGAGCTGGTCCATCTCCTCGTCGTCGCGGCCCAGCGCGATCGCGGCGGCGACGTCGCGGCGGGTGATGATCTGGGCGACCCGGCGGACCATGTCCTCGGCGACCGTCGCCATCCGCTCGATGGTGGGGCGCACCTCGTCGGGCACCGCGACACCGGGCACGCGCAGCCTGGCGATCTTCGCGACGTGGACCGACAGGTCGCCCATCCGCTCCAGCTCGGTGACCATCCGCAGCGCCGCGACGACCGTGCGCAGGTCGCCGGCCACCGGCGCCTGCAGGGAGAGCAGCTGGAACGCCGCCTCCTCGACCTCCTCGCGCTGCCGGTCGATCTCGGCGTCGCCGCTGATGACCGCCTCGGCGACCTCGGCGTCGCCGGTGAGCAACGACCGGGTCGCCTCGCGGACCGCCTGCTCGACCCGGCCGCAGATGCCGGCGAGGTCGACGAAGACGGACTCGAGCTGGTCGTGGAAGGCGTCGCGCATGTGACCGAGGGTGGGGCACGGTACGCAACGAGGGAGGGTGATGGGGTGAACGCGGGGTGAACGTTCCCCGACCGAGGCCTCGGACGGCGAGGGCACGGTCGGGCGAGCCGTACGATCGCACCGTGGACCCGACGATGCAGGCGTTCCTCGCCGCCATCATCGGGGCCGTCGTCGGTGGCGCGGCGGTGCTGGCCTGGTCGGTCAGCGAGCGCCAGCAGCAGCGGGTCCCCGCGGCCGACGAGCCCGTCGTGCCCCCGGGCGTGGCCACCGTCCTGTCGGTCCTGCGCAGCAGCGCGGTCGTCGTCGACGAGTCCGACGTCGTCCTCAAGGCCAGCGCGCCGGCGTACTCCATGGGCCTGGTGCGCGGCACCGTGCTCACCTCCGACGAGCTCGCCGACCTGGTGCGCCAGGTCCGCCGCGACGGCCAGATCCGCGAGACCGAGCTGCTGATCGCCCGCAGCGGCGTCCCGCCCCGCAACGTCACCGCCCGCGTCGCCCCCCTGGGCTCGCGGCTGGTCCTCGTGCTCGTCGAGGACCGCACGCGGGAGCGTCGCGTGGAGGCGGTACGGCGCGACTTCGTCGCCAACGTCAGCCACGAGCTGAAGACCCCCGTCGGCGCGATCCGGCTGCTGGCCGAGGCGGTCGGCGAGGCCGCGGACGACCCGGAGGCGGTGATCCGGTTCTCCGACCGGATGCTGGTCGAGAGCGAGCGGCTCGGCCAGCTCGTCCAGCAGATCATCGAGCTCTCGCGGCTGCAGGGCGACGACCCCCTCGAGGCCCCCCAGCCGGTCGCGATCGACGAGGTCATCGGGGTCGCGGTCGACACCAGCGCGATCGACGCCGACGCCAAGCGGATCACCGTCGTCAGCGGCGGCACCACCGGCCTGCGGGTGCTGGGCAACGCCGAGCAGGTGACCGCCGCGGTCTCCAACCTGGTCGCGAACGCCGTGTCGTACTCCGACCCGGACTCCACCGTCCTGGTCACCACCAAGGCCACCGACGGGATGGTCGAGGTCTCGGTCGTCGACCAGGGCATCGGCATCCCCACCGAGGAGATCGACCGGATCTTCGAGCGCTTCTACCGCGTCGACCCCGCCCGCCACCGGTCCACCGGCGGCACGGGCCTGGGGTTGTCCATCGTCAAGCACGTCGCCGCCACCCACGGTGGCGAGGTGCGTGTCTGGTCGGTCGAGGGGCAGGGGTCGACGTTCACGCTGACCCTGCCCCAGCACACCGACCAGCACATGTCCGAGCCCCTCATCGGGGGCCTGAACCAGGAGGACCGCCCGTGACCCGGGTACTCGTCGTCGAGGATGAGGAGAGCTACAGCGATGCTCTCTCCTACATGCTGCGCAAGGAGGGCTTCGAGGTCGCCGTCGCGGCCGACGGCCACGCAGCGATCTCGGAGTTCGACCGCAACGGCGCCGACATCGTGCTGCTGGACCTGATGCTCCCGGGCATCCCCGGGACCGAGGTGTGCCGCACGATCCGGCAGACCAGCAACGTGCCGGTGATCATGGTGAGCGCCAAGGACGACGAGGTCGACAAGGTGGTCGGGCTCGAGCTCGGCGCCGACGACTACGTCACCAAGCCCTACTCCCCCCGCGAGCTCGTCGCCCGGATCCGGGCCGTGCTCCGGCGCGGCACGGAGCCCGACCTGGCCCCCGCCACGCTGGAGGCGGGGCCGGTGCGGATGGACGTCGAGCGCCACGTCGTCACCGTCGACGGGCAGGAGCAGCGGCTGCCGCTCAAGGAGTTCGAGCTGCTGGAGATGTTCCTGCGCAACCCCGGCCGGGTGCTCACCCGCGGGCAGCTGATCGACCGGGTCTGGGGCTCGGACTACGTCGGGGACACCAAGACCCTCGACGTCCACGTCAAGCGGCTGCGCGCCAAGCTCGAGCCGGACCCGGGCGAGCCGAAGTACCTCGTCACCGTGCGCGGGCTGGGCTACAAGCTCGACCTCTAGGCCGGCGGCCGCTCGGAGCGCTGACCGGCCTCGAACGCCCGGCCGACGGCGACGGCGAGCGGGACCACCAGCACCAGCCAGGACGCCGCCAGCGCCGTGAGGATCCACCACATGCCGGCCTGATCGGCACCGGACGGGGCCCGCTGAGCCGAACCCCTGCGCGGCCCTGGCCGGACCAGTCCACCCCTCGTGCCCGGCGGTGGCGGCCGATCGCGCATCGACGTCCGATATCCGCGTGTCGCCGGGGCCGGACCGTCCCTAGGCTTGCGCGGTGACGACCCGTACGACGACCTCCGCCTCCCCCGCCCCGACCACGCCGACCGCCGGACCCGCCTGGCTCCCGGTCGCCGCGGTCGGCGTGACGCTGGTGCTGTGGGCCTCGGCGTTCGTCGCGATCCGCCACCTCGCCGACGACTTCGGGCCCGGCTCGCTCTCCCTCGGCCGGCTGGTGGTCGGCGCCGTGGCGCTCAGCCTCTTCGTGGTCGGCCGCCGGCTGCCGCGCCCGACGATTCGGCAGTGGGTGTCGCTGCTGACGATCGGCGTGCTCTGGTACGGCGTCTACAACGTCGCCCTCAACGCCGGCGAGCACCGCGTCGACGCCGGCACCGCGGTCATGCTGATCCAGGTCTCGCCGGTGCTGATCGCCCTGCTGGCCGCGGTGTTCCTCTCCGAGCGGTTCACCGTCTACCTCGGGCTGGGCCTGGCGCTGGCCTTCGGCGGCGTCGCGGTCATCGCCCTGTCGACCTCGGAGGCCGACGACCGCGATCCCCTCGGCGTGGTCCTCTGCCTGGTCGCCGCACTGGTCTACTCGATCAGCCTGGTGCTGCAGAAGCCGCTCGTCGCCCGCCTCTCGGCCCTCCACGTCACCTGGCTGGCGTGCACCATCGGCGCGGTCGCCTGCCTGCCCTGGGCCGGGCAGCTGGTCCGGGAGGTCGGCGACGCCCCGACCAGCTCGGTGCTGTGGGTGGTCTACCTCGGGGTCTTCCCGACCGCGATCGCGTTCACGACGTACGCCTTCGCGCTGCAGCACATGACCGCCTCCAGCCTGGGCATCACGACCTACCTCGTCCCGCCGATCACCATCGTGCTCAGTGTGCTGCTGCTCTCCGAGGCCCCGCCCACCATGGCCTACGTCGGCGGCGTGCTCGCCCTCGTCGGCGTCGCCGTCGCCCGCCGCAAGCCGCGCTCGGTCGTCCAGGAGCCGGCTGCCGCGGCGTGACCCGGTCGCTGGTGCCGCCCGTGCCGCACGAATCGTTCAATTGTCGAGTTCCGACGGCGTGGAAGCGCTCCCACCGGGCTGTGGGCCGCCGCAATCGCGCAATTGAACGATTGCGACGGCCCGAGGACACGAGCGCGGAGCCTCAGCCCAGGCTGCCGGGCCCGACGTCCGGCTCGTCGCCGGACTCGAGCCACCCGCGGAACGCCTCGAGGTTGCGGGTGGACACCCCGCGCAGCTTGCGCCACTCCCACTCCTTGCGGATGGAGGAGGCGAAGCCGAGCTCGAGGATCGCGTTGAAGGACTCGTCGGCGTAGGACAGCACCGAGCCGAGCAGCCGGTCGAGCTCGTCGGGGGTGACCGAGGAGAGCGGCAGCCGGCCGTCGAGGTAGATGTCGCCGGTGCGGTCGACGGCGAAGGAGACGGCGTACATCCGCAGGTTGCGCTCGAGCAGCCAGCGGTAGACCCGCTCGTGGTTCTCGTCGGGGTTGCGGCAGACGAAGGCGTGCACGCCGAGCGCGTGCTCCCCCACGTCGAGGCGGACCGCGGTCTGCAGCTTCTTCTCCCCGGGCAGGGTGAAGGAGAAGAGGCCCTCGCGGGTCTCCTCGAACTCCAGCTCGTTCTCGGCCAGGTAGGACCGGACGGTCCCGGCGACCTGCTCGTTCACGCTGCGGCCTCCCGCATGCCGGAGCGGGCCCGGCGGTAGACGTCGAGGGTGGCGGCGGCGGTCGCCTCCCAGGAGAACTCGCGCGCCTGCTCCAGCGCGCCGGCCGCGAGCCGGTCGCGCAGCAGCGGGTCGCCGACCAGGCGCCCCAACGCGCCGGCCCAGTCCCGGGGGTCGTGCCCCTCCACGAGCAGCCCGCTGCGGCCGTCGCGGACGACGGTGGTGAGCCCGCCGACCGCCGCGGCGAGCACCGGGGTGCCGCAGGCCTGGGCCTCGGCGGCGACCAGCCCGAAGGACTCGTTGTACGACGGCACCGCGACGACCGTGGCGGCGGCGTACCAGCGGGCCAGCGCGGCCTGGTCGACCGGCGGGACGAACCGCACCACGTCGGCGATGCCGAGCTCCTCGGCGAGAGCGGCGAGCGACTCGGGCCGGTCGAGCCCGGAGCCGGAGGGCCCGCCCACGATCGGCACGACCAGGCGGGAGCGCAGGTCCGGGGAGCGGCGGAGCAGCTCGGCCACCCCGCGCAGCAGCACGTCGGGGGCCTTGAGCGGCTGGATCCGGCCGGCGAAGAGCAGGACGTGGGCGTCGCGGGGCAGGCCGAGCCCGGCCCGGGCGGCGACCCGGTCGGTCGGGCAGAAGACCGTGAGGTCCACGCCCGGGTGGACCACCTCGACGCGCGCCGGCTCCGCGTCGTACAGCTCGATGAGCTGCTTTGCCTCGAGGTCGGTGTTGGCGATGAGCATGTCCGCGGCCTCGACGACCTGCTCCTCACCGATGATCCGTGCGGCGGGCTCGGGGGCGTCGCCGGCGGCGAGCGCGGCGTTCTTGACCTTCGCCATCGTGTGCATGGAGTGGATGAGCGGGACGCCCCAGCGGTCGCGGGCGAGCGCGCCGACCTGGCCGGAGAGCCAGTAGTGGGAGTGCACGACGTCGTAGTGGCCGACCGGCTGCACCGCCTCCGCGCGCAGCACCTCGCGGGCGAAGACGCACAGCTGCGCGGGCAGCTCGGCCTTGGTCAGCCCCTCGAACGGGCCGGCGTGCACGTGGCGCACCGACACCCCGTCGTAGGCCTCCACGACCGGCGGCAGCGCCGAGCTGGTCGCGCGGGTGAACACGTCGACCTCGATGCCGTGGCGGGCGAGCCGCTTGGCGACCTCGACCACGTAGACGTTCATCCCGCCGGCGTCGCCGGTGCCGGGCTGGTCGAGCGGGGAGGTGTGCAGGCTGATCATCGCCAACCGCCTGATCGCGTCCACGCTCGTCCTCCCACTGCCGTCCGCCGGTCCTCCGGGGCCCAACCGGCGGAGGTCCTCGGTTGTTCCCACCACCCGGCGTGGCGGCCGGTACCCATCGGTCGCACGACCGCCGCCCGGCCGGGCGGGGGTCGGCACGGCGAGCCAGTGTGCCAGCGCCCCGGGGCGCTCCCGACAATGGTCGCCATGACCGAGACGTCCTCCGCCGCAGCCCCCACCCGTCGTACCGCCGTCGTCACCGGTGCCAGCAGCGGCATCGGCGCTGCGACCGCCCGGATGCTGGCCGCGGAGGGGTTCCACGTCTTCTGCGCCGCGCGCCGCGCGGACCGGGTCGAGCAGCTGGCCGCCGAGATCGGCGGCACCGCGGTCGTGTGCGACGTGACCTCCGAGGACTCCGTCGCGGCACTGGCGCAGACCGTCGGCGACCGGCTCGACGTGCTGGTCAACAATGCCGGCGGCGCCTTCGGGTCGAGCCCGGTCGCGCAGGCCGACAGCGACGAGTGGCGCCGGATGTACGAGGTCAACGTCATCGGCCTGGTGCAGGTGACCCGGGCACTGCTGCCGGCGCTGGTGGCCAGCGGGGCCGGGGTGATCCTCAACGTCGGGTCGACCGCGGGCCGGATCGCCTACGAGGGCGGCGGGGGCTACACCGCCGCCAAGCACGGCACCCAGGTCGTCACCGAGACGCTGCGCCTGGAGCTGTGGGACCAGCCGGTCCGCGTGTGCGAGATCGCGCCCGGGATGGTCCGGACCGACGAGTTCGCGCTGGTGCGCTTCGACGGCGACCGGGAGAAGGCGGAGGCGGTGTACGCCGGGGTCGCCGAGCCGCTGACCGCCGAGGACGTCGCCGAGGCGATCACCTGGATGGTCACCCGTCCCGCGCACGTCAACGTCGACGAGCTGGTCATCCGCCCGCGCGCCCAGGCCGCCCAGCACAAGGTGCACCGCGTCCTGGACTGAGCCGTCCGGGGCGACCGCGGGGTGACCGTGGCGTGACTCCGGTTACCGAGCGGTAGAACACGGGCCGGAGGTCTGCCAGGGTGGGCCCATGCAGACGATCGGACTTCTCGGCGGGCTCGGCTGGAAGAGCAGCGCCGTCTACTACGAGGGCCTCAACCGCGGCGTCGAGGAGCGGCTCGGCGGGCTCCACTCCGCACGGACCGTGCTGGCGTCGGTGGAGTTCGCCGAGGTCACCGAGCTGGCCGCGGCCGACCGCTGGGACGACGTCGCCGCGCTGCTGGTGACCGCGGCGCAGGGCGTGGAGCGGGCCGGTGCGGACTTCCTGCTGATGTGCACGACGGCGTACCACGAGGTCTTCGACCAGGTCGAGGCCGCCGTCGGCGTACCCGTGCTGCACCTCGCAGACGTCGTCGCCGACGCCTGCAAGGAGGCGGGGGTGTCCTCGGTCGGGTTCCTCGGCACGAAGTTCTCGATGACCCGCCCGTTCTTCACCGACCGGCTCGCCGGCCACGGCATCACCGTGCACGTGCCGGACGAGAAGCACCACCAGGAGCTCGACGACATCGTGTACGGCGAGCTCGTGCACAGCCGCGTCCTCGACTCCTCCCGCCGCCGCGTCGTCGAGGTGGTCGACCAGCTGTGGGACGCCGGCGCCGCGGGCGTGGTGCTGGGGTGCACCGAGCTCGAGCTGCTCGTCAAGCAGGCCGACGCCGACATCCCGGTCTTCCCCTGCACCACGCTGCACGTCGCTGCTGCGCTCGACCGGGCCCTGGCGGGGTAGTCACGGACGTTCCTGACCTCCAGCGTGGTGGTCGGGGGCAGAAACGTCCGTGACTACCCCGGCACGCGGTCCGGCGGAAAGCCCCCGGTCGCGACCGGCCCCCACGAGGTGGGCGTGATCCGGAGCAGCGACTTGCCCTGCTTGCGCATGGCCTGGCGGTACTCCTCCCAGTCCGGGTGCTCCCCGGAGATGCAGCGGAAGTACTCCACCAGCCCGTCCTCGGCCTCCTGCGAGGGCATGTCCAGCACCTCGCACGTGCCGTCGACCTGCACCCAGGCGTCGTTCCACTCGTCGGAGAGGACGAGCACCGAGCAGCGGGGGTCGCGGCGGAGGTTGGTGGCCTTGGCGCGGTCGGGGTAGGTCGAGACGACGATCCGGTCGTCCGCGGAGACCCCGCCGGTGACCGGCGAGAGCTGCGGGCGGCCGTCGGCGCGGTGGGTCAGCAGCACCAGGTGGTGGCGGGTGCGGACGAAGTCGAGCAGCTCGGGCAGCTCGACGCGGGTGTTCGTGGCGATCGAAGGCATGCGCCCCCGGTGCCCAGGGAGGTGCCGTGGGCCACGTCCGAGGATGCGGGCCGACCACGGGGCCGCCACTAGACTCGACGAGGCCCTCGTGTGGCCCAGCGCCACCGAGCACCACTCCTTGACCTCGACGGAAGCGACGTACCACTGCCATGCCCGGAACCACCGCACGCACGGACCTGCGCAACGTCGCGATCGTCGCGCACGTCGACCACGGCAAGACCACCCTCGTCGACGCCATGCTCCGCCAGGCCGGCGCGTTCACCGCGCACCAGGCCGAGAGCGTCGCCGAGCGGGTCATGGACTCCGGTGACCTCGAGCGCGAGAAGGGCATCACGATCCTCGCGAAGAACACCGCCGTCCACTACGCCGGCCCCGCCGCCGGCGGCCAGCCGATGACGATCAACATCATCGACACCCCCGGCCACGCCGACTTCGGCGGCGAGGTCGAGCGCGGCCTGTCGATGGTCGACGGCATCGTGCTGCTCGTCGACGCCTCCGAGGGCCCGCTCCCCCAGACCCGCTTCGTGCTCCGCAAGGCGCTCAACGCCGACATGCCGGTGATCCTGGTCGTCAACAAGACCGACCGCGGCGACGCGCGGATCGCCGAGGTCGTCGACGAGACCTACGAGCTGTTCATGGACCTGCTCGACGACAGCCACAGCCAGGAAGCGCTCGACTTCCCCGTCGTCTACGCCTCGGGCCGCGCCGGCGTCGCGGGCCTGGAGCAGCCGGAGAACGGCGAGCTGCCCGACAGCCCCGACCTCGAGCCGCTGTTCAAGACGATCCTGGAGACCATCCCGGCGCCGACGTACGACGAGGGCGCGCCGCTCCAGGCCCACGTCACCAACCTCGACTCCTCGCCGTTCCTCGGCCGGCTCGCGCTGGTCCGCGTGCACCAGGGCGAGCTGCGCAAGGGCCAGCAGGTCGCATGGATGAAGCGCGACGGCTCGGTCAACCGCGTCAAGATCACCGAGCTGCTCGTCACCGAGGGCCTCGAGCGCAAGCCCGGCGAGACCGCCGGCCCCGGCGACATCGTGGCGATCGCGGGCATCCCCGACATCACCATCGGCGAGACGCTGGCCGACCCGGAGAACCCGGTCGCCCTGCCGCTCATCCACGTCGACGAGCCGGCCATCTCGATGACCATCGGCACCAACACCAGCCCGCTGGTGGGCCGGGTCAAGGGCGCGAAGGTCACCGCCCGCCTGGTCAAGGACCGCCTCGACTCCGAGCTGATCGGCAACGTCTCGCTGCGCGTGCTGCCGACCGAGCGCCCCGACGCCTGGGAGGTCCAGGGCCGTGGCGAGCTGGCGCTGGCGATCCTCGTGGAGCAGATGCGCCGCGAGGGCTTCGAGCTGACCGTCGGCAAGCCGCAGGTCGTCACCCGCGAGATCGACGGCAAGGTCCACGAGCCGGTCGAGCGCCTGACCATCGACGCGCCCGAGGAGTACCTCGGCACGATCACCGAGCTGCTCGCCTCCCGCAAGGGCCGCATGGAGCAGATGACCAACCACGGCACCGGCTGGGTCCGGATGGAGTTCCTGGTCCCGGCGCGCGGCCTGATCGGCTTCCGCACCCAGTTCCTCACCGACACCCGCGGCACCGGCATCGCCCACCACATCTTCGAGAAGTACGAGCCGTGGGCCGGCGAGATCCGCTCGCGCAACAACGGCTCGCTGGTGGCCGACCGCAAGGGCGCGGCGACGGCGTACGCCATGACCTCGCTGCAGGAGCGCGGCGTGATGTTCGTCGAGCCGACCACCGAGGTCTACGAGGGCATGATCGTCGGCGAGAACTCCCGCGCCGACGACATGGACGTCAACATCACCAAGGAGAAGCAGCAGACCAACATCCGGTCCGCCACCTCCGACAACTTCGAGAAGCTCATCCCGCCGAAGAAGCTCTCGCTCGAGCAGTGCCTGGAGTTCTGCCGCGACGACGAGTGCGTCGAGGTCACCCCCGAGATGGTGCGCATCCGCAAGGTCATCCTCGACGCCAACGAGCGCGCGAAGATCGCCAGCCGCGCCCGCAAGTCGAAGTAGCTGCCCCAGCCCTCACCCGCCTCGTGATGCCCGGCGTGCGCTCCAGCGCACGGTGGGCATCACGAGGCGGTGCTGTTCGCGGGGGGGGGCGTCAGTCCTCGACGCCGATGTCCTCGTTCCACAGGGTCGGCTGGTCGCGGATGAAGCCGGCCATCATCTCCACGCAGTCGGCGTCGTCGAGCACGACCACCTCGACGCCGCGCTGGCGCAGGAGGTCCTCGCCGCCGACGAAGTTGCGGTTCTCGCCGATCACCACGCGCGGGATGCCGTAGAGCAGGATCGCGCCGGTGCACATGTCGCACGGCGAGAGCGTGGTGACCATCGTCGAGCGCGCGTAGACCGACGCCGGCAGGCGGCCGATGTTCTCCAGGCAGTCGGTCTCGCCGTGCCGGGTGGCGCTGCCGAGCTGGACGCGGCGGTTGCGGCCGGTGCCGAGCACCGTGCCCTCGTGGACGAGGGCTGCCCCGATGGGGATGCCGCCCTCGGCGAGGCCGTTGCGGGCCTCGGCCAGCGCGGGGGCCAGCAGCTGGTGGTCGGTCATGTCGACTCCGTTCGGAGAGGGGGGTGGGGTACGACGGGCGAGGGAGCCGGTCGGTCAGGCGCGGCGGTAGGCCTTGAGGTAGGAGCCGGGGTAGCGCACGGTCCGCCCGCCGATGGCCAGCGCGACGATCACCGCGAGGTACGGCAGCGCGAGCATCAGCTCGCCGGGCACCGCGTCGAAGGCGGAGGTGATGGCCAGCTGCAGCTGCAGCGCGTCCATCCCGGCGAAGATGAGCGCACCGAGCACGGCCGGCCACACCCGCCAGCGGGCGAAGATGACCAGCGCGATGCAGACCCAGCCGCGGCCGCTGACGATGTCGAGGGTGAAGCTGCCGAGCACGGCCAGGGTGAGGAACGCCCCGCCGATCGCCATCAGCGCGCCGCCGACCATGAGGGCGACGTACCGGGTGGCGGTGACGGAGATCCCGGCGACGTCGGCGGCCTCGAAGCTCTCGCCGACCGCGTGCAGGCGCATGCCGAGCCCGGTCGAGCGCAGCACCCACCAGGCGGCCGGGGCGAGGACCAGGAAGCCGACGTACGTCAGCCAGTGCTGGTCGACGACCTCGGTGCCGCGGAAGAGCACGTGGAATTTCTCGTCCAGGGTGGGGCGGTCCCCGGCGTAGAGCAGCCGGAAGGTGAACTCGCACCCCGCGATCAGCAGCAGCGTGAGCCCGAGGCCGGAGACGTGCTGGTTGAGGCCGAGGGTGACCACGAAGAAGCCCATCAGCGCCCCGGCCAGCACGCCGGAGACGATCGCGGCGACCAGGCCGAGCCAGGGCGAGCCGGTCCGGGCGGCGGCGAGGAAGCCGACGAACGCGCCGAGGTACATCGTCCCCTCGATGCTGAGGTTGAGCACCCCGCTCCGCTCGGTGACGAGCTCGCCGATGCCGGCCCACACCAGGGGCGTGGCGATGGTGAGCATGGCGCCGATGAGCGCCAGCAGGTTGATGCTCATCGGGAGCCTCCTCGTCGCCACTGGAGCCGGTACCGGCGCCAGCTCATCGCCGACAGCACCGCCAGCAGCAGCAGTGCGCTGAACATGGCGCCCAGCTGGGCGGGGACCTGCAGCACCAGCGAGACGTTCTGCGCGCCGACCGAGATGTCGCCGAGCAGGAGCGCGACGAGCACGACGCCGAGCGCGCCGAGGCCGCCCAGGGTCGCGACGATGACGCCGGTGTAGCCGTAGCCGTCGCTGATGCCGGAGGTCAGCTGGTGCTGCACGCCCATGACCTGGGAGGCGCCGCCGAGACCGGCGACCGCCCCCGAGACCAGCGCGCAGCGCCACTGGAGCCGGCCGACGTCGACGCCGCTGAACCCCGCAGCGCCCGGCGCCTGTCCGGCGGCCTTGATCCGCACGCCGACCGCCGTGCGGGCCAGCACGACGCCGGCCACCACGATGACGACGACGGCGACCGCGAAGCCCCAGTGGACCCGGCTGTCGGGGACCAGCGCCGGCAGGTCGTAGCCGGTGCCGAGCCGGTCGGAGTCGGTGAAGCCGCTGCTGGAGTTGCGCCAGGGACCGTTGAGCAGCCCCTGGACCACCAGCAGGGCGACCGGGTTGAGCAGCAGCGTCGTGACGACCTCGTCGATGCCGGCGTGCCGCTTGAGCCAGGCCGGGACCACCGCCCACAGCAGGCCACCGGCCGCACCGGCGAGGAAGCCGAGCGGGAGGGCGGCGTACGCCGGCAGGTCGGTGAACGTCGTGCCGACCCAGGTCGTGCCGACCGCGCCGAGCAAGAACTGCCCCTCGGCCCCGATGTTCCAGTAGCCGGCACGGAAGGCGATGGCCACCGCGATGCCGGTGAACAGCAGCGGCGTCGCGGTCAGCAGCACCTCCTGCACCCCGTGCACCGAGGTGAGCGGGGTGACCAGGTAGCGCTCGAACGCCGAGAACGGCGCGGCGCCGGCCAGGCGGATGGGGACGGCGGTCAGGGCCACCGTCACAAGGACGGCGACGAGCACCGCGGCGGGCGCGAGCCAGCGCGGCTCGTGGCCGCGCAGGACGAACTTCATGCCGATCCTCCTCCGGCCATCAGGACGCCGAGCCGGTCGGGCGTCGCCTCGGAGACGGGCAGCTCGCCGACGACCTCGCCGCGGAAGAGCACGACGATGCGGTCGCTGAGCGAGCGGATCTCGTCGAGGTCCTCAGAGACCAGCAGCACGCCGGCCCCCTGCGTGCCCAGCTCGTCGAGCTGCTGGTGGACGTAGCGGTAGGCACCGATGTCGAGACCTCGGGTCGGCTGGGCGGCCACGAGGACCCGGGGCCGCCGGTGGAGGGCGCGGGCGAGCAGGACCTTCTGCATGTTGCCGCCGGAGAGGGTGGCGACCGCGTCGGTCGGGCGGGCCCGGATGTCGAAGCGCTCGATCATCGCCTCGGCGTGGGCCCGGACGGCGCGGCGGTCGAGCAGTCCGCGCCGGGTGTACTGCGGGAGGTCCTCGAGGACGAGGTTGTACTCCACGCTCATCTGCGGGACCACGCTGCCGCGGCGGTCCTCGGTGAGCCGCCCGAGGCCGGCGGCGAGGCGCTCGCCGACGCCGGCCCGGGTCACGTCGCGGCCGTCGACCTCGAGGGACCCAGCGGAGACCGGGACGACCGCGCTGAGGACGTCGACCAGCTCGGTCTGCCCGTTGCCGGAGACCCCGGCGAGGCCGACGACCTCACCGGCGCCGACGGTGAGGTCGATCCCGCTCAGCACGTCGCGCCCGTCCCGGGTCACGGTCAGCCCGGTGAGCCGGAGCACCGGCTCGCCCGAGGTGGCGGCAGCGGCCGGAGCAGCCGGGGCAACCACCGGCACGTCGGTCATCCCGAGCGCCGCCTCGACGTCGCCGGTCGCGCCGTCGTCGGCGGTGACCTGCGCGCCGACCTCGGCGGTGCTGCCGCCCATCATCAGCGCGGCCAGCTCCTCGTCTCGCACGGTCGCGGTGGCGCGCTCGCCGACCAGGCGGCCGCGGCGCAGGACCACGACCCGGTCGGAGATCTCGGCGACCTCGCGCAGCTTGTGGGAGACGATCAGGATGCCCAGGCCGGCCGCCTGCAGGCGGCGCACGGTCGCGAAGAGGGCCTGGACGTCCTGCGGGGTCAGCACCGCCGTCGGCTCGTCGAGGATCACCACCCGGCAGTCGTGGAAGAGCGCCTTGACGATCTCCACCCGCTGCCGCTCGCCGATCGAGAGGGTGCCGACGAGCCGGTCCGGCTCGAGGGTGACCCCCACCCGCTCCATGGCCTCGACGACGCGGCGCCGGGTCCCGGCCCGGTCGAGCGGCCCGAGCCCGAGCCCGGAGAGGGCGACGTTCTCGGCCACCGTCATGGTCTCGACCAGGGAGAACTCCTGGGTGACCATCCCGATGCCCGCGGCCATCGCGTCCTTGGGCGACCCGATGTCCAGCGGCACGCCGTCCATGGCGACCGTGCCGGCGTCGGGCCGGACGAGGCCGTAGACGACCTTCATCAGCGTGGACTTCCCGGCGCCGTTCTCCCCGAGCATCGCGACGACCTCGCCCGGTGCGACGCGCAGCGAGACGTCGTCGTTGGCGACCAGGTCGCCGTACCGCTTGGTGATGCCGCTCAGCTCGAGGAGGGGACGGGCCACGGTGTCCGTGGCTCCGCCGGTCACTGCTTCGACACGTCGATCGAGCTGGCCGGCGCGCTCTCGTCCACCGGCGTGGTGAAGCTGCCGTCCAGGATCGCCTCCTGCTTGGCCTCGACCTTCGCGACCAGCTCCTCCGGCACCCCACCGACCACGTCGGTGTTGATCTCGGCCAGCTCGCTGCCTCCGACCTTCATGAAGGAGAACTCACCGAGGTCGACGGCCTGCGCGCCGTCCTGGGCCTGCGCGACGACCGCCTCGACGGTCGGGCCCATGTGCCACAGCAGCGAGGTGACGACGTTCTCGGGGGCCTCCTCGCGCTGGTCGACCATCATGCCGATGACCGGGATGTCGGCCTCCTCGGCGGCCGCGATCACGCCGTCGCGCTCGGCGAACAGCACGTCGGCGCCCGCGGACACGTGGGCCTGGGCGGCCTGCTTCGCCGCGGCCGGGTCGAAGAAGCTGTTGATGAAGGAGATCTTCACCGTGGCCTTCGGGTTGGTCTCCTTCACGCCCTGCACGAAGGCGTTGACGATCCGGTTGACCTCGGGGATCGGCATCGCGCCGACGATCCCGATGGTGTCGCTCTCGGTCATCCCGCCGGCGAGCATCCCCGCGAGGTAGGCGGGGTCCTGGAGCCAGTTGTCGAAGACGCTGAAGTTGGGCTCGACCGGGTCCTCGCCGGAGCCGAAGGCGAAGGGGATCTCGGGGAACTCCGCGGCGACCTTGCGCACGGCCTCCTCGGCCGCGAACGCGTCGCCGATGATCGCGTCCGGCTCCTCGTTGGCGGCGATGTCGCGCAGCCCGCGCTCCATGGCGTCGGAGGTGCTGAGGTCGTCCACGTGCTTGTAGCGGATCTCGCCGGAGTCGGCGGCCTCCTGCAGGGCGGCGTGGATCGCGCCGTCCCAGGGCTCCTCGAGCGGGGTGGCGTACACGCCGTACACGAGCGGGAGGTCCTCGGACCCGGAGCCGCCGTCGTCGGCCTCCTCGCCGGTGGCGCCGCCGCACGCGGAGAGCGCGAGCGCGCCGGCGACGGCGAGGGCCAGCCAGGTACGGCGTGCTCCGCGGCGGCGGGAGGAGCGGGACCGGGTTGCGGGAAGGACGTTCATGGGAACCACCTCGGGGCTTCGACGGGAGTGCGCGGCGGGGCCGGCAGCCGTCAGTCAAGCGGGCCTCGAGCAGGCACCACAAGGGACACCGCGTCCTGTTGTTCCGCGGTGGACCTGACAACCTGTCCATCCGGCCGGATTTCGGCCAGGGTTGGTTACATGGCGTTCACGGTGCGAGACCTCCTCGAAATGCCGCTCCTGCGGCGAGCGCGGCCCGAGGTGCTCGTCGGGAGCGACCTCGGCGCCCGCGAGGTGCGCTGGGTGCACACCTCGGAGATCTACGGCATCTCCCCGCTGCTCAAGGGCGGTGAGGTGCTGCTGACCACCGGGCTCGGGCTGGTCGGTGCGGCCGGCCCGGGGATCGGCGCGTACGTCGAGTCGCTGGCCGCCCAGGGCGTCGCGGCGCTGCTGCTCGAGCTGGGCCGCACGTTCCCGACCCCGCCCGACGCGCTGGTCACCGCGGCCCGCGAGCACGACCTGCCGCTGGTGGTGCTGCACGGCGTGGTGCCGTTCATCGAGGTGACCGAGGCGGTGCACCCGCTGCTGATCACCGGCGAGCTCGACGTCCTGCGCCGCGCCGACGAGGTGACGGCGGTGCTGCACGACGCGGTGGCCGAGGGCATCGGCGGGCCGGAGCTCGTCGCGCTCGTCGCACAGTGCTGCCGGGCCCCGGTGGGGGTCTACTCCCCCGACGGCACGCTGCTCCTCGGCGAGGACGTCCGCTCCCGGGTCGGGCCCCCGCTCGAGGCGGAGGTGGGCCGCACGCCGTGGGCGACCCTGGCCGTCGCCGACACCCGCGAGCCGGCACTGCCGCGGCTGGTGGCGCTCTGCGCGACGATGCTCGACCTGCGGCTCGGCCCGGGCGGCGGCACCGGGCGCCGCACCGGCCCCGGCTCGGACCTGGTGCTGGCGCTCGCGGCCGGCCAGCACCTCAGCCGCGGCGACGTGCTGGTCCGCGCCCGTGCCGCCGGGCTGGCGCCGGGCGCGGGCGTCCAGGCCGTCGGCCTCGCCGTCGAGCTGCGGCTGCCCGGCTCGCTGCGGCCCGGGCTGAGCGCGACCGTCGAGGCGGCGCAGGCGGCGTTCGGCGCCGCGCTGGTGGCAGAGGTCGACGGCGTGCTGCTAGTGGCGACGACCGTGCGGCCCTCAGCGCTGCGGGCGAGGCTCGCGGACTTCGCCGAGGGGCTGGACGCCGAGCTGCGCGCGACCGTGGGCGGCGGGGTGGTCCGGGTGGCCGCCGGGCCGCCCGTCGAGGACCCCGCCGGCCTGGCCCGCTCGCTGCCGGCGGCGCGCGACGCGCTGCACCTGGCCGCCCGGCTGACCCCGGGCTCGCGCACGGTGCTGGCCAGCGACGTCGGCGTCTACCGTCTGCTGTCGGGGATGGTCGACGACGCCGAGCTGGGCCGGTTCGTCGAGGACCAGCTCGGCGCGCTGCTCGACCACGACGCACGCCACGGCGCGGAGCTGGTGCCGACGCTGGACGCCTACCTGGAGGCCGGGCTCTCCAAGACCGTCGCCGCCCACGCGCTGGGCATCCGCCGCCAGACGCTCTACGCGCGGCTCGAGCGGATCACCGGGCTGCTCGGCGGGCTGGACCTGGAGACCCGGCAGGTCCGCACCGCGCTCGACCTCGCGCTGGTCGGCTGGCGGATGCGGTCCTCCGCCGTCACCCGCCGGTCGCGGGCCTGACGCGCCCCCGATGGACCCCTGCGTGTTTGACAGCGCCGGGGGCGCCCCCGCACGCTGGTCACCTCTGTGTGGAAGCGCTTCCACCCCGGCCCCGTAGGAGCACCGACCGCATGACCGGCCCCAGCACCGTCCAGTTCCCGACGCAGTTCCTGTGGGGGGCCGCGACCGCGGCGTACCAGGTCGAGGGCGCCGCCGCCGAGGACGGGCGCACCCCGAGCATCTGGGACACCTTCGCGCGGGTGCCCGGTGCCGTCATCGGCGGCGACCACGGTGACGTCGCGTGCGACCACTACCACCGGTACGCCGCCGACGTGGCGCTGATGAAGGAGCTCGACCTCGGGGCGTACCGCTTCTCGGTCTCCTGGCCGCGCGTGCGGCCCGACGCCGGGCCGGTCAACCCCGCGGGCCTGGCGTTCTACGACCGGCTGGTCGACGAGCTGCTCGCGAACGACGTCCTGCCGTGGCTGACGCTCTACCACTGGGACCTGCCCCAGGCGCTCGAGGACCGCGGCGGCTGGACGAACCGCGACACCGCCTACCGGTTCGCGGAGTACGCCGTCTCCGTCCACGACGCGCTCGGCGACCGCGTCGGCGCATGGACGACGCTGAACGAGCCGTGGTGCTCGGCGTTCCTCGGCCACACCGGCGGCCAGCACGCGCCCGGCCGCCAGGAGGGCGCCAACGGTCTCGTCGCCGCGCACCACCTGCTGCTCGGCCACGGCCTGGCCGCCGCGGAGCTGCGCAGCCGCGGCGTCGTCACCGACCCGGCGAAGCCGCACTCGGGCCTGGGCATCACCCTCAACTTCACCGTCGCCGACGCCAACGACCCGACCGACGAGGTCGACGTCGACGCCGCGCGGCGCGTGGACGGGCTGTTCAACCGGGTGTTCCTCGACCCGCTCTTCCGGGGCAGCTACCCCGCCGACGTCGTCGCCGACACCGAGGCCATGCCGGTCCCCGGCGGCGGCAGCTGGACCGACGCCGTCCGCGACGGCGACCTGGAGGTCATCAGCGCACCGATCGACGTGCTGGGCGTCAACTACTACAACGGCAACGCGATCGCCGGCCGCCCGCACCCCGACGAGCTGAAGAGCAACGAGAACGAGACCGGCCGCACCACCAGCACGCCGTACGTCGGCTGCGACGACGTCATCTTCGTCAGCCGCGGCCTCCCCCGCACCGCCATGGACTGGGAGGTCCAGCCCGAGGGGCTGACCCGCCTGCTGGTGCGGCTGCACGAGGAGTACGACACCCCGCCGCTCTACATCACCGAGAACGGCGCCGCCTACGACGACCAGGTCGCCGCGGACGGCTCGGTCCACGACCCCGAGCGGGTCGCGTTCATCGACGCGCACCTGCGCGCGCTGCACACCGCGATGGAGGCCGGTGTCGACGTGCGCGGGTTCTTCCAGTGGTCGCTGCTGGACAACTACGAGTGGGCCTTCGGCTACACCAAGCGGTTCGGCATCGTCCACGTCGACTACGACACCCAGGTGCGCACGCCCAAGACCTCCGCCCGGTTCTACGGCGACGTCGCCGCGACCGGCCGGTTGGGGTCCGCGCAGGGCTGATCCTCGCTAGGTTGACCGCCGTGGAGAGCCCCGGGACGCCGACCCTCGACCAGGTCGCGCGCCTCGCGGGTGTCTCGCGTGCCACGGCCTCCCGCGCGATCAACGGCAGCAGCCGGGTCAGCGACCGGGCGCGCGTCGCCGTCGAGGAGGCGGTGCGCAGCCTCGGGTACGTCGCGAACCCGGCCGCCCGGACGCTCGCCACGCGACGTACGGACTCGGTGGCGGTGGTGGTCCCCGAGCCCGACGACCGCGTCTTCTCCGACCCGTTCTTCGGGCGCACCCTCACCGCGGTCAACCGCGTCCTGGCCGAGCGGGACCTGCAGCTGGTGCTGCTGCTCGCGCGGCCCGGCGAG
Source organism: Nocardioides sp. NPDC092400 (assembly GCF_040684155.1). Classification (NCBI taxonomy): domain Bacteria; kingdom Bacillati; phylum Actinomycetota; class Actinomycetes; order Propionibacteriales; family Nocardioidaceae; genus Nocardioides; species Nocardioides sp. NPDC092400. Next base: position 14,893 of record NZ_JBFBFJ010000003.1, on the reverse strand, counting down.
GAGGAGGACCGCACCCTGCGCTACCTGCGCGGCGGGCACGTCGACGGCGCGATCGTCGTCTCCCACCACCGCAGCGACCACCTCGCCGAGCACCTGGCCGGGCTCGCGCTGCCGTGCGCGTTCGTCGGCCGGCCGATCGTCGGCGCCGACCGGGTGCCCTGGGTCGACACCGACAACGTCGCCGGCGCCCGGCTGGCCACCGAGCTGCTGCTCGAGCGCGGCCGCCGGCGGACCGCCCACGTCGCCGGGCCGGCCGACATGGCCGCCGGCCAGGACCGGCTCGTCGGCTACCTCGGCGCCCTCTCCGACGCCGGCCTCGCGGCCGGCCCGGTCGAGCACGGCGACTTCACCGAGGCCAGCGGCGAGTCGGCCTGCGCGCGCCTGCTCGCGACGTACCCCGACCTCGACGGGCTCGTCGTCGCCTCCGACCTGATGGCCCGCGGCGCCCTGCGCGCGCTCGCCGCGGCCGGCCGGTCGGTGCCGGGCGACGTGGCGGTGGTGGGGTACGACGACCTCGGCGCCGACCACTGCACTCCCCCGCTCACCACGGTGGTCAACCCCGCCGGCGAGCTGGCCGAGCGCGCCACCCGGCTCCTCCTCGCCCGGCTCGACGACCCCGCCACGCCGCGCGACCAGGTGCTGCTCGCTCCCACGCTCGTGCGGCGCGAGTCCGCCTGAGGGCTGCGGTCCTGGGGCTGGGGGCCCGCCGCGATCGTTCAATTGTTGGGTTGTGGTGGTGCGCAAGCGCTTGCGCACCACCACAACCGTTCAATTGAACGATTGCGGTGACCCGGGCCCCACCCGCCCGCTACGTTCCGCAGGTGCTGCTCGACGTCCAGCTCGACGCCCGCCCCGACCGGGCGGCCGCCCGCGCGCAGGAGCTGGTGGGCGCCGGGGTGGCCGGGCTGTTCACGTTCGAGGGCCCGCACGACGTGTTCCTGCCGCTCGCCGCGGCGGCCGGCGTCGTGCGCACCGACCTGATGACGAACGTCGCGATCGCGATGCCGCGCAGCCCGATGCACCTCGCGCACACGGCGTGGGACCTCCAGCTGATGTCGGGCGGCCGGTTCCGGCTCGGCCTGGGCTCGCAGGTCAAGCCGCACGTCGAGAACCGGTACGGCGCCACGTGGTCGCCCCCGGCCGCCCGGATGCGCGAGATCGTGCTGGCCGTCAAGGCGATCCTCACCTCCTGGCAGGACGGCACCCGCCTGGACTTCCGCGGCGAGCACACCCGCCACACGCTGATGCCGCCGACGTTCGTGCCCGGCCCGAACCCCCACGGCCCGCCGCCGGTCCTCCTCGGCGCCCTCGGCCCGCTGATGACCCGCACCGCCGGCGAGGTGGCCGACGGGCTGCTGGTGATGCCGTTCCACAGCCACCGCCACTTCCGCGAGCGGACGCTGCCGGCGCTCGGCACGCCCGCCTCGCCGACGTTCCGCGTGCACCCGCAGGCGATCGTGGCGATGGGCCGGACCCCCGAGGAGCTGCACGCGGCGTCGCTGGGCGTCCGCGGCCTGCTGGCGTTCTACGGCTCCACGCCGGCGTACCGCCCCGTCCTCGAGGTCGAGGGCTGGGCCGACGTGCAGCCCGAACTCAACCGGCTCTCCAAGACCGGCGACGTCGCCTCGATGATGGAGCTGGTCACCGACGACATGCTCCACACCCTCGCGGTGGTCGGCTCGCCGGAGCAGTGCGCGGCCGAGATCAGCCGACGGTTCGGGGACGTGGCCGACCGGGTGTGCGCCTACTTCCCCGGGTACGACGCTCCGTTGGACCAGGTGGGCGCGCTCGCCACGGCGCTGGCCGCCGTCGGCCAGGGCCGCTAGCGCGCCAGCAGCTCCTCGCGTCGTACGGCGAGCCGCTCGAGCCCGGCGTGCTCGGTGCGCCACCGGGCGAGCAGCTGCTCGCGCACGTCGGCGACGGCGCGGAGCGTCCAGGCCACCCGGTCGGCCGCCTCGGTGATCCGGTTGCGCACCGACCAGTCGCTGAAGATGTTGTCGAACCACACGTCGAAGGTCCGCGTGAGCGAGGTGACCTCGATGCCCCCGACGGCCGTCATGCCGACGTCGGCGAGCTCGGTCGCGAGCCCGCGCAGCGCGAGGTCCGCGTCGTGCAGCAGGCGCTGGGCGGCGTCCATCCGGTCGTACTTCACCATGTCGGTCAGCAGGCCGCCGTCGAGGAAGGTGTCGGCCGTCGACCAGCTCCGCGCCGAGGACAGCAGCTCGGCGGCGGCCGAGAGCCGGGCCAGCGCATGGTCCGCCGCGGCCACCGCCTCCTGCAGCTCGGCGACGGCGGAGCGGCCGGCGCCGGTGAGCCCGGCGATCTCGTCGAGCTCGGGGACCGACGGGTGGCCGGTGGCCCGCAGGTGCTCCTCCTTGCCGGCCAGCGCCTCGCGCCGCCGGGCCGTCGCGTCACCGACGGCGTCGAGCGCGGCCCGGGTCACCCCTACCTCGTCCCGCGCCCGCGCGAGGCGCGCCTCGGCCTGCGCCACGGCGTACTCCGCGGCCTGCTGCTCGGCCCGCTCACGGTCCAGGTCGACGTCGCGGCTGCCCCGCAGCCCGGCCCAGATGCGGGTGGGGCTGAAGGACTCCAGGCGCCTCACGTCGGCGCTCTCGTCGGCCAGCCGGGCGCGCCGGGCGACGACCTCGGCGTCGGCCGCCGCGACCGCGGCCTCCCCGCGCTCGAGCCGGGCGGTGAGCCGGCGCTGCTCGGCGAGGTCGCGCTCGGCATCGGCGAGGGCCGCGTCGAGCGCGGCGAGGTCAGGCGCGGGCACGCCGGTCCACCCAGTACGCCGCCAGCGCGCCGCCGACCGCGCCGAAGAGGTGCCCCTGCCAGGAGACGCCCGGCTGGCCGGGCAGCACGCCGAGCAGCAGGCCGCCGTAGGCGAGGAACAGCACCATGCCGAGGATGATCTCGCCGGCGCTGCGCGTGAAGATCCCGCGCACCATCAGGTAGACCAGCCAGCCGAAGACCAGGACGCTCGCGCCGAGGTGGATGGAGTACGTCGGCGCGGTCAGCCAGACCCCGATGCCGCCGACCAGCCAGATGATCGCGGTCGCGGCGAGCCCGCGGCCGGTGCCGCCGACCAGCACGAGGAACGCCAGCACCAGCACCGGCACGGTGTTGCCCGAGAGGTGGTCCCAGCCGGCGTGGAGCACCGGCGCGAGCGCCACGCCGACCAGTCCGTCGTCGTCGCGGGGGCGCACGCCGTACGTGTCGAGGTCCCTGCTCCAGACCGCGTCGAGCACCTCGACGACCCACAGGAGCGCGACGAACCCCACGCTGAGGATCGCGGCGCGGGCCCAGGTGGCCCCGGTGTCCTGCTGGCTCACGGGAGGAGCTCCGCGACGGCCTCGACCTGCGCGACGTCCGAGCCGGTCGGGATGAGGTGGACCTCGTGCGTGCCCACGTCCTCGAAGCGCCGCAGCACCTCCCGCAGCTGGGCCGGCGTCCCCGCGAACCCGGTGGTCGGCGCCATCGCGTCGACCAGGTCCGGCGGCAGCCAGCTCATGTAGTGGCGCAGGTGGCGGTGCACCTGCGCGCGGGAGCTGCCGTCGCCGTCGTCGAGGGCGAACCAGAACGACGTCGTCAGCCGCGGCGCCGCCCGGCCGGCCTCGGCCCACGCGGACTCCGCCAGGTCGAAGAGGCGTCGTACGCCGCCGGGGTCGACGTCGAGGGTCACGCCGGCGAGGCCGTCGGCCCACGCCGCGGCCGACCGGATCGTCCGCGGGCCCATGGTGCCGACGAGCAGCTCCGGCCCGCCGGGCTGCACGGGCGGCGGGCCGACCCGGCGGGTGGCTCCAGCGACCGTGTCGCCGCTCCACACAGCCCGCAGCACGCCCGCCCGCTCGGCCATCTCGCGCATTGTCTGGGTGCCGGTGTCGGCGCCGACCGCGCGGTAGTCCTCCTCGCGCCCGCCGACCCCCAGCCCGACGGTCAGCCGGCCGGCGCAGAGCTGGTCGGCGGTGGCGAGCGACTTGGCGAGCAGGACGGGGTCGTGCAGCTGTGGGACCACCACGGTCGTCGCGATCCGCACGCGGCCGGTCCAGGCCGCGACCGCACCGAGCAGGGTCAGCGTCTCGGGGTTGTCGAAGGCGATCCGCTCGCCGAAGCACAGCGTCGAGAACGGCCCCGCGTCGACCGCGCGCGCCCACTCCTCGAGCACCGCGGCACCGCGCGCCCACAGGTCCGGCTCCATCACCGGCAGCGTCATCCCCACCTGCACGTGGCCAACTGTGGCAGAGCCGCCCTCGCGGGCCGCTACGGTTCGGCGCATGGGGTCGAGGTTCTCCGGCGTGCTCGTCGTGCTGCTGGCGCTCGTCGTCGTGGGCGGCACCGCCTGGGCCTACCTCGACTGGCGCGACCGAGTGGACGCCACCGTCGAGGAGGCGAGCGACTCCCTCGTCGTGCCCTCGCCCCGTCCGTCCGCCTCGCCGACGGCGGAGCCCGAGCCCGCGGACGAGGTGGTCTCGCTGTGGATCGGTGACGGATACACCGCGGGCGTCGGCGCCGACTCCCCGGAGGACGGGTACGCCTGCCAGACCGCGGAGGAGCTCGACTGGACCTGCGAGGTCGACGCGGTCGAGGGCACCGGCTTCGCGAACGCCGCCACCGGCGACGCCCTGCTCGACCGGCTCCCGCAGGTCCAGCGCGGGGTCGAGGACCCCGACATCGTCGTGGTCGACGCCGGGCGCAACGACCTGCGCATCGTCTCCACGATCAACCTCCGAGCGGCCATGGACGACTACCTCAGCCGGCTCCGCGCGGCGTACCCCGAAGCGGTGCTCGTCCAGGTCGTCCCCTGGACCCTCACCCAGGACGCCCCGCTCCCTGACGACGTGGCCGGCTCGGTGCGGGACCTGGCGGAGAAGTACGACGGATACGTCGTCGATCCGTACGGCGCCGGCTGGGCCGGTGCCGGGAGGACCGACCGGCCCGCGCTCCGCAGTCCCGGCGGCGGCGCCAGCCAGGACGGCCACGACTACGTCGCCGAGCGCCTCATCCGCGCCCTGGGCGACCTCGACCTCCCCCAGCCGCTCGCGCGCTGAGCGCCCGCCGGTCGAGCAGGCGAGCCGTCGTCGAGACCCGGTGAGCCGCGCAGGGCCTGACCCCTGCTCAGTCGGCGAGGGTCAGTCGCGCAGCTCAGTCCACGGCGAGCGCCGGCGACCGCCGCAGCTCCGGCACCAGCGCGACCAGGCCGAGCAGCGGCAGCACGGCGAGGATGCCGAGCGACGCCGGCACGCCGAGCGCGTCGCCGACCCCGCCGACGACCGCCGAGCCGACCGACCCGCCGACGAGGAAGAGGAGGGTCGCCACGCCGAGGGCGACGCCGCGCACGTCCAGCTCGACGGCGTCGCCGACCGACGCGGTGAGCGCCGGCTGGCCGAGGCCGAAGCCCATCGTCACCAGGACCACGGCGACGGCCAGCACGACCGGCGAGACGAGCGCGGTGCCGACGGCGGCCAGCACCAGCGCCACCGAGGCGATGACGCCGGCCACGGCGAGCGCGGCGGGGCCGCCGATCCGGGTGAGCAGCGGGCCGGCGACGCGGGGTACGAAGAGCGCGATCACCGCGCTCGGCACCAGCAGCAACCCGACCTGCCAGGCCTGCCAGCCGTCGTGCACCAGCACGGCCGGCACCGAGACGAGCAGGCCGAACCACGCCGCCGGCACAGCCGCGGCGGCCACCGCGCTGCGCACGACGGTCGCGTTGCGGACGACCGCGAGCGGCAGGAAGCCGTGCGGCCGGCGCCGCACGCGCAAGGCGACGAGCGGGACGCCGAGCACCATCAGCAGCACGCCGACGAGCGCGACCACCAGCCCGGTGGACGGCGACTGGACGAGCAGGACCAACCCGGCCGCCGTCGCCGCCACCAGCACCGCGCCGAGGACGTCGAGGCTCGCGCCGCTGCCCTCGCCGGTGAGCGCGCGCCACAGGAACGGGATGACCAGCAGGCCCAGGATCGGCAGCGCCATCACGGCCCGCCAGCCGAAGGCGTGCTCGACGACACCGCCCACGAGCGGGCCGAGGCAGGAGACCGCGGCGGCCATGCCCGCGAGCCGGCCCAGCGCGAGGCCCTTGACCTCGCCGTCGTACCGCGCGCTCAGCGCCGCGACCCCCAGCGTCGGCACGGCGGCCGCGCCGGCGCCCTGGAAGAGGCGGCCGCCGAGGTGCACGCCGTACGTCGGCGCGAACGCCGCGACCAGCGCGCCGGCGGTCATCAGCCCGACGCCCACGAGCAGCGGCAGCTTCACGCCGACGAGGTCGGAGATCCGGCCGTAGACCGCCGTGGTGACCGCCAGCATCAAGGCGTACAGGCTGATCGACCACGTCGCGATCCCCACCTCGACGCCGAGGTCGCTGCCCAGGAGCGGCAGTGCGACCGCGGCGGAGGAGGAGCCCATCCCGGCGAGCCCGAAGAGCAGCCCGAGCAGCAAGGACACGCGGCGGGAGTCGTCGGGGGCCATGACGGGGCTGAACGCTCGGAGGGCCGCGTGTGTTCCACGGCGGCGTGTCGGGGGTACCGACTCCCTCGTGCCGCCCACCACCACCTCCGACCGCCCCGCCGCCGGCGGCGTCACCGGGCGGGTGGCCTGGCGGTTCCTGCTCGTCGGTGGGCTCGCGTTCCTGATCGACGTCGCCTGCTACAACCTGGCCCGCCAGCTGCTCGAGACCGGGCCGCTGACGTCGAAGTCGCTGGCGTTCGTCGTCTCGGCGACCTTCGCCTTCCTCGGCAACCGGTTGTGGGTCTTCGACCAGCGCGAGCGGCGGCAGCTCGCCACGGCGTACACCCTGTTCTTCCTGGTCAACGTCGCCGGGCTGGTGGTCAACCTGGTGCCGCTCGCGGTCAGCACCTACGTCTTCGACTGGACCTCGGCGGTTGCCGAGAACGTCTCGGGGAACCTGGTCGGCGTGGCACTGGCGACCCTGTTCCGGTTCTGGGGATATGAACGTTGGGTGTTCCCTCGGGAAACCCCTGCCGAGGCTCGCGAGCCCCGACGTACGGTGGGTCCATGAGGTCTCGGATCGCCGTCGCGCTCGCGCTCACGCTGGGCGCCGGTGGAGGCCTGCTGTACGCCGACGGGCAGTCGCCCGCGGTCACCGCCGCCGACCCGTCGACGATCGTGTGGCCCGCCACCGGCGAGGCCCCGACCTTCGGAACGCCCGCGGACGTCGTGCCGCCGTCGATGGGCCTCTACCCGCCGCCGGTCGTCGCCGACGTCGGTGAGAGCCCGGTCGCCGGGGCTCCGCCGCAGCTGGTGTTCCCCTCGTCGTACACGCCGCCGTACATCCCGCCGACGACGTCCTACGTCCCGGCGCCCAGCTACACCGGCGCGCCCTCCGGCGCCCCCTCGACCGTCGCCTCGCCCGAGCCCGACGCCGCGTGGGAGCCGGTCAAGGAGGCCGAGGACGCCCCGGTCCCGGGCCACGTGCCGTCCCCGGGGTCCGACTTCGAGCCGTCGCCCCCGCAGCACCAGCCCTCCCCGCAGCCGTCTCCCCAGCCCCCGCCGCAGCCGAACCACCCGACGCCCACGCCGACGCCCTCTCCCACGCCGAGCCCGACCCCGCAGCCGGAGCCCGAGCCGAAGCCGGACCCGTGCGCCGCCGCCCTCGACCGCGACTGGACCTGCCTGGTCGACCCCGAGGCAGCGCCGGAGGACCCCGCGGCCGTCGAGGACGAGGAGGCGCTCCTCGAGCTGGTGCCCGAGAAGGCCGACGGCACCGCCTACGAGCTCACCCTCGACCTCGGCGACAAGGCGGACACCTTCGTGGTCGTCGGAACCGCCGACCTCACCCGCGACCTGCTGGTCGAGTACCTCGCCGAGGTCCGCTTGTCGTACGCCGACGCCGTCCTCGTGTCCGTCGTCGACCCGTCAGCCGCGGTCGACGAGCCAGCGGCCCAGTAGCGCCGAACCCGTGGGCACCGGCGGAGTCTTTTGAGCGCGTGGCCGACCCACGCTTTTCCGGCCGAGTGGACGGATCAGCGGCCCGCCGAAAAGCGTCCTGTCGTAGGCTCCGGCGCATGTTGATGCGTGCCGTGCTGTCTGGCCGCGTGAAGCCGCCTCGCCGACTACTCACCTGGCCCGGCACCTGCGCCATCTGCAAGGAGACTCGTGGATCCGCGCGGACGGTCTACATCGAGAAGGGCCCATGGCCGCGCGACGACCTTCGCTGCCTTCGGTGCTTGTCGATCCCGCGAGAGCGATGCCTGTTCGAGGTGTTGGCCCAGTTCCGCTCCGACTGGCGCGCCCTTGACATCCACGAGTCCTCACCGGGCAGACGCGGCGCCTCCAGCGCGCTGTCCGCGGCCCCCGGTTACAGTTCCTCCCAGTACCTCGACGACACTCCGCTCGGCGCGGAGGTCAACGGGGTTCGTTGCGAAGATCTCTCCAGGCTCACGTTCGCCGACGAGACGTTCGATCTACTGGTAACTCAGGACGTGCTGGAGCACGTGTTCAAGCCCGAGAAGGTGCTGGCTGAGATCTTCCGGGTTCTCAAGCCGGGCGGGGCGCACATCGCCACTTTCCCGTGGTACCCGCAGTTGGCGGCCACGCGGGAACGCGCGTCGCTGACCGACGCTGGCGTGGTGCACAACCTCGAGCCGCAGTATCACCGCAGCCCCGTGAACGGGGGCGCCTCATTGGTCACCCTCGATTGGGGAGCCGACCTGTTCGACCGAGCATCTGACGCTGGACTCGACCTGACGGTGCACAAGTTGCCGCAGGAGCGAAAGCGGGGGATCGACGGCGAGTTCCGGGAGGTCTTCGTGTTCACCCGACCCGCCGATAAGACCGCATGACGGCGACCACAGCCAACGCGAGGCTGACGGCGACTGTCGCGAGGCGTCGCCCGCCACGCCTTGTGGCTGCAATCGCCCTTGTGGCGCTGGCGGTCAACTCGGTGCTGATCCAGACCGTGGCGGCTGACAACGAGGCGCTGAAGCAGGGGGTCCGTGGAGCCGTCCTGATGGTCGTACTCGTCGCCCTCCTTGCCCGCAATGTCTACGTGCCGCAGTGGCTAACGGGGCTGCTGCTGGCGTCGATGAGTCTGCTCGTACTTCGCCAGAACCCTGACCAGTTGTCGATTGTGTTCGCGCTCATCCTCGCATTGCTGCTGTGCCTGCTCCCAGAGAGGACGGTGCTCAAATACGCGGCCGTCGCGGCCGTGGCGGCGTTGGGTCTGATCTTCCTGCTTCTGTGGACTGGGGCCACCGTGAACCAGGAGATCGTCCTGGAGAAGGCCGGGCGCATCATCCGCGAGCGACAGGCTTACGGAACGAAGGGCGTGCCGTTCTTCTTTAACATCGTCGCCGGCGCCTGCATGTTGTCGTTGCTGTACGCCTACAGATACTGGTCGCGCCAGCGCTTTGCTCTCACTCTAGGCGCCGTTCTGGCGCTGTCCTATCAACTATTCAGAACCACTGACGCGCGGGGCGGCTTCTTGACCGTGCTCCTCTTCGCCGGACTGCTGGTTATCGTCCCTCGGGTTCGGATCCCGATCGTGTACGCCTCGGTCCCAGTCGTGCTCGTCGGGGCGACGCCGATCCTGGCTTACCTGACGGGGTACGAGGTCAACCGGGTACTCAGCAATAGGCCCGTGTTCTACCGAATGTTCCTCGAAGATCGGGAATGGTTCGACTTCGTATTGAGTACACCCGTCAAGGCGACGGCCTACCCGGTGGACAACTCCTACATCCACCTGGCGGTCGGTGGCGGTTTGGTCATGTTGGCTGTATTCCTAGCGCTCTTCTGGCGAGCGATCTACAGGCTGATGGAGAGGCGTCTGTACGGCGAGGTGGCGTTCCTCATAGCCGCAGCGACGTACTGCGCGAGCGAGAGCCTCATCGTGAGGATCGAGCTCGTGTGGATCGTCTACGTCTGGTATCTGCTCCTGCGACATGGGACGGCCATTGGCCGTCCATCATTCGAGGTTGGCTCGCCAGTGCAGCGTGCCCGCGGCCGTAGGGCCGACGCGACGGCGACGGATATGTGGTTGTAGTTCGTGTGCGTAGTCCGGTACGGCTGGAGCGTCCGGCCGGCGCTCTCCATCGAACTCGATCTGCGAGGTCGACGGCGGTAGGCCATCGGGAAGGGGGGCGAGCGCAATGGTCTTCCCAGTGTCGCCCGACGCCACTGCCACGGACCTTACTGCGCGATAAACCGACCGCTTGCCGCGACTCTTGCCGTCCTGGGTCTGAGAGTTGTTCTCGCCGTGGTAGTCGATAATGATGTTTTAGGCGGAGTCAATTACCACGCAGTCGGAGCCCATCTTGTGGCCTTGACCTTCAGGTCGACGTTGGACCAGTTGGGTCCGATCGGAATGCCCTAGCGAACAGAGAGACCGGTTGCCGTCGAGGTAGATGAATCCGCCCCAGGTTCCGGCGTAGCCGCTGGCGCTATCGAAGTAGAGCCCCGCGCAACCGGCCGGGTTGGACTTGAGCGGAGGGACGATGCTCACACTGTCGAGGAAGCCGTTGCCTGCGCCCTTGGATACGCCGATGGCGTAGTCTCAGCTCATCGCCCAAATGTAATGTTGCTGACCCGCACGTCCCAAATCTCGACCCGGATGCAGGAATGGGCTAAACGTGCTGCGGTCAATGATGCCTATGCTTGCGGCGCTCATGACGGACTTGTAGTAGACCCTGGAGAATCGAGAGTCTCGAGCCCTCGGAAGTAGCAGTGGCCGATTGTTTCCTGTGCCGTGTCATTGAAGATCACGGGGACGACCATGCGCGCGACGGTTGTGCACTCGACCCGAAGGTCGGGCAACACGGTATAGGTGCCGGTCACATTGCAGGCAGTCACGCAGGTGTCGATATTCAGCACGGTGGCGTTACAACTCCCTGAAGCACCATCGAGTTGATGGTGGAGTCGTGCTGCGCGGTGAACAAGTAGGAGGTTGGGCCTAAGATGAGGGTCTGGCTCCACGAGTCGTCGCGTCCGCCAGAGCCCTATCGAGCCTGGCGTCGTCAGTCGCCTCCGTGCCCTGGCGAGGGTAAGACTCGATGAACACGAGGGCCTGGCGTTGCGCGGTAGCAACGACCGCCGCCTGGTCGGAGCCATGCCGGGCTCGTACTTGTCAGTCGCCGGGCCGCAGCTGTCGAGGAAGAAGGTGCCGAACCGGTGACCCGCCGGACGGTAAAGGCATGGACCGTCTGTTGTTAGCCGCGCCGGTCGACGAGCCAGCGGCCCAGCAGCGTCCCGTCCTCCTCGAGCAGCAGCTCGAGGGACAGCGGCACGTCGACGGGCGGGCCGGCGGTGATCCGGGGGCCGTCCGAGGCGACCAGTTGCGGCACCACGGTCGCGCAGACCTCGTCGACCAGGCCCGCGGCGAGCAGGTCGCGCAGCAGGTGCGGCCCGCCCTCCGAGAGCAGGCTGGTCCAACCACGGGCGACCAGCGCCTCCTTGAGGGCGGCCAGGTCGACCGCGTCGTCACCCAGGACGAGCACGTGCTCGTCGCCGAGCAGGTCACGCGCCTCGTCGAGACGGTCGGCGGTCGCCCAGGTCGCCACCAGGACCCGACCGGCCTCGTGACCGCGCAACCCCTCCGGCACGTCGGCCCGCCGCGAGACGAGCACGACCGGCACGTCGGCGGGGCCGTACCCCTCGGTGCGCGCGGTCCCGGCACCGACCACGATCGCGTCCGCGAGCGAGCGCAGCGTCCGGAAGACCCGGTGGTCGGCGGCGTTGTTGACCGACCCGCTCCGGCCGTCGGGGCCGGTGGCCGAGCCGTCGAGGGTGCTGACCATGTTGACCCGCAGCCACGGTCGCCGGGGTACGGCGTACAGGTCGGCGAGGTCGCCGCTCCGCGGACCGAGCAGGACCCTCACGAGCCCCACCGCATCACCCAGTACTGCACGCCGTACGGGTCGTCGTCGTAGTCGACGGTCGCCGGACCGCTGATCGCGTCGGCCGCCCGCCGGATCCCCTCGACCGACGCCCACAGCTCCTCGGCGAGCGTGCAGTCGACGGCGCCCAGGTCGCCAGCCGCCAGCGCAGCCCGGAGCGCGTCGTCGAAGGCGAAGGAGCGCTCGTCCAGGTAGCCCGGCGCCTTCTCGCTGCGCCGGGCCGAGCCGTTGCCCACCACGAGGTACGACGCCCCTGCGCCGTGCCGAGCACCCGCTGCTGCCAGGAGCGCCTGGGCGATCCGCTCACCCTGCGGGTCGGCGACCACCTCGACGTCGTCGCCCAGCCACCGCACCGCCTCGAGCGCGGCTGCCCGCAGGTCGGCGACGGGATCGACCTGGGAGGCGTGCTCGGGCAGAAGCGCGAGGACGCCCGGCACCAGCACGACGCGCGTCACTGCAGCCCCCGGATCGCCCGCGCCGGGAGCCGCCGTCCGGCGATCGTGTCGACCATGTCGACCACCTGCCGGGTCTCGACGACCTCGTGCACGCGGTAGATCCGGGCGCCGGCGAGCGCGCAGACCGCGGTCGCGGCGAGCGTGCCGGTCAGCCGCTCGCCGACCGGGAGGTCGAGCGACTCGCCGACGAAGTCCTTGTTCGACAGCGACACCAGCACCGGCCAGCCGGTCGCGACCATCTCGTCGAGGCGGCGGGTGATCTCGAGGGAGTGGAAGGTGTTCTTGCCGAAGTCGTGCGCCGGGTCGATCACCAGCGACTCCCGCGCGACGCCTGCGGCGAGCGCGCGCTCGGCGTACGCCACGGTGTCGTCGATCGCGGACCGGACGACGTCGTCGTACTCCACCCGGTAGGGCCGCGTCCGCGGCACCGCACCGCCGGTGTGGGTGCAGATCAGCGCGACGTCGTGCTTGGCCGCGACGTCGACCAGCGCGGGGTCCGCCCCGCCCCAGGCGTCGTTGAGCACGTCGGCGCCCGCCTCGCAGACCGCCTCGCCGACAGAGGCGCGCCAGGTGTCGACGGAGATGACGAGGGAGGGGTACGCCGCGCGGACCCGCGCGACGAAGTCGACGACCCGCCGCTTCTCCTCGACCTCGTCGATCTCCTCACCGGGCGCGGCCTTGATGCCGCCGATGTCGACCATCTCGGCCCCCTCGTCGACCACCTGCGCGACCCGGTCGAACGCCTTGTCCTCCGCCCAGGTGGCGCCCTTGTCGTAGAACGAGTCGGGCGTGCGGTTGACGATCGCCATCATGATCGTCGCGTCGTCGGCGAACTCGTGCCGACCGAGCCTCAAGGTCATGCCAGGAACCTCGCCGGCGGCCGCTCGGAGACGAGCACCCGGCGGTCGTACGGTGCGACGCCGTCCGGTCCGGGCCGGTACTGCCGCAGCACGACCGGCTCGGGCTCGCCGGACGGCGAGCCCGGGAGCCCGGCGGACGACCTGCGCGCCGTCATCGCCGCGATGATCTGCGTCGCCATCGCGCCGAGGTCGAGCAGCGGCTGGTGCGAGTGGTCCCGCCGCCCGAGGTCGACCTGCGCGATCGCGTCGACGCCGAGCAGCGCGGTGGTGTCGACGAGCGCCGCGAGCTCCACGGCGTACCCGGTGGGCACCGACAGCGCCTCGAACAGCGACCGCCGCACCGCCCACTCCCCCGCCAGTGGCTGCACGAGACCGGCGAGCTCGGGGTGCTCGAGCGCGATCAGCGGGCGGGCGACCAGCTCGGTGACCCGACCGCCGTCGTACGGCCCCTCCGCGCCCGGCCGCTCGTAGAAGCCCTTGACCAGCGCGACCTCCGGCCGGGTCAGCAGCGGCCCGAGGAGGCCGGGGACGAAGTGGGTGTCCCAGTCGAGGAGGTCGGCGTCCATGAAGACCAGCACGTCGCCGGTGGTGACGAAGAGCGACTTCCACATCGCCTCGCCCTTGCCCGGCCGCGAGCCCAGCTCGGGGCGCACCTCGGCCGAGCGGTGCACGACCGCACCGGCACCGGTCGCCACGTCGTACGTCGCGTCGGTCGAGTCGGAGTCGATCACCACGACCTCGTCGACCAGCGCGACCGTCTCCACGAGGGCCTCGCGGACGCGCGTGACGACGTCGCCGACGGTGCCGGCCTCGTTCCGGGCGGGCACGACGAGGCTGACCCGCTGGTCGCCCTTGGCGGCGACGAGGTCGGTGAGCGGCCACTCGTCCCAGTGGTGCGTGTTCCGCGCGGACCACGCGGCGCCGCGGTCACCGGTGCCGACAGACATGTCGACAACCTAGTCGGCCGCTGGGTGGTTCAATCGTTCGCATGGCGTCCCCCCAGCCCGCGCCGCGCCGCACCCGCGGCCGCCCCCGCACGCCCGGGGCGGAGGCGCGGATCCTGGAGGCCGCGCTGGAGGAGTACGGCGAGCGCGGCTGGGCCGGCTTCACGATGGACGCCGTCGCGCGACGGGCGGGCGTCGGCAAGTCCACTGTCTACCTGCGCTGGCGCGACAAGGACGCCCTGCTGCTCGACGCGGTCGAGGTGCGCGCCGCCGGCATCGAGGACGTCGACACCGGCACCCTCCGGGGCGACCTCGAGGCGCTCGCGACGAACCTCTTCCGCCACTACCTCGACCCCGCCGGCTGGGCGACCGTGCGCATGGCGGTCGACGCCGCAGGCGCGCCGTCCTCGCTCGGCACGTTCACCGAGAAGGTCGCCCGCCACCACACCGACGCCGTCCTGCCGATCCTGCGACGGGCCGTCGACCGCGGCGAGGTCCCGGCGGACCTGCCGGCGAGGACCCTCGTGCTGTGCCTCTACGGCGCGGTCACCATGAACCGGCTCCTGGTCTCCGGCGACGAGCGCGCGCTCGGCGACGACGACCTGCGGGCGCAGGTCGCGGGCATCGTCGACTTCGTGCTCGCCGGCGCCGGGGCGCGCCCGGCCTGACGTGCGGGCCGGGCGGGGGGGGGGTGGCGGCCGCCCCGCCCGCCCCCCGCAGCGGGCCCCCGCCGGGGCCCGGGGGTGTTGGGGAGGGCCCAACGCTGGAAAGCAGTGGCAATAGGT